>NZ_JBSNBL010000001.1:0-795579 GCF_053760365.1 Corynebacterium sp. c7Ub_26 | reverse complement strand
GGCTGCTCCTTGCTAGTCGGGGTCTGATTTCTCAGTCCAACTAATGGGGAGCAGTTCACCGGACGGGGGGATATAAAAACAGTTCAGCCGTCGACGTTGGCTACACTCGACGTGATGGCAATGGCTTGGAATAGGCCGTGCTTGAATGTGAGGGACGTGCTGCGCTTGAACGTGCAGCGCGTGGGCTCGTGAGCTGATAGTTAAGAACTAGTGGGGAACGATGGGAGGACCTTGACATGGGCACTCGTGGACCATCGTTCTTCCATCGACTCCTGGATATTAGCCGGCGCCAGATTTCCTCCGTCGTCCCGGAGTTTGGGGTAGCTGGTTCACGATCCGCAGAAGTTTTTCACGGTGAAGGCCCGGCGCGGCCCCGCCTCAAGCGTTTTGGGGTTTCCGATCTTCGTCGATTCGCGCTCTTGCGGTGGCTTGGCACCTTCGGATCCGTCTTAATCATGATTGGCGGCTGGGGTGCGGGGGCGATGCCTGTGGTCGACAACACGCTCTGGGACTTCCCCATTGCCAACCTCATGGGTCGAATGTTGTTGACGTCGACTGTGCTTGTGTTCGTCGGCATCGGTTTTCTTGTCACGGCGTGGGCGCTCATGGGTTATTTCGCGTTAGCCGGTCCACGAGAGCACGGTCATGGTTGGGCTACTGCACCGGTGATGGTCCGGAACTTTGTTGCGTGGGTCATCCCTCTGGGCTTTACTGCTCCGCTTTTCACCCAGGACATTTATTCCTATATAGCTCAGGGGGCGATTGCAGCTCGAGGGCTCAACCCGTATCAGGGCGGCCCGGTTGATCTATTAGGCGTGGCAGATCCTCTTGCTCGATCGGTGCCTTTAGTGTGGTCCCATTCGCCGTCCCCCTATGGGCCCGTCGCCATTATGGGTGGCCAAGTGATCTCGTGGTTAACCAACGAGAACATTATGGCGGCTGTTTTCCTCTACCGGCTGGTGTCAATCATCGGCCTCACGCTGTGTGCGTGGGCTGTCATCAAGCTTGCACGCCGCTGTGGTGTGGAGGCATCGGCTGCGCTGTGGCTTGGCGTGTTAAACCCGTTATCGCTTCTTCACCTCGTCGGCGGTATCCACAACGAGTCAATCATGCTTGGTTTGTTGATGGTTGGCATGGAATGGTGCTTCAGGGCTTTCGAACGCCCACTGGACGAGTCCCCATCCGGGTCCGAGTTTCCTTCCCCGGTTTCTGTAGAGCCGACAACGTCGGCGTCGGCACTGTTCACGCGCCGAAGCGTACTGTATTTCGTTGCCGGCGTCGGAGCGATCTGTTGCGCGATTATGGTCAAAGTGACCAGCATTGTTGCGCTGGGTTTTGTCTGGGTCACGCTTATTCGTTCCATTCATCGCAAACATGCGTGGCTGCTCGCCACTGTCATCGTGGGATCCTTGCTCGTTTTCTTCGTCGTCGGCCTGTCTTTTGCTTCTGGGCTCGGCCTCCAATGGCTGACGGTGCAGGGCGGAGCAGCCGATATTGTCAGCTGGATGTCGATTACCACGCTTCTCGGTATTTTTGCTGGGTTCCTAGGAAGTCTGCTCGGACTAGGTGACCACACCGAGGCAATGACCTCGTTTATTCACGGGGTGGGGTTGGTTGTTGCGGCGCTATGGATGGTCCGCATGCTCGTGGCGACCTATCGCGGCCGCCTCCACCCCGTCGGTGGATACGGGGTCGGGATGCTCGTGCTAGTTCTTCTTTTCCCTGTCGTCCACCCCTGGTATGCATTGTGGGCCATCATTCCGCTCGCTGCGTGGGCGAACCGTGCTCTATTCAGGAATACGGCCGTCATCTATTCGATCATTCTCAGCTTCTTCGTTCTGCCTCGCGGATTGAAGTTGCCCGCGTGGAGCGTGACACAGACATATATCGTCGCCGCAGTGAGCTTCGTAGTCTCGGCAGTGCTGGGGTATGTCATCCTCAAAGTCATCGAGGTTCGATCCCCAGGAATCGTGCTCGGACATGCGGACCGCACCCACACGTCCACGGTCAGAATTTCGCGGGGCACTCACCATAAGGTGACGAAGAACACGGACAATCGTGACCGGTCGCGTTCACTGCGGTAGCTACCGCTGAGTCTCTCTGTCGGTATCAGTTCGTCGCGCTACACTCGTACCCTGTGACTCACTCGGAAAATTCGCGTGGTGATGCGTTAATCCTCGATTCCGTCGTGCGGACTTTTAAATCCCGACGGGCCGTTGATGGCATCAGCTTTTCAGTTCGTCGTGGTGAAGTTTTCGCTCTGCTGGGTCCGAATGGTGCCGGTAAAACCACGACGATCGAAATGTGTGAGGGATTCCAGACTCCCGATTCCGGATCGATTGAGCTCTTGGGGATGGATCCGTCGACGCAAACTGACGAGATTCGCGCCCGTATCGGCATCATGCTCCAGAACGGGGGTTCGTACCCAGGAATCCGCGTCAAGGAGATGCTGTCTCTGCTGGCGAGTTACAGCCAGAATCCGTTAGATCCCTCCTGGCTCCTGGAGATCGTCGGGCTGACTGACCATGCTCACACGCCGTATCGTCGGCTCAGCGGTGGTCAGAAGCAGCGGCTCTCGTTGGCATGCGCATTAGTTGGCCGGCCGGAAGTGATCTTTTTAGACGAACCCACTGCCGGTTTGGACGCTCAGTCACGATTGGCTGTGTGGGATTTAATCAGCTCACTCCGTCGCGATGGGGTGACCGTATTGCTTACCACCCACATGATGGATGAGGCGGAATCATTAGCGGATACCGTGTTGATCATTGACCATGGTCGCGTCGTCGCCCACGGGACCACACAGGAATTAACGAACGCCGACGATGCACGAATTTCCTTAACGACGTCGGGCGCGCTGGATTTGTCGGCTGCTAACAGTTTTTTGGCTGAGAACACCCACGCAGGCGCTCCCCACGCAGGGTCGGACGACGCGCCGACAGTGAGCCAGCCACCACTTCGTGTCTCGGCTGTGCGCCCACAGCATTACCGCGTGGATGGACAGGCGAACCCAGAAGCAGTGAGCGCTATCGTAGCCGCTGCTAGTGCTCAAGGAATCCTAATTACCGCTCTAACGGTGGACCATCGGAGTCTTGAGGACGTCTTCTTGGATATCACCGGACGAGAGATGAGGTCCTAAATGATGGCAGACAATCGCGGCACAGAGTCTCTTACTGGCGCCCAATCCCCCACTGAGGCCTCTACTCAGGACACTGAGACCACCGAGGATTCGCGTTTCGCGCCGGGGACGTTTACACCACAGCCCCATCGAGCCTCCACAACGAAGCTTGTTTCTGCTCAAGCGAGAATGGAGACTCTCCTGTTCTTGCGTCATGGTGAGCAGCAGCTTCTCTCGATGGTCATCCCCATCGCGATGCTCATCGGCTTCACATTGATGCCCTTCCTCGATCTCGACGATCCGATCGCGCGGCTGTTCCCCATGGTCTTAGCCGTCGCAGTGATGTCCGCGGGATTTACGGGTCAGGCGATTGCCGTCGTCTTCGACCGTCGATATGGAGCCTTGAAGCGGATGGGAGCCTCAGCCCTCCCCAAGTGGGCGATTATTGCGGGTAAGGCGTGTGCCGTTGTGGTCGTGGTGTTGCTTCAAACCCTGGTTCTTGGTGCGATCGCCATGGTCATGGGGTGGTCGACGACTCCCCTCGGCGTCGTGATGGGGATTGTTTTCCTTATCGTGGGAGCTGTCGCCTTCACCGCGCTAGGGTTGTTATTGGGCGGCACGCTCCATTCTGAGGTTGTTCTGGCACTGGGGAATCTCCTGTGGTTCGGGCTCATGGGTGTGGCGGCAATTGTCGCCATGGAGCCGGGAATTCGCGAGGGGATCCATGCGCTGCTCATGCTTTTCCCCTCGGTCGCCTTGACTCAAGGACTTATCGACGCGTTCCACGGGAGCTTTAACGTCTTTGCTCTCGTGATCATGCTCATGTGGTCTGCTCTCAGCGGTTTCGCTGCTAGTAAGCTGTTCCGTTTCACGGCGTAGAACGCCTTCGTCGTCGGCTAGTCCTGGATTATCGGAAGCCTCCGACTTCGCGTGAGGATTTTCGTGAATAACCCCACGTGTGTGCGATCGTGGTGTGCGCGGTGCGGGCTGTAGGCTGGAGAATCGTGAGTGCAATTCAGACTAATGATGCTCGGCGTGACGAACCGACACAATTAGGTCCCGGCTCCCGTGAAGATGCGACTACTCCTCCATCGACGGCAGGAGGATTCGTCCGCGGCTGCTATTCCTTTGCTCGTCGTACCCGCTTCCCCGTGTGTACTGTGGCCCGCCAACGGCTGTTTGCGCTGGCGTTGTTAATTGCCCAGATCGGCATCACATTCACGGGCTCGATTGTTCGTGTGACAGCTTCGGGGTTGGGCTGCCCGACGTGGCCCGAGTGCCAACCGGGATCGCTGGTTCCAGAAACTGGATCAATCCCATGGGTTCACCAGCTCATTGAATTCGGAAACCGCACGCTCACCTTCGTTCTGACCATTTTCGTCATTTTGGCGTTTCTCGCGGTGTCGCGTGCCAAACGGCGTTCAGAAATCATCGTCTTGGCGTTCATCCAAGGAATCGGCGTGATAGCCCAGGCGGTCATTGGCGGTATCTCCGTCCACCTTGATCTGGCGTGGTGGATGGTTGCGCTGCACTTTTTACCCTCGATGGTGCTCGTATGGCTTGCTGCCTTGCTGTGGGTTCGAATCGACGAACCTGACGACGGTAAAGCCCAGGTGATGTACCCGCAGCCTTTGCGCTGGCTGGCTCTCATGTCGTCCATCGCCATGGGGATCACCCTGATTACAGGAACCATGGTGACGGGTGCTGGCCCTCACGCAGGCGACTCGGAGGTCCCCGCCGATTCGCGGCTCCAAATACCGCTTGATCTGATGGCGCACCTGCATGCGCACGCGATGTACCTGTACCTCGGCCTCGTGGCAGGTTTATTGTTCGGGCTTCTCACTGTTCGAGCTGACCGAGCGATCATGAAGACGACACAATGGTTGGTCGTCTTGATTGTTCTCCAAGCTGGGGTTGGCATCGTCCAGTATTGGCTGGGCGTTCCGCGGTGGACTGTTCCGCTTCATGTTATTGGTTCTGGTGTGATCTGTGCTGTGACAGCAGTGTTGTGGGCACAGGGCAAGCGGCGCGCCGCTCCAAGGATTTAGGTTAAAGATTTTAGGAAGCCTGCTGCGCGTTGTAGCGGTTTCCGTCGATCATTCTCTTGTCCGCCGAGGACTCCCTACCTCTCCATGGAGGTGTCACTGGTTTATGTGTTTCGGGGATCCCCGGCGGACTTTGCTTTGTCTACACGAACGGTTCTACGAGAATTCTATTTGTCGAATAGATGATTGTGCTCGGTGATCAGATCTTAAAAACCAAGAACTTCGTGAAGCGGTTGTAAATTGATTACCGCATCAATGGAGAGACCAACGAACAACAACGACAAGTAGTTATTCGATAAAATAAATAACCTAATAGGTTTCACTGGTTTACCAGTAGAGATTCGCTTGTAAAGGCGAGTGGCGCTGATAATGAACCATGCCCCTGCCCCGATTGCGGTGAGAGTATAAAACCAACACGAGGCGAAAATAAGGGTCAGGGACGTGAGGACAGTAAGCCAGGTATAGAAAAGTATTTGTTTTGCAACCTGAGCTCGTGTTTTCACTACTGGCATCATGGGCACCCCGGCACCGCGATAATCTTCTTCATACCGCATACCTAGAGCCCACGTGTGCGGGGGCGTCCAGAAGAAGATGATCATGAATAGTGCGACGGCTTGTAGCCATCCAGCCACCGAATGATTAGACGTGTTATCAGCAATAACGGCCCAGCCGACAATGACGGGCATGCATCCTGCGGCCCCACCCCAAATCACGTTCTGCCACGTCCGGCGCTTGAGCCATTTCGTGTAGACGAAGATATAAAAGAGGATGGTCAGCATCACGAAAACTGCTGATAAGAGCGAATGACACAAGAATGTGAGGAACAAAAAGCTCAGCACAGTCATCGATGAGGCAAAAACCTTGGCTTCTGTGAGAGTCAGCCGGCCGTCCACTAAGGGGCGATTCTGGGTCCTCTTCATAACCTTGTCGATGTCACTGTCGACGATCATGTTGAAGGAGTTGGCAGCGGCAGCTCCCATCCATCCCCCGACAAGCGTCAACAAGATGAGCCAGAGGTGGATAGTACCGCGATCCGCCTGAAGCATGGCGGGAATCGTTGCGACCAGGAGAAGCTCAATTACCCGTGGCTTCGTGAGCGCCACATACGCCTTTATCTTCTCCACTTGCCTCTTTTTCCTCCATGTCCGCTGACAGTCCTCATCGCTGACTGATCGTTCATGCTTGTCTCGGCACTGGTGATGGGCATCTGTGCGTCGTAGCTATGACCATATTTAGGACAGTCACCGCCCTAGTCTAACAATCACGATGTTATTCGTTGACTTGCCACGGGATTTTTACTCGAGGAGGAAATTCCATCCTGAACACTCGACCCCGACGGGGCTTATAGGCGCCGCGTTTCGTCAGGCCATGCTGACCCTCTGAAGAGGGTGCCTGAGGCGGGCATGAGAGCCTGTGCAGATCCCCTTTGAATAGCTTCGTAGACCGCGATGAAACTTCAGCCTAAACTGGTGTTCGTTTACTCCGAGGAGTTTTATTCCGCGGGAATGTTGCTTCAGCGGGAACCAACTTAGCGGTCGCTACGTAGACGGTAAGCATGTCTACGGCACGCGCACAGAAAGGTGATCAGAAGGTGATTGATAAGACTTCGGCAGTCATCAAGCGGTATGCACAAGCTCGGGAGCTCGTTCCCGACCATATCCGCAGAGCCGTGGAACCAGCCTTCCCCAAAGACTGGGATGAGATCGACTCGCGATCCGTCGACACAGTCCGCGTTTTAGCTGCAGATGCTGTTCAGAAGGCAAAATCCGGTCACCCCGGCACGGCGATGAGCTTGGCTCCCCTGGCCTACACCTTGTTCCAGCGAACAATGCGCCATGATCCCTCGGATCCCGACTGGGTAGGCCGCGACCGATTCGTCTTATCCTGCGGGCATAGTTCGATGACTATTTACGCCCAGCTCTTCTTGGGCGGATTTGGCCTAGAGCTCGACGACCTCAAGCAGCTCCGTACGTGGGGATCCTTGACTCCCGGCCATCCGGAGTACGGGCATACCGCGGGGGTTGAAATTACGACCGGTCCTCTGGGGCAGGGTTTGGCCTCATCCGTCGGTATGGCCATGGCCGCCCGTCGTGAGCGGGGGCTTTTTGACCCTGATGCTCCGGCAGGACAGTCACCCTTCGACCACTTCATTTATGTGATTGCTTCCGACGGTGACCTTGAAGAAGGCGTGACCAGCGAGGCGTCATCACTTGCAGGGACACAGAAACTCGGCAACCTCATCGCTTTTTGGGATGATAACCGTATCTCGATCGAAAACGATACGACGATTGCGTTTAATGAAGACGTCTGCGCCCGGTATGAAGCCTATGGATGGCAAGTTCTGAATGTTGAGTCCGGTGAAGATATTCAGGCGCTAGAAGCCGCGATCACGTTAGCTCAGCGCGAAACCAATCGTCCGACGCTCATCCGCGTCCGAACCGTTATCGGTTACCCGTCCCCCACCAAGATGAACTCCGGTGCTGTTCACGGAGCAGCACTCGGTGATGATGAAGTTGCCGCCGTTAAGCGCATCTTAGGTTTCGATCCTGATCAGACCTTCGAAGTCTCAGACGACGTCCTTTCTCATACGCGGTCACTTCGTGATCGGGGTGCCCGCGCCCATGAGGCCTGGTCGGCCGACTTTGACCGGTGGGCTAAGGAGAATCCTGATCGGAAAGCCCTATTTGATCGTCTGTATGCCCGGAGACTTCCCGATGGCTGGGATGCTGATCTGCCTGAGTGGGAGGCTGATGGTTCCGGAATTGCGACGAGGAAAGCCTCGGAGGTTACGCTTCAGTCGCTGGGTGCGACGCTACCGGAGCTGTGGGGAGGCTCTGCCGACCTAGCTGGATCGAATAACACAACTATTAAGGATGCGGATTCGTTCGGCCCCTCCACCATTTCTACTGATTCATGGAATGCGCAACCCTATGGCCGAGTGCTTCACTTCGGTATTCGTGAGCATGCCATGGGTTCTATTCTCAACGGGATTGCTCTTCACGGGCCGACGCGCCCCTATGGCGGCACTTTCATGGTCTTCTCCGACTACATGCGCCCTGCAGTACGTTTGGCTGCGTTGATGAAGACCGACGTGTACTACGTGTGGACACACGACTCGATCGGGTTGGGCGAAGACGGCCCCACCCATCAACCTGTGGAGCATCTTGCTGCCCTGCGCGCTATCCCAGGCCTTGCGGTCCTGCGTCCTGCTGACGCGAATGAGACTGCCTCCGCATGGCGAGCAGCGATTGATTCCCCCGAGGGGCCCAAAGCGCTGGCATTGTCCCGCCAGAACTTACCTGTGTTGAAGGGAACCAAGGAACTCGCTCGGGACGGTGTCCGTCGTGGTGCTTATGTCCTGGTTCGTGAGTCCGCGGAACGCCCGCAGGTCATCGTGATGGCCTCGGGTTCGGAAGTCCAGCTCGCTGTCGAGGCTGCCAAAGTTTTGGAGTCTCGCGGTGTAGCAACGCGTGTTGTGTCCGTGCCATGTATGGATTGGTTCTTGGAGCAAGATCAGTCATATCAGGACGAAGTCCTTCCTCACGACGTCACCGCCCGCGTATCAGTGGAAGCGGGCATCGCAATGCCGTGGTATCAGCTTCTCGGGTCGCGCGGTAAAGCCGTCAGCCTTGAACACTTCGGAGCATCAGCTGCCGCTAGTGAGCTCTTTGAAAAGTTCGGCTTTACTGTCGACGCCGTCGTCGATGCTGCCACCTCTGTTGTAGAGAACTAAGACCATCTACGTCATATTTGCGCGTTACGTGATGAAAGGATTTGATCGTGACCTCTGATAACGCACCCCACGTACTGGGAGGCGATTCGAGTTTTCCCTCCGAGTATCTCCCTTCCTCAGCCAATGAGAATGTCCGTCAACTAGCCGACGCAGGCACGTCGGTGTGGCTCGATGACCTTTCTCGGGACCGTCTGACCTCTGGGAACCTGGTCGAGCTCATTGCCGACGCGGGAATCGTCGGCGTGACGACGAACCCGGCGATCTTTTCGGAAGCCATGACTGTTGGCACCGCGTATGACGACCAGTTAGCGACCCTGAGTTTGCAGGGGCATTCGGCGTCGGAAGCGGTCTTTGACATGGCTATCGACGACGTCCGTGATGCCTGCGAAGCCTTCAAAGATGTATATGAGGCATCGCGGGGTCAAGATGGACGCGTATCTATCGAGGTCGACCCTCGTTATGCACATAATCCCGAGAAAACGGTGGCACAGGCTAAAGAGTTGTGGGATCGTGTGGGCAAACCCAACGTGATGATCAAAATTCCTGCCACAAAACAGGCTCTACCGGCGATTACGGATACTATCGCCGCGGGAATTAGCGTGAACGTCACCCTCATTTTCTCAGTGGAGCGATACAAGGAAGTCATCAAGGCCTTCATCGACGGTCTTGAACGTGCCCAGTCGGCCGGCAAGGATCTGTCCTCTATTCATTCCGTGGCTAGTTTCTTCGTCTCTCGGGTCGATGGTGCCGTCGACCATAAACTTGCTGATATCGCACCAACCGCATCCCGCGATGTAGAAAAACTTAAGGGGATGGCGGGTATTCATAATGCGCAGCTAGCTTATGAAGCATTCCGTCGTGTTTTCGGAGGCGACGACGTTGAGACCAGCGCCGCTGTCAATAACGACGATCTCTCGTCGGAGGCTGAGCGTTGGCAGAAACTTGCGGGCGCCGGGGCTAACGTCCAACGGCCGCTATGGGCGTCGACCAGTGTAAAGAATCCTGATTACACGCCTGCGTTGTACGTCACTGAGCTTGCCGGTGCTTGCACCGTCAACACCATGCCAGAGGGGACGCTGGACGCTCTCCAGTCTGATGGTGGTGTTCACGGGGACGCGCTCACGGGCACGGGAAATGACGCCCGAACATATTTTGACGACCTTGAATCACTGGGCATTGATTTCGCTGACGTGGTGAATGTGCTTGAGGATGATGGCGTCGCTAAATTTGTGGATAGTTGGAATGAATTGATCGCCAATATTGATTCCCGCTTATCCAGCTAACCACTCAGCGAGTTGTTTACCAGAAATAGCTGTTGCTCCCCCAGCATGGTGACACTGCCGAGTCGGGGTCAACCAAGGACCTGATGAGAAAGGCATGGACAATCGACCGTGAATAATCCCAACGCGGCCGCCGCGTCACACCGGCAGACCTACACCCCAGAAGGAGAAACCGACAACGACGTGAACAAAGGTCATGCTGCGGCTCATCAGGAGCCGTCCGCCGAAGAACAGCTCAACCGGGTGACAGTGGAGTCCAATGAAAACCTGCTGGAAACTAGCGGTTTTCCCGATAACTGGACTAATCCGCTCCGCGACCCCAGGGATAAAAGGATGCCCAGGATCGCGGGACCATGTGGGCTCGTCATCTTCGGGGTCACAGGCGATCTAGCACGAAAGAAACTCCTCCCCGCGGTATATGACCTTGCCAACCGCGGTTTACTCCCCGCGGGATTCACCCTCGTGGGATACGGCCGTCGTGACTGGACCAAAGAAGATTTCATTAAAAAGGTGTACGACGACGTTCGCGCGGGATCTCGTACCCCCTTCAGACGATCGGTATGGGAACGTCTGGCCGAGGGGCTGATCTTCGTCAAAGGCACCTTTGACCAAGACGAGTGCTTCGATGCGTTGGCCGAGACGCTGGCGGAGGTCGACCATACCCGCGGCACCGCCGGGAACTGGGCCTTTTATCTCTCTGTGCCTCCTGCCTATTTCCTGAACGTGTGTCACCAACTTCAACGCTCGGGTCTCGCTAAAGATAGTGCTGGCGGTTGGCGGCGCGTGGTTATCGAGAAACCTTTTGGTCATGATGAGGAATCAGCTCGGGAACTTAACCGCATTGTCAACAGTGTTTTCCCTGAACGGTCAGTTTTCCGTATCGACCATTATCTGGGCAAGGAAACAGTTCAGAATATTATGGCGCTGCGCTTTGCGAACCAGCTGTTTGAACCTTTGTGGAGCGCATCCTTTATCGACCACGTCCAAATCACGATGGCTGAAGACATTGGCCTAGGCGGACGGGCTGGTTATTACGATGGCATCGGCGCTGCGCGGGACGTCATCCAGAACCACCTCATCCAGCTTCTTGCGTTAATCGCAATGGAAGAGCCCCTGGCCTTCACGCCCCGCGATCTGCAGACTGAAAAGATAAAGGTTCTGAGAGCCACCAGTGCTGTTCCCCCGTTCTCTAAAACGACAGCCCGGGGCCAGTACACCGCAGGATGGCAGGGCTCTGAATTTGTCGGCGGTCTTCGCGATGAAGAAGGATTTGCCGAAGACTCGAAAACTGAAACCTACGCGGCCTGCACATTGGAGATTAACTCTCGACGCTGGGCGGGCGTCCCATTCTATTTACGCACCGGCAAGCGATTGGGCCGACGAGTGACGGAAATCGCTTTGGTGTTCAAAGATGCGCCCTATCTTCCTTTCGATGCTGATGAGACGACTGCTCTTGGCCCCAACGCGGTTGTTATTCGTGTGCAACCCGACGAGGGAGTTTTGATGCGCTTCGGCTCGAAGGTTCCCGGTTCCGCGATGGAAGTTCGTGATGTCAACATGGACTTCGCCTACTCGGAAGCGTTTACTGAGGCATCCCCCGAAGCCTATGAGCGTTTGATCCTGGATGCTCTCTTGGATGAAGCTAGCCTCTTCCCCACCAATGAAGAGGTGGAGCTCTCGTGGAAGATCCTTGACCCCATCGTCAAATATTGGGCTGAACGAGGACGCCCTGATGACTATCCGGCGGGAACGTGGGGCCCTGAAAGTGCTGATCGCATGCTTTCGCGGTCAGGACGCACCTGGCGGCGCCCGTAAAACTATCTCACCGCTCGTCCTCACATCACACGCTCAATTTTCAGGGAATGAGAAGACCGACGCATGATCATTAACCTCCCCAATACAACAACCCGCGACATTTCTAAACGCCTCGTCACCGTCCGTGAGTCGGGTGGCGAAGTCACGACCGGCCGTGTACTCACTTTGATCATCGTCGCGTCAATTAACGACGACTACGAAACGTTTATTACGGCGGCAAATGAAGCCTCACAGGAGCATCCTTCTCGTATTCTCGTGTTGCTTACGGATGATTCCTCCTCGACCGCGGGACCATCTGATAATGATGACACCGGAAATTCGCAGACTGAGCTTGCGGACTATGAGAATCTCGAAGAGTTTGAGCGCGCTCTCGACGCGATGCCCACCACCGCGCAACCCGAAAGGTCCGACGAGGAAACCGCGCAGCCAAGTGTCACAGACGACGTAGCGTCCAGCGGGCGCGTTGATGCCGAAATACGTATGGGTGGCGATGCTGGTGCCGCTGAAGTCGTCGTCATGAAGTTGTATGGCGCCGTTAGTCAACATCTCGCCAGTGTTGTGATGCCAATTCTGCTGCCAGACACTCCGATTGTGGCGTGGTGGCCGGCCAGCCGTCCCCCGGTCCCTGCGACCGATCCGATCGGTCGTCTTGCCGGCCGACGAATTACTGACTCTTTATCGTCAAGTATTGAGGACGGAATCTTTAGGTGCCGATCGTCGTATGCGCCCGGCGACTCTGATCTTGCCTGGTCACGTATAACGCAGTGGCGTGGAATTTTAGCGTCGGCACTGTATCAGCCTCCGTTTTCTCCCATCCGCGGAGTGACGATTGCTGGTCCATCGGAAGACCCGAGCGTTGATATAGCCGGTGGATGGCTTGCGGACCGTCTAGGAATGAATGTCACCCGTGAATCCACGGACTCGCCCAAGGTACCTCTTGATTCCGAAGGGCGACCTACTATCGGCGTGCAAAGCGTGACGATCCATCGTGATAGTGGCGATCTGATCCTCCGCACCTTTAGCGCACATACGCTGACGATCACACGCGAAGGATCAGGCCGCGAAAGTCGCGTCGCCCTCACGAGACGCGGAACAGCTGACTGCCTCGCGGAAGAGCTGCGTCACCTTGACCCAGATGTCATCTATGCACAAGCTCTCCGAGGGCTATTCAGAGTTCACCGCGTCGATGCTTTCGATTCAGACGAGTCGTACGCACCTGACGACGCGAACGACAGTGACGTCGAAGCAGACCGTGAATAGGTCGTCGGCAGTGCAATAAACCTCACCGTTGTGTGATAGACCGCAAGAAGAAAGGCGTATGGATGAGCGAAAAGGCTAGTTCTGATTCAGATGTCCGCATCGTCGCGTGTGCAGATCAAGCAGAAGTGGCTATGCGAGCAGCACGGGACGTTGAAAACGTCATAGTCAGTATTCAGGAAGGGCGTGAGGGCGCTAGTAACACCACCGGGGTTACCCCGGATGGGTACGCCCGGCTGGTGGTCACGGGTGGAAGCACGGGTATCGCGGTCCTCCACCAGCTGTATATCGATAGTGAAGCCGGTAACGCTGGTATTGACTGGCACCGCGTCCACGTGTTCTTCGGTGATGAGCGCTGGGTTCCAGCAGATCATCCGGAGCGGAATGACAAACAGGCAGCAGAGGCGCTCTTCAGCAACATCGATATCCCGCAGGAGAATCTCCATCGCTTCCTTGCCCCATCATCCGACAGTGCGTATGGAGAGACCGAAGGATCTCACAGTGGAAACGTTGACGTCGCGGAGCTCAAGGACGCTGCTGCATCGTACGCGGACGCCATCAATACGTACGCTCCCGATGGATTCGACATCCACCTCTTAGGAATGGGGCCGGAAGGGCACATTAACTCCCTGTTCCCCCATACGCCTGGGTTGACGAGCGAAGACACCGTCGTATCGGTAACTGATTGCCCCAAGCCACCGCCCACGCGTTTATCGCTAAGCCGTCGCGCGCTGAATTCATCGACACGTGTGTGGTTCGTCGTTGCGGGTGAAGCTAAAGCTGAGGCCCTTTGGCACGCAGTCTCTGGCGACGATGCAGACATGTGGCCAGCTGCGGGCGCACGTGGGCAAGAAGATACTGTCGTGTATGCCGACGCACCGGCCCTATCTCAGCTACAGGGCTCATCGTCATAGGTCACCAAAAATTGCCGACGTACAGCGCATCCCCACTCGGTCTGAATAAGGATTGCGTTGTCTGTCGGCAAAAATAAGTAGGCCCTTCGCGTGAATCGCGGGAGGGCCTCTTTTACGCGGCGTTGTGACCGTTGCTAGATTTCATCGACCGCTGGATTCCACCCACCATAAGCTCGTAAAGGCTGGGAAAAACGTGGAGTGCTAACCGTCGATGATTATCCGTACGCCTGAAGAAGATTCAGGCCGATCACTGCAGCTAACCAGATAATTGCGCAGAAGATAGTAATGCGGTCGAGGTTCTTCTCTGCAACCGTCGATCCCGAAAGATTGGATTGCATTCCGCCACCAAAAAGGCTGGACAGTCCGCCGCCCTTGCCTTTGTGCAACAGAACGAACAGCCCCATGAGCAGGCTGAACACAACCAAAACGATTTGCAACGCGAGATGCATTGGTGTGGGTGCTCCAATCAGGAAGTAATGTCACCGACCGTTAATAACCACACCAGTGTAACGTACTGGCGCCGTGGAGTGAACGTGCCCCACTCCATGTGTCACATGAAGCCGCAACACTGGGTTGCGTAAGGCCCACGAGATTCGTTCGCGGACAGGGGAAGGCATAATAGGGATTGTGAGAACTCGAGCTCGCCTACTTTCTTTGACGGATCACTTTCATGCTGCAGCTCAGGGGGTTGGAGTAACCGTACATGCCATTGCCGACGCGCTCATTCGTCGGTTGCATCTTCAGCGGGTGGTAGGTGCACTTCCTTTTATTCCGCCTGGGCTACGAGCTGCTCTCGGCTACTTGGTTCCGCTGAAGCCGGCGGATCTTCCAGAGCGCCTCCCCCATGTACACGCGCATAACGACAGTTCCCACAGGTTTCCTCTCCGCGAGGCCCTCCTCCGCGGCTTTGCCTCAGTGGAGGCTGATGCCACTCTGTACCGCGGGCGATTTCTTCTGGGCCACAGTGTTTTGGAAAAAAGCCGGGGCCTGGATTTAGAAAGGGACTATCTCGAACCACTCGCCACTATGGCGCGACTGGGACCTCTCTTCCCCACCAGAAACAATGACGCCAGCAACGCCCCCGCAACGTCACAACCAGGTAATGAGGACCCCGTTTATGTCCACGTTGATATCAAGTCAGCCGGGCTCCCTGCGTTGAAACAGCTCGAAGCTATCGCGTCCCGCTACTCGGATGTACTGAGTGAATGGACCGGGGAAAAGTATATTCCTCGACGTCTGACTCTGATTGCGACCGGAAATAGCCTGAGGGCAGCCGATGAATGGTGGACGCAGCCAGCAACGAAGGACCACCATCGTCGGGTATTCCTCGATGGTCGTCCGGAAGATTTAGATGCCTGCCCCCCAACGTGGCTTATGCCCATAGTGAGTACGGACTTCACGCATTTCTCGGCGTGGCGGGGTTTCCGCGCTATCGCGGCCTCGGAAGAAGCTGCAGTGAGGGAATTCGTGTCTTCCGTACATGAGCAAGGACGGCAGGCACGGTTATGGGGTATCCCAACATGGCCCTACGCTAACCATGCACGAGTGAGCCGGTGGCTCCTCAATGCCGGACTCGATTGGGTGAGTGTCGACAATTTACGAGGAGCACACCGGCTCATTCATTCGGCGCTCTAGCGCTAACTAGCTTGAGCACTAACTAGCAACTAGTGCCGCAACCCGCCTACTCCGGAGCTACTCACTCCGAGTAGGCAGATGAGGTCTTAAACGCTACCGTCGGCAGCGAGGGCAGAGAGCTTAGCGAAGTCTTCACCATCGAGTGAAGCGCCACCAACAAGTCCACCGTCAATATCCTGCTCAGCAATCAGTTCAGAAACATTGCCCGTCTTCATAGAGCCGCCGTACAAAACGCGGATTGAGGACGCCGTCTCCTCGTCTGTCAGCTCGGCGAGGGCACCACGAATAGCGTGGCACACTTCCTGTGCATCCGAGGCAGATGCGGTCTTACCCGTTCCGATCGCCCAGATGGGTTCATAAGCGATAACAGACTTTGCGATTTCGTCCTTGCTCAACCCGGCAAGTGACTCCTTGACCTGGTCGACGACGAAGGAAACGTGCTTGCCAGCCTCGCGAACGTCCAGAGACTCTCCTACACAAACGATCGGGGTCATACCGGCGTCGAGAGCCTTCTTAGCCTTCGCAGCAACGATCTCGTTGGTCTCGGAGTGGTAGTCGCGGCGCTCTGAGTGGCCCACGACGACCCAGGAGCACCCCAACTTGGACAGCATCGACGGTGCGATTTCACCGGTGTACGCACCGGAATCGTGGGTCGAGATGTCTTGAGCACCATAGGTGACGCGCAGCTTGTCCCCATCCACCAAGGTCTGCACCGAACGAATGTCGGTAAACGGAGGAATGACCGCGACATCAACCTTGTCGTAGTAGTCCTTGGGGAGTGCAAAAGCGAGTTTCTGAACCACGGAGATGGCCTCAAGGTGGTTGAGGTTCATCTTCCAGTTACCAGCAATAAGTGGTTTACGAGCCATGAACAGTCCTTTCGTACAAAGGTGAGCCCCGGGTCAACAGTGATGTCGACCGGGGAATAGAAATTCGCCTAGCAGTCGAGTGCTTAGCGGTCGAGTACAGCAACACCCGGAAGGGTCTTGCCCTCGATGAGCTCCAGTGAAGCTCCGCCACCTGTGGAGATGTGGGAGAACGCTTCATCAGCGAAACCAAGGTTACGGACGGCGGAAGCGGAATCGCCACCACCAATCACGGAGAATGCTCCGTTCTTGGTTGCCTCGGCAATGGCTTCAGCGAGACCCTTGGTGCCATTAGCAAATGCTTCGAACTCGAACACCCCCACTGGGCCGTTCCAGAAAATGGTCTTGGCCCCGTTCAGACGCTCGCCGAAGGTCTTAATCGACTCTGCGCCAGTGTCCAGGCCCATCCAGCCGTCTTCGATACCGTCGGCAGATACCGTCTTGTGCTCGGTGTTCGCATCAAATTCCTTGCCGACGACGATGTCTGACGGCAGGACGATCTTGTCCGAGTATTCGAAGAGCAGGTTCTTGCACTCGTCGATCATGGACTCTTCGAGCAGGGAGTCTCCGACGCCGTAGCCCTTAGCCTTGAGGAATGTGTAGCACATCCCACCACCGATAATGAGGGTGTCCACTTTCGGCGCGAGGGCTTTAATAACTCCGAGCTTGTCGGAAACCTTCGATCCGCCGAGGCAGACCGCGTAAGGATGCTGAGGATCATCCGTACACTTCGAGAGCTGCTCGAGCTCCTTCTCAACGAGGTAGCCGACGTAGGCCGGCAGTTTCTTGGCGACGTCGTACACGGAAGCTTGCTTACGGTGGACGACTCCGAAGCCGTCAGAGACGAAAGCGCCATTATCGCCCGTCAGAGCTGCGAGCTCAGAGGCCAGTTCCTCACGCTCAGCGTCGTCTTTGCTCTTCTCACGAGGATCGAAGCGAACGTTTTCGAGGAGCAGAACATCGCCATCATTGAGGCCGTTGGCACGTTCGTGGGCGTCTTCGCCGGAAACATCCGATGCCAGTGCAACGTACTGGTCTAAGCGCTGAGACAGGGCCTCAGCAACAGGTGCCAATGAGAATTGGGTGTCCTGCGGTGACTTCGGCCGTCCTAAGTGAGCCGCAACGATCACACGCGCTCCCGCTTCAGTAAGGGCCTTGATCGTCGGGAGAGATGCGTCGATGCGACCGGGGTCGGTAATGACCTTGTCCTTGAGCGGAACATTGAGATCGGCACGGACGAGGACGTGACGTCCCTCGACACCTTCCTTGAGCAAATCAGCGAGTTTCTTTACTGCCATAACAACTCCTCGTTAGTTTTATTGATATATAAAAAGACGGGCCGACGGCGTGCCGTGGCACAGCCCCCGGCCCGCTAGTTCACTCGGGCGAGTGGAGGATTAGAGACGCTGTCCGATGTAATCGGTCATGCGAACGAGCTGGTTGGAGTAACCCCACTCGTTGTCGTACCAGGAAACAACCTTGACTTGGTTGCCGAGAACACGGGTCATATCAGAGTCGAAGATCGAGCCGTGGGGGTTGTGCTGGATGTCAGTGGAAACCAGCGGCTCGTCGGAGTACTCGAAAGCAACGCTGAGCTTCTCGTCCTCGGAAGCCTTCTTCATCGCAGCGTTAACTTCCTCGACGGTGACGTCCTTCTTCGGGACGAAGGTGAGGTCAACGAGCGATCCGGTCGGTACCGGTACGCGAACAGCGAAACCATCAAGCTTGCCGTTGAGGTCCGGAAGAACCAGTCCGACGGCCTTAGCAGCACCGGTGGTGGTCGGAACGATGTTCAGAGCAGCGGCACGGGCACGACGCAGGTCCTTGTGAGGAGCGTCATGCAGGCGCTGGTCACCGGTGTATGCGTGGACGGTGGTCATCAGGCCGGACTCAATGCCGAAGGCATCGTCGAGAGCCTTAGCCAGCGGAGCCAAGCAGTTGGTGGTGCAGGATGCGTTCGAGACGACGGTCATGTCGTCGGTGTATTCCTCGTGGTTGACACCGTAAACGAAGGTGCCGTCAACTTCCTTACCAGGAGCCGAAATAATGACCTTCTTGGCGCCTGCCTCGATGTGAGCCTTGGCAGCCTCGCCCTTGGTGAAGAAGCCGGTGGATTCGATAACGATATCGGCGCCTAGCTTGCCCCAGTCGAGGTTCTTCGGGTCCCGCTCTGCGGAAACCACGATGCGGTGGCCATCAACGGTGATGGACTCGTCATCGTACTCGACCTTCGCGTCCAGCGGTCCCATGATGGAGTCGTGCTTCAGAAGCAGGGACAGGGTGCGGTTATCGGTCAGGTCGTTGACGCCAACAACCTCGATGTCTGCACCCTGCTCACGGATAGCGCGGTAGAAGTTACGGCCAATCCGACCAAACCCATTAATACCGACACGAACGGTCACGGTAATTCTCCTTAGCTATGTAGCTGTCTAGGTTAAGGACGTAATCAGGCGATCTACGTATAGCCTTTCCGTCCTTGCACTGACTACTTTACAGCTGAACTGAGATATATGCAGCAGTCAGAGCAGAATGAGACAAACAACACTTTTGCATAACCGGACATTGGATCCCACGAAACGGACATGAACGCACATTTGGTGCTTAGCAACGGAGCTCTAGCCGCACAAAAGAGCCAGTGACGCGACTAATCCTCGTCAAAAAGGTCGCTTGTGACGGCAGAAAAAGTATCAGGAACTCCTAATTCGGCTGCTCGTCTATCCGCCAAAGACAGCAGACGCCGAATCCGTCCCGCGATGGCGTCCTTGCTGATCGGAGGATCGGCTAGTTCACCGAGTTCTTCAAGCGACGAGTGCCGATGCTCTGTGCGCAACCGCCCGGCAGCCGCAAGATGCTCCGGGATGTCATCGCCCAGAAGCTCAGTGGCGCGCTGAACTCGGGCCGCTGCAGCGGCAGCAGCGCGGGCTGAGCGTCGTAAATTGGCGTCGTCGAAATTCGCCAACCGATTCGTCGATGTATGGGCCTCACGACGTTTGCGCTGCTCGTCCCATTCGATCCGTGTGCGATGAGCCCCCATCCGGCTTAACAAAGCACCGATAGCGTCCCCCTCGCGAACCTGGACCCGCTCTGCCCCTCGGACTTCACGGTTCTTCGCGGCAATACCTAGTCGACGTGCACAGCCAATCAAACCGATGGCGGCCGCGGTCTGCGGCGCGATCACCTCGAGTGCCGACGACCGGCCCGGCTCCGTCACCGACCCCCGAACCAAGAACGCACCACGCCACGCTGCTTCACAATCGACAGCTGTTCCGTGAACAATTCGCGGTGGAAGCCCCCGGACAGGACGACCAGCCCGATCCAAAAGACCAAGACGTCGCGCAACGTCCAGCCCCTCGCCCCGACGGTTCCACTCAACCTCAAACACCGGTTTCTTGGATGATTGCGTGCGGTCCGACACAACAGCGTGAATGTCATACAGATCGACAATGTGTTGACGCGCCCGCTCTGCGACGTCGGACGAATCGACGTCCAACGAAACCACCAATGACTCCGGCGACCGACCAGGGTTATTGTCGCCCAGTCGAAGCTTGCCAGCGAAGCGGATCATCGCGCCGACTTCGGAGCGTCGAGCATTAGACGCAGTGACCGTGGTACCGGCGATTTCGGCTTTAATATCGGCTGTTAAACCCACGCTACTTGGTTCTCCTTACCGATGTTCTCCTTACCGATTTTTGTTCCTGAGCTGCCGAATACACCTCAGACAGTACGCGGGCCAACTTCCTCGGAGAATGGGTGCTCAGCCACCGCCCTTGTTCATCATCATGGCGTACATCGCCAATGGTCAGCTCAGCACCGAAATTCGCGGCAGCGCGGCTCAGGTGCATGCGCTCTCGTGTTCCCGTCACCGAATGTTCGTCGACAATCACGGTATCGAGCGAAAGATCCTGACAATGTTGTTGAAGCATGTGGAGGTGTCGCTCAACGGTGAAGCCCGGGGTCTCCCCTGGTTCCGCAACGAGATTAACGACGACAACCTTATGGGCTTGGGTCTCCTGGAGGGCTTTCACAACGTCGGGAACCAAAATGTGAGGAACCACGGACGAAAACCAGGATCCCGGACCTAATGTCACCACGTCGGCGTTCATGATTGCGTCGATGACAGCGGCACTGCTCGGCGGATTATCGGGGATCAACTTCACGCGTCGGACCTGGCCCAATGTTGTCGCCACGGCGACCTGGCCGCGCACCGGAGATACCACCCGAGGATCGTCCTCCAGCCCGGCGACCTCGGCTTCAATATCCAGGGGCTCTGGACTCATAGGAAGCACGCGGCCACGGATGCGCATGAGTTTCGCGACCTCAGCTAATGCCTCAACCTCATCCCCCATCACGTCAATGAGCCCTTGAATGATGAGGTTTCCGACCGCATGGCCGGCCAAAGCGCCGCGTCCACCAAACCGGTGCTGGAGGACGCTTTCCCACAAGCGGCCCTCGGGATCATCAGCTGCTAACGCGGCTAAGGCCATTCGCAAATCGCCCGGCGGGATTGAGTTGAACTCCTTACGCAGGCGTCCTGACGAACCACCATCATCTGCCACGGTGACGATTGCCGAGACATCATCAGACAAGGTCCGCGCTGCTCGAAGCGTCGCGAAGAGTCCGTGTCCACCACCTAAACACGCCATCCGTGCGATATGGGATAGCTGCGTCGGAGGGTTTTCCGCAGAAGAGTCATCGTGAGAGGACTTGTCCTTATTAGCGTGAGTCAAGTGTTCGTCGCTCATCGATGTTTGAGGAGAAGCAGTATTCATACAAACTCAATTCCAATAATGATTACTCGGTTTTATGACATCAACGGCTAGCGCCAGAGTGACCTAGTCACGGTCAAAGTCGCGGTGGGTCACGGTGACATCGTCACCTTGAGCACGTAAGCGTCGAGCAATCTCCTCGGCTACGGCAACGCTACGGTGGTGGCCGCCGGTGCATCCGATAGCCACCGTCGTAAAGCTCTTCCCCTCTTGTTTGTAGCCTTCCTGCATAACGTTGAACATGTCCACAAAGGAATTAATGAAACGGTCAACATTTTCATGGCTGAGGACATAATCAGCGACTTCATGATCGGTTCCCCGGAATTCTCGCAGATGAGGAACCCAATACGGATTGGGGAGAAAACGAACGTCGAGAACGATATCGGCATCGCGAGGAATCCCGTGCTTAAAACCGAACGACTGAATAGTGACATGCTGGACATTCGAGTCAAGCGCATCAAAACAACGCTCAATTTCTCGACGCAGGTCATGGACAGAAAAGTTGGTCGTATCAATGACTATGTCGGCTTGATCACGAATGTCCTCCAGCACCTCACGCTCGCGCGCAATCCCCATGTGGAGAGTATCGGTGCCCTGGAGCGGGTGCTTGCGGCGGACTGTATCGAACCGCTTAATGAGCGTCTCATCGTCGGCGTCTAAGAATATGATGATCGGCCGTCGGCCATCTTCTTTTAACGACGACAGCACGTCCCCGAGTGACCCTGCAAAATCGCGCGACCGCACATCCGTGACGATCGCCAAGCGCTCGATCGGCGAGTCAGGAGAGAACGAGAGCTCAACCATGCGCATGATGAGCTCCGGCGGCAGATTATCGGCAACATACCATCCCATTTCTTCTAGGACGTTCGCTGCGGATTGCCGGCCTCCCCCAGACATGCCAGTGATGAGGACCAGCGAATTTTCGGCCACATGGTGTGGACTTTGGTCCTCAGGAGAAATCCCGTGTGCTGGGGTGATATCCGTGGCAGCTGTACTCGAAGAACGCGCAGAGTCAGGCATACTCATCACTTTACTTGTTTTGGTTCCTATTTTTCGGGGTGGAATCTTCTGAGACGCTATTCGTCCCGTCAGAATCCTGGTCCGACTTTCCGTGGAGGCCCTCATACACCAAGGCAGCGAGTGCCGGACCGATGCCATTAGCAGTTGTCAGATCATCAATACTCGTTTTTTTAATCTGCGCCACACTGCCGAATGTCTTTAATAGATCAGCTTTGCGCTTTTCACCCAGTCCGGCGATGTTATCCAGTTCTGATTGGCGCAGCCGGCCGGTCCGTCGCGACCGCTGATATGTGATTGCCACGCGGTGTGCCTCATCACGGATATTTTGGAAGAGGTACAAGCCCTCGGAACGACGCGGCAAAATCACCGGAAATTCCTCATGCGGTAGCCACACTTCCTCGAGGCGTTTCGCAATACCGCACAAGGTGACGTCGGTAATTCCCAACTCATCTAACACCTCTTGAGCAGCATTAACCTGCGGCGCGCCACCGTCGACAACAAGAAGCTGAGGAGAATACGCAAAACGCTTCGCCGCTGACGGATCGGCCAGGTCAGCATTGGTGTCAACCTCAGCCACTTCAGACGGAGCCAGCTTGCTTTCCTCAGCCGCGATGCTATCCGCCACCGCACCGTCGTCGGGAACTTCTGTGGAACCCTTCTTGTACCGCAAAAATCGTCTGCGAACTACTTCTTTAATACTTGCAACATCGTCGGAATGTCCCTCCCCTGCTGCTTCCTTAAGCTTATAGCGGCGGTAGTCCGATTTCTTCGGGGCCCCATCTTCGAAAACGACCAGAGAAGCCACGACGTCAGTGCCCTGGAGGTGAGAAATATCGGTGCACTCGATGCGGAGCGGCGGCTCTGCCATGCCCAAGTTTTCTTGGATTGCTTCGATGGCAGCGCTACGGGCTGTGAGGTCCCCGGTTCGCCGCAGTTTGTGCTGGTGGAGGGACTCGGCAGCATTACGAATGACGGTGTCCATGAGGGCTCGTTTGTCACCACGTTGAGGAACGCGAATGTCAACGTGCGCACCCCTCAGCCCCGACAAATACTCACCGATCTGCGCGATGTCCTCGGGCTCCTCCATAACCAGGACCTCACGCGGTACCGGTTGTCGAACGTCGTCGAGAACCCTGGAGCCCTCAACAGCTGTCGTCTCTTCTACGGTCTCCTGAGCGCGCTCGACTTCATCGCTGTAGTACTGCAGCAAAAACTCACGGATGAGCGCGCCAATGGAATCCTCTGAATCACCACTGCGTTCCACGACCCACGCACGTTGACCGTGGATTCGCCCCCGTCGAACAGTGAAAATCTGGACAGCGGCTTCAAGTTCATCTGCAGACACTCCGATTAGATCGGTATCTGTGTCCTCGGGGAGCACAATGGCTTGCTTTTCGGACACAGCTTTTATCGCTTCAATGTCGTCGCGAAGATGGGCGGCTTTCTCGAAATTGAGTTCCGTAGCTGCCGCTTCCATATCAGCCGTCAGACTCTTAATGATGTCACGGGAATTACCTGCAAAAACAGAGCACAAGCCGGTAATTAGCTTCCGGTGGTCTTCCTCAGAGATGCGCCCAATGCACGGTGCAGAACATTTGTCGATGTAGCCCAAAAGACAGGGCCGCCCCAGGAGTTCGTGGCGGTGGTACACGCCTTTCGAACAGGTCCTGACGGGGAAAACTTGAGTGAGTGATTCGAGGGATTCTCGGACGGCCCATACTTTGGGGAAAGGACCGAAATAGCGCACGCCTTTCCGGCGAGGTCCACGGTAGACCCAGGCACGGGGGATTCGCTCCCGTTGAGACACCGCGAGCATCGGGTAGCTCTTATCGTCCCGGAAGACCACGTTGTATCGCGGGTTAAACCGCTTGATCCAGGTGTATTCGAGGTTGAGAGCCTCATCTTCCGACGCCACCACTGTCCACCGAACTTGGGACGCGGCAAACACCATTTGGCGCGTTCGCGGGTGGAGATGCTCGGGTGTTTGGAAGTAGTTAGATAACCGAGCCCGAAGATTCTTTGCTTTTCCGACGTATAACACGCGGTCTTCTGGATCCCGGAATGTATATACTCCCGGCTCGGTGGGAATGGTCCCTGCCGCCGGGCGATATGTGGCGGGATTGGCCACAGGCTAGTCCTCCGGAAGGTAGGCGTCTTCTAGTAAGCGGAAATTGTTCACGGCGTCGACAACTCGATTACCGTCGGCAACTTGGAAAGCCCACATGGACACGAACTCGAAATCAGGGAGTTCTAGACGTGCAGTGCGCGAGTTTTTCGGAAAACTTAAACCGTGCACGATCTCCCACGGATAAAACTGGGGGTTGAGGAAATTGCGTACCTCGACGCCGTCTTTATTGACGCGGACCCGCGGGCGTAGCCCCAGCATCCATATTCCCGAAAAGATAATGCCGATCCCGATAAACGACCATTGATCAACAGTGGTCACTGCCGCACCTGTGTAACCGAGACGGACGACCAGGGCCATGAAAATGTGAATGGCCATGATGACAACGACGCCGGCCCAGGTCCACTGCTTTAATTTTGTGGACGTCACTACGAGTTCCCATGGTGCGGTGCTCGTGGTGGGCGTGCCATATGCGAGGTAGTCCTCAGACATGTTCGTTTCGCTCACACCATTACTCACGGCTCCGACCCTACCTTTTTTCTTCACTGTTACCGAATCAGTGCTCGGCATGGATACTGTTCGTGGATACTGCCTCTGTAGTCAGAACACCGCGGGGTTACTCTTTTAATCCACCTTTAATCCTCGGCCATGCTTTTTAGTGTTTGAGCAGTATGAATGGCAGCGATCATGGCCTCAGCGCCTTTATTTTCATGCGCTGTCGGGCCACCAGCCCTGTCGACGGCTTGTTCATGGGTGTTGCAGGTCAGAACGCCATTGCCGACGGGTGTTTCTGTCTCCACGGCAATTTTCGTCAATCCGTATGTCACCGCGTTACACACGTGATCAAAGTGAGGCGTTCCCCCTTGGATGACACAGCCCAGGGCGACGACAGCGTCATACGCTCGGGTGGCTTTCTTGACGACGACGGGGATTTCGAGCGCACCGACGACCGGAATGACGGTGACCTCCGCCCCGGCTGTCTCCCCTGCTTGACGTGCCTGAGATGCTAATTCATCGGTAATGTCTCGATTCCATTCCGAGACAACGATGGCGACACGGAGTCCGTGTGCAGATCCGGGTTCGATGGTGATGGTGGGGCCTCCCTCGCCACTCATGAGTCATTCCTTTCAGTGGTATGTGCGGTGGTGACATGCGGTGACGCGAGTTGATGGCCGCGTTCACGGCATGGAGATGGGTATAAGACCTAATGCGCCGTTATTCCGGCGGGGTGTCAGACGGTTCGGCGTGACCCGGCGTATGAGCGGCCTCCCAGGCATTCAAACTAGGTAAATCGTGGCCCATTTTGTCGCGCTTAGTGCGAAGATAATTGAGGTTTTCGGGGTACACATTGACCTCGATACTCCGACGACCGCTGATTCGTAAGCCATGCCCCTTCAGCCCCGCTCGTTTCGTCGGATTATTGGACAAAAGAATCATGGATTTAACGCCGAGATCGGAGAGTATGGCGGAACCTGTTCCGTATTCACGCGCATCAGCTGGCTTCCCCAGTTCAATATTGGCGTCAACTGTGTCGTAACCGTCATCTTGCAGCTTATAGGCCTGCAACTTGTTCAGAAGACCAATGCCCCGGCCCTCGTGACCGCGCATATAAAGAACGACGCCACGCCCCTCCTTGTACACCTCTTCCATCGCTTGATGGAGCTGATCGCCGCAATCGCACCGGCGGGATCCAAAAACATCTCCGGTGAGACACTCAGAGTGGACTCTCACCAGGACATCTTCCCCACCGTTATCAGAGGGATCACCGACGACGAGCGCTACGTGCTCGAGTCCATCAATGACGTTTCTATAACCTATGGCGGTAAAACGGCCATACGACGTCGGAAGTGTGGTCTCCACAACGCGCTCAACAAGCTGCTCCGTGTTCCGTCGGTAAGCGATGAGCTGATCGATGGAGATCATCGTGAGCGAATGCTCGTCGGCAAACCGACGTAGCTCGGGTCCCCGTGCCATGGTGGTGGGGTCTTCCTCGCTCACTACCTCACAGAGCGCACCGGCTGGATTGAGGTGAGCCAGTCGCGCGAGGTCGACGGCAGCCTCAGTA
This sequence comes from Corynebacterium sp. c7Ub_26, assembly GCF_053760365.1. NCBI lineage: Bacteria > Bacillati > Actinomycetota > Actinomycetes > Mycobacteriales > Corynebacteriaceae > Corynebacterium > Corynebacterium sp. c7Ub_26. The sequence continues at coordinate 768,943 of NZ_JBSNBL010000001.1, read as the reverse complement.
TGCCCGGCGCGAACAAGGACTCCTCCTGGTCGGGCTCGAAGAGGGACCACATGGCCGGGTCGTGTGAAATCCGCGGGGCCGGAATCAGGAGATGCGAGCAGCCGAATCGTGTGCGCGCGATCGGTGGCTGAAATGCCGGTGGTTCCGCCTTCTGCCGCGTCGACAGTTACTGTATAAGCTGTGCTTTTCTTGTCCTGGTTTCGCGTAACCATGGGCGGGAGATCGCACCGGTCAGCGTCCTCATCAGTCATGCCGACGCACACATACCCCGACGAATACCGCACCATGAACGCGAGCGAAGCCGCGGTAATACGATCGGCGGCGATGATCATATCGCCTTCGTTTTCGCGATCCTCGTCATCGACGACGATCACCGGCTTGCCTGCTGCAATGTCGCGGATAGCCTCGTCAATGGTGTTGAGCTGGATATTTCCCCGGTACGTATGTGAATTTTGAGGATCAGAGCGTTGGGCGTGGGAGTGACTCTGGGGTTCTGCGAGGTCGCTCTGGTGTGTAGTCACGGCGTGTTGTTCCATCGTCTTCTCTTGTTTCCGTCTTCTATTATTTCGACTGCTGAGCTGTTGGGCCGGTCACCGCGTGGAGATAACCACCGACATTGGCATTGCGTTCGATGTATTTGGCGACAATATCGACCTCGATATTGACCTGGGCATCCGCTGCGAGCGAGCCGAGGATCGTGTCCCGCATGGTGGTGGGAATTAATGAGACCTCAAACCACGGGTCGGCAGTATCGGGAGGTGCTACCGCGGAGACGGTGAGCGATGTCCCACTAACCGCGATCGATCCCTTTTCAACAACATATCGAGCTAGATTCGACGGAAGACTGAAGCGGAAGACCTCCCATTTATCGTGAGGGTCTCGTGAGAGTAACCGGGCTGTTCCATCGACGTGGCCTTGAACTATATGTCCCCCGAGACGCTGTGATGGTTGGACTGCCCGTTCAAGGTTGACCTGGTCACCGGGGTGAATATCGCCCAAAGTCGTGCGATTAAGCGTCTCACCCATGACGTCCATGACGACCGCTGTTCCCTCATGACCAGCGTCCGTCAAGCACACACCGTTGACTGCGAGTGAATCGCCCTTGGAGAGGGTATCGGTGACTCCTGGTGCGTCAATAGTAATCCTGATGAAATCGGGGGTATTTCGTTCTTTGTTCGACGACGATGCCTCAGCCTGATCTGAGGGCGATTCCGCTCCCCGATCAATAGCGACGACTGTTCCGAGAGCTTCAACGATGCCTGTAAACACGATTGCCATTCTATCTTTCTGTGTCTGTCTTTCGGTGCTTAAGCATTCCGATAATGCTCAGGGCGATTTACTCTGACGACCCCTCAGCCTGCCGGTGAGCGTCGATGAGGAGATCAGGACCGCGCTGACTGATGTGTTCAATGGTGAAGTCACGTCTGTCGGTAAGCGTTGATACGTGAGGAATGTGTATCGCGGGCAACCCGGAACCAAGAATGCTCGGTGCAACATACCAGTGAATGTGGTCAACAACCCCCTGCTCGAGCGCAGCGGAAGCCAACGTCGGCCCGCCTTCAATGAGGAGATCGACGTACCCCTGCTGGGTGAGCTCCTGAATGACGTGAGGTAGATCGTGGGTATCAAAGTGCTGCGACCGTGCGTGTGCGAATATCTTTGCTTCCTTCGCAATCGAGCGCGAACCAATAATCACGTGATCGGGCTGATGTGCATAGAGTGTCCCGTCCGGTTTCCGAGCCGTCAAGCGCGGGTTATCGGCTATCACGGTCCCCGTTCCGACGATCAGCGCATCGCGGGTAGCGCGGTCGCGATGAACATAGTTACGAGCCTCAGCAGAGGTGATCCACTGTGATGTTCCATCAGGCGCGGCGACTCGGCCATCCAACGTGGCCGCAACTTTCAGAGTGACCATTGCCCGGCCAGTATCAACCCGATGCAGCCAGGAACGCAGCGCGCCACGACGCACCTCATCAGCACGAAAGCCACCAATGACAGCGAGACCCGCATCGGTTAATACCTCATGCCCGCCATGAGCGATCGGGTTCGGGTCTGGCACCGCATACACGACGGTAGATATCCCTGCGGCAAGGAGCACGTCAGTACAGGGGCCAGTCCGGCCCGTGTGAGCACACGGTTCCAAGGTGACGATGGCCGTGGCGCCGGCTGTCGCATCGCCGGCATCGCGAACCGCCATGACTTCCGCGTGCGGACCGCCCGCCGGTTGTGTATGCCCTTGGCCAATAATTCGCCCGTCGGCATCAATAATGACAGCTCCTACCGGCGGATTTGGGCTGGTCATCCCCTTGGCTTCCCGCCCAAGTTCGGCAGCCCGATCCATGGCATGCGCGATAACGCTCACAGGATGTCGGCCGATCATCTCACCGCGGGATGGCGTCGACTCGTACATTACTTTTGATGCCCGGCGAGGTGCTGAGTTCCGTGGTCCGCCGACGAATACCCGGCACGCGCATTCTCACGAAGTTCATCAATGGCAGCGTTGGGGGAATCGGCTTTATACACCGCCGATCCAGCGACGAAAACATCAACACCGGCTTCGGCGGCGCTAGCAATGGTGTCGGCGGAGATTCCACCGTCTATTTCAATGAGACAGCGACCGTCCGCACTCTCGTCGCTCGTTTCCTTACCCCATATCTGATCAATCCGTTGACGCAGAGCGCGTACTTTGTCGAGAACCTCGGGCATAAATTTTTGGCCGCCGAACCCGGGCTCCACCGACATGACGAGAACCATGTCGAACTCCTCGAGGTGCGCCAGAACCTCGTCAACTGGTGTTTTCGGCTTAATACTGATCCCGGCGCGAGTACCTGCCGCCCGCAATGCTCGTGCCAACGCGATAGCGGCGTCGATATCATCGACCGCTTCGGCGTGGAAAGTGACGGAATAGAAATCGGCGTAGTCGGGAGCCCATCGTTCGGGATCGTCAATCATCAGATGGCAATCCAGAGGGAGTTGAGTTTCTCGCGCAACTGCTTGCGCAACGGGCAACCCGAAACTGAGATTCGGCACGAAATGACCATCCATCACATCCACATGGATCCAGTCAGCGTGGGAAACCGCGTCAAGGTCCCTCGCGAGGTGCGCAAAGTCTGCTGAAAGGATCGATGGGGCGATAAGTGGGGCAGCCTGTGCTGATACCCCAGCGGATGGTTCCAGTCGTGATGTCATAGCAACATGTTACCGCTCTGGCGTCGCGCTCCGGCGGAAAATCTGAACGAACATCGCGTCCGTTCCGTGACGGTGTGGCCACATTTGGACAGCATTCTCGCCAGCTCGGCAGTGGTGCATTCCACACATATAGTCGACGGTATCTAAAGGCTGAAGTGGGCAATTCTTTTCTGCCCAGTCCACAATCTTGACGGTCTCTTCGAGGTGGGGCGAGCACGTTGAGTACACCACTATTCCACCGGGGTGAGTGAGTTCAGCCCCCGCCGCCAACAGCTCTCGTTGCAGCGTAACGAGTCCGGGAATGTCATCCGGGGACTTTCTCCAGCGCGCTTCGGGCCGGCGTCGGAGCGCACCGAGTCCTGTACATGGAGCGTCGACCAGCGTGCGATCATAATGCGCCTCGAGGCCAGACTGTCGCCCATCGACCGTATGGACTGTCACCGGAAGACCAGAAGTCGTTTTTTCGACCAACCGCGCCCGGTGAGGAACAGGTTCGACGGCATCAACATGGGCGCCATCAATGCGCGCAAGACATGCCATCAATGCGGTTTTCCCACCCGGACCTGCGCACAGATCGAGCCACTGTCCTGTCTCATCTCCTTCAAGAGGTGCTTCGGCGGCGGCACGGGCGATCAGCTGGGACCCTTCATCCTGCACCGCAGCCATACCTTCACGAACAGCGGGAATAGCGCCTGGATCGCCCTCCTCGAGAACCACGCCATAGGGCGAATACGATGTCTGCTCACCACCGGTGATGAGCGCCAACTCTTCCGCAGTGATCTCGCCGGGACGGGCGACGAGGTGCACACGCGGCCGTGCATCGTCGGCAATTAACGCGTCCGATAATTCGGAAATGGCGTAGTCACCCAGCGAATCGCGGAACACTTTGACGATCCATTCGGGGTGAGCTGTTGCCAGCGCCATGCGTTCAAACGGATCCGCATTCTTAGTGAGGTGATCTATCCATTCTGATTCTGTTCGCTGCGCGACGGGGTGGAGAACGGCGTTAACGAATCCCTTAGCTTTCGGTTTATCGACCTCTTGGCATAAGTCCACCGACGTATTGACTGCAGCATGATTGCCGACGCGCATACGCAAAAGCTGATACGTGCCCAGGCGGAGCACGGCAATGACGGCAGGATCGATGGCCTCAAGGGGGCGGCTCGAACACTCACCGATCACTGCATCCACAAGCCCTTGGGCTCGCAGTGACCCGTAACCCAACTCGGTGGTGAATGCAGCATCTCGGCCCGACAGACCGTATTCCTTCATCAGTGACGGAAGAACGATGTTACCGAAAGCGTTTTCGGTGTCTACACGGAAGAGCGCTTGCCACGCCACATAGCGTGGTACATCCCGATGATGCTCATGCGCAGGTGTTTTGTTCGGTTTATTCCCACCTGATGAACGCCGTTGGTTCTGGTGGCGCTTGGTATTTTCGTTGCGCTGGCGGTTTCGCCGTTGCTGTGGCGCTTTTCTATCCGAGTGCGACGCTCCCCTATCCGACGGTGTCTGCTTCGCTCCCTTGGCATCAGACTTGAGGTGACGCGCTGATTCACTGCGCGAACGAAATCCTCCACTCATTGAAAACGCGTCCCTTCATGCGGTATGTCGTCGTACGATTCATCTCGTTCTGCTGGATTATTCTGAGCCGATTTATCGTTGTTGAGGCCATTGGCAAGGTGCGCGCCTCTCACCCACGCCCCGGCCTCCATCATTTTTTTGCCGGGAGCTTGAACAGAGCCAAGTTGCACAGGATAATCCGCGGTTCCCACCCACACGCGGTTCTTTTTCCACGCAATTTCTCCAGGCGATAATGCCAGCGATTTTTCGATAGGGTCCCGCGGATCAAAAATAGGCTGCACAGCTCCGACGCGGATTCGGTCATCCTCAAGTAGTGTCCATGCTCCGGGATCAGGCGTGACCGCACGGATCGACTGGTCGACCGTTGATGCGGGCTTATTCCAGTCGATACGCGTATCTTCCGTCGAGATTTTCTTGGCATAGGTCGCGCCATCGTCACTTTGCGGTGTCGGTGTTGCCGATCCATTCTCGATAGAGTCCAGGGTGTCGACGAGTACCTGGGCACCCTGATCGGTCAGCCGTTCCATGAGTGAACCGGCAGTGTCATCGTCGGCGATATCGGCGGGCACAGAGGCAAATATGTCGCCCGTGTCCAGCCCTTCCTCAATGCGGAAGACGGTCACACCCGTTTCCTTGTCCCCCGCTTCAATGGCGCGCTGCACAGGAGCCGCACCTCGCCATCGCGGCAACAACGAAAAGTGCAGGTTGACCCAGCCCCAGCGAGGTAGCGTAAGTACGTTTGGGGGCACTAAAGCACCATAAGCGACGACAGGTATGCAGTCCGGCTTGTATTCCGCGAGGGAATCAATGACCGACTCGTCCCTTAACGTAGAGGTTTTGATGACAGGGACGTCGTGCGCTTCGGCAAGCTCAGAAACAGGGCTGGGATAGAGTCGACGACCACGGCCACGGGGAGCGTCGGGACGCGTTAAGACGGCAACAACGTCGTGATGTGAATCAAGCAGTGCTTGTAAAGCAGTCGCTGCTGGCGTCGGGGTTCCTGCAAAAACAACGCGCATTAGTTCTTCACTCCATCTTTGTCGCGGTATGCCGGCTCAGGGTGAACGAACCACTCGGCCGTACGGATCTGTGCCATCGTCTCTTTACGAATATCTGGTTCCAGCCTGCGCATGTACATCACCCCGTCAAGGTGATCGGTTTCATGCTGGATGCAGCGTGCCAGAATACCGTCGGCCGAAAACGACACTGGGTCCCCGTCGACAGTTTGCCCGGTGACAGAAACGTTCATCCACCGTCGAGTATCGGCGTGAATTGATGGAACAGAAAGACAGCCCTCCGGCCCATATTGCGTTTCATCACCCTCGTGTACCCACACCGGATTAACAATGTGGCCACGGCTGCCACCACAGTTATAAACGAAGACCCGACGCAAAACCCCTACTTGATTCGCCGCAAGACCAGCACCTCGATAGTGATCCATGGTCTCCATCATGTCGTCGACGAGGATCCGCAATGGCTCGTCAAAGTCGGTGACCGGTTCTGCCGGTGTTGTCAATACGGGGTCTCCAAAAATTCGGATACGACGAAGACTCATAACGACGCAACACTCCCAACAACGGCAATTAACGACAACTAACGACTATGCGGTGAAGATCGCTTACAACAGTAAGCATGTGTGAATGATGCCACTCACGAGCGACATAAACGCGGTCATAGTTTAGCCGATGTGGATGGGGTCCACGATCACCCGAATGGCTAAGTCCACCTTATTCACAGCGGCTTTAATTCGTGCAGCACGCAACGCTGAACCCAAGGCGAGTGGTCCATGACTCGTATTCGCCCGGATGAGCAGCCGAAGACAGTCGTGCGCTGGTGTGTTAGCGGGAGGGTCTATTCCCGGTGGTAACGGAACCGGTCCGAGAAACTGGGAATTCGGAGGGACATCGATAAGCCGCCTGAATTGCGAGATATCGTGCTCTGTTCCATCGATGGCCGCCATATGCACGGCAGGCGAAAACCCAGCTTCCCGACGGTGCTCCAGCTCGACAGCGGCAGCACCGACGGGGTCCCACCGGATCAACGATTGAACCACCGGAGTCTGCGCATCCGCAACCACAACGACTTCTCCCCCGTCGTTATGCGACTCGACCAAGGACGCGACATCGAGCCACGATGTGAGTGCTTCCTCATGAGCACGAACATCTTCACGCTTCAACTCCGACCACGTATCAAGAATGATGGCGGCCCCGAATTTCTTGTCCTCGGCGACGGGAGCAGAGCCTGGCGTAGCGATCACGAGGCTCGGTTCGTCCGGAATAGATTCAACTAAGTTGTCCCCCGTACTGACGACGACGGGGATACCAGGGAATGAGCGCCCCAATTCTTCAGCGGTACGGTCCGCCCCGACGACCACCGCCCGGATCCTCGTCGAGCCGCAATTGTCACAGCGAAAAGACGGATCAGGCCGTCCGCACCAGCGACAGGTTGGGTAACCCGCATTCGATGCTTGCTCACCACCATGAGACGTAGCAGTTCTTTGTGCTGTCTGGCCTGGCAGACCTAGTGGCCCGTTACAGTATCGGCACCGCGCCGGCTTCCCACAGCGTTGGCATGCCAGCGTCGGAACGTATCCTTTTCGGGGCACATGGATGAGCGCGGAACGTCCGCGACGATGGCTGGAGCGTATCGCCTCAAAGGCAACATGTGGAATTCGGGCACGTTTCGCCGCTGGGTCCTTTGCCAGCTCAAAGTCGGTGTCGCCGATGGCGCGAATTCGGGGCATAGCTGCACGGATAGCCTCCCGTGACGACACCAAATTGTGCGCCCACCCGGATTCGACGAGGAGTTGGGCTTCCGCTGTTCGCCCGACGCTCCCCACTATCATCGCTGCTTTCTCAATACTCGCCCGTAGCGTCAATACTTCACGGGCGTGGACGTAGGGGGCTCGCGGATCGACGAGGTTGTCGTCGCCGTCGTCGAGAATGACGATGAGGGACAGATTTTTGACGGGAGCGAACGCTGCTCCTCGTGTGCCGACCACCACCCGATTGACGCCGTGGAGGATGTCGATAAATCGACGGTATCGGGCGTGGCGGCCCAGGCTCGCGGTTAATTGTGTCCACTGGCGGGAGCTGAGCTCCTCTTTGAGAGCATGAGAGAGGCGGTTAATAGTCCGCTGATCAGGAACGATGATGAGAACTCCGCCCCCACCGCGAGCGGTTTGTGCTGCCAGTTGCGCAATGTGCATGGGCCACTCATCCCCCGGCGCTATTTGCCATACTGCTCGGGGAGCTTCGCCGCGCAGCACAGCGTTCACGAAAGATGGCCCGAACCGGTAGCGTGACCAGGCCTCGTCGAGGGCCGCATTGTCGTCGGTGTCATTGTCCGCGGCGTCGCCGGCGTCGGTGCTGCCGTTATCGGAGTCAGTAGCAGACCCCCATGGATCATCCCCGTGCTCTATAGCTTCGAGAGCTGCTTTTTCTGCAGTGGCATGACGGGGAGGAATGGCAGACCGAGTAATATCCGACCGCAATCCGCCGTACCGCTGTGCCAAGGTATAAGCCAGAGTCCGGAATGTTTCAGGTGCAACGACTTCTCGGCTAATAACCCGATTGATCCACGAGAGACGACCTGCGTGATCGGACTCATCTTCGCGCGACAACACCAGCGCATCAGTGAGCCGACCTGAAAAGTGGACTCGCACCATGACCCCAGGTTTGACGTCCTCATCCACGGCTGCATCAACCAGGTAGTCGAACTCGCGGTCGAGGTGCGCCACCTTGAGAAGCGGAAGCACCCGAGCCACGGGGCGCTCGGGTGCAGGGGTATGGGGCGAAATAGACACGGCTACATCCTAATGGAGTCGGCCTCTACCCCACTTCGCGCTAAAAGTGGGCGGCCCGGTCCATCTATTTAGCGTGCTACTTAGCGTGAAATAGCGGCTTTGAGGTCATCCACCCTATCCAACCGCTCCCACGGCAGGTCGACGTCCGTTCGGCCAAAGTGGCCATATGCGGCGGTTTGCGCATAAATGGGCCGCTTGAGGTCCAGTTCGCGGATAATCGCTGCCGGCCGGAGGTCAAACACTTTTTGTACGGCTTCCTGGATTGCTGAGATCGGCTCTTTCTCTGTGCCGAAGGTCTCAACATACAAGCCCACCGGATTTGCGCGCCCAATAGCGTAGGCGACCTGCACCTCGCACCGATCCGCTAGTCCAGCGGCAACGATATTCTTTGCGACCCACCGCATCGCGTAGGCAGCCGAGCGGTCAACCTTGCTCGGGTCTTTGCCGGAGAACGCTCCGCCACCATGACGGGCCATACCGCCGTAGGTATCGACGATGATTTTGCGGCCTGTGAGACCGGCGTCGCCCATGGGGCCACCGACGACGAAGGAACCGGATGGATTGATCAACACGGTGAGTTCATCGTCGACGAGGTTCTCCACCCCGGCGTCCTTGATGACTGGGGTGATGACATTCGTGCGCAACTGTTCCTCTAGCCATTGCCGAGAAACGCCCGGATCGTGCTGCGTGGAAATAACGATGGTGTCAATACGAATCGGGTTGTTCTCATCGTCGTACGCGAGCGTGACCTGCGTTTTTCCGTCCGGACGAAGATGCGGAACGATATCGTTTTTGCGTACTGCCGTAAGACGCCGCGCGAGGCGATGAGCAAGCGCGATCGGCAGCGGCATATATTCGGGGGTCTCGTTGGTGGCGTACCCAAACATGAGGCCCTGGTCGCCAGCGCCTGCACGGTCATCGTCCTCAACTTCAGCACCCCCGCGCGCTTCGAGTGCGGTATCGACACCGGCGCCGATCTCTAACGACTGTTCACCAATGGAGACGGATACACCGCACGTTGCCCCGTCGAAGCCCATATCGGAGGATAGAAAGCCGATGTTCCGGAGTGTTTGCCGGACCAGGCTGGGAATTTCTACGTATCCGCGGCCCCGAACTTCACCGACGACATGTACTTGTCCTGTCGTCACGACGGTTTCTACAGCGACGTGGCTATCTGGATCCACTGCGAGCATGGCGTCCAAAATCGAATCGGAGATTGCGTCGCAAATCTTATCTGGATGTCCCTCGGTGACAGACTCGCTGGTGAATAGTCGTTGAGTCACGGTTCCTTCTTCCTTGATGAGGTGGCGATACCACGTATTTTATTAGATGTTTTGTTGGAGACTGTGTTGGCTACTGATGCGATAGACCAAGCTGTCTAGATACTTATGTAGCTTAGCGCACTCGGTCCTCATAGTTCGCAACCGCATCCCACACTGAATCCGCTAAGCCAAACTTCGATGTCGACGGGATATCGGTGACCTCTCCGTCTCGTGACAAGACCCAGCCTCTGTTCGTATTACGTCCGAATACTTTCCCCTGGCCGACGTCATTGCAGACCAATAATTCACAGCCTTTATCCTTCAGCTTTAACTGAGCGTGCTCTAATGGGGTGTGGTTCGGGTCCCCCGTCTCTGCAGCAAAGCCAACAATGATGGTCGGTGTCGTGCTGTTCGGAGTCGAGTTTTCGTCCTGCCCAGCGTCGTCTTGGGTTGCCCTTTCTTGCCGACGAGAGACAACGCTCTTGAGGATGTCCGGGTTCTCCACCATCGACAACGTCGTGAGGGAAGTCGACTCCCTGTCCGCGGATTTCTTCATCTTCCAACCCTTTTCTTCGGCCGGACGGTAATCCGCAACAGCTGCAGCGCACACGACGATATCCGCGTCCTTATCGCGCTTCTCGACCTCCCTGTACATATCCCGGGCCGATTCCACACGAACAACCTCAGATCCAAGCGGAGTGGGAAGCTCGTGCGTAGCCCCCGCGATCACAGACACCTCGGCACCACGAGCTGCGGCAACCTCGGCAAGAGCAAACCCCTGTTTCCCCGACGACCGATTGCCGACGAAGCGCACGGGGTCTAAATTCTCGTGCGTTCCTCCTGCGGTGATGAGAACCCGGCGTCCTTCTAAGTCGCGAGGAAACTGACTCTGCCGTCGGGCTACGGACAACGCCAAGTTGACCACCTGCTCAGGCTCGGCAAAGCGCCCCGGGCCAGAATCGGGCCCCGTTAAACGCCCATGGGCAGGATCGACAACGGTGACACCCCTCTGGCGAAGGGTGGCGACGTTGGCCTGCGTCGCCGGATGAGTCCACATCTCAGTGTGCATCGCGGGGAAAACAACGACGGGGCACCTCGCCATTAACGCCGAGGCAGTGAGGAAGTCGTCGGCTCGGCCATGAGCTAAGCGAGCGATCACATCAGCCGTTGCCGGAGCAACGATGAACAACTCGGCGGTGTGCCCGATACTGACGTGCCGGACCTCGGGAACGCCGTCGAAAACTGATGTCGAGACAGAATTCCCAGAGAGCGCTTCCCACGTTGCACGCCCGATAAACTCCAGCGAGGTTGCTGTCGGAATGACCTGAACGTCGTGGTCTTGCTCTTTAAGTAGTCGGACGACGTGACAGGATTTAAACGCAGCGATACCACCTGAAACACCGAGAACGATCTTCACTGCTTCCTCAATTCAGCTGTCGCTATGCAAAAACCGCTGATCACACCGTGGGTGGCGTGATGCAGCGGAATGCTAGGTCGATGATGAGATGAGTACGAGCGGGAACACGTGCGGATAGCGTTTACCCGCCACATGTATCCCACTGGCCCTCACCGTAGAACTCTTAGCCCTCGGTGTGGTCGAGGAGGCCGTCGTTAATCTCACGCAAAGCGATCGAGAGCGGCTTCTCACCAGGCTCGGGGGTGACAAGTGGGCCAACGAACTCAAAGACCGAGTCATCGACGCTCTTGAAGTAATCATTGATCTGGCGAGCTCGCTTAGCAGCAAAGATGACAAGGGCGTACTTTGACGACACCTTGCCCAGTAGCTCGTCAATCGGCGGGTTGGTAATACCTACCGGCGGGTCAAATACGTTGTCGTCATTGACAGAAGCCAAATTAGGTGTAGTCACGATGTCCTTTCGGCCGTGAGTAGTGCGGCAATAGCGCGAACAGCGTTGTCCACGGAGTCATTAACCACGATGTGGTCGAACTCATCCTTGGCGGCCAGCTCTCTATGGGCAGTCTCGAGGCGACGTTCAATAACATCCGGCGGTTCAGTGCCCCGACCTGTCAAACGCTCGACGAGAACCTCCCATGAAGGTGGCATGAGGAAAACGCTGTGAGCCTCCGGAAGAGTTTTCTTCACATTCCGAGCACCCTCAAGGTCTACCTCGATGAGGACTGGGCGGTTACTGTCAAGAGCGTCACGAACGGGGCCAGCCGGTGTGCCAGAACGCTGAAGACCACCATGGATTTCAGCCCACTCCAACATATCCCCAGCTTCAACATGGCGGGTGAATTCGTCGTCGGAGACGTACAAATAATCCACGCCATTTTCCTCGCCGGGGCGGGGGGCCCGTGTCGTCATAGACACGCTGAAATACAAATCGGGCACCGTTTCACGCAGACGATGAACCACTGTGGACTTTCCTACTGCGCTGGGTCCCGCGAGAACCACAAGATTGCCACGATTTGTTGTCAAGGTTTATTTCTCCGGATCGAAGCCAAAGCGCTCAAGCAGAGCACGACGCTGACGCTCACCTAGGCCACGCAAACGACGTGTCGGGGCGATTTCCAGCTCTTTCATGATTTCCTGAGCCTTAACCTTACCCACCTTCGGCAACGCCTCGAGCAAAGCCGAGACCTTCATCTTGCCCAGGATTTCGTCCTCGTCGGCCTTCTTCAACACTGCCTGAAGGTCGGTCTCACCTTTCTTGAGCTTTTCCTTGAGCTCGGCACGGGCTTTGCGAGCTTGAGCAGCTTTCTCGAGTGCAGCAGCACGCTGTTCGGGCGTTAACTGGGGAAGGGCCACGGTTCCTCCGTAATGTCAATCGATGAATACTTCACTTACTGATGTTCGGGTTTCGGTGCGGGTCACAAGGTGACCGCGTAATTGTCTCCAGGTTCGTTGAAGCACCCGACCAACTTCGCAAATAGTGAGCCTGGCAAACAGCACCAAAGACTATAGACGCTGACCAGGTCAAAGTTAAGTCTGCCTCTGGTTGAGACAACGCGAGTCATTCTAACACCATACCGGGGTAGTCCTGGGCATTCGCCTCTACAGCCTTCTGCAAGCTACCTATATCTGGGCCATGTTTCAATATTGCCCTCGATATATTGGGGAAAGCTAGGGATTCGACGTGTGTCGTGAGGCGACGGACATCATCCGCGCTCGCCCCTTGAGCCCCTACCCCCGGAAGAAGGACAGGGCCGTTGAGGGCAGACAGATCCGGAGCCTTGCGCACCGCAGCTGATCCCTGTGTGGGGAGTCCTAAGGTAGCCCCCACTACGACACCGATGCTTCCGAATCGGCTACCGGTTTTCCGACGGTACAGCTGATTACGCGTAGCACATTCGTCGACGATGTGTTGGGCGACGCTGTCGCCGTCGCCGGCATTGTGCGAATCGTCCTGACGACGCTCGTCCCGGCGTTGTGGGCCACGAGAGCGCTTAATCCGCGCCGATTGCAGGGTCTCAGCCTCCGGATTCGACGTCGCCGCCAAGACGTACGCACCCTGTCCTTGACGCTCTGCAAGGTCCAGTACAGGCTCGAGTGCGCCAAAGCCAGTGTAGGGGCTGACGGTCACGGCGTCGCATCGCAGCGGCGAGGTCTCCCCTAGCCAGGCATCGGCGTAGGCCGCCATCGTCGAACCAATATCGCCGCGTTTGGCGTCGGCAAGAACAAGTGTTCCCGCCTCGTGGAGAGCAGCGATGGCCTTCTCCAAGACTGCGAAACCTCGCGAGCCGTACGATTCGAAGAAGGCTACTTGCGGCTTAACCAAGGCGACTGTCGTGCCGAAAGCCTCGACGCATCGCATGGTGAAGCTCTCGAGCCCATCAACTGTGGCGGGAAGTCCCCACTGGTCAAGCAGACCCGGATGGGGATCGATGCCGACACATAACCGCGAACGATTCAGAGCGGCTTCAGCAAGGCGGTCACCAAATGACGCATCATGCCCACGTGAGACATGCGTAGACACAGGTGGCTGTTGACCTGCCGGTCCTGAATCGCCCGCCGAGGACGACGTCGACGACTGCGGATCACACATACTTACCTTCTCTCACGAGCTTCACTAGCGGGTTAAAAAACTCATGCATGAAGATCCTGGATTGCTGCCACCATCAGCGATGTATTTGGCTTGCGATCATCCTGGTCAGCACCATCCCCACCCGGCTGTGGGTTTCCTTGCCCATCGCTCTCGTGTTCCGTCGGAGCCGTCTCAGAGATGCCATGGATGGATTCGATCGCCTGGACTGCTGCGACTGCCGCCTGGACCGTCGTAATGCAGGGGATCTCAGCATTCAAAGCTGCCGCGCGGATCTCGTAACCATCGTGGCGGGCGCCAGAACTCCCAGCTGGCGTGTTGATGATGAGATCAACCTGTTCGTCCAAAATAAGGTCGACGATGGATCGGCGGCCGTCCTTATCCCGATGAACGGTTCCCACCTCAACGTGATCGACGCTGGGATTATCTTCATGGACTTGCGATTGCTTCGCGACGACTTCACACGGGATTCCATTGCGCCGGAGCATTCCCGCGGTACCCTCCGTCGCTAGCAGCGAAAATCCCAGCGTGGCTAAACGTTGGATGGGGAAAACCATGGTCCGTTTATCGTGGTTGGCGACCGACACAAACACCGTGCCTGATACGGGGAGTCGTCCATAAGCCCCAGCCTGTGACTTCGCATAGGCCGCACCGAACGCGCGGTCAAGCCCCATGACTTCACCAGTCGACTTCATCTCTGGGGATAAGAGCGAATCCAACAGTGAACCATCCTGCCGACGGAACCTACGGAACGGCAACACCGCTTCCTTGACGGCAATCGGCGCGTCGAGAGGAAGTGAACCGCCGTCGTGGTCTGTGGGGATCATTCCTTCCATGCGCAGCTCATGGAGCGTGGCGCCGACAGATATGCGGGCGGCGGCTTTCGCCAACGGAACGCCGGTCGCTTTGGACACGAAAGGCACCGTCCGCGAGGCTCGCGGGTTCGCTTCGATGACATAGAGAGTGTCATCTTTCAGGGCGAACTGGACGTTCATGAGTCCTCGTACGCCGATTTCACGAGCCAGCGCTGCCGTGGACCGTCGAACAGTGTCGATATCCTCTGTGCCCAAGGTCATGGGCGGAATAGCGCAGGCTGAGTCGCCCGAGTGAATACCGGCTTCCTCAATGTGCTCCATGACGCCAGCGAGATAAACCTCGTCACCATCGCACAAAGCGTCGACGTCGATTTCAATGGCATTGTCCAAGAACCGGTCAACGAGGACGGGATGATCGTGGGTGATCTCGGTCGCCCGGGAAATGTAGTCGGCGAGAGACTCGTCGTCATAGACAATTTCCATGCCGCGACCGCCCAGCACGTAGGAAGGCCGGACCAGCACTGGATAGCCAATAGACGACGCTACCGCCTGAGCTTCCTCGAGGTTCTTCGCCGTCCCATAGGCCGGTGCCGGAAGTCCGGAGCGTTGGAGAACCCCTCCGAACTCGCCGCGGTCTTCCGCCAGGTTAATGGCCTCAGGAGTTGTTCCGATCACCGGAACGCCGGCCTCTTTAAGCCGCTCAGCCAGGCCCAGGGGTGTCTGTCCGCCCAACTGGCAGATGACGCCTGCCACATTTCCCGACTCAGATTCGGCGTGGTAGACCTCCATGACATCTTCAAAGGTCAGTGGCTCAAAGTAAAGGCGGTCAGCCGTGTCATAGTCGGTAGAGACAGTTTCAGGGTTGCAGTTAACCATGACCGTCTCATAACCGATGCGCGAGAGCTCCAATGCCGCGTGAACACACGAATAGTCGAACTCAATCCCCTGGCCAATGCGGTTGGGGCCAGAGCCGAGAATGAGAATCTTTTCTTTCTCTCGCTGCGGAGTTACTTCACTTTCAGCGGCTGGATCAAGTTCATACGCGCTGTAGTGGTAGGGAGTTTTCGCCTCGAACTCCGCCGCACAGGTATCCACCGTTTTGAATACCGGGCGGATACCAAGGGACCACCGCAGTGTCCGCACACCATTCTCTCCGGCGAGTTCGGGCCGCACGCTCGCGATTTGCGCGTCAGAGAGCCCAAGGTACTTCGCTCGACGCAACAGGTCTTCGGTGAGCACCGGCGCCACTTCTAGCTCCTTACGGAAAGCCACAAGGTGCTCGATTTCAGCGATAAACCAGGGGTCAATGCCCGACGCTTCATGGACCTCGTCGACGCTGGCACCCAGCCGTAGAGCAAGCTCAACGAGGTACAAGCGTCCTTCTTTGGGCACGCGGAGCATATCGACGACGGCCGCTTTGTGCTTAGCCGATTCGCCGGCAAAGTGTTCGTCGGGGTATGTCCAGAAGCCGCTTTCTTTGTTCTCCAGGGAACGGAGAACCTTGTTCAGGCCGGCAATGTAATTGCGCCCCAATGCCATCGCTTCGCCCACCGACTTCATGGACGTCGTCAGGGTGTCGTCGGAACCAGGGAATTTTTCGAACGCAAAACGAGGAGCCTTGACGACGACATAGTCCAGCGTCGGCTCGAATGCCGCCGGGGTCACACCGGTGATGTCATTGCGGATTTCATCTAAGGTGTATCCAATTGCCAGCTTGGCCGCGATTTTCGCGATGGGAAAACCGGTGGCCTTCGATGCCAATGCCGATGAACGCGACACGCGTGGATTCATCTCAATGGTGACGATGCGGCCATTGTCAGGGTTCACCGCGAATTGGATGTTACAACCGCCTGTATCGACTCCTACCTCGCGCAGAATTGCGATGGCCTGGTCACGCATGACCTGAAATTCTCGGTCGGTCAGGGTAAGCGCAGGTGCAACGGTGACGGAGTCACCAGTATGGACCCCCACCGCATCTACGTTTTCGATTGAACAAACGATGACAACGTTATCGTTGCCATCCCGCATGAGCTCAAGCTCATACTCTTTCCATCCCAGAATGGATTCTTCGATGAGCACATTGGCCTCCGGTGAGGCTGCTAACCCGCCGCCGGCAATGCGGTCGATGTCGTCGTACGTGTAGGCAAGGCCAGATCCCAGCCCACCCATAGTGAACGAGGGGCGAACAACAACAGGAAGACCGAGCTCAGCGACGGTTTCGTGAACTTCCTCCATGTTGTGGCACACCCGCGACCGAGCGGACTCACCCCCGATTTTTTCGACGATATCCTTGAACTTTTGCCGGTCCTCTCCCCTCTCAATAGCCTCAATATCAGCACCAATGAGTTCCACGTGGTGTTTGGCGAGGATCCCCCGACGGTCAAGCTGAATGGCGGCGTTGAGAGCCGTCTGCCCACCCAGTGTGGCGAGCACGGCATCGATGGGGTGCCCTTCGGCAGCTTCTTTCTCGAAGATCTTCTCGATGTATTCGGGATCGATCGGTTCAATATAGGTATGGTCCGCGAACTCAGGGTCGGTCATGATGGTCGCCGGATTGGAGTTAATTAAGGTGACGCGGAGTCCTTCTTGTTCGAGGACCCGACATGCCTGAGTTCCGGAGTAGTCAAATTCACATGCTTGGCCGATGACAATAGGGCCAGACCCGATGACCAGCACGTGGTTAAGGTTTGTACGGCGTGGCATTTACTTGGCCTTTCCTTCTTGCATAACGGTCACGAACTGGTCGAAAAGCGGATTCGCGTCATGGGGACCCGCCGCCGCCTCTGGGTGGTATTGCACAGAGAAAGCCCGCCCATCGTTGAGAGCAACGCCTTCTACCACGTTGTCGTTCGGGCAAATGTGGGTGATGTGGGCCGGTCCAAAGGGAGTATCAAAGCTGGCTGTCAGCTCTTCGGTGCTGAGTTTTCCCGACGCGTCATCGACATGCGGAGGAAGCAAGGCGAATCCATGGTTTTGGGCGGTGATGGATACGCGTCCCGTGGCGACGTCGACAACGGGGACGTTAATTCCGCGGTGACCAAATTTGAGTTTGTAGGTACCTAAACCTAACGCTCGGCCAAAGATCTGGTTCCCGAAACAAATTCCGAAGAACGGAATTTTTGCCGAAAGAACCTGGCGGACGATGTCGACCATGGTGTCTGCCGTCGACGGATCCCCCGGACCGTTGGAGATAAACACCCCGTCAGGATTGTACTTTTGGATGTCGTCGAAGGAGGTATTCGCCGGGACAACGACTGTCTTGATGCCGCGTCGCGAGAAATTTCGCGGCGTATTGGTCTTAATTCCCATGTCATAGGCGACGACAGTCAGAGTATCCGATTGCGACGGTGTCCCCTCGGGCTCAACGATATAAGGCTCGTCAGTGCTCACTTCTTCAGCAAGATCCTGGCCAGCCATTGACGGAATTTCGTTAACAATCGCCAGGAGCTCGTCGACGGGTTTCGCGGCCTCATCCCCAGTAAAGATCCCAGCGTTGACCGACCCCTTGTCACGCAGATGGCGAACCAATGCACGAGTGTCGACGTTCTTAATGCCGATTATTCCCTGTGACGCCATTTCGTCTTGGAGGGAACGCTTGCTCCGCCAGTTAGACGGGCGCGCGGAAAGATCACGGATAATCAAACCGGATACCCAGATAGTGGATCCACGCGACTCATCGTCTTCGTCATTCCACCCGGTGTTTCCGATTTGTGGCGCAGTCGCGCACACTAACTGACGACGATACGACGGATCCGTCATCGTCTCCTGGTAGCCGGTCATGCCCGTGGTGAAGACGGCCTCGCCGAGGGCACGCCCTGTGGCCCCAAAGGATGTGCCGCGGAAAACACGTCCATCAGCGAGAACAAGAACTGCGGGAAGACTCCCCGACTGTGCGTCGGTATTCGAGGAAGGAGAGTCGGTCGTGTGTAGCGATGTGGGCGATGTACTCACTAGTGAACCTTTCTGTCCAAGGGCTGGGAGGCTTCACCGTCTAGGCAGGTAATGTGCCCGCGGAGAATCGTGGTGGTGACTTTGGCTTGGAATTCCATGCCCTCGTATGGAGTGTTATCGGCTTTGGAAGCGAGGTTCTTCCCGCTGGCTACCCACCGGTGATCGGGATCGATGGCGGTCAGGTTGGCTGGCTCGCCAACCGCGATAGGACGGCCCTGCCCCGGAAGTCGGACGATTTCTGCCGGACGCTCGGACATCACTGTGGCGACAAAACGCCAGTCTTCTAGTCCCGTTCCGACAAAGAGCTGGGAGATGATGCTCAGTGATGTTTCCAGTCCCAGCATTCCCGGACGGGCATGGTCGAACTCACAGCATTTTTCTTCGGATCCGTGCGGGGCGTGGTCGGTGGCGACACAATCGATAATGCGGTCACGCAACGCATCACGAAGCGCGAGAACATCCCGCTCTTCGCGAAGAGGCGGGTTAACTTTGTTGACACCGTCATAGGTGCGGAGGCGCTCGTCAGTAAGGATCAGGTGATGGGGCGTGACCTCAGCGGTGACAGGAAGTTTCTGTTCTTTAGCCCATTTCACCAAGGAGACCGTACCTTCGGTGGACGCGTGACAAATATGGACGCGACCGCCATAGTCCCTGGTCATAATGGAATCACGAGCGACAATTGATTCTTCAGCAACGCGTGGCCATCCCCGAAGGCCGAGCTCAGCAGCAACCGTCCCCTCATGGGCAACGGCCCCCTGTGTTAACCGTGCGTCCTCACAATGCTGGGCGAGTAAAACGTCGAGCCCCTTGGCATATTCCACAGCTCGCCGCATCACCTCGGGGTCATTCACGCATGTTCCGTCGTCGGAGAACATCCGGACCTTAGCTTCTGAATCCCGCATCATGCCGAGTTCAGCAAGCTCTTTCCCTTCACGCTGTTTCGTGATGGCACCGACGGGATGGACATCGCAGAGGCCGATATTTTGGCCCTTGTACCACACCGATTCGACGATGGATGGGTCGTCCATCACCGGTTTGGTATTCGGCATGGTGAATACCGCAGTAAAACCGCCACGCGCGGCAGCTTGGGCCCCGGTCAACAACGTTTCTGTATCTTCACGGCCCGGTTCGCGCAGGTGGACATGGATGTCAACGAATCCCGGCAACAAAACCTGACCGGACAAGTCCAAGACTCGAGCACCCTCGGGTGCGTCGATTGTTGGGCCAATTTCCGCGATGACGCCGTCGGTAATCAAAACCGACGTGGGGTCGCCTTCACCATACGGGCGCACTCCTGCGAGAAGGATCGAACCGCGTGCAGGTGGTGCCTGTGTGCCGGTTTCCGGCCACGACTGAGCACTCAATTTATGACTCCTTCGTTGTGTGAGATTGTCCGTGGGTACCGATGATCAGCGAGAACAAGACCGCCATGCGGACGTGGACACCATTGTTGACCTGTTGCAAAACCGCAGTTCGGGGGGCGTCTGCCACGGAGTAATTAATCTCCATGCCACGAAGCATGGGCCCCGGGTGCATGATGATGGCCTTATCTTTCATCTTGGCCTCACGCGCGGTGCTCATTCCGTATAACGTGGCGTATTCGCGGTGGCTGGGGAAGAACCCTCCGGCCATGCGTTCGGCTTGAACGCGCAACATCATGACAGCATCGGCGTCGGCAAGCTCGGAATCCATGTCATAGGAAATTCGGACCGGCCACGTCTCTACCCCGTATGGGAGGAGCGTCGGTGGGGCGACATAAACGACTTCGGCCCCCAGTTTCGTCAATAGTTCGGCATTAGAGCGCGCGACTCGCGAGTGGAGGATATCCCCCACGATCACGATTTTCCGCCCGTTGATTCCACCGAGGCGTTGACGAAGAGTGAGCGCGTCCAACAGTGCCTGCGTCGGGTGTTGATGGGCACCATCACCAGCGTTGATGACGCTGGGTCCGTCCCCGTTGGGAGCCACCCAGTGGGCCAATTGTTGCGCCGCTCCGGAGCTGGGATGGCGGATGATGAGGGCGTCGGCCCCAATCGCCGTGAGAGTTAACCCGGTGTCCTGGAGGGACTCCCCCTTTTTCACGCTTGAGGATGATGCGCTGATGTTGATGACGTCGGCGCTCATCCACTTTCCTGCTGTCTCAAAGCTGGATCGTGTGCGGGTGGAGTTTTCGTAGAACACGGTGAAGATTGTGCGGCCTCGGAGAGTGGGCAGTTTCTTGAGTTCGCGTCCTTCGAGAGCTTCTTTGAAGTTCTGGGCTTCGTCTAAGAGGCCAGTGATTTCATCGGCAGAGAGATCCGCCATCGAGAGAAGGTGCTTCATGAGTTGCTCCCCTCATGAGTGGAGTTCTTTCCCGCTGTTTCGTCCGCCGATGACGATGAACCGCTGGTAGTTGGTCGGCGCAGCACAACACCGTCATGGCCGTCGAGTTCTTCGAGGGAGACGATAACGTCTTCTGAGCGGGATGTCGGAATATTTTTCCCGACGTAGTCCGCGCGGATGGGCAGTTCGCGATGGCCTCGGTCCACCACGACGGCAAGCTGGACGATGCTGGCGCGACCGATATCACGCAGCGCATCTAGCGCTGATCGCACGCTTCGACCGGAGTACAGGACATCGTCGACAAGGATGACGGTTTTTCCGTCGATTCCGTCGTCGGGAATTGATGTGCGTTGGAGAGCGCGGTGTGGTTTATGACGAAGATCATCGCGGTAGAGGGTGATGTCCAACGCCCCCGTGGCTACTGTAACTCCCGCGAATTCGTGAATGAGGTGAGCTAATCGCTCGGCTAAGGGAACGCCCCCACTGGGAATTCCCAAGAGGACGACGCGCTTGGCGTCGTCGGCATCCAGTGCTGTTTTTTCGATTATCTGGTGCGCGATGCGTGCAACAGTACGGCCGACGTCGTCGGATGAGAGAATTTCTGTCTCCATCGCGTCGGCAGGCGGCGTAGACGTACGTGCTGTATTCATCGTGACCTCCTTCCCTGCCTCTCGGTGCAGTCCGTTAAAGGATGTCACTCCTAATGATGTGAAATTGTTGATATCGCTCAGGACTTTACCACGGCCATGAGATGATTGCAGGCTTTCTCAGCCCTCATTTGTGTGTACCTTTGTGTATCGGTTCACGTGCTTTGACGCATATGAACAGTGTTTCTGGATTACGTCGAGTGAAGCCGAGTACCCTCAACACGTTATCTTTTGTCGGTCGACTCTGCTCAGCATTGTCACCTTTTGAAGAGTAAGGATGTCAGGACTATGACAGAAGGAGAACGTCCCACCAGCGTTCCATCTGTGGAGCCCACACACGAAGCTGAGCGATCTCAATCTTCTCGGCCAGCGAAACAGAGTCCGAAAGAGTATCGCCCCATCCTCCCACCGTTCAGGTACATGTCGACGAAACAGCTCACGTTTACCCGTCGGCTTGCTGTCTCTGTGTGGGTACTTGGACTCATAGCGTGGATCACATTTCGAGGATGGCCTTTTGGCCGATCAACGCTCTTTATCGTGTTGACTAGCGGGCTTGCTGCACTGTCGATCGGACGCCGCCACCTCTATCAATTGATCGTTGATTGGAGCCCGTTCTTCCTGTTTCTCGTCGCGTATGACAACACGAGAACATGGTCTTTGCAGCTTGGACTGCCCGTTCATTGGCACTTAGCTCCGGATATCGATAAGGCGATGTTCGGCGCCGTCCCCACGGTCTGGTTGCAGGAGCAGATTCGCTTCGAGAACCCGCCGTGGTGGGAACTTATCTTGGCCATTGTCTACATCTCTTACTTTGTGACGCCATATATTATGGCCTTCGGCGAATGGCTCCGGTCGCGCGCCGATTTCGCGCGCTTCGCTGCCGGCATGTTGACGGTGTCGTTCATTGGTCTTATCGGCTATGTATTCGTTCCTGCCGCGCCCCCCTGGGCTGCTGGTCGATGCGCACCTGCGGATGTTGCCGACGGGCCGCGCAGTGTCCGATGCATGTTCGTCGACGATCACGCTGGTGAGGGATCCATCCTGGGCCCTGTTCACGCAAAGCACGACGACACTCACCCGTGGGTTGAGCGCCTGAGTGCTCGCGGGTGGGAGAAGCTTAATCACCTCAGTTTCTCGGCGGCCGTGGCCCATGCTGAGGAAACCCCGAGCGATGATGAGACCAAGACGATCGCGGCCGATACGTCGGAGGGTGACTCACAGTCGTCGACCTCGACCTCAGACGAATCTTCAGGGATTGGTGCGCTGATAGAACGCGGTCAAAAGGAATCGAACCTTGTGGCGGCTATCCCATCCCTCCATGCTGCGCTCACTATGTACTTAGCGACGTACATGTTTGCGCGACGACGTAAAAAACTCGGTGTTGTGTGCCTTATCTACGCCTTCGCAATGGGCTTTACTCTGGTCTTTTTTGCTGAGCACTACGTGTTTGACATTTTGCTGGGTTGGGGCATCGCGATCGTTGTTCCGTCCGTCGGCGTCACCCTCGAAAAGTGGTGGATTCGGAATAATCTGAGTAGCCGGCTCCCGTGGGAACGTCGCGCATCGAATCCGAACCGCGAACTAGCCAAATCGCTGAGCTAGTGATCAAAGCTCTATCTAAGCCCCCTTAGGGGGCTTTTTTAGTTTGGCCTCGTGTGAGTGCAAACGGAGCCACAACCGGGGTGTCATCCGCCCCCCTCCGACCCGAAGCGTCTGTCACGATCCGCATTTCTCTATCGACCCAGATAGAGCCCCTCCTGCGGCGCGACGCGCTGTGGGGCCGGGATCCACAATGGTGACACCACGTCTACCGCTCCTTTGGCCCCCTTGATGAGCATGGCCCGGAATAGTGGGTAAACGCTGACTGGCTGTGGCTCCGTCGGCATGGCTAGGTTATACGACCGGCAGTCGTTTTCTACATCCAGTTTTACAATGCCTTTCAATAGACCTTTCTGTCTATTATCAGATTAATCTGGCACCGGTTACACAACGATAAGTTATTTCTATTCCAGCCATACTAAAAGTCCAGCTCTTAGCTGTTATCCATCCGTAACTCGTTTGTTACATTGCTAATCGTAGAAACGACCCTCAGGTCCCTTAACTGAATTATGGTGCGAAAATTACCCTATTTCGGGGTTGATTGAGGTGGCAGGAGGACCGGGATAGACCATGCCGCTCACTTGTCGTTGTGACTCAATTACGCCCGACGCATCGTGGTAGCAGAGCACCCCACCATAAGAAAAAGGCCACCCCACCATAAGAAAAAGGCATAGAAAAACTCCGCCGGTGAGTACCGACGGAGCTATTCGACTATGACTATTCCAGGCGCAGAGACTTCCCTACCGCGCACCGAATGTCATGATTCGTCA
The DNA here is from genome assembly GCF_053760365.1 of Corynebacterium sp. c7Ub_26. Classification (NCBI taxonomy): domain Bacteria; kingdom Bacillati; phylum Actinomycetota; class Actinomycetes; order Mycobacteriales; family Corynebacteriaceae; genus Corynebacterium; species Corynebacterium sp. c7Ub_26. Next base: position 744,995 of record NZ_JBSNBL010000001.1, on the reverse strand, counting down.
TTCGACTGCGAACGCTGCACTTCTCCAGCGATATCATCCAAAACCGCGTTGACATACGCCGGGGCAACATCCGTTGAATACTCCGAAGCCAACTCGATTCCCTCAGAAACTGCGACCTTCGGAGGCACTTCCTCATTGTGAAGCAACTCCCACGTCGACACCCTCATGACAGCTCGGTCAACAGCAGGGATACGGTCCAAACGCCACGTCGAGGACAAGTGAGAGGCAATCGCGGAATCTATGCCATCCAGGTTCTCTGCAACGCCCGACACGATCGTCGCCGTGTAATCGGACACGGGTAAGACGCCGGATTCCGGATCCTGAGACAGTTCTCGTCGCTGCTCGACGACATACACAGGATCTTGATCTCTAAATTCCGCCTCGAACAAAATGTCGACGGCACGGCGGCGGGCTTTATACCTCGACCCATGCCGCTTGAATCCACTACGAGTGGACTTTGGCCGCTTCTCGGCGGAAGACTGATCACCCTGCCGGGTATGGTCGCCCGTCTCATTCTCTATGGGCGTGTCCGCAGATGAGGGTGCTCCAACGTTGTCGTCTGCCACGTCCACGTTCCTTAGTTATTCACGCGTGAAAGGTAGGAGCCATCACGCGTATCGATTTTCAGGACATTGCCGGTCTCAATGAAGAGAGGAACCTGCACCTCTGCTCCGGTCTCGAGGGTCGCTGGCTTCGTGCCACCCGTCGAACGGTCACCCTGCAAACCGGGATCGGTGTGCTTGACCTTCAGTTCCACGGAGACAGGCAGCTCGACGAACAGGGGCTGATCCTCATAGAAAGAGACCTGGACAGGCATGTTTTCCAACAAGAACCGAGCACCGTCACCCATCAGCTCCGGCGAAAGAGGAATCTGCTCGTAGTTCTTATCGTCCATGACCACGTAATCTGTGCCATCGTTGTAGAGGTACGTCATATCACGGCGGTCTACCGTCGCGGTCTCAACTTTGACACCAGCATTGAAAGTCTTGTCAACGACTTTCCCGGATACAACGTCCTTGAGCTTGGTACGGACGAACGCTGGCCCTTTACCCGGCTTGACGTGCTGAAACTCCACAATCTGCTGAAGTTTGTTGTCAAGTTTCAGAACTAGCCCATTTTTGAAATCGGCAGTAGTTGCCACTGAAAACTCCTCATCCTTCAGGACACACCATGATCCTGAGATATCGATGTCACATAACCTTGGCACTTCGTGAGTGGATATCGACAATCCGGGTTGGCTCAGCCCATTCCACTACCGTGACGAAGACCTCGTACACGATCTACTCTACTAGACGACGGTCAGCGCCGGACTGCTGGTATTGAGTGGCCGCGAACCGTCCTCGGTGACCACCAACGTGTTTTCAATTCGTGCCCCTGACAGACCGGGTACGTAAATTCCGGGTTCGATGGTCAGGGTTTGGCCGGCGTCAATGGTCTTTGATTTGTCGGTACGTGAGGCAGAGTATGGCCTCTCATGGACGTCGAGTCCCACTCCATGACCGGTCGAGTGGACGAAATACTCGCCATAGCCTGCGTCGTCGATAATGTCGCGGCACACCTTATCGATAGCGAACAGACCTGCTCCGGGCCGTAGCGCCTCACAACCGGCAAGGAAAGCACGATAGACAGTGTCCGCAATCTCGCGCTGCTTCTCCGGGGGCTCCCCGACCGATACCAATCGAGTCTGATCAGAAGCGTACCCGTTGAGGTACACACCAAAGTCAATGGTGATGAGGCCCTTCGGGATCGGGTCAGTACTTGCGCTGTGGTGCGGTTTTGCACCATTAACTCCCGACGCCACGATCGTCTCGAAGGAGATTCCGTCTGCGCCGAATTTCCTCATGCGGTACTCGAGTTCGGCAGCCACGATGTTTTCGGGAACGCCTTCGCGGATGACTTCATCCTCAAGAAGTGACAACCATGACTTATCGGCCACGGCAGCTGCAGCGTCAAGAGCGGCAATTTCGGATTCATCTTTGGTCATTCTCAAATCCTCAATGAGATCTTGAGTGACCGTGTACTCGTCTAAACGCTGTGCTTCACCAAGGCTGAGACTGGTTTCAACGCCTATTTTCCCATCGAATGCTTTCCGAACAGCAGGAACTGTGTCGCGTTCGATAAGAACTTCAATGCCGGGGGCTTCGTCGGCGACCTGGGTGGTGTATCGACCATCGGTACCGAGGAGTTCCTTGCCATCAGTGGTCAGCAGGAGTGCTGCGTTTGATCCACTAAACCCCGTGAGATAACGAACATTTTTTAAATTAGTAACTAAAAGAGCAGGTACATCGGCCTTGTTAAGCAACTCTCGCGCCGTATCTCGGCGTTGAGCATAAAGTTTTTCACGATCCATCAATCAATACCTCCTGAATAGTGAAGTATTAGCAAAGTTTTACTTGTCACCGCGCGCAAGGAAATCCAGGGCGTAGGCGTAGCCCTTAACTCCCAAACCCACAATAACCCCGCGGGCAATCGGGCTCAGATAGGAATGCCGTCGGAAATCCTCACGAGAATGCACATTTGAAATGTGGACTTCTATAAAGCCCGCACCGTCAGCGATCTCAGCCAACGCATCGCGGAGGGCCACCGATGTGTGCGTCCATCCCCCCGGATTAATAACGACGGCTTCGCCCTCATCGGCGGCACGATGAATACGATCGATCATGTCGCCCTCGTGGTTCGACTGATAAAAGCTCACGCTAATACCGAGGGATTCAGCGCGTTCGCGGAGCATATTTTGGACGTCCTCGAGCGTCGTGGATCCGTAAATTCCTGGTTCCCGTTTGCCCAGCCGATCCAGGTTGGGGCCGTTGGCAACTAATACTCGCAAGGCTGGCTTCTTATCAGTAGTCACTACGACTCCCCTCTGTTATTCATGCGCATAAAGGCAGTCTGAAGGTCCTCATAACTAGGCCCTGCTAGCCGAATAGGACGTGGGAGCTGGCTGGATTTATCCGCGGCCGACAACCCACTACCCGTGTCACCATCGTGGGAATCCGAATCATGGGAAGAAAGGATCACGAATCGGATCTTGCCGTCCCTGTTCTTCTTATCCATCTTCATGGCATCGATGAGATCATCGAGCGAGGCAGCATCATAGTGTGTAGGCAGACCCAATGATTGAAGAATCGTTCGATGCTGTTGCACGACCGCGTCACTGAGATGCCCCGTCACGCAGGCAAGTTCTGCCTCAAAACACATTCCCACAGCGACCGCATGACCATGAGGCCATGTGTAGTGCTCGACCTTCTCAATGGCGTGGCCAAAAGTGTGACCGTAATTGAGAATTTCACGCAAGCTTGATTCTTTAAGATCTTGCGAGACCACCGAAGCCTTAACAGCGATGCTTCTGCGAATTAACTCGGGTAGGTCTCCGGCTACATCGAGACACTGATCGGGATCACGCTCATAGAGTTTGGTGATCTCCGGATCCGCAATAAACCCGGTTTTCACGATTTCTGCGCTACCCGCGACGATCGCCTCAGAAGGAAGATCGTTAATGAAGTCGAGATCAACGAATACAGCCGATGGCTCGTGGAAAGCACCAACCAAGTTTTTCCCGGCCGGTGTATTAATGCCGGCTTTTCCGCCGACGGCCGCATCGACCATTCCCAATACCGTGGTCGGCACTTGAATGACATCGATACCGCGCATCCATGTCGCTGCCACAAATCCACCGACATCAGTTGCCGCGCCGCCGCCAACGCTGATAATCGCATCCCGTCGGCCCACGCCATGTTTGGCGCACTCGTCCCAGCACCGAGTGACGACGTCGAAGGTTTTCCCTTGTTCAGCGTCGTCAATTTCTACGAGGAAGGAGGATATATCGCGCGCCGCCAACGTATCGCCTATGCGATGGGCTGCGACGGCAACTGTAGGTTGATGGATAATTCCGACTTTTGAGTAGGAATCGGCTGCAGCTCCGATTGAGCCTACGAGGTCGTGGCCTATCACGACGTCATACGGTTTATTGCCGTTCACCGGGATTGTCCACGGTCCTGTACCGCTTGCCGTGTGGATCGACTCACGACTGGGTGTACTCATAGAAATTCCTCTACTGCAACAGCGGATTCGTCAGCGGTGTCGGGGATCATCGACCCCCGGGACTCGCTGGTTTCAAGATAATTCAGAATGCTGGCGACGACTTTCTGGGGGCCACGGCGGTCACTCCGAATGCGAAGAGTCGCGACCTCCTCGTAAAGGGGGCGACGTTGCTCATCCAAATCGCGATAGCGTTGCTCTGGATCCTCTGACTGCAGCACAGGCCGGGTGAGGGAGCCGCGGGTGCGTCGATAACCTTCTTCTGCGGACACTTCCAGGAACACGACTTCATGGCCGACGAGGCGTCGACGAGTCACCGGCGAAACAATTGCCCCCCCACCGAGCGCAACAATGCCTCCGGTAGTCAAGGCATCGGCAATGACGTCCTCTTCCACTAACCTGAATTGCTCTTCACCCAGATGGTCATAAATTCGGCCACACGTCATTCCGCCCCATCGTTGTTCAATGAGTTCATCAGAGTCAACGAGGTCGAGGCCGAGAGCACGGCTAAGCCGACGTCCGATAGTGGACTTCCCGGCACCAGGCAGACCAATCAATACAACCCGTGGTTTCATTCACTCTCCTACCCCTGAGTCAAATCTCAAGCGTTGACTCACCTGATGAAGATAGCTTTGAACATTGTGCTTAGTTTCCGCAAGGCTGTCACCACCGAATTTATCCAAAGCGGCCTGTGCCAACACAAGGGCTGCCATCGCTTCCGCGACGACGCCAGCGGCGGGAACAGCACACACGTCGGAACGCTGGTGGATGGCAGATGCCACGTCACCAGTTTCCATATCAATGGTGGATAATGCTCGCGGGACTGTAGATATTGGTTTCATCGCGGCCCGCACTCGGAGCGTTTCGCCATTGGTCATTCCGCCCTCGAGGCCACCGGCACGGTTCGTCAGCCTTGTGACGTGCCCGTCGTCGCGAACCATTTCATCGTGAGCTTCCGATCCACGCCGACGAGCTTCGGCGAATCCATCGCCTATCTCGACCCCCTTAATGGCCTGAATGCTCATCAATGCGCCAGCTAAACGGGCATCCAAACGAGTCTCTGCCGACACATGCGATCCCAATCCGATAGGAAGGCCGTCGACAATAACCTCAACGACGCCGCCCAAAGTATCCCCGGCTTTTTTGGCCGCCTTGATTTCGTTAATCATGGATTCTTCGGCCCGCGGGCTAAAAGCGCGTACAGGGGATTCGTCGATGCGCGTGAGATCACTAAAGTGCGGCTGGGCTGTGTCGTCGACCTCCGACGCGCCAATACTGACGACGTGGCTAAAGACTTCAACGCCGAATACTTCACGGAGGAAAGAGCGAGCAACGGTGGCGATAGCTACCCTGGCAGCAGTTTCCCGCGCAGAAGCCCGCTCCAAAATATTTCTCGCGTCATGGGCCCCGTACTTCACCATGCCAGCGAAGTCCGCGTGACCAGGACGTGGCCGAGTGAGTTGCGCTCCCCGGCCGGAGTCCAGAGCTGCCTGGACATCTGGATCGTCACGGTCAATTGGATCTTGCGCCATGACGGTGGTCCACTTGGGCCATTCCGTATTGCCAATCACGATGGTGATAGGGCTACCCAACGTGCGGCCGTACCGTACACCAGTGAGAAGTGTGACTTCATCTTGTTCAAATTTCATCCGTGCACCACGGCCGTACCCCAGACGACGTCGTGCTAGATGATAAGCCACGTCCTGTGTTGAGAGTGGGACGCCAGCAACCATGTTTTCCATTGTGGAGACAATCGCTTCACCATGCGATTCTCCGGCGGTGCTCCAACGCAACATACAGTCATTCTTCCACGTAGTAGCCATGTAAAGCTATCAGAATTCTAAATCTACAAGCTTGGGTTGTCAGAGGGACGATAACGGGTGCATCGTTCCTCGCGGGACTGACCCGGTCTGCCTGTATTGAATGTGACCGTTTTACATCATCCCCGTCATAGTGGCGACGACTACCCCACCCATCATCGCTGGAATGTAGGCTATTTCTGGTGGTCCATGGCGGTACACGGTGTACAGGCTGCATACTATCGAAATGATGTTGACGCAGCCTATAGCCACAATGACCAGCAACACTCCCCCATGTGTGAGCCATGCTCCGCATGCCGCACCAACTAACATATCTGCGCCACCAATTCCCGGCCGTCGGGAACCAAGGAATGCCCCCACTAAGCCAACAGAGGCGTAGAGACCTGACCAGATGGCGGAACAGCACAGCACGTCCTTCCACTCGTGAAAAAGCCACGATTCTCCGGCAACGACCATCGCAGAACCGATCAAGGTTAGACGCCATGGGATGAGGCGATATCGACAATCGAACCACACTACCCCCAGCGCCCAGAGGACGCTCACCACAACGAAAGCGGCCACACAAGTGTCATGGGGCGAGAGGGCCGGGCCTAGTAAGAGCGGATGCTCACTCTGTTGCATGGTAGCGATTTCATCACGATCAGAAAGGGCAGAGTGATCCTATTCGCGCTCACGAACACCGAAGCTGTGGATAAAACAAACCTGTGGATAACTTCCGGCACTATCTCACCGGAATAGCTTTAGGTCGTACTTTCTGGAGTATCGAGCACCCCGACGGGGACCCCGGAAGCTTTTTCCAAGGCCTGTCGCATCGCCGCTTGAGGAGCTTGATGCCCGGTGAACTGCTCAAATTGGCTGAGCGATTGGTAAAAAAGCATCGTCGTTCCGCCGACGCACGGCGTTCCTACCGCGAGGCAGTGCGATATCAGTGGCGTCGGCCATGGACTGTAGATCACGTCGCATACCGCCGAAGCCTTCGCTAATGGCTCTGCGTAGGGTTCTGCTGCCATCGATGGGACTGTTGACACCAGGACGTCGGCATTCGCACACGCCTTCTCTGAGTGCTCGAACAGTGTCCATGAAAAGTCGATACTCAGTTCTTCCGCTAGCGGACGGAGTTGTTCCGCGCGCGATGATCGAGCTACCACAGTGACGTTGCGGCACCCCAACTGAGCAAGAGCCCATAAAGCAGGACGTGCGGTACCACCGTTACCCACGATGACAGCATTCGTGACCATCGCTGAATGGGAGTCGTTCCCGGAGGAAGATGAGGTCTTGGCTGTGAGAAGCTCCCGAACGGCTCCTACTACGCCCTCACCATCGGTGTTATCTGCACGCCACTGAGTTGATCCAGAAATGCTACCTCTTGACGGCCCGTCAGCGCCTGCTAAGGGCTTTTTCACCAGCGTATTGGCAGATCCGATGAGCTTCGCGCGTTCAGTGACTTCGTCCGCAAAATCCAGGGCTTCGAATTTGCCCGGCATGGTGACTGAGAAGCCCTCATACTCAGGGCCCAAGGAATTAATCGTGTTTTTGAGTTCGCCTTTGGGGCAACGGATACGTTCGTACGACCAATTCTCGAGTCCAGCCGCCCGAAAGCCGTTGTCGTGGAGCACGGGCGAAAGAGAATGCTGGATAGGATCTCCCAGCACTGCGGCATAATGCCGATTGAGGTCCTTTCGTCTGTCGCTACCTCGACACTCTTCGGAACTAACGGGCACTGTCAAGCACTCCACTTTCTTGGGCTTTTTTAATCGCGGCCTCGTGATCGGAGAAATCGTGGCTAAACACGGTTGTCCCATTCTTGTTGATCGTCACGAAGTACAGCCAATCGCCGTCAGCAGGCTTTTCCATCGCGTGCACCGCAGATAGCGATGGCGATGCGATGGGTGTCGCAGGCAATCCTTCCATTGCGTACGTGTTCCACGGAGTCTTTTTCTCACGGTCCTCGTTAATCGTCGCGACCTCTTGCTCGTCCAACCCGTAGTTAACCGTCGAATCGAACTCGAGTTTCATCGGTTTATCAAGGCGGTTCTTAATAACTCGCGCGACCTTCGCAAAATCCTGCTGGGGCGCTTCACGCTCGACGAGTGACGCAGCTGTCAGTAGTTGATATTCGGATAGCCCCACGGTTTGCGCTGCTGACGATAATCCCGTGCCTTCGTATGCCTTAGCACCTTCGGTGACCAGTGTTTTGAGAATATCTGTGGGCGATGCTGTGGGGTCAAAAATGTGGACGCCGGGGTTGATAAGCCCCTCCAACCGTTTGGAATCGTTTCCACGCGCAGACACTGCTTTGGATGCCCATGATGGAACGCCCAATTCCTCTAAACTGCTATTCGCCGCCGCTTTTTCAAGATCACTAGTAGAAACACAGTCACTATCTTTAGAAACGCACGCTTGTTTAGCAACTAAAGAAAAAATGCCTGCCCGTGTCTGTCCACCGACAACATGGACATCGTGCAAAGTAGCCCCGCTCGGAATGTCGACGACCCCTCGTCGAGCTTCGTCAGACATCAGCGCGTCGATAGCAGCTTGAGACGACATTTTTTGGTGTAGGACATAATAACCTTGCTGCAAGTTAACAGCATTGCCCTTGCTCTTTGCCGCATTCATCAAAGAACGACGCGACGACACGATCTTCTTGTCCACCAACGTCGAGGACAGCGAGGAAATCGTGTCACCTTCATCCACTCTGACCAGGGCCGACGCTGAGTTTCCGTTCCCCGAAAAATCGTCCTTGTCCCCCGCTACGTTGTGGTACACGACGTAAGTAATCACGCCGGCCAACAACACAGCTAATGCCACCGTCACGGCTATGGCGTTTTGTTTATGCCCAGTAAGATGACGGCGACGACGTGTTCGGCTCGATGGCACAAATTCTCCTAGCTCCGGGGACAGGGAAAATAGATACAGGACAAATAGATAACTGTAGCCATTCCACTAAATCAGAGAGCGTGGACGTATTCAACTACCACAAATGCTCTCTGACTGTCGAAGAATTGCTACTTTTGGTTGGCGGTCAACACCATTCCGCTAACGTCGCGGACGCTGATCTAACCAGGTCTGGAGGATCTCAACCGCCGCAGCTTGATCGATAACCGATCGCCCCTCTTTAACACTGATACCAGCGTCGTGGAGGTTGGATTGAGCCATCACGGTAGTCATGCGTTCGTCGACATATCGAATCGGTACATCGACGCCGTCGCGTTCCAGTCGACGACGGACGCGGAAACCCACATCCTGAGCGTGTTTAACCGATGAGCCGGCGGATCCGTCCAACATCCTTGGCAACCCCACGATGACTTCAACCACCGAGTAGTCGTGCGCGAGCTGAACGATGGAATCAATGTCTTCGCCATCGGGCCCACGCCTCTTAGTCGTCCGCGCGACGGTAGAGACCGGCGTGGCAAGAATGCCATCGGGATCACTCACAGCAACGCCGATACGAACCGTGCCAACATCCAACCCCAAGCGGCGACCGGGTCCAGGATCATCCTCTCCTGGACGGTCAGGGACAATGTTTTTCACCAATAAATTATCCCTGCTTCTTAAGGTCATCGAGGACGGCATCCAGTGCGTGCGAGATGCCGGTGGCGTCCTTACCCGAGCCCTGGGCCATATCGGGCTTTCCACCGCCGCGACCATTGACTGATTGGCCGATAGTTTTCACGAGCGAGTTCGCGTTGATCCCGTTTCCGGTTGCCTGTTCGTTCGCTGACACGACGAAGGGCACTTTATCGCCAGTAGAACTGATCAAAATGACGACTGCAGGCTCATTGCCTAACCGGTTTCGGACGTCTAGCGCCATCGGACGCAAATCCTTGGCCTCCACGTCCGACACACTCTCAGCTACCACCGTCACGTTGTTGAGACGCTGGGCATGAGCCACGAACTCGTCCGCCTTAGATTGGAGAGCCTGCTGGTGGGCACGTGCAACAGCACGTTCAGCGTCGTGAAGGCGAGCAGCTAACTGGTCGACGCACTCAGGAACGTCATCGGTTGGTGCCTTGAGCGACGTCGCCACTGTGGTCAGCGTCGACTGCTGCTGAGCCAGGTAACGGAATGAATCCATGCCTGTATAGGCCTCAATGCGGCGAGCACCGGATCCCACTGACGATTCGCCTAGAACAGCGACGGGTCCAACCTGTGATGCGTGGTCAACGTGTGTGCCACCGCAGAGTTCCATAGAGAACGGGCCACCAATTTCGACGACGCGAACCCAGTCACCGTAGCTTTGACCGAAGAGCGCCAGAGCCCCCATCTTCTTTGCCTCGTCGAGGGAGGTCTCAATGGTGTTGACGGTGTAGTCGGCGTCCACCGCGGAATTGGCGATGTCCTGAATATCTTTCAACTGGCCATCGGTAAGCGGGCGATTGAAATTGAAATCGAACCGCAGGTAGCCAGGCTTGTTCATAGACCCAGCCTGGACCGCTGTTGGCCCCAACACCTGCCGCAGAGCAGCGTGAATCAGGTGCGTACCCGAATGGGCTTGGCGTGCAGCATGCCGCCACTGGGGGTCAACTTTGCCCTCCACTTTCATCCCGACGGCGATCTCGCCACCGGTTACCTCGGTCTTGTGCACCCACAGTTTCTTACCGATCTTCTGCACATCGTTGACCTTCAAACGAGCACCGGCCGTCGATAGTTCTCCATGGTCAGCCATTTGCCCGCCGGACTCTGCATAGAAGGGGGTGCGGTCAAGAATGACGTCGACGTGGTCGCCCTCAGTTACTTTTTCAACGAGCTGACCATTGGACACCATCCCCAGGATGGTTCCCTCATCTTCCAGGGTGTCATAGCCGGTAAAGACCGTCGCATGATTGTCGACGAAGGGGCGATACACCGACAGGTTGGCGTGTCCGTGTTTCTTCGCACGGTTGTCGGCCTTAGCCCGGGCTTTCTGGTCCTGCATGTGACGATCGAAGGCGTCACGATCCAAGGTCAGCCCTTGCTCGCTAGCCATTTCTGCAGTCAGGTCGACGGGGAAACCGTGCGTGTCGTGCAGGGTAAAGGCGTCGGAACCGGGGAAAACAGTCTCACCGCGGGCTTTGAGATCCTGCGCAATGGTCGTGAAGAGCTTTTCGCCCGATTCCAGCGTCGCCAAGAATGCGCGTTCCTCGGCTACGGCGGTGGACCGAATGCGCTCCCAGTTGTCTTCGATCTCGGGGTACGAGGGGGTCATGGTGCGACGGACGGTTTCCATGAACCGCTCCATGGTTTCGTGCGTCGCGCCCAAAAGACGAGCGGACCGAACAATACGGCGCAGAAGGCGTCGCAAAATGTAGCCACGGCCCTCGTTGCTGGGGGCAACTCCGTCGAGAATGAGCATCAATGCGGTACGGCAGTGATCGGCGATAACTCGGAATCGGACATCATCTGCGTGACGTGCCCCGTAGCGAGCTCCCGTCAATTCTTCGGCAACGTCGATAACTGGGCGAAGGAGGTCGGTCTCGTAGACGTTGTCAACGCCCTGCAGGATGCAGGCGACTCGCTCGATACCTAAGCCGGTATCAATGTTCTTCTTCGGGAGTGGCCCAAGAATTTCGAAATTCTCCTTGCCGGTCCCCTCGCCGCGCTCTTTTTCCATGAACACGAGGTTCCAGATTTCGATGTAGCGAGTGCCATCGACAACAGGGCCGCCTTCTTTACCGTATTCCGGTCCGCGGTCGTAATAGATTTCGGAGCTGGGGCCACACGGTCCGGGGATTCCCATCGACCAATAGTTATCCGCCATACCCAGACGCTGGATGTGCTCACGCGGAATACCTATCTTGTCGTGCCAAATGTCGCCAGCTTCGTCGTCATCCTGATAGATAGTGACCCACAACCGATCAGGATCAAGGCCGAATCCCCCGTCGTCAATTGAACTGGTGAGCAGCTCCCAGGCGTGGGTAATTGCGCCTTCCTTGAAGTAGTTTCCGAAGGAGAAATTGCCCGCCATCTGGAAAAACGTGTTGTGACGCATTGTGATACCGACTTCGTCGATATCCAGTGTGCGCACACATTTCTGGATAGAGGTAGCCGTATTAAACGGAGGGGTTTGTTGACCCAGGAAGTACGGCTTGAAGGGAACCATTCCCGCGTTAACAAAGAGCAGGTTCGGATCGTCCAGGATCAGCGACGCGCTGGGGACGGACGTGTGCCCAGCTTTAACAAAGTGTTCCGTGAACCGTTCCCTGATCTCGTGTGTGTACACGAACGAACCTCGCTTTATACATGGTGAAGCTCCACAGTCTATCGGCCGCCGTACGACCCCAGAGGGTGAAAGCCACGCAGCGCATGAGCGCCTGATGGTTAACATCCTCGGATGACCGTAGTCCGACAGGTGCGGGCTGACGTTAACAAAATGGTCGGTAAACACTGTACCGTCTAGCCAACAGAGTACAGCGTGCCGCAGTACTAAGGACAACGGGCTTCGGACTATACAGAACGGGATAGATCAAGTGCGTTAGCCGACGGATCTCTGAGCCAAAATACCCACCGGATGTTTGGAAAGCTGCGCTTGGTCTACTTCACGAAGCCTTCCTCGCGGAGCCAATCCCACGCTACCTCAGAGGGTTCATCGCCATCGACGTCGACTTTCGCATTGAGATCTTGAAAAACGTCATTGGTCAGTTTTTGTGCCACCGGCTCGAAAAGGGGCTCTAGCTGCGGATACTTCTTGATGAGGTCAGTCCGGAACACGAGAGCCACATTGTACTTGGGGAAGAAATGCTGATCATCTTCCAGATTTCGCAAGTTCAGCGCTTTAATACGACCATCCGTTGTGAAGACTTCACCAAAATTGCATCCTCCCCGATCAGTTGCGGAATAAATAGCGCCTGTATCCATTAATGAAATGTTGGACGAAGGCACTTGCGGAATCCCGTATTTCGCGAGCATCGGCTGGAAACCGTCATTACGATTGGCAAACTCTGCCTCGAGGCAGAACGTTCGCTCATTCAGGGGAAGATCCTTCAGCTGAGAAATCTTCGTGATATTGAGCTGCTTAGCTTTCCCCTGCCGTATTGCTAACCCATACGTATTGTTCATTGGAGCCGGCGGTAACCAGGTTAAGCCGTTCTTTCTATCAGCATCGCGAACGGCAATGTACTGCTGATGGCTATCCTCAATAGGATCATCGTGACCGAGATACGAGATCCATCCTGTGCCCGTGTATTCCCACTGCATGTCAATATTTCCGCGAAGCATCGCAGATCGAGCACTATTGGATCCTGGGATATTGGTCAGATCGTCAACATGCGCACCCGCAGATTTGAGAAGTGTGACCGCAATTTTCCCCAATACAATTTGCTCAGTGAAGTTTTTGGATCCCACGGCGACATGGGCTCCATCAACAGACTTTCCTTCGACGGGACCCGCTAGCTCACCATTGTGGGTGAACCCTCCCGACGTGCCCAATCCGCACGCAGTTAGCGAACCGATCAAGAACACCGATAATACGGAAGCAACGATCGTGTACACGGCCCTCCCCACTGAGTAAGTAACGCGCTCACCTTTAACCGGCCATCTTCCGCCGTTCGGGGTTTTTGTGCTGGGTGAACGTACATCGAAGTTCTTTGAACGGTTGTGCGGGCCGGATCTCATGATATTCCCTTCGGAGTCACTGCTATCTCAACTATTCGGCCGATCCAATCCACGAACAATGCCAACAGTGCGACGAGTATCGCTCCAGAAACCAAGACACGGTAACGGAATAAGACGATTCCAGATTGGATCAGAGCACCGAGCCCACCAGCGTCAATAAAGGTGGCGAAGGCTCCGACACCTACTAATAAGACCAATGCAGTGCGAACACCATTGAGAATGACAGAGGACGCCAGAGGAATTTCGATGCGCCACAGTATCTGCCACGGCGTCATTCCCATGCCCTGAGCGCTTTCAATAAGTTCTTTGTCCACGCCCTGGAGTCCGGCGATGGTATTCGCCAATACGGGGAGAAATGCATACAAAGAGAGGGACAAGATAGCGACCGGAGTGCCAAAGCCCAACCACATCGCCAGGAGCACGATCACACCAATAACAGGTGCCGATTGCCCCGCATTACCGATTCCGGTGACGATGGAGACTAAAAACTTCATGCGCTGTCGCGTGAGCACGATCCCCAGAGGCAGACCCACAGCGAGCACGATAATCGCTGAGATCACGACGATGCGGAGATGCTCCAGAGTTCGACGACCAATCACTGACCAGGCCAATTGCCGCATTTCCACATCCGTCAGCGTTGTGGTCGTCCGCCATATGAACCAGGCCCCGAACACCACGAGGATAAGGATGGGCGTCCCAAAGACAAGGAGCTTATCCTCCTTAGTCATCTGCACATTGCGCATCTTGCTGGAGAGCCTACGACGTGGTGCGCGATGGGTATTGTGCGATTGCTCTGGTTGAAGGCTTCGTACCGTGGACAAGTCTTGTTGGTCCATCACTTTAGACATCGACATCACGTTCCGAGTCCGAGTTCCAGAGGATGGGTTTTGCCTCATGATCCGGTCGTGTTTGCTGGTGGACATACTGATTAACTTTGTCGTAGTTAATAGTGCCGACGTATCGATCGCGATCTGTCACCATCGCACCCCCATGGCTTGAGGAGAGCATGGAATCTAAGGCATTGTTCAGAGTGGATCGGAGGTCCACGACGGTTTGAAGTTTCACCGTTGGCGTCGGAACAAAGTCAAACCGTGAAATACCGTCGAGATAAACCCAGTCTTTAGGCGTTCCGCGCTCGTCGAGAATGACGACAGAATCTTCTCCAGCGCGCGTTACCCTTTCGGTAACCTCATCGACTCGATCACCTATGTGGCATATTGGCGGCTGATCGAGCTGCATATCCGATACCCTAAGAAGCGCTAACTGCTTTAACCGAGATCCTGATCCCACGAAATCAGCAACAAAATCATTAGCCGGGGATGCCAAAATATTTGGGGCGTGTCATATTGCTCAACAACCCCACCAACGTTAAAGATGACGATTTTGTCGCCTAGCTTGATTGCTTCATCAATGTCGTGAGACACGCAGATGATCGTTTTGTGCAGATCTTCTTGAATAGAAAGAAGCTCATCTTGCAGGTGGTTTCGCGTGATCGGATCCACGGCCCCAAAAGGCTCATCCATCAAAATGACCGGAGGATCAGCAGCAAGACCACGAGCAACCCCCACACGTTGTTGCTGGCCACCAGAGAGTTCACGCGGGTAACGGTCCCGATAGACCGATGGGTCGAGACCAACCATGTCTAAAAGCTCGTCCGTTCGAGCGCTGATATCACTCTTTTTCCACTTCAAAAGTCCAGGAACAAGCCCGACGTTGTCCCCTACTGTGAGGTGTGGGAGAAGACTTCCGCCCTGAATAACGTAACCAATTTTTCGTCGAAGCTCCGTGGCATTTTTCTTGGTCACATCATCACCGTCGATAAAAATATGCCCCGACGTCGGTTCAATAAGCCGGTTAATCATTTTGAGAGAAGTGGTTTTCCCACAACCTGACGGCCCGACGAACATGACGGTGTTACCGGCATTAATGGTGAGATCTAAATGCGTGACAGCCGGCGTCTCTTGGCCTGGAAACTTTTTCTGTACACCGTCGAGCACAATATCGACGCCGGATCGGCCTGAAGTTTCGACGACAGGGTTTGATCCTTGTCTCGCATGACCCGAATCTTGGATCCGGTGATGATGGGTATTTAATGATGACATTTTTACCTTCTCAAGCCTTGCGGGATTGTGAGCCGACCGAATCCAATAAGCGCAAAATCAACAATGAGCGCGACGATAACCACACCTATTGTTCCGACTACGGCGTAGTTCACAGCGTTCGCGCCGCCAATTTGGCTCAATCCGGTGTAGATTTAGCCACCAAGACCAGGCCCTAGTGCGTAGGCGGCGATAGCAGCGACTCCCATGGACATTTGAGCCGATACACGAATACCTGTCATGATAACTGGCCAGGCGATAGGTAACTTTACTTTGGTTAAAATTCCAAATGAGCTCATACCTTGCCCGCGGGCAGCTTCAACTACACTCGGGCTAACTCCATCTAAACCGACCACCGCATTTCGAAGTATCGGTAACGTGGCATAAAAACACACGACGACGATAGACGGTAGAGTCCCAATTCCGACTATTGGAATTAGCATTCCCAAAAGAGCGAATGATGGAATTGTGAGCCCGATAGCAGAAATAGCATTGGCAATAGGCGCTAGTGTGCGGAAAGACGTGACAATAACTGCCAAAATTAAAGCGATAATGGAAGCGATAATCAGCGACTGGATAACGAGACTTCCATGTTGGTAGCACCGGAAAAGAATGTCTTGCCACCGCGCAGAAATGAATTCCGCCATGCTGTGGTCAACTCCTCGATGACCATGACTTCGCAATGGCCATCAATCGTTAGAAGTACGTAGTGACCACTATAGGCCCCATCAAAGAATTCTGCAGAGTATCGAAAAAGAACAGTAAATGAATTTTTCGGGCGTCGAAAAATTCAACAGTTACGAATTCTTTCCTCTCACAATTTTTTCGATGGCCTCGAGACGCGATTGCAGGGCTCGCTCTTCGCCATGCGCGGTAGGCACGTAATAGTGCTGGTCTACCACCTCATCCGGCGGATATTGCTGTGTGACCACGCCACGAGGATCATCATGCGGGTACACGTATCCAACAGCGCTACCAATACGCTTCGCGCCTTCATAGTGGCCGTCACGTAAGTGTCGGGGGATAGCTCCAGCCTTCCCCTTCCTGACATCCTTGATCGCTGAGTCAATGGCCACAATCACCGCATTTGATTTCGCAGCGGTAGCAAGGTGAATGGTCGCTTGGGCAAGCGTGATACGCGCTTCAGGCATACCGATCATGGACACCGCATGCATCGCCGCGACGGCAGTCTGAAGGGCACGGGGATCAGCCATCCCGATATCTTCACTCGCAAGAATGACGAGCCGACGCGCTATAAACCGTGGGTCCTCCCCCGCTTCCACCATCCGCGCCAGATAGTGCAAAGCGGCATCAACGTCAGATCCACGAATGGACTTGATGAAGGCACTAATCACGTCATAGTGCTGATCCCCGTCACGATCGTATTTCACCAGCGCGCGATCAACATTATTGGCGACGATCTCCGGCGTGATGGTCTCACCATCGTCCAGTGACTGTGCTGACGCCTCCACATAGGTCAGTGCGCGTCGAGCGTCGCCCCCTGCCATTGCGACAATCGAGTTCACAGCGTCGTCATCGATACGAATTCTTCCAGCGAGCCCACGCTGTGATGAGACAGAACGGTGAATGACCGTGCGTATAGCCTCGTCATCCAAAGGCTCCAACTGAACTAGCAATGACCGTGAGAGCAGTGGCCCGACGACGGCGAAATTCGGGTTCTCAGTTGTAGCGGCAACAAGCAGCACGGTTCGGTTTTCGACGGCCGCGAGAAGCGCATCCTGCTGGGTTTTCGAGAACCTATGGACCTCGTCGATAAAAAGGACGGTCTGAACACCGTCGATAAGGGCTTGACGTGCTTCTTTGAGGACGCTCCGGATCTCTTTGACTCCAGAACTCAGAGCGGAGAGTACCCGGAAGCGACGGCCTGTCGTGGAGGAAACAAGGGACGCGATCGTCGTTTTACCGGTCCCCGGTGGGCCAAAGAGAATAACCGACGAATCCCCTGCTCCTTCGACGAGGCGGCGTAATGGCGAACCCTGCCCAAGAACGTGCTCTTGGCCGACCACCTCATCCAAGTTACGTGGCCGCATACGCACTGCTAGAGGCGCCGACGACCCGGGATGAAAATAGTCCGCCGACGAATCCGGTGAGAAAGAAGAGGTATCGAGCGGGTTGCCGAACAATCCGGACTGACCCGGGTTCGTGTCATCATCCGTCATATATGGGGTTCCTCATAAGTTACGAGCCGGAGCGCTCCAGATTTCTCACTGCCGTGCAGACCTCTCGGCTAAACGCTGAGACTGCGGGGAATCTGGGATCCTGGCCGCGCTCGGCTAAAGCTCCGAGAGCTTCAAACGTCTGAATAATGTCGCGACGAATGACCAGTTGATCTCGTGTTCGCGCACGACCGTGGAGGATATGCTGTCCCCTAAAATCAATGGACTGGTCCGGATCCGAATCCTCAGAGTCCTTCGTTCCGACGGTTCCACCGGCAGATGTGCTGTCTTCGCCGCTATCAGTGGTGAGCCGTACCTTATCGATCAGCGCGGTGAGTCCTCCAGCTTCCAAGATGGCTAGTGACAGAAGTGACCACCCCACCAGGGCGGTGACTATTCTCGCCCGCAAGCGTTCATCGTTAAGGACATTGGGCCACATTCCGCTCACTTCGTGACGCCACGCATCAACAAACTTGCGGCTGAGTTCTCCGTTAAGAGCAGTGCCCTCGGCGTATTGAGGGAAGCCAGCAATTACGCACGCAACGTCGAAGGTGACATCGCGGAATCCGGCCCACTCAAAGTCGAGATACGTGATCCTGTGGTTTCCACACAGAATGTTGTCGGGTGAGAGGTCGAAGGGAGTAAAGGCCCTGTGCTGCCCCGACGCCAACCGTCGTGATGAGTCGGCAGCAAAGTCTGACACTTCTGCCGGAACAGAAACGCCGAGCTTCCCCACCATGCTCAATCCGTAATCAATGGCGTCAGTAAGGACGCGTCCACGGGCGACGACTAACTCACGGCCGGCTTTTGCGCGGGACATCATGCGGCGGAGTAGCGTTGCGAAATCGTCTTCGGCTCCAGCGGTCGCACGATGCATGCGCCCCAAGGATGTTCCGAGCCGCCTCACCAATTTCGCTTTGTCGTCGTCAGAGCTGGTGTTCCACACCTCGATCAGATTATCGACGGAACCAGCGTCTGTGGTGACCATCAACCGCTTGTCCAGGTCATATGCCAACATGACCGGACCAGGGCGAGATTCGTTCGCCAGCGAATTGGTGAATTGATAAGCGACGATCTCACGAACGAGTGCTGGATCAGGGCCGCTCAGCGACTCTGGCGGCAGTTGCTTAATGATCACTGTTCGTTCATGCAAGAACGGGTTAGTGGCGACGCGCGCACGTAAGACTAACGCAGACCCTGACCCTCCTAGATCCTCTGGATCGGACAGGTGGGGTTGGCCGCCAAGCCTGTTACCCAATAAGTCAGAGGCTGCGCTCATGACCGCATCAGTGGATAGCACTGTGTGCCACTACTCCTTGTCTACGCCGGGACATTCCCGTTCCATCACGTACAGTAAACCCGCCGAAACGCTGTTCGCATGGAAAATCAGTTCTTCGTTTCTTTCTTCTTCGGTTTAGCGTCGATGCCTGATTCTTTGCGCTGCTCAGGAGTGATGGGCGCTGGTGCATCAGTGAGAGGATCGACGCCACCACCGGACTTCGGGAATGCAATGACATCACGAATGGACTCAAAGCCACCCAACAGGGAGACGATACGATCCCATCCGAAGGCGATACCGCCGTGCGGCGGGGCACCGAACTTCATTGCCTCAAGGAGGAATCCGAATTTCTCCTGTGCCTCTTCGTCCGAAATACCCATGACATTGAACACACGCTGCTGCACGTCCGACCGGTGAATACGGATTGAGCCGCCACCGATCTCGTGTCCGTTACAGACGATGTCGTACGCGTAGGACAGTGCAGACCCAGGATCTTTATCAAAGGAGTCCATGCACTCTGGCTTCGGGGACGTGAAGGCGTGGTGGACGGCGGTCCATGCGGAGTGCCCTAAGGCCACGTCGCCTTCTGCCGTCGCGTCAGCTGCCGGCTCAAAGAGCGGAGCATCAACAACCCAGGTAAATGCCCAATCGCCTTCCTTGATAAGGCCCAGCTTCCGGGCAACTTCACCTCGGGCTGCGCCTAACAGCGCGCGAGATGATTTAGCATCGCCGGCCGCGAAGAAAATGCAATCGCCAGGCTTGGCTCCGACATGGTCAGCGATACCTTCGCGTTCAGCGTCGGTAATGTTCTTTGCGACGGGGCCGGAGAGTTGGCCGTCGTCGCCAACGAGAATATAAGCCAGTCCTTTGGCGCCGCGCTGCTTTGCCCAGTCCTGCCAGGCGTCCAGCTGACGTCGCGGCTGGGAAGCTCCACCCTCCATGACGATTGCGCCAACGTAGGGGTTCTGGAAGACACGGAATGTGGTGTTAGCGAAGAACTCCGTGCACTCCACAATCTTGATGTCGAACCGGAGGTCAGGCTTATCCGACCCGTAGTACTTCATGGCGTCGGCGTAGGTCATGCGCGGGATCGGAGTCGGAATGTCGTACCCGATCTCTTTCCAAATGGCGGTGAGGATTTCCTCGGCAACGCTAATGACGTCGTCCTGGTCGACGAAGCTCATCTCGACGTCGAGCTGCGTGAACTCAGGCTGACGATCAGCGCGGAAATCTTCGTCGCGGTAACAGCGAGCGATCTGGAAATACCGTTCCATGCCGCCAACCATCAGCAGCTGCTTAAACAGCTGAGGAGACTGCGGGAGGGCATAGAACGAGCCCGGACGTAAACGAGCGGGAACAAGGAAGTCACGAGCACCCTCCGGCGTCGACCGCGTCAACGTGGGAGTCTCGATTTCGTGGAAGTCGTGCTTCAGGAGCACTGACCGCGCGGCCTGGTTGACATTCGAGCGGAGGACCAAGGCATCGTGCTGGGTTTTCCGTCGAAGATCCAGGTAGCGGTATTTGAGGCGAGTTTCCTCACCAACTTCACCGGATGATGACTGATCATCAATCTGGAAAGGCAACGCGTCCGACGCATTCAAAATGGTCAGTTCATTGACGTTCAACTCGATGGCGCCCGAATCCAAGTTAGGATTCTCGGAGCCCTCGGGACGAGCGTCGACTACACCCGTCACCCGGATGCAGTACTCGCTGCGAAGGTGGTGCGCCTGTGCAGCAACATCAGAATCGCGGAAAACAACCTGCGCCAAACCCGATCGATCGCGTAAGTCAATGAAAATCACGCCACCGTGATCACGACGGCGAGCGACCCAGCCACTCAATGTCACGGTCTGGCCTACATGGTGAGAACGAAGTTCACCGGCAAGGTGTGTGCGATGCACAGGGCAGTCCTTCCAAAATATCGTGAGAGATCTATCACTAGAGTGAGGCGATACCACCTATAAACGGTTGTTGGCACACTCGGCCCATCACTCTACCCGATACCCAATCCTATTTGGCGTCCGGCTCTCTACTTCTGTGCAGCATTTGGCAGAATATGAGACGTGACGTTTAAGAATGATTTTCAGGCCTCGGGCTCGCGCGCTTCCCACGGTGGTGGACGGATCGCCGCAGGTGGTGGCATAGGCTCCATCGTTATAGTCGGCTTATACCTCCTGCTTGGTGGAAATCCGGCTGATCTTATTAATAGCAGTGGCGGGGGTGGACACGACCAAGCCAACCGCGAGGAATGTAAATCTGGTGCTGACGCGAACAAATATGATCACTGCCGCGTCGAATACACAGGTATTTCGCTGGACAGGGTGTGGAGCAGGATTTTGCCCGAACAGGCGAATATCGACTACACCAAGCCGGGCTTAACTCTATTTTCTGGGTCAACCTCGACGGGGTGCGGACAGGCTAGCTCCTCAACCGGCCCGTTCTATTGCCCGTCAGACTCCACAGCCTATTTCGATACGTCATTCTTCCAACAGCTGAAAGACATGGGCGGCTCCAATGGCCCCTTCGCGCAGGAGTACGTCGTTGCCCATGAATTTGGGCACCATATCCAAAACCTTCAGGGCACGCTGGGATTGAGCGACTACAACAACCCCGGGGAAGACTCCAACGCTGTCAAGATGGAGCTTCAGGCGGATTGCTACGCCGGGATATGGGCGAACCATGCTGCTCAAGGTGATGACGCGATCCTTGAACCACTCAGCGATGACCAAGTCCAGCAAGCAGTGACTACTGCCCAAGCCATTGGCGATGACGCCATCCAAAAACAATCAGGCCAGTCCGTCAATCCAGACCAGTGGACACACGGATCATCAGAAGAGCGTAAAAGTTCTTTCCTCAAGGGGTATAAGAACGGCACGATGAGCGCGTGTAAACAATCGTTTAACGAATAACACGGTGGCTCCTTTTATACCGTCGACCACCGTCGAATACTGATTTATTAATCCTTAGGAGTTCACAATGCCCGTCCATGTCCCGACCCCGCACTCGTCGGCTGACTCAGATTTACCAGAATCAGATCGTGATAGGTTGGCTCGCGAGCTCGCCATCCTCGTCGACGATTTTGACGGCACTATTACCTTTGACGACGATGTTATCGCTGCACATTCCCACGACGAAGCTCCCCAACCGACGAGTGGCCGCGCCTTGGCCCTTGTGAGAGCCAGAAGCATCGCCGACGTCCAAGCTGTCGTTCGATTCGCATACGAACACGGCATCCCCGTCGTGCCTCAAGGAGCCCGAACAGGCTTAACTGGTGGAGCTAATGCTAAAGAAAACTGCATTCTGCTCTCGGTGAAGTCGATGGATCGCATCCTGGAGATTAGTGAACTCAACCAGACGGTCACGGTAGAGCCCGGCATTGTTAACCAGGACCTTAAAGATGCGCTCCGGCCGCATGGGCTACTGTATCCACCTGATCCAGGATCGGTGGGAATGTCCACCATCGGGGGAAATATTGCGACCAACGCCGGCGGAATGTGCTGCGTGAAATATGGCGTTACCCGAGATTTCGTGCGTGAACTCAAGGTTGTCCTTCCCGACGGAACTCTGACTCGAGTAGGCCACAAAACTGCGAAAGGCGTTGCAGGGCTCGAGCTCGCTCAGCTTTTCGTCGGTTCAGAAGGAACCCTAGGGGTCATCGTAGAGGCCACCCTTCGGCTAATACCCCTGCCACCTACCCCGTTAACCGCAGTGGCCACATTCCCCTCGGAACGAGATGCTGTAGAAACGGTTGCCGCCTACATGGGGGCCGGGTACCGACCCTCCATGTTTGAGATGCTGGACGGTCTCACCATTTCTATGCTCAATGAACTCGGGGATTTCGGTCTCGACGAAAATGTCGGTGCCATGCTGATCATGCAATCTGATTCGACGACAGCGAAGGAAGACGCCGAAGAATTTACAACTATTGCGGACAAACGCAATGCCATCGACATTGCGTTTTCGGATAACCCCGCAGACAACGATGCTCTTGTTGCCGCTCGACGGATGGTTCATCCGGCCAACGAGTTGTACCAGCGGAATCACGGTGGCGGACAACTGATTGAGGACATTTGCATTCCTCGATCCTCCATGGCGGATTTCTTCGATGGTTTGGCCGAGATTCGGATGAACACCGGGGTCGTCATCGCGGCCATTGCGCATGCTGGCGACGGGAATACGCACCCAGCCTTGTTCTTCGACGCTGATGACCAGGAATCCTGCGCTCGTGCCCAAGACGCGTTTGAGCAGATTATCCACCTCGGGTTATCCCTCGGAGGCACGATTACGGGCGAACATGGCGTCGGAAATCTCAAAAGCAAGTGGCTCCCCCATGAATTGGATGAGGGAGCGCAAAACTTACACCTTGCTATCAAGCAGGCAGTTGACCCGGATTCGATCATGAACCCTGGGGGTATGTACCACTACCTACACTGATAGCCGGCCACGAATTTCTTGAACGACCTGGTCGAGGGGGACAGCAGTTTGTTCACCTTCGTGTAGGTCCTTGACCTGCACGATGGATTTAGCCAGCTCGTCTTCCCCAAGAACCAGTGCAAAACGAGCACCTGCGCGGTCGGCGGCTTTCATCGAGCCTTTGAGCCCACGATGTCCATACGACATGTCCGCGCGCACTCCGGATTGACGGAGGTCATTAATGATAACGGGCATGCGTCGGTGCGCCTCCTCCCCCATGGCCACGCCGTACACGTCCACTCGGCTCCCGTCCGTCACCGTCTTCTTCTCTGTTTCCAACGCGAGAAGTGCGCGCTCCACGCCGAGCCCGAAGCCCACACCAGAGAGGTCACGCCCACCGAGTTCAGCCATCAGACCGTCGTAGCGGCCTCCCCCACCAATGCCAGACTGAGCACCAAGATCATCGTGGACAAACTCGAAGCATGTCTTCGTGTAATAGTCCAGGCCACGCACCATGCGCGGATTGATCGTGTACGGAACCGACAGGTCATCCAAAATTCCAGTGACCGTCTCGAAATGCGCGCGAGCCTCGTCGGAAAGATAATCAAGCATCAGCGGTGCGTCAGCCGTCATTTCCTTGACTTCTGGACGCTTGTCGTCCAAAACCCGGAGCGGATTAAACTTTGCACGGTGCTGTGTTTCTTCATCCAGTGGTAGCGACGTCAGGAAGGTCTGGAGTTTCTCCCGGTATGCAGGCCGGCAGGTGGAATCCCCCAACGATGTCAGTTCCAGCCGGAATCCCGTGAGACCCAACGATGTAAAGCACCGATACGCAAGCGCGATAACCTCGGCATCGAGGGCGGGATCATCAACACCAATGGCCTCAACACCGACTTGCTGGAACTGACGATACCGGCCGGCCTGTGGCCGCTCATAGCGGAAGCACGGCCCTGCATAAACCAGCTTTGCGGGGAGCTGACCACGATCAAGTCCGTGCTCAATGACTGCCCGCATCACTCCAGCTGTGCCTTCGGGACGGAGCGTCATCGAACGTCCGCCTCGGTCTTCGAAGGTGTACATCTCTTTTGTAACGACGTCGCTGGACTCCCCAACTCCCCGAGCAAAGAGCGAAGTATCCTCGAAGATCGGAAGCTCAACTGGCTCATACCCAGCTACCGTCGCACAATGATGAAAAGTCGAGCGAACAGCGTTGAACTCGTGAGAATTCGGCGGAACATAATCAGGAACGCCTTTGGGAGCAGTGAATTTACGTGGCTTCGAGGATGTACTCACGGATTCACACTATAGCGAATAGGGACAATCGGCTGGCCGACCGACGTCGACACCGCGTGCTGTAACCGCCCCTCAACGAGGTCACACTTGCTATAGGCCGCGGAGAAATGGATTCTGCTGAACCTCCTCCTCGATGGAGGTGCTTGGTCCATGCCCAGGAAGAATCATGGTCTTTTGCGAAAGCTTCTTAACGACGTCGGCCAGCGTCGATTTCATGGAGTGCGGATTGGAACCGGGCAAGTCCGTCCGACCAATGCCTCCGCGGAAGAGAACGTCGCCTCCGAAACACGTCTCCCCCAGAAAAAGCATGGTCGAACCAGGGGAATGCCCAGGTGCCCCAACGACTGTGAACGTGCCGACGGCTGTCTCGAGAGTAGTCTGCCCGCCAATAGCGACTTCAGGATAGCTGCCACGCTGCGGATCGGTGACGGAATCATCCATCCACGAAATGTCGTAATGCTCTACACGTTCGGGCTGCTCCATGTGGCTATGGTCAAGAATGCGATCAATGTCCCGGAAGGCGCCATCGCTGTCTTCGAGCATGAATACATCGGCCTCGTGGAGCCAAACTGGAACTGAAAAACGGTTGGCGATAATTCCCGCATCGCGGCTGTGATCCAGATGCCCGTGCGTCAAATACACTCCAGCGACGGTGAGGTCATGGTCATCCATATACGATAAAACGGGTACATGGGCTCCGTATCCCGGGCAATAACGATGGCCTCGTTGCCACGCGTACATATGTAGCAACTCGTGCTTAAGGCTCCGACTGTGGTCATGGTGATAGTCACGTCGTTAGTCATAAGACCATGGTAGGCATAGTAGGATGTCGGAGCGGGAAACTAGTCGCCGCCTATCACGTGCAATTATTATCACGTGCAACTATGGTTCTGCAGCCCCAACCGTCATTCACAAGACTGATAGAAAGTGATTGTTTGTGAGCACCAACAAAGAAAGGCGCGAGGAAGCCTTCTCAGCGCTAGAGAAAGAGCTGAAAAAGCGTAACCGTGTGGAGAAGGCACGGCCCCTCGGAGTCGTCGTCGCTACTGTCGTCATCCTCGTCGCAGTAGCTGGCGGGATTTATTGGGCAGCAACGTCTGGCGGTGACGACCACGACAACACAGCAGCATCCGCTGAAACAACGACCAACGGCGATTCGGTCACGTGTGACTACACCAAGGCCGACCAGCCTGATTCGAAACAAGCCGATCTCCCTAAGAGCGACAACGTGTCGAAAAAGGGAACAGTAAACGTCACCCTGCACACGAACCAGGGCGATATCCCTCTCACCATGGATCGTTCCAAGTCCCCGTGTACGGTCAATGCGATTGAGTCTCTTGCAAAACAAGGGTTCTACAACGACACAGTGTGCCATCGGCTCACTACAGAAGGCATTTTTGTCCTGCAGTGCGGTGACCCCTCAGGCACGGGCAAGGGCGGCCCAGGTTTCACGTTCAAGGATGAATACCCCTCAAACTCCGTGTCCGACAGCGACAAAGAGGGAACATTTGACTACAAGCGCGGGACTCTCGCGATGGCAAACTCCGGTGAGGACACCAACGGATCTCAGTTCTTCCTCGTGTACAAGGATTCACAGCTACCCCCCAAGTACAACATTTTCGGTTCGATTTCCGACGACGGTCTGAAAACCATCGATGGTATTGCCGCCAAGGGCGCAAAGCCTCAGGATGAAAGCGGCAATACCGCGCCGAATGAAGAAGTTAAGATCACCAGTGCTGCAGTGAGCTAGCGCTTAAAGCTCCATCGCGATCGGGCTTCAGAATGCCGGCATCACCTTCGATGTCGGCATTTTTCATATAACAGTGCTGCGATACAAATGTGCCGCGTGACAGCACACGATCAATGTGTCACGCGGCAGCACATCCCCCGCTAGTACCCTCGTTCAATCCACTCCTCGAGATGAGGAGCTTCCTCACCGATCGACGTCGCATCACCGTGCCCCGTGTACACTTCCGTCCGCTGTGGCAGCGTCAGGATCCGTGTCTTCAACGAATCGATAATTGTCGGGAATGATGAAAACGATCGTCCCGTCGCGCCGGGCCCACCGGCGAATAAGGTGTCGCCGGAAAGAAGGACATGTGCCTCGGGAAGGTACAAGCAGCACGACCCCGGTGAATGGCCCGGAGTGTTAATGACCGACATCGCTGTGTCGGCGATGCTGAACTGTTCCCCATCTTCGAGGCCCTCGTGGGCGACTCCGGGATGGGTTTGCTCCCACAACATCTGGTCACCGGGATGGACGAAGATCCGCGTGTCCAGTTTTTCTGCCAACTCTGGCGCGACCGTGATGTGATCGTTGTGCGCGTGGGTGCACACAATACCCTTCACAGTGCGGCCAGCGACGGCATCGATGATCGGATCGGCCGTGTGGGCAGCGTCGATAATGATGCATTCAGAATTGTCGCCGATAACCCAAATGTTGTTATCGACTTCCCACTCGCCACCGTCGAGTGCGAACACACCGTGCGTGACGACCCGGCTAATTTTTAGGCCCGATTCGCTCTGACCTTCAGTTGTCAGTTTCCAGGAATCCATCGTTATACCACCACCACAGAGCGCAAAACATTGCCCTTTTTCATGGTCTCGAAAGCGTCCTCGACTTCATCGATGCCGACGCGCTCGCTGATGAACTTGTCCAAGGGGAATTTCCCTTGCTGGAAGAGAGAGACGTACATGGGGAAATCGCGTTCTGGTAGGCAATCTCCGTACCAGGATGGCTTGATGGCTCCTCCGTGGGAGAAGACGTCCAGGAAAGGTAGCTCGAGTTTCATGGTCGGTGTTGGAACACCAACGAGAACGACGCGGCCAGCGAGATCGCGCATGTAGAACGCCTGAGTAAAGGTCTGCGGGACGCCGACAGCGTCGATGGCGACATCGACACCGAAGCCATCTGTGAGGTCCTTGACCGCCTTGACGACTGGTTGGTCTTCGGGAGAGGCATCCTCATCGTCGCCCTCGGAGGCCAACGACTCGGGGTTGATCGTGTGCGTCGCACCGAACTCCTTGGCTTTTTCTAATTTGTCATCGGAGACGTCGATAACAATGACCTTCGTCGCACCGGCTAAAGCTGCACCAGCAACGGCGGCCATGCCAACACCGCCAGCGCCGATCACGGCGACGGATTCACCGCGCTTGACCTGCCCCGTATTAACGGCTGCGCCGAGTCCTGCCATCACGCCGCACCCCAACAGGCCTGCGGCGGCGGGATCGACGTCGGGATCAACCTTCGTGCACTGCTTCTCATGGACCAGTGTCTTTTCGGCAAAAGCGCCAATTCCCAGCGCTGGTGTCAGCTCGGTTCCGTCGGTCAGTGTCATGGGCTTCGACGCATTGAACGTGTTGAAGCACAGGTGCGGCTCTCCCCGTTTACACGCGCGGCACTCGCCACACACTGCGCGCCAGTTCAAAACGACCGTGTCCCCCTCGGCCACATGAGTGACTCGTGAACCAATCTGCTCGACGACGGCGGTCGCCTCATGCCCGAGTAAAAATGGATAGTCGTCGTTGATACCGCCATCGCGGTACGCCAAGTCCGTGTGGCAAACCCCGCAGGTTTTAATCGATACAATAACGTCGTTATCACCTGGTTCCGGAATAACGATGTCTGTTAACTCAACGGGCTCCTTTTTTGCCCGGGAGATAACGCCCTTCACTGTTTGTGATGCTGCAGTCATAAAACATCGCCCTTTCTCATTAATGGACCGTCATCGAGTGTAATGAAGTCTTGTACACTCCGCTGTGTCATAGAAAAAGGAGATCAATCAGGGCTTATGCGATCGAGGCTGAGACTGCTGTTACCAGCAAATATACATTACTAAATATAAATTATTTTCAATAACGCGTTGTAGTGCCCAATTACAACTTGTGCAGTTACCCCTCTGGAAGAAGTTAAGGAATGCCCGAAGGCCACGTCATTCATCGGCTCGCTTCATCACTGAACCGCGAATTCGCCGGACATGAAACTGTTGTTAGCTCGCCACAGGGGCGATTCGCAACAGAGGCTGATCAGCTCAACCACACCGTGCTTAAGCACGCCGAAGCGCACGGAAAACACTTGTTCATTGACTTCGCGGCTAACCAGGCGGCACATATCGTTTATATTCATTTAGGTCTCATCGGAAGCCTTCGTATCTCTGACCTCGCGGAGCCACGCGGTCAGGTTCGTTTACGAATAGCCTCCGACTCACGGGCAGCTGATTTACGCGGTCCACAGTGGTGCCGGCTCATCACCGATGAAGAAAAAGACACGGCTATTGGGAAACTCGGCGCTGACCCACTCGACCCACACGCCGACCCCAATCGCAGCTTTCAACGAATCAAACGGTCCTCGAAACCGATTAGTACCTTGCTGATGGATCAGCACATCTTCGCAGGCGTCGGAAATATTTACCGCGCCGAAACGCTATTCAGGTTAGGGTTTAACCCTGAGCTGCAGGGTAAAGATCTTACCGACGACGACCTTCATGCGATATGGGATGACCTCGTCGAAACAATGACGATGGGGTTCCGCGTGGGGAAAATCGACACCGTTCGGCCAGAGCACATGCCTGAGGCCATGGGGCGGGAACCACGCGTCGATGCTCATGGTGGCGAGGTTTATGTTTACCGACGCGCCGGACTGCCTTGCTACATCTGCGGAACCACTGTTGTCGAGCGCAAAGTCGACGGCAGAAACCTCTTTTGGTGCCCCACGTGCCAGGCATGACGCCTCTAACCGCCCGACGTGACCCGGAAAACGTCGAAGACACCTTCAACGTTCCTCAGCTGGGTCATCAAGTAGCCAAGCTGTTTGACGTCAGAGACCTCGAACGTGAAACGGACCACCGCAACGCGATCTTCAGCAGTGTGAGAATTCGTCGCCAAGATAGCGACTTTCTGTTCTGACACGGCCCGGGTGACGTCGGATAGCAACCCTTGGCGGTCAAGCCCTTCGATTTGCAGCGTCACCGTGAAGACAGCTCCACTGCGCTCTGCCGCCCATGATACCGAAATCAGGCGTTCAGGTTCTTCTTTCAGCTTCGGAGCGTTAGTGCAGTCTGTGCGGTGGACACTCACCCCGCCACCTCGGGTCACGAATCCGAAAATGTCGTCGCCGGGGACGGGAGTACAGCACTTGGCCAGCTTCGCCATGTAGTCGGCGTCGCCTTCAACAAGAACCCCCGCCGAATAGGCACGAGAATTCTTCTTTGACCTGAGCTGAGACAAAGGAGTGCGGGCGGCAAGCGCATCTTCCGCCTCCTCTTGTCCCCCAAACTGCTCCATTAACAGGTTAACGACGCGACCAGCCGTGATGTTGTTATTGCCAATCGCGGTATACAACTGGTCGACGGAGTTAAAACTCAGTTGGCCAGCGATAGTTTGCATCGATTCGGGAGTAAAGAGCCGATGCATAGGCAGCCCGCCCCGCTGGATTTCCGCGGCGAGCGCATCCCGGCCCGCCTCCAAAGCAACTTCTCGACGCTCCTTCGCGAACCACTGACGAATCTTCGACTTCGCACGCGGCGACACGACGAATGATTCCCAGTCCTTCGATGGGCCGGCGTCCGGATCTTTCGACGTAAAAACCTCGACCCTATCACCAGTGTGGAGCTCCGACTCGAGCGCGAGAAGCTTGCCGTTCACCTTCGCACCGATACACCGGTGCCCCACTTCGGTGTGGACAGCGTAGGCGAAGTCGATAGGCGTCGATCCCGATGGCAGAGTGATCGCGTCCCCTTTCGGGGTAAACACGAAAATCTGGTTTGAGGAGAGATCAAACCGCAGGTTCTCCATGAATTCGTTGGGGTCGGCAGATTCCCGTTGCCAGTCGAGAAGCTGACGCATCCATGCCATCTGGTCCAGTTCTTTTGCAGAACCTTTGTTGTGTCCCTTGGTCTCCTTGTATCGCCAATGCGCCGCAATGCCGAACTCAGCGTTGTAGTGCATTTCATGGGTCCGGATTTGGATCTCGAGAGGTTTATTATCCGGCCCGATCACCGTCGTGTGGAGCGATTCATAAACCCCATAGCGGGGCGTAGAAATATAGTCTTTGAATCTCCCGGGCATCGGCTGATACAGCGTATGTACAGCTCCCAGTGCGGCGTAGCATTCCTGCACGGAGTCGACGAGGACACGGAGTCCGACGAGGTCGAAGATTTCATCAAAGTCTCGGCCGCGAACGATCATCTTTTGGTAGATCGACCAGTAGTGTTTCGGTCGCCCCACGACCTCCGTACTGATGTGGTAGTCCTTGAGCCGGGCTTGTAGCTCTTTCGACACTCGGGCGATATATTCATCGCGCTTCGGCGCCCGATCTGCCACCAATCGCACGATTTCTTGGTACTTCTTGGGGTACAAAATGGCGAAGGAGAGATCTTCTAGCTCCCACTTCACGGTCGCCATGCCCAGCCGGTGAGCCAGCGGAGCAATGACCTCCAAGGTTTGCCGAGCTTTCCTTGCCTGCTTTTCCGGCGGGAGGAAACGCATTGTGCGCATATTGTGCAGGCGATCAGCAACCTTAATGACCAGCACGCCGGGATCGTCGGCCATTGCGACAATCATTTTCCTGATCGTCTCGGCTTCCGCGGCTGACCCCAAGGCCACTTTGTCCAGCTTGGTGACCCCATCCACCAAGTGAGCCACTTCAGGACCAAAGTCGTGCTCAAGTTGTTCGAGCGTGTAATCAGTGTCTTCCACCGTATCGTGCAGCAGCGCTGCGACAATCGTGGTGGTATCCATGCCGATCTCAGCGCAAATCGTCGCTACGGCAAGCGGGTGAGTAATGTACGGTTCGCCAGACTTACGAAAAACACCGTCATGCAATTGCGCCGCGGTCCCATAGGCACGGTTGATGAGAACAACATCCGCTTTCGGGTGAACCTTGCGATGAATAGTCAGCATCGGTTCCAAAACCGGATTATATTTTGCACGATTCTGCCCCGTCAGGCTTCGAGCCAGACGAGCACTCACCGAACCAACCCGAGAGGGCGACCGATCACTCACTACGCTCCCCTACCACCGTTAGAGGAAGGTCGGCCAGGCGTTTCCGACCTTCCAAAGCTTCAACTTCGAGAATAACGGCCAATCCAGCGACATTCGCCCCGGCTTCCTCCAGGAGAGCCCGGGAGGCACACAAGGTGCCACCTGTGGCAAGAACGTCGTCGATAAGAACAATATTCTTTCCCTGAATATTCAGGCCTTCTCGGGGAATTTCCAGTGCCGCATGGCCATATTCCAAGTCATAGCCTCGATGAAAAACCGGCGGCGGGAGTTTACCTTCCTTGCGCACTGCGAGGATCCCGAGCCCCAGTTGGTACGCCACAGCAGAACCCAAAAGGAATCCACGAGCGTCGAGCCCGCCGATGATGTCTGCGTGATAACTCCGAGCAGCCTCGGCTAATTCGTCGACGATTAATCGGAAGGCGCCCGCATCTGCCAGCACCGGAGTGAGGTCTTCAAAAACCACACCTTCAGACGGAAAACCAGGCACGCGGCGAACTAAGTTTGCCACTGCATCGGCTGCGGATGAATACTCACTGTCGGTCATCTAATTCTGATCTTT
The DNA here is from genome assembly GCF_053760365.1 of Corynebacterium sp. c7Ub_26. Lineage (NCBI taxonomy): Bacteria > Bacillati > Actinomycetota > Actinomycetes > Mycobacteriales > Corynebacteriaceae > Corynebacterium > Corynebacterium sp. c7Ub_26. The sequence continues at coordinate 712,725 of NZ_JBSNBL010000001.1, read as the reverse complement.
CTTCCATCGATCCATGTTCCAGCCGACCCCAACATTCGAGGTGCTAGGCACTAGATTACTCACTGCGTTGTGTACGACCACGGCGCGGGGTTCAGCAGACAATGGGATCGTCGGCATGCTATCCCATAATTCTTCTTCCGCTTGCCAACGCTCATCGATGGTTCCACCGACGAATGTCGAGGTCGAAAAGTACGTTGTGGGGTCAACCGCCTGGAGGAAAATGTCGGCTCTGTCCGTTAGAGCAGTGCTATCCGCATGGTCTGTCGAGACATCATCGACGGTAATTCCACTCTCTTGGCAGGACTCGCGAATGGCATTTGCCATGGCAGCGTACCGATCATTCGCGCGGTCGTACGACAAACGAACTGTGGATCCCTTCGCTGCCTTTCGGGCAGCAGCGGTGTCGTGATTTCCATGCTTTAGCGCGACATCGCTGACCGCATCGAAGGACGAGCTCGTCGCCGGCGTCAATCGAAGTTTATAGGCTGGAACCTTTATTGATGAGTGGGCTGACGATGCTTCGGCAACAGCGGCCCAATCAATGCACTGCGATACCGCTTGGCGCATGCGTTTACTTGCCATGACCCCGTGGTCGGCAGGGATGAGCGAGTCAATCCGACGTGAGAGCATTGTCATCGCACCGTATTTCTCCGAATCCACCGTCAAACGTGATGCAGAGGCCGAGGAGCCACCCTCGTGCGGAACTGAGAATGCGGGGAATCCCTAATTATCGTTCGTCGCTGGTTTATTTGCTTCCGACGACGGCATCGCTTCACTGGGAGCGTTAGATGCGGACGAGGTTGGTACCGCTGACGAGGTTGGCGTCGGTGATGAAGATGGAGCAGCTGACGAGGACGTCTCAGATGCTGGCGATGTCCTGGATGGAGATGTCTCGGCTGATTCTGCCGTGGATGGTGACGGCTCAGATAGTTCTGCTGAACCTTTCCCCTGCGATAAACGGAACTCGGAGGGAAGAGCTTGATCATTATCAACGACTCTGAGTGATTTGTGGTGAGCAAGGTCGCTCAGAGACGCTGAGCGAGGATAGACCACGATGTCATCGATTTCCGCCGGGTCACCCCACCAGTGAGGATTCTTTTGAAGCGTTACTGACCGCGTATGTGTAGTCGGATCCTTATCCATGATCGACTTAACCGAATACGGTCCAGTGGACACAATATTCTTAAGATTGTCTTCTTTCAGGAGAAAACTCTTCTTCCACAGATCGCCCACTTTTTTGACTATTTGGTAGTCCGCAGATTCCAGCGCACCAGTTAAATCGTCAACCCCAGCGTGCGAAGCAATGATCTGGGAGGGCATAACGGACCCGGCAGGAAAAAGATTCTGGTATCGGGACCCGTATCCGCGGGCAAAATTCACCCGGAACTTTTTCTCGTTATGCCGGCATGTAACTGATTCAACCTGTTCCAGAAGAGGATTATCGGAATCAAAATATTCTTTTTTATGCTGGGCAAACCATGCCAGGTAAAAGTCATCACAGGTAACCGGTTTGCCATCCGAATATTGGGCCCGTGGGTTGATGACGTATTCAGCACTCCGGTTCTCGTCGGGTGCCTGAATTGACGTGAAAAGATCGTTATTGACGAAGGCCTGACCGTTGGGGCCATCGATGAAAGCTCCGGGATATAAGCGGACGGATAATCGCGCTGCATCGGAGGCCTGTCCTTGTGAACTAGCACCGTTAACAGTGGTGAGGGTGCTGCCACTTACGTAGGCGAACCCGGCGTTTGTGTGGTCATCGCCTGCATCGTCATTGGTATCGCAGGCGGCTAAACCTGTGACTAATAAGGCTCCCGAAAAGGCCGTCATAATCTTGCGGACGCGGGCACGTGGGGAACGCGGTAGTGAAGGCATTGCCGACGGGAACTGGGGACGTGACTTCTTGAATCGCTGTAACACGGATGGAGCCGATCGTGTCAGAAAATGGACGTACAAAGCGCACTGATGCCGTATTCGTAAGAACACAGGATGTGCTGTTAAGAAAAGTTTAGCGCCCTTGCTTCGGATTAATGAGCAAGGGCGCTGTACGGCGGAAATTCTAACTACACGACCGGTTAAGAACGTGCCATGCGGAACGCTAAGCCAGGAAACGCAATGCGTAAATCTTCTATCCGAAGAACACGCGTTGGGTATCGACTCAGCTTCTAGTTTCCATCAAAGGGTGAGTTGTTGCGACGGCGGTTGTCGTCGGGACGCCATGACGCGCCGCCTCCTTCACGACTGTGGAACCTGCCCGCCTCGGGATCTCGATCGGAGTGGTGAACGACACGTGATGAGCCTCTCCTCCGTGAGGAGCGTGCCGATGGCTCTGAATCTGAGCTTTCACTAGGAGTGATCTCTGATCCATCACTGGTTACGGCAACCCGTTCATCCTCTTGGTTCGACGACTCAGCCTTGCGAGATTCTTCGACACGTTTGGTGTGCTCGGAATACTTCTTCTGACGAGACTTGAGCGAAACCAAGATTGGCGTCGCCAAGAAGATGGAGGAGAACGTTCCTTCGATGACACCAAGTAGCTGCACGAGCGAGAGGTCTTTGAGTGTGCCCACGCCGAGCAACCAGACCGCAACGACCATCAATGCGCCGATCGGGAGGATCGAGAACAATGACGTCGAAATGGAACGCATCATCGTCTGGTTGACGGCGAGGTTAGCTTGCTCGGCGTAGGTCGACGTAGTCGTCTTTGTCAGCCCCGCGGTGTTCTCGTGAACCTTGTCGAACACGACCACGGTGTCGTACAGCGAGTAGGACAGGACCGTTAGCAAACCGATAACCGATGCTGGTGACACTTCGAAACCAATGATCGAATACAGCCCTGAGACCACAATCGCGTCAACGGCAAGTGCTGATATAGCCGCAATAGCCATATCGCGTTCAAAGCGAACCGTGATGTACAGGAAGATCAGCGCGAGGAAAACGATCAGCGCTAGAACCATGCGGTGGGTAATCGTCGATCCCCACGAGTTACTCACGGTCGAATCACCGATAGAGTCGGGAGCTTCTTTACCCGAGGCGTCTTTCGGGTGGTATTTCGAGAACAAGGCTTCCCGAGCCTCGGAGATCTCGTCGTCGTTAAGATGCTTTGACTCGATTTCCACATTGCGAGCGTTACCAGAGCCAATGATCTGGACCTGTTGGGCCTCGACCCCAGTGGCTTCGTGGAAGGTGTCGGCGACTTCGGTCTTGGACACGTCACCGGCGGGCATCGTTATCTTGGTACCGCCCTCAAAGTCGATGCCCAAGGTAAATCCACGGAAAATAATGGATACAAGGCAGATCACCAAGATGATGGCGTAAATGCCATACCAGCGACGACGCTGGGCGACGAACTCAATTCCGCCTTCACCGGTGTAGATACGTTCGAAGAAAGGCCGTTTACTCATTACTTCTCCTCCTTCGAGGTATCGACACGCGATGAGCCGCCCGACGATGACTCATCAGTTTCTGAGAGACTATCCGCGAGCTTGATGTGCCGCCGTACAGGTTGATCCTCTTTGGCGTTTTCAGCGCGCTCAACGTCATACGGAAGCTTGATACCGGCAGCACGGCGACGCTCCGCAACACGCATGACCGCTCCGAGCCCGTTCACAGACGGCTTCGAGAAGAATGGCTTGCGCGACGCCAGAATAATCAGCGGTGCCGAAACCAGGAACACCACGAACAGGTCGAAGACTGTCGTTAAACCAAGGGTGAAGGCGAAGCCTTTAACGTCACCAACAGCCAAAATGTACAACACGACAGCTGCGATCAAGGAGACCAAGTTACCGGACAAGATAGTGCGACGAGCACGCTCCCAGGCCTTTGGTACTGCAGATCTGAATGTTCGGCCATCGCGTATCTCATCTTTAATACGCTCGAAGTAGACCACGAAGGAGTCCGCGGTAGTACCGATACCGATGATCAAGCCGGCGATGCCCGCGAGGTCAAGGCTGTAGCCAACCCACCGTCCGAGTAGGACGAGGCTGCCGTAGATGAGTAACGCCGAGAGCAGCAGCGAGAAAATCGTGATGACGCCGAGCCCGCGGTAGTAGGCCAGCGCATAGAGAGCGACCAAGATTAAGCCGATGCCTCCAGCGATAAGTCCTGCTTTCAGCGAAGCAAAACCAAGCGTGGCGGGAATGGTGGTGGCGGTACCACCCTTCTCACCGTTCTCACCAGCGAAGCTGATGGGCAGAGCACCATACTTAAGGTTATTCGCTAAGTCTTTAGCCTCGGCCTCGGAGAACTTACCAGTAATCTGGGTCGTCGAACCGGCGGGCGTCGGTGACTGAATCGTCGGAGCAGAAATCACTTCAGAGTCGAGAGTGATTGCGACCTGCTGGCCCTGATACTTTTGCGTCACTTCGGCCCACGTATCGCCACCCTTATCTTTATTGGATGTCTTGAACTTGAACGTGATGGCCATTTGCCCGCTGTTGGAGTCGTACCCACCAGTAATCGGAGAATTGGTATCGATTTCCTCACCAGTGAGCCGCTGGGGATCTTTCTTCCCCTCCTGCCCCACTAAAACTGGTGCGGCATCAAGCAGGTGAACGCTCTTATCTTGATCACACGTCACGAGCGGTTTGGCCGGATCATCTTGGCCTGCCAATGGATCCGATCCCTTACATTCCAACAAGGATCCCGCTGCTTGCAAAGTAGTCGGATCTTCTGATTGCCGATCCTTGAGCAGCATGGCAGATGTTTGTTCACGCTGCTTGTTTTCTTCGATGGAGTTGGCTGGCTTAGCCTCTGGCTTCGCCGTGATCTTCATCAACTCGGGAATAGCAAAAGCCTCTTGCCCCTGGGCTTGACCACTGCTGTTGTATTGCTCCAAATGCTTCTTCAGCTCGTCAAGGGCTTTCTGGGCATTATCCGGTGAAATCACATCCGCTTTTACCCATCGATTAGCCATATCGGCGACGGTCTGCGCCAGCTTGCCCCGATCAACTTCCTGGGCAGCAGCTTGTTGGTTAAGCACTGGGCGGAACAACAATTGGGATGTCTGTCCCAAGTTCCTCGCTTGAGCGGAATCATCGCCAGGGACGGTAATGACGAGTGTGTTCCCGTCGGTCTGCACTGTTGCCCCGGAGACGCCCATGCCATTGACGCGGTTTTCGAGGATTTTCCGGGCCTGCTCGAGCTGATCGTTGGACGGCTGAGAACCTTGAGGCACCAAAGTCACTCGGGTTCCGCCCTGAAGGTCAATGCCTAACTTAGGTTCAGGCTTTTTATTTCCCGTGAGGAACACCAGAAGGTACACCGCTACGAGGAAAATGACGAAGATACCGATGGCACGATACGGCCATCGGGATTTTGTGGAGCGAGCTCTGTTCTTCCGGGCTGCCAAAAGAGTCTCCCGTCGTATGAAGGTCACATTAGGCTCATGTCGGCCTATTCAAACTTCAGAAAGTCTACCCCTAGGCTTCACGCTGCATCGTCTTACCCCGGGGGTCGGCGTTTCGCGTATAGCGTTCGAACCAGCGTGAAGCCGAAGGTTATGTCATGTCTGCTGTCGATGTACTGTACTCGCGCATCTACTCTGCGCGATTGTCAGTCACGACTGGGCACTATCGATTGCGATTTTATTTATCGGTGGTCGACGAGTCCGTGGAGGCATCGATGCTGCCATTGTTCTGGACCGGCGAGTGGTGGTGGGAGTCAACAGCAGCCTCATCACTAGCGCTCGGCTCGCCGGTTGAACCGTGATCTGTCGACGTCTCCTGCATCGACACAGTTGACTGCCCCTGGGACTCACCAGCGGCTGACTCAGTAGTGCTTGGCGATTCCTGTTGCGCAACTGGTCCCAAAATGCCTTTGACGGCCCACTCAACGACAACCCCAGGCGCAATTTGCAAGTCGAGGACGTCGCCCCGTACCGCAACGACGCGACCGTGCAAACCTCCGGCTGTCTCAACAGCCATGCCAGGCTGCAGTTGGGAGCGAAAATCCTGGATGCGCTTCATGCTCTTGTTCTGCCGGACAATTTGCATGATGGACAACGCCAGGAAAAGGATGAGGATAATTATCCATAGACCGTTCATGGCACCATCTTGGCATAGAGCAGGGACATTGAGTCAATTCTTTTAACTTGGCGGACTATCTGGCAAGCGTCCCGGAAAGCTTTACTCCTGGATAACGCTGTCTTGATCCAGAGGAACCTTAGAAAAAGGCACCAATTGTCCCCTCTGGAGGCTCCAGCCCCTGATGTTTCCATGCTTCGGCTGTGGCAACACGGCCACGCGGAGTGCGAGCAATCATCCCAGCCCTAATCAAATACGGTTCGCACACCTCCTCGACCGTGGTGGGCTCTTCGCCTACGGCGAGCGCCAATGTCGACACACCGACGGGTCCACCCCCATGTCCCCGGACGAGCGCGTCGAGAACAGCACGGTCGAGACGGTCGAGGCCCTTCTCGTCGACGTCGAACACCAAGAGCGCAGCCTTCGCTGCTTCTACTGTGATCACGCCCCCAGAGTGGACGTCGGCGTAGTCCCTCACCCGTCGCAGCAAACGGTTAGCAATACGGGGTGTACCGCGACTCCGCGACGCAATTTCCTTGGCAGCGTCGGCCTTAATGTCGATGTCGAGTAGACGTGCCGCACGCGTGACAACTTTTGTGAGGTCAGCCGCCGAGTAAAACTCCATCTGCGCGGTGAATCCAAAACGGTCACGCAGCGGCCCCGTCAACATTCCTGCTCGGGTGGTCGCCCCCACCAAGGTGAAGGGGGGTAAATCCAAGGGAATGCTCGTTGCACCCGGGCCTTTTCCGACGATAACGTCGATGCGGAAATCCTCCATCGCCATGTACAGCATTTCTTCTGCCGGGCGGGCCATGCGGTGAATTTCGTCGATGAAGAGGACATCCCCCTCCATCAAATTCGACAGCATGGCGGCGAGATCACCGGTCTTTTCCAGCGCAGGGCCCGACGTCATCCGCAGTGACGTACCCATCTCCTGGGCAATAATCATCGCCATGGTTGTCTTACCCAAGCCCGGCGGGCCAGCCAAGAGAATGTGATCAGGGACCACTCGACGAGCCTTGGCCCCAGAGAGAACCAACTCTAATTGCTCCCGGACCTTGGACTGCCCAATGAACTCGTCCAAGCTACGCGGACGCAGTGACAATTCGGCATCGGCATCGTCGCTTTGTTCGGTCGGATCAACAGGACGAATTCCGGAAGCAAATTCGTCATCTTTTCCCATTATGCCCGCCGGCCCGCCCCGATTCTGAGAGCGACCTTTGTCATCGGGTAGTTGGAACTCAGTTTTTTCGATGTTGCCCATCTTTTAGTTCCTCTCGGATGACATCGATCGCAAGGCGCGCTTCAGAATCTCCGACACAGATCCTCCCTCAGCCGCAGCGGACGTGGCAGTCTTTTCGGCCTGTTTTTCCGGAAAACCTAGTTCGACGAGGGCTTGAGTAACCGTACCCACAACGCCACTGTCTGCGTCGGCCTCCGAATTTCCGCCCACTCCCGATTGCGGTTCGTTAGCCGAATCTCCAGAATCGAATACAGCCGCCTTCGACTTTAAATCGACGATGATCCTCTCTGCTGTTCTTTTACCTATGCCCTTGACATTTCTTAGTTCAGCGTCATCCTCGTTGGTAATTATTCGAGCAAATTCGTCGGGCTTAAAAATGGAGCAAATCGCCATTGCGGATGTGGGCCCTACCCCCGACACCTTACGGAGCATCGCAAACATCTGACGGGCCTCATCGGATTCAAAAGCGTAAAGGTCAATCCCATCGTCGCGAACATTCATCGTGACAAGGATTCGAGCGTCCTCCCCTTTGCGCAGTGTCCCCAGCAATGAGGGCGCCGCAGTTGCTCGGTAGCCGACGCCCGAACATTCAATCACGACATAATTAAGACCGACATGAAGAACCTCGCCATGCAATGAATCGATCACAGGGACCCCTTTTCTCTACTCACGATCGTCACATCACGACATCGGCCGCAACTGTGACGTCACTTATGCCGTGAAGCGCTCCAACCCGGATTCTGCCCGCCGGATAGCCCCAACATGGGAGCGCGCCAGCAATGGCAAATAGCAAGCGCCAGAGCATCGGCCGCATCGGCGGGACGTGGTGGTTCAGCCAAGCCCAAGACCCGCGTAACCATCGCGGTGACTTGCTTTTTATCTGCACGTCCGTTCCCCGACACAGCTTTTTTCACTTCACTGGGCGTGTACATATAAACCGGAATATCTCTCCGCGCTGCACAAACAATAATCACACCCACCGCATGGGCGGTATGCATGACAGTAGAGACTACACCACGTTCAAATACACGTTCGATTGCCAGCATATCCGGATGATACTCATCCATCCACTCATCAATCTTCACGGAAATGTCGAGAAGACGGGTGGAGAGATCGTCGGATGCGTCTGTTCGAATAACCCCCACCGCAACAGGTAGGACGGAGCGCCCCCGCCCAGCTTGAACCGTAGATATTCCGCACCGGGTTAACCCGGGGTCAACCCCCATGACGCGGGTCCCCTCTAAGGAGCGCGATCCACCCTTAGACGTGGTATTCACGGGCACTGGATCGCTACTCCTATCTGCACAATCGCCAACCGCCTATTCGACACACGCTGAGGGCTTTCAACTAGTTGTCGAGTTCAGCCAGAACCTCGTCGGAAAGATCCATATTGGTGTAGACGTTCTGGACATCATCCGACTCTTCCAGTGCATCGATCAGATGGAAGATCTTCCGAGCTCCAGACGCGTCAAGTTGAACTTTAACGTCTGCTCGGTAGTCCGGCTCTGCAGAATCGTACTCCAGCCCGGCTTCCTTCAATGCGTCGCGAACGGCAGAGAGATCCCCGGCTGCGGACACGACCTCGAAGCTTTGGCCGAGGTCATTAACTTCTTCAGCACCGGCATCCAGGACGGCCATCAGGATGTCATCCTCAGTATTGCCTTCCTTCGGCAACTGAACGACGCCCTTACGGTTGAACATATAGGCCACGGAACCAGCATCCGCCATGTTTCCGCCGTTCTTGTTCATCGCGGTACGCACATCCGTCGCAGCACGGTTACGGTTATCGGTCAAGCACTCGATAAGGATCGCTACCCCGCCGTTGCCATAACCTTCATAGGTGACGGTCTCCCAGTCTGCGCCACCGGCTTCCTCGCCAGAACCGCGCTTGCGGGCTCGCTCGATATTGTCATTGGGAACCGACGCCTTTTTGGCCTTTTTAATCATGTCATCCAGGGTCGGATTCGCTGAGGGGTCACCGCCGCCGGTGCGAGCAGCTACCTCAATGTTCTTAATCAGCTTGGCAAATTCTTTACCACGCTTGGCATCGTTCGCAGCTTTCTTATGCTTCGTCGTTGCCCATTTAGAGTGCCCACTCATATTTTTGTACTCCCTCAGTTGCTAACACACATGCAAGCCCCACGAAGGGGATAATCGCAACCAGTCTAATACCCGGTCCCGACATCCCCTGGCATGGCACTGCCACCAATACGTCTTTTGTTGGGTTACGCCATCGATTCCTCGACCATCGACACAAAATAGTCGTGGACACGGTCGTCGTCGGTCACTTCAGGATGGAACGACGTAGCAAGTACGTTTCCCCTACCGTGACCGGAGCGAACTGCAACAATAGCGCCCTTATCGTCGTCGGCAGGTACACGAGCAAGAACCTCGGTGTCGTCGCCGACTGATTCGACCCACGGTGCGCGAATAAAAACGGCGTGAACAGGTTGACTAATCCCTTTAAAATCGAGATCCGTTTCAAAGGAGTCGACCTGACGACCAAATGCGTTCCGTCGAACCGTGATGTCGAGCGCGGATAGGCAGTGAGCGTCCGGGCGTGTCCCCTTAACCCCACTGGCCAGCAAAATCATACCGGCGCACGTGCCGAATGTCGGCGTCCCGTTGTGAATCTTTGCCGTCAGGAGTCCGAGCAATCCGCCCAGCTCGAGAAGCTTCGACATCGTCGTCGACTCTCCTCCAGGAAGAATTAACCCATCAACCCCGTCGAGATGAGCAGGACGACGTACCAGCCGCGACCGAACCCCGAGGCGCTCTAGAGTGCGCTGGTGTTCGATAACGCCACCCTGTACAGCGAGAACCCCGATAAGTGGGGTTCTCTCTTCGTTGCTACTATCCACTCGTTTACCAACCACGCTCTGCTAAACGGTGCGGCTTCGGGATCTCGTCGACGTTGATGCCCACCATCGCTTCACCCAAGCCACGCGAAACATTGGCGATCGTCTCGGGATCATCGTAGTTCTGCGTTGCCTGGACGATGGCGCGCGCACGATGCTCCGGGTCACCAGACTTAAAGATGCCAGAACCAACGAACACACCCTCAGCGCCTAATTGCATCATCATCGCTGCGTCGGCTGGAGTGGCAATACCGCCGGCCGTGAACAGCACAACCGGGAGAGATGCACGCTCGGCTACCTCACGCACCAACTCGTAGGGAGCTTGGAGTTCTTTGGCAGCAACATAGAGCTCATCAGGCGCCATCGACTTCAACTTATTAATAGAAGCCCGGATGGTCCGCATGTGGGTCACGGCGTTGGATACGTCGCCAGTTCCCGCTTCACCCTTGGAACGAATCATGGCAGCGCCCTCATTGATCCGTCGAAGTGCTTCGCCGAGATTGGTCGCTCCACAGACAAAGGGCACCGTGAAGTCGAATTTATCGATGTGGTTGGAATAATCCGCCGGTGTCAGCACCTCAGATTCGTCGATAAAGTCAACGCCCAGCGACTGCAAAACCTGCGCCTCAACGAAGTGACCGATGCGAGCCTTCGCCATAACCGGGATGGACACAGCGTTAATAATGCCTTCGATCATGTCGGGGTCCGACATGCGAGACACCCCACCCTCAGCACGAATATCAGCGGGGACGCGCTCCAACGCCATCACGGCTGTTGCGCCGGCATCCTCAGCGATCTTGGCCTGCTCAGGGGTGACGACGTCCATAATGACGCCGCCTTTTAACATCTCCGCCAGGCCGCGCTTTACTCGTGCAGTCCCGTGGGTTGTCTCATTCGAGGAGGAGTGGGCAGCCCCGCGTGGATTGTCCGTAGCATGCCGTCCGTTTTGATTTGCATTATTGCTCATATTGTCGTTCTTCTCCTTAAAACTGGACTGGCCTGTCTAGAATACGCTGAAGCCTACAGTGTACTTACTCGCCTCTGGAGCCGGAAAACACACCGACCAATTCTTGAGGCTACATAGTGATTTACGACGCCGGAATGTCGGATTCAATACCTGCCACCTCAAAATACTCTGGTGGCGACGCATGACCGCCGAGATGGAAAAACCTCACGAGCGGGCGTAGTCGCAATGTCCGGGTGTCCGAGACGGCATCATTATAAAAGCGCATTGCGAGTTCTACTCGTGTGTGGGCGTCGGCTAGTGTTCTCGCACCATTAACCGTCACCGAGTCGTCATCGAGATCGTGAATGCGCATGGCAAACCGGTTCTCAGCCAGTGCTCGATCCGTCGTGCACGAAGTGTCGAAAGAGATACGTTCCGTTGCTTCGGCCTCATCCGCAAGTTCTGGCCACAATGCTGACACCACCGCAGCCCGACGACCCAAGGCAGCATCCAGGCTTAACGCTGCTTCATCCGTCCGAATGTTCAATCGATGCAAGCGGGTGGCGATGAACGAAGCCCACATACCCGCTAAGAGAACGGCCATCAGACCAACGATGACGATGGCGACCCATACCGGTATCACGACGAAAAGTTCCTTTCCCCCTGAGGACCCAGCACAGTTTCATATACCCTCTCGACTTCTATCGTAACGTGGCTCCAATCAAACCGTTGGGACCGCTCAAAGCCCTTATGCGCGAGTTCGTGCCGCTTGTCTTTGTCCGAAAACAACTCGGTGACAGCAGCCACCAAAGCATCCGTATCCCCAGGAGGAAATAGCCAACCAGCGTCGCCGTCATCGCACACAGCACGAAATGCCGGAATATCACTGGCGACGACCGCCGCACCGGCAGCCATCGCTTCGACGAGGACGATTCCAAAGCTCTCCCCGCCGAGATGAGGTGCCACATAGACGTCCGATGCGTTAAAGGCACGAGCCTTGTCGCTATTAGACAACCGGCCAAGGATCGTGATCGAGTCTCGGACATGGGCTACGCGCCGCGACAGAGCCTTGGCATCACCAGTCCCCACGACAACGACTTCGATACCTGGAATTGCTCGTGAGATCCGTGGCATCGCTTCGATCAGCACATCGAGCCCTTTACGTGGTTCATCAAAGCGCCCCAAGAAGATAATTCGCGGGCGGTCTGGATCGAAGCGAGAGATCGCATCATCGGCTCCTGCCCATGGGTCCGCCGATGAGAAAAACTTCGTATCGACGCCGTTGGGGATGAGAATGGGATCTCCTCCCAGCTGTTCCACTTGCCACCGACGGGCCATCTCCGAGACCGCGATCCCTGCACGAACGCGCTCGAGCATCGGCGTGAGAACCGGAATAAACGTTTCCAACACACGAGACCGATCAGCCGATGCATGATACGTCGCCACGACGGGAATCTTCGCCATTTTCAGCGCAATCATGGACACGCTGGGGGCGTTAGGCTCATGTATGTGGACAAGGTCGAATTCGTGATTGTTCAACCACCTACGGACAGCATGAAATGCCGACGCTGTGAAACTCAGGCGGGCGACCGATCCGTTATACGGGATAGGAATTGAGCGCCCCGCCCGGACGACGAAGTCCGGGACATGAGTTTTTAGCGACGCTGGGGCCAGCAGGCTTACGGTGTGACCGCGCCGGATTAACTGTTCCGATAGCTCAATTGCGTGAGCTTGAACACCGCCAGGGTCGTCCATGGAATACGGACACACCATCCCGATTCGCACTCGGCCTCCACACTCTCAGTCTTCATTCCAGATGCGTTGGAGCATATGCCAATCTTCAGGATGCTCCGAAATATTTTTCTCAAAAACGTTTGCTAGGTCTTGAACAACCTCGGGCATTGGTTTATCTGTATCCAGTGGCTCACCGACACTATGGCCCCAGCCGTCGGGGGTAAACCAGCAGTGAACGCCGTGTAAGGCCGCCCCCGTTTCTTGAGCAAGCCGTACCGCCCCAACCGGCATGGTTGTTCTAGAACCGAAAAAGTCAACGCTGACACCGTGATGCGAAAGATCACGTTCGCCCAACAAGGCAACAACTCCACCGGACTCTAAAGTCGCGCGGAGACCATCCATCGGCTTTTGTGAACCACCGGTGAGCGGGAACACGGTAAAACCGAGTCCTTTGCGATAGTCCACGAATGCATCGAACAATTTCTCCGGCTTGAGCCGCTCTGCCACAGTAGAAAACGTACCGTAGCGCTGGGCAAGCCACAGCCCAGCCATATCCCAATTCCCACTGTGTGGCAGAGCGAGAATCACTCCCCGCCCCTGGCGATATGACTTATCAAACAAGTCCACGCCCTGAATACCTGACTCGATTGTGTCCACTAGTGAGTCCAGTGACGATGAGTGAATGATGGACGGCAAACGGAAAGCTTCCATCCAATATCGGGCATATGATCTCATCGCGTTCCGCACCACGACATCAAGCTCTCGCTCATCCGTGAGACCGGTCACCTTGGCAAGGTTCAACCGTAACCTCGCCGGTTGTTTCCCCCTGTGAGAAGCAATATCGGCACCGAGCATGAATAATTTCCGCGCGACCGGGGCGGGAATTCGGGTGATTCCTTTCCAGGCCCACACATACGACTCCGCGATAAGATCCTCTTTGGATAAGCCGAAGGGTCGTGTCACGTGTCGTCCTTACTTCGTCGGGAATTCTTTGGCCCCATGGGGCGCGGCGATTTTATCGTTCGCGTGCGGAGATTTGCTGGCCATGACCATGCGCTGGATCACCGTGAAAATGGAACCTATCGCAAGAATCCAGAGCGCAATACTTAACACATGCGGCACCCCCAAGCCTTCAAGGCCTAAGCCGACCAAACCGATGATCAGCCGTTCAGGGCGCTCCACCAATCCCCCGACGATGTCGAGACCGCCCGCCTCTGCCCGAGCTTTGACATAAGAAATGACCTGGCTGGTGACCAACACAATCAACGCCGCGATCAGTTGGTGACGTTCTCCCTGCTGAGCGGAGACGATCCACCAGACGATAGCAGCGAAAACAGCACCGTCGGTAATCCGGTCGCAGCTAGCATCCAGCGTCGCTCCGAACGTCGTTCCCCCGCCACGTAAACGAGCCATGGTGCCGTCGACCATATCTACAGCTGTTAAAAGCCCGATAATTATTGCGGCGGCAAAGAGATGACCAGTGGGGATCAGGATTAACGCTGCTACGCACGCGCCGAGAGTGCCGACGACGGTCACTGTGTTAGGGGAAATTCCCGCCTTAACCAGTGATCGCGCAATCGGTTCGATGACAACTGTAGCCGGTTTTCGGCCATGAACGCCAAGCATTATTCTCCCTTATTCCGACTCGGAAGTGTCCAATGATGCCCAGGCTTCCGCAAGCAACGACCGTGTCTCACGGAGAAGCTGTGGCAGGACCTTCACGCCACCAATGACGGTCATGAAGTTAGCATCGCCAGCCCATCGCGGAACTATGTGAACGTGAAGATGCTCCTCGATAGAGCCGCCCGATGCTTTCCCCAGGTTCATTCCCACATTAACGGCATTGGGATGCGACACAGCTTTTAACGAACGGATAGCTTTTTTCGTGAACGCCATCAGTTCAGCCGTCTCATCGGGGTTCAGGTCCTCAAGGTTCTTCACCCGACGATAAGGAACAACCATCATGTGCCCCGAGTTATAGGGGAACAGGTTGAGCAAGCAGTACACGGTCTCACCGCGCGCGATGATCAGCCCTTCTTCGTCCGAGCCTTGCGGAATGTCTTCGAACGGGTCACTGCTGTTCCGATTGTCGTCGGCAATATACGACATCCGGTAGGGTGCCCACAGCCGGGTCAATCGGTCAGCGTCACCAGCACCTGAGTCAACAAAAGTATCGTTATCCGCGGACACGAGCCTCAATCAACTCCTTTGTCGGCTGCTCGTTGTTATGCTCTTCAATCCAGGTTGAGATCACATCAACAGCCTTCTCGACGGGAACGCCGTTCACTTGGGAACCATCGAGGAATCGGAAACTCACCGCACCTGCTTCCGCATCGCGACCGCCAGCGAGAAGCATGAACGGGGCTTTATGAGTCGTATGGTTGCGAATCTTCTTTTGCATCCGATCATCCGAGGTATCGACCTCGGCGCGGACACCCCGAGCACGCAGCTTATCCACGACCTCACCCAAGTACGGCGAAAACTCATCGGCGACCGGAATTCCGACGACCTGATGTGGAGCCAGCCATGCTGGGAAGGCTCCCGCATAGTGCTCCAGGAGAACCCCGAAGAAGCGTTCAATCGAACCAAAGAGGGCGCGGTGGATCATAATGGGGCGCTGCTTAGAGCCGTCGGGGGCCGTGTACTCCAATTCGAAACGCTCAGGCAGGTTAAAGTCCAACTGAACGGTCGACATCTGCCACGTACGCCCGATCGCGTCACGAGCCTGAACCGAAATCTTCGGACCGTAGAAAGCAGCTCCGCCCGGATCAGGAACAAGGTCGAGGCCGGATTTATCTGCTACGCGTCGGAGAATCTCCGTTGAGCGCTCCCAGATCTCATCAGAACCAACGAACTTGTTCGGATCTTTCGTTGACAGCTCAAGATAGAAATCATCGAGCCCGTAATCCTTCAGCAGCGAAATGATGAAATCAAGAACCGTGCTGAGTTCATTTTCAAGCTGATCCGCGGTGCAGTAGATATGGGCATCGTCCTGCGTGAATCCACGGGCTCGAGTGAGGCCATGAATGACGCCTGATTTTTCATACCGATACACCGTGCCGAATTCGAACAAGCGCAAAGGCAACTCGCGGTACGACCGGCCCTTAGATGCGAAGATCAGGTTGTGCATCGGGCAGTTCATCGGCTTGGCGTAGTAATCCTGAGCCGGCTTTGTGATGTTTCCCTCTGCATCCCGT
Source organism: Corynebacterium sp. c7Ub_26 (assembly GCF_053760365.1). Taxonomy (NCBI): domain Bacteria; kingdom Bacillati; phylum Actinomycetota; class Actinomycetes; order Mycobacteriales; family Corynebacteriaceae; genus Corynebacterium; species Corynebacterium sp. c7Ub_26. The sequence goes on along the minus strand of NZ_JBSNBL010000001.1, from coordinate 696,724 downwards.
TCCTCATCCAACTTCATCGGAGGGAACATGCCATCCTTGTAAAAATCAAGGTGGCCCGATTTTTGGAACAAATCTCCCTTGGTCAGATGCGGAGTGTAAACAAAGGAATATCCAGCTTCGATGTGACGCCGCCGCGAGTGCTGCTCCATTTCATTGCGGACGATACCGCCGTCAGGATGGAAGACAGGGAAACCTGAGCCGATTTCATCCGGGAAGCTGAAAAGATTCAGTTCAGCGCCGAGACGGCGGTGGTCACGGCGTTCTGCCTCCTCCATCCGCTGCTGATACTCTTGCAGCGCTTCTTTCGACTCGAAAGCCGTCCCGTAGATCCTTTGCATACCGTCGTTGTTTTGATCACCACGCCAGTACGCAGCAGAACTCCGCTGAAGGGCGAAAGCGGCGATGTATTTCGTCGTCGGCACGTGAGGACCACGACACAGGTCGAACCACTCGACCTCGCCGGTCCGAGGATTGACATTGTTATAAGCAGTTAACTCGCCAGCGGTGTCAAGGTCTGCGTCCTCATCGAGAACGGTGCCCTTTGACTTATCGTCGATAAGCTCCAACTTGTATGGCTCATCTTTCAACGCTTCGCGGGCGTCATCAAGAGACTTCCACACAACGCGCTCGAACCGCTGTCCCGATTTAATGATCTTCTTCATCCGCTTTTCAATGCGTTTGAGATCGTCGGGAGTGAACGCGTGGTCGGTGCCAAAATCGTAGTAGAAGCCGTCCGCTATAGCGGGGCCGATTCCAAGTTTGGTACCTGGGAATTCCGCCTGAACTGCCTGCGCCATCACATGGGTACAACTGTGTCGAATGACGGCTCGTCCTTCATCGCTTGCTGCGATAACCGTGGTGACTTCAGTGTCCTCAGTAGGGGCGAATGATAGATCGCGGATGGTTCCATCATTAGTCTTCACGCAAACCACTGCCTCGGGCCCCTTGGTGGGAAGGCCCAGTGGCTTCATCGCTGCCCCTGCTGGTGTACCAGCAGGGACCTGAAACGATACTGATGAGGCGCTTTTTTCCGATGACGACAGTGCAGACACTGATTGCACTCCTTAGTGGTGACATGGCTATCACATACCTGGTAACAGCCGGGGACGGATCAAAACTCTACCGCATGACCGGAGAGCACGCGTAGCACCGTCGGGGAACCGGACGAACACAGTCATTGTGGCGACCATTCGTCGTCACGAATGGAACGGGTCACGCCAAGAGATCATCCGCCCAATAATTGTCTTCACCTGCGGTGCCGTGAGGAACGGCGTAGACAGCAGAACCGATGTGGGTTATCCACTCATTGAGACGATCTGACTGATCTAACCGTTTTTGAATCGGTGTGAATTGAGTGTCTGGATTCTGCTGGAAGCAGGTAAAAATCAATCCAGCGTCAGAAATCGGCGAGTGCGGCCCAGACACCGGAAGGCTGTAGTTGAAGGCACGACGCAATATCTGCTCATGAGTATTGTTCCCCTCATAGTGGGCTCGCGCAATATGCGATTCCGGATCAATGATCGGAAGACCTGTGCTATCGACTTTGTCGAAATCGGGGTCGTCGAACTCTTTCTCCCCTGTAAGAGGAGCCCCGGATTTCAGTTTTCGCCCGAAGACTACTTCTCGTGATGAGCGATCCAAAATGTCCCAGCTATCGAGATTGAGGGAAATACGACGGACGACCATCGCCGTTCCCCCTCGTACCCAGGCAGGCCCATCACTTATCCATACGATATCGGACAGTTCCTTATCGGAACGCGGGTTAACGGTGCCGTCGAGAACACCGAACAAGTTACGCGGAGTGGAACCTTTCGCTTGGGCTCCCGCCGCATAAAGAAAGCCCTGTTGTTCCCAGACAGGCTCGGTGTACCGTTGCCCGGCCCGAAGAATGAACCGTCGTGCATGAGCCAATGTGGTGGGGTCATCTGAACAGATCTGCAATGCTATATCCGTTTGTCCCCATGCATCGTCGAGACGGTCCCGATCAAAAGCAGGAATGTCATGAAGCCACGACGGGATCTTGTCCTGCATCTGTAGCTTGTCGAGCAGAGGACGGCCGAACCCAATAGTGACAGTGAGGTTGGCGGGCCGAGAGACCATCTCCGGTTCAAGTTCAGCCAGCGGCGGTTGACCTTGGGTCAGCTTTCGGGACGTAGACGTCCATACCTCCATGAGGCGCTGCATGGCCTTCTTATCGATGCTCTCAATGCAATTAATCCCCACGACGTTGACATACGCCTGCGACGGAGTATCGATACCCGCCTGATGCGGTCCATCAAATGGGACAGTCTGATCAGCAATTCCCGTGAGACCTGCTGCGTTGCTGACCGCGTCCGCAGCATTTTTCTCCCGCTGATCTAAAGCTTCCGACGATGACGTCGTGGCGTTATCGTCTTCGTGACCGCAAGCAGCTAATCCTGATGCCCCCAGCGCAACCCCCGCCCCTAGGCCACCGGTGAGGAAAGAACGGCGTCGTAGCAGATGGCGAAAAACGTTGCGTCGGGTGCTGTCTGCACCTCGGTCGTTTCTTTCGTCCGGTGTATTGCTTCGTTCACCATCGCTTGAGCGCTCATCGTCGTTAGAGCGTTGTACACGAGCGTTTGCGTCATCTGCGGAATTATGAGGCAAAGAGTTCATCTTCTTCGTCGAAATGATGTTGTCTCGAAATGATGTTGTGTGGGGTAAAATTCCTGCTGACGTGGAGTTTTCCCTGATCGCTGGACGACACCACACGGCGTGGGACGCCGACCGTAACCGTAGGGGCGGATAAGGCCAGCGCTCAAACGTCGGCATCAGCAGAAATCAGTAACCAGATGATGCCTCGAATATCGCGACATCAACCGGCTGATGTAGCTGATCTAGTGGGAATGCCCGTGCATGGAGTGGTCTGCTTGGCCACCTGGCTGAGCCGAATCACTCATACCTGGCATGTCTGACATACCTGACATGTCAGAGCTGTCGTCGCCGCCGTAGTTTTCCTCACCCGAAGGCTGTTCACGGACAGGAATAGACACTTTCTCCGTGGAACCGTCTTTGAACTTCAACTGCACATTAACTTTGTCCCCGGCAGCTAATTCATCATGATTGTCCATAATCATGATGTGCTCCCCACCGGGTTTCATCTCCAAAGTCCCATTTGCGGGGAGCTTAAACCCTTCTTTTTGCTCGACCATTTTTCCGTCGACAACGGTGTGCAGTTCGAAATTACCTTTGACATCGGACGACGACACCGACTCGAGGACTTTCTCTTTATCGGTGTTGTTCTTCAGAGTTCCGAAAATCGCGGTCATCGCTTTATCCGGGGTCTTCGACTTCACATAGCCCTGATCCAATGAAACATCGCCGGAAGCTTTTTCTGTGCTGCTCGCGGACGACGACGTTGTTGTCGTTGCGGCCGATTGTGAGCCGTCTTTATCCGAATCTTCGTCGGCAGAACACGCAGCGAGCCCCAGTGACAGGGCCAGAACTGAAGCTCCGGCGACACGAACAGCCAGCCGAGATGTTGACCGTGATGTACTCATTTTCTATAACTCCTCATTTTCGTTTGTGGAACAGAACCCGCCCCACAATGTGATATTCGGATTCTCGGAGACGTCCTCCGAGGACCTACTGCATGGTGTTCTATCGTGAGTCTCGATCGTCAGAGCTTGAGTCACGAAGACGTCGTAACGCAACCACGAGAGCACCGATAATGACGATGATAACGGCGATAGATAGCCACAGGGCTTTCGATCCAAATGGCGACGACGACGTCGAGGATGATGAGTCTGTGTCTTGGGAGGTTCCGTCGTTAGCATTCGCGGAGGGGACAGAAGAACCGCCGGATTCATCTGTATTCCCCTCCGACTCCCCCGCCGACGCGGACTGCGCTGCAGATTCTCCCTCGTCAGAATCCCCAGAATATGTGAAGGAAATTGACCCACGTGTCGAATGTCCATCAGAACTGGTGATCTGGAACCCCACGACGTATGTGCCCGGCGAGGCATCGACATCCTCAAGAACTGTGAATGAAATAACATTTCCCGAGATAGTGGGTGTTCCTTTGGCAATGACCTTCCCCGACGACTTATTCGACACCGCTATGGTGTTGAAATTATCTCTCGGGTTGCCTGACATTGTCAGCTGAATGTCGTGAGGAAACTCCGATACTGTCGAACCATCCTCGGGCGACGACGACACCACGCTGTCATGAGCCCAGGCCTGCGGAGAAAATGCTACCACCCCCACCACGATAAGGATGAGGGATACGATAAGGCCACCCGCACTTCGGAACCGTACAGTTCGACTGTCGCTCATCTCAGCCCTCCCAGAGCTGCGTAAAACCAACTACTTCTCTCCATCGTGGCACACAAAATCTCTTAATCTCTACACGCCACGCTGCCACTTGGTGCTCAGGTACGAAACCACCACGGATGTGGCGATATATAACGCTTCCAAGCTGCCCGGTGCCCACTCGCAAACCGCGTAGACACTAGTCGTCGAAACGTGTCAGGAAGTTCCCCGCTATCCGCGCCACTTCACCCCCACTACGTTTGCGCCGGCCACCAGCGGCAGGACCCAGATATGCGAAAACCCGGACACCGCGTGGTGCCCGGGCTGTCTGTGGTCTCAGCTGGGATCGAACCAGCGACCTTTCCGGTGTGAACGGAACGCTCTTCCACTGAGCCATGAGACCGACAAGCCAAAAATTTAGCACGATAGGGAGTCACGAACAAAAATCACGTTGACGTGCTCCCACAATCCTGTGTACCAAACGCGGTGAGGCTCTGTAGAGGCACATTGGCTCGATACGGTCGGTCCGCGTAGTGTTACGCCAGCAACCCCCCGAAATGATCATGCTAGAGCCTGTTTTCCTGGGGATTTGTGCATTAGCTATCGCTACGGCTAGTCTTTCTTTCGCGTGTTACGGGCTTCCGAGCCCAACGCAACACGTCATGCGGATGTAGCGCAGTTGGTAGCGCATAACCTTGCCAAGGTTAGGGTCGCGGGTTCGAGTCCCGTCATCCGCTCAACTGAAATTGACATTTCAGTTATCTAGGTTGACTTTTCGACGATGGATCTATCGAAGTTTCATGGTCTGGTCGACGACATGCGCGATTAGCTCAGCGGGAGAGCGCTTCCCTGACACGGAAGAGGTCACTGGTTCGATCCCAGTATCGCGCACCACTTATCGCAGCGGATTGAGAAAATTTCTTTCATACTTCTGCTGCACGATGAGTCTCGCGGATGTAGCGCAGTTGGTAGCGCATAACCTTGCCAAGGTTAGGGTCGCGGGTTCGAGTCCCGTCATCCGCTCCATGCACCAAGGTGTAAAAGGGCAGATCACTGCCCTTTTGCGCTATCGTGCATCATGATGCGTGAGTGAAATCCTTTCCGCATCATCGTCGTATGGTGGAATGGCCGAGTGGTGAGGCAACGGTCTGCAAAACCGTGTACACGGGTTCGATTCCCGTTTCCACCTCAATCTCAACATATTTATTTCAACGGGGATTTTCCACAGAACTCAGGGCGCACTTCCGCCTACTGTGGAGCCATGGCACCATCACCCACAGTTACGATTTTTCCGCTCGAAAACGATCCTGATATCGACAGCGCATTAGAGCGCTTCCTCCCCTTCCCTGCGCCACAGACACTGAACATTCGAGCAATCATGGTATCGACCATTGATGGCGCTTCCGTAGCATCAAGTGGCACATCAGGAGAGCTCGGCGGCCCGATCGACTCCGCCATGTTCGCCCTGCACCGACGTCAAACCGAAGCCGTCATAGCCGGTCTGTCCACGGCCCTCGCCGAAAGCTATGGCCCCATCGAGTTCACCGCGCATGAAGTCCAGACCCGAGCCGACCATGTGCTACCACCAACCGCAGACTTGGTCCTCACTACCCATCAGTTGGATGACAAAAAGCTCTCAGACCTCCTTTCTTCTCCCCTCACCACCACTGACGACACCAATGACGATCAGTCGGAACCGGTAGACGGAGACGAAAATTCTGGGAACCATTCGTCCGAGGAAACCCAGCACGGGGGCTCAGTTCTCATCCTCACCGATCGAAGTGCGTCAGAAGCATCGACTTTTAGCAAAAACCGGACAATGCTGCGGAACCACGGCATAAACGTCGACGTCCTCGACAAACTCGACGGCACACATATCCGTCAATGGTTAAGCGACCGCTACAGCGTCGTCGATTGTGAAGGCGGGCCTCGCTTTCTGGGATCACTCATATCATCACGCGCCGTAGATGAAGTGATCTTGACAATTCATCCCGGTGTACAGGCCGGCAATGCACCGCGAATTGCCTACGGAACCTCCGACGGAACTGACGAAGATGCCAAAACGATCACCGGCACCCCCACAGATGGTGAACTCCTCGCAATAGGGTATGACCAGGATGGAGCTGTGTTCCTTAGGTACGGTCTACGCAACGAGCACACCTAGACTACACGGACGGTGGTGCAATTAGCCCCTCCATCGGAAAGGGCGAACCAAAGCTTTTATACGGCCCCGTGAAATAACGAACCATAATGCGATGTTGAAATGAGTTAAAACAGTAACCTCTGTTAACAATCTCTTACGAAGCCGGAAGGAAACAATGCCTGACAAAGATGAACAACACGAGGACTTTCGTCGCCTTACCGATGATGAATGGCGAGCCCGACTCACCAACGCCGAATACCGGGTCCTTAGAGAATCGGGAACCGAAGCTCCTTTCACGGGTGAATACACCGATACCGAAACTGAAGGGGTCTACCGGTGCCGAGCCTGCGGTTCTGAGCTCTTCCGATCCCGCGAGAAGTTCCACAGTCACTGTGGTTGGCCATCATTCTTCTCCCCGCTCGCCGGAGACCGAATCATTGAAGTCGCTGATAATAGCCACGGGATGCACCGAGTTGAGGTGAAATGCGCGCAATGCCGTAGCCACCTGGGGCACGTCTTCGAAGGCGAGGGCTATGACACTCCTACGGATTTACGCTATTGCATTAACAGCATCAGCCTCACGCTAGAACCGGCAACCAAGGATTAGCAGCCAAAAATCAAGCGAGGACGTACCGTTTCCCCCTAGCAGTACGCCCCATGCCTTCGTAACGACAGCTTGTTGACGAAACGACTATGGCAAGAGATCGGTGATCTCAGCGATATCGTCAACTCGTCGTCCGGTGAAGAACGGAATCTCTTCACGGACGTGGAGCCGCGCCTCTGTGTAGCGCATGTGGTGCATGAGATCAACGATGCGGTCCAACTTCGGCCCTTCGAAGGCCAGAATCCATTCGTAGTCACCCAAAGCGAAAGCCGGGACGGTGTTCGCACGGACGTCGGGGTAATCACGTCCCATCTTTCCGTGGTCAGCCAGGATCCGACGACGATCCGCAGGATCCATCACGTACCAGTCATACGAACGGACGAACGGATAAACGGCAATCCACCGCTTCGGTTCTTCTTCCGCGATGAAGGACGGCACATGGGACTTGTTAAACTCGGACGGGCGGTGAAGCGCTGCCTGCGACCAGACCCCGGTACATGCACGTCCCAACGTCGTCGTACGCAGGAAGCGATTGTAAGCTTCCTGCAGATCTTCCATCTTTTCAGCGTGCCACCAAATCATGATGTCAGCTTCCGCACGAATACCGGAAACGTTGTAGATCCCTCGTATGGTGAGATCTTCGTGCTCATAGGAAGCAATAAAGTCACGCATTTCCTGGGCCACTGTGTCCCGGTCTTCACCCAATTTACCGGGGGCAACCTTGAAGACCGACCACATCGCGTACCGAACAGTCGCATTCAGCTTCTTATAATTCAGACGATGCTTGTGCTCAGGGTCAGCAGAGCTATCACTATTTTCTTGACGAACGTCGTCCTGTTTTTCAGTCATGGTCAACCTCTTCTTTTCTTCGTAAACTACCGGAACTTCGCGATGTGACGACGAAGCTCGATGCACACGACATATGTGGAACTTTGTTCTTGACTCCACGCGAAGGGAGGAGCCTTCTGATCACTGTCACATAACCGTATCCATCACCTTCTTCGCCGCCTCACGCGCTTGCGCGATACACGCTGGAACGCCGACGCCGTGCCAGATGGCACCTGCAGCTTCTAGCCCCTCGACTTGACTGATGTCCTTAAGCGCCACATTAATGAGTTCATCGTGGCCCATGCCGTAACGCGGCAAACCACCCCACCACTTTTGAAGCACCGTCTCTTTGGGGTGCAGACGTTGGCCCGTAATGGTTTCGAAATCGTCGATAGCGTATTTCACCAGCGTGTCTTCGTCTTCTCTGACGAGTGAATCGTCGCCCCAATGGCCGAATGAAGCCCTGATGAAAGCACCAACGTGATCGTCAACATGGGACCACTTCCGCGATGAGAAAGTAAAGGCTTTAGCATGAAGCCCCGCGTCAGGTGACACGAGAATACCCGTTTTCTCCGGGATAGCCTCGTCAGTCGGTAGCCGCAAACCAAGAACAACACTCGATGCTAGATCCATCGACCCCAGAATGTCTGCTGCCACGGGGGCAACCTTAGCGAGCTGCTGGCCCGCGACATCCGCCGGGGTAGCGACGACAACAGTGTCAAAGTCTTCAGTCTCTGTCGACGAAGAGCCACTCACGACGCGGAACCGACGGGAACTTCCTGCCTCCGCGGGTAATACCGCAGCGACAGGACTATCCACACGAATAGTGGCCGACGACTGCTCAACCAGCGCATCGATCAGATCGCGATACCCCCCGACGAACGACGCAAACACCGGCGGCTTTTTCGCCGACGCACTCGGCGACTCATCATCTGCCGCGCCTCCAGCCACCCGGGCCTCACGTGCTTCATCGCGTTGCTGTAGAACAGCACCTGCAGCTCGCGTTAATGTCACCGGCTCGCCGTGGTTCGAAAGGTCATCCATGGCTGCAGCTAATTCCGGGATCGTCGCGCGTAGACCAAGATCTTCGGCACGGGACGAATACACCCCACCCAGCAATGGGGAAACCACGTGATCCACGACCTGCTGCCCCATCCGCTCGGCGACCAACGCGCCGAGTAAGGTATCTTCGCCTTCCACCCACGGTATGGGGTATGCCTCCCCCTCGGCATCAATCCGTGCGCAGGTCTCGGAATCAACGAGGTCTTTTACAGAGGAACTATCAGCGGGAATTCCCATCACGGTTCGCGACGGAACTGAGTGTAAGGTGCCGTCGCCAATCCATAACCCGGATTTGAGGTCGGACGGATAACGGAGTCGGTCTTTCAGCCCCAAGGATGTAAAGAACCGAGTGGCATCGGCACGGAAAGCGAGGTACGCCTCTGCCCCCACATCAACACTGCCGGTAGCTAGATCAACGGTCTTAAGTTTCCCACCTACCGCGTCGGAGGCTTCAAAAACAACGACGTCGGCATTGGGGTCGCGACGGCTGATTTCATACGCCGCGACAAGTCCCGACAGTCCTCCACCAATAACCGCAACACGCGTCTTTACCACGAATGCACCTTTTCTACGATGTGAGAAATAATGTCCGGGTCAGTGTCTGCGAGAACACCATGCCCCAAGTTCACAATATGACCTGAAATCTTCCCTTCGGAGATAAGCTGATCCGTGGTGGTCAACAGCCGATCGATTTCCTTATCAACCGCTTCTTCACCTGCAAAAAGTAAGGCTGGGTCAATATTCCCTTGAAGCGCCAACCCACCAGGACCTGTGTCCCCGTTTTTGTCCGCTAAAGCTACGTTAATGCGCTGTGCCGCAGTAGCCATGTCCACCCGCCAGTCAACCCCCACGACATCGGGGCCCGTTTGCGCCATAGGACCGAGCAGCTCCCCCGTCGTCACGCCAAAATGAATGCGCGGAATAGGCCGACGGCCACCTTGTGAGGACCTCTCGGACACGAACCTAAAGATTTCGGCCGAGTACGGGGCAACCAGATCGGTATAGTCCCGTGCGTGCAAGTACCCCGCCCAAGAATCGAATAGCTGCATGGCATCAATTCCCGCGTCGATCTGTACTCCGAGGAAAACCTTGATGTAGTCCGTCAACACACGCATGAGGGCGTGCCATGAGTCAGGATCAGCATGCATCATGGCTTTCGTGTGTTGGTGGGTTTTCGATGGTCCGCCCTCAACCAAATAGGACGCAATGGTAAAAGGAGCACCGGCGAATCCGATTAAAGCCTGATCATCGCGGAGTTCCCCAATGATTTCTTGGACCGCTTCGCCGATGACCGAAATGGAATCCGGATCCAGCTCAGGGAGCGAGTCAATGTCCGCCCGTGACCGAATGGGACGATCGACGACGGGGCCACGACCAGCAACAATCTCCACCCCGATTCCTGCAGCCTTCAACGGCACAACGATGTCTGAAAAGAAGATCGCAGCGTCGACATTATGTCTGCGCACAGGTTGCAGAGTGATCTCAGCAGCGGCATCAGGAGTAAAGCATGCCTCCAGCATCCCGATGTTCTCCCGGAGCTTCCGATATTCCGGAAGTGAGCGGCCGGCCTGCCGCATAAACCAGACAGGCCGATGATGCGGGCTGGCTCCATTCGCGGCGTCGAGTAACGATGACTGCGACAACGTGCGGCGCGACGACGCTATATCTGGAGAATCGCCGGAATTCGTACTCATTCCATGCATATGGTTCATAGTGCCAGGTCTCGATCCGAATCGAGCACTCGCGACAATCGCCCCTACCGGGTGTACCCCACCGTCGCTAAAATTCCACTGGCACAGGCGATTTTGCGGTCCCCCCGTCGTTAAGTATTTTTTGCGACGCGGTAAGCCTGCCAGTGCGCAACGTTCAACCGATTACACATCAGCATCCCGCGCGTTTCAGCCCACATCACCGTTCCACCAAGCTAAACCGAGCTAGCACCCGACGGGAAACAACGCACAGGACTCATCGCTAGCTGGGACTTTGACATCAAACCCCCGGCGCGCCTCCTGAGCAAATACAGCAGAAAACTGTACCGTGCCCAAGTGTGAGCATTGATCAGCCATCGCACGACGACAATTCTGCTTCCCACCGGTTAAACGCTGCTACTCCTCGTAAGGAGACGTCAGCATCCATGAATCATGATGGATCCACCGACGAACCCCAGGTTTTCCATGACGCGGTGGCTTCCATGCATACGGCTTCATTGCGTAGGGAAATATCCATGGGGTCAATTCGCCCACCCCAGCGTTTAGCTCCATATAGCTACGCCGTGGGGTTAGAAGTAGATCACGAACAGTCGCGCACTATTCCGCGGGACACGGACGGCGATGCTTTTGGGCGGCTGATTCTCCTTCACGATCCTCGGAGCGACGGGAACTGGTCCCACGCTCTTCGCCTTGTCGCATATATCCAGGCAGACATGGATCCGGAGGTCGCGTCGGATCCGCTGTTGCCTGATGTCGCGTGGCAATGGCTTTCTGAGGGCCTAACCAGTGAGGGGGCACATTATTCGCAGCTCGGGGGCACGGTGACCTCCACGTCGTCGGCCCGGTATGGGAATATTGGGGGCCCGGGGAAGGCGTATCAGATTGAGCTGCGTGCGTCGTGGACAGCGGATGATACTGATCTTGCTTCCCACGTCGAGGCGTTCGCTCACGTTCTCGCGTCGGTAGCGGGACTTCCTCCTGAAGGAGTCGCTCAGCTTGGACAGTAGGATGCTGCGTTATGGCTTGTCCGGAGACAATGATCTTCCCGACGACGGTGACGAGGCTCTACTAGGCGATTGGTACATCTCCCCAGCACCCAAGCCCTCTCCTACTTTCCCTTTATCGCCACAATCTGCTTCTGTACCGTTATCGACACCATCGGGCGGAACTCCGTCGTTAATCTCCACCGAGGATGAGCTGAAGAATGCTGCCCGTGTGTTGGCAAATGGCCACGGCCCGCTCGCCGTCGATACTGAACGAGCGTCGGCTTACCGTTATGGCGATCGCGCCTTTCTTCTCCAACTGAAACGTGCTGGTAGCGGACTATTTCTTGTCGACGCTGAAGCCTGCCGCTCCGATATGGGGCTCCTCGCACCCGTCGTCAACCGGCTAACGTGGATTATCCATTCTGCACGGACCGACTTACCTGCCCTTCTTGATATGGGGCTTGCTCCTCATCGTCTGCTTGACACCGAACTGGGCTGCCGCATAGCTGGGCTGAAGAAGGTCAACTTGGGCGACATGGTGGATGGTTTAGTCGGTTACCGCTTGGCCAAAGAGCATGGGCATGAGAATTGGTCCCGACGACCCCTTCCCAACGAATGGCTCGATTACGCGGCTCTGGACGTCGAATGCCTCCTTGAGCTTTCCACCGCAGTGGCTGGGTTGCTTTCGGAATTAGATCGTTTCGCGTGGTGGACCGAAGAGTGTGAATATATTCGCACATCTACCTTGGCTGATGCCCCCTCAGTGGAACCTTCACTGAGGGTGAAGGGACTCAATAATCTGTCTACCCCTGCTCAACGTGAGCTTGCCTTTACGTTGTCGCGCGAACGGGACCGGCGGGCGCGGGCGGTAGATCGCTCTCCTCATCGGGTGTTATCGAATTCTGACCTCATAGCGATTGCTCGGAAGAATCCTCGGACGATTCAAGAAATGATGGATGCGGCACACTTCCGATCAATGCGAAACGCGCGCTCATGGTGGAGCGCGATTCAAGGGAAGCATAACAAGACCACAGCATCCCCATCAGGAATCGCGCGCTCTCATTGTGCAATCGACGACGACTGGGGCCCGTCACGACACCGGGGACATCACTCACATACTCACTATGCGGGAGGACGGCGATTCCCCAATTCTGAACGCGGGCAGAAAGCTGAAGAACTGTATTCCCTGTGTTCCGAGGCCATCAATGTGGTGTCTGAACAAACCTGTATCCCCCATGAAGTGATCATCACCCCACAGATAGTGAGGCTCATGGCGTGGCATTTTTCGTCGGAACCACAGGTCCATGCGACGGATATCGACATGTTCTTCGCCCGACATGGCGTCCGACGGTGGCAACGACGGATTGTGTCCCCCGTGTGTGCCAACGCTCTTGGAGACCATAACCATTAGAGGTCGCAGAATAGGCCTCGCACAGTTTATTAATCCCGCACAATCCGCGCCTTCATTTCCTCCACTTCCACCAGCGCCAGGCCCGGGGTGATTGCGGATCTATGACTTCTTGGTAAAAGCGGTAATGATCTCCATGTGATGGGTACCGGGGAACGCGTCAATGACCCTCATGGAGGAAATCTCATAACCGTGGTCTAACCAGGCCGCATAGTCACGAGCACCTGTCGCCGGATCGCAGGCGATGTGTACCACAGCTTGGGGGTGCGCCGCCGCTATCTGACCAATCACCTTCGTGCTTGCACCTTTTCGCGGAGGATCAAGAACAACGAGATCCACTCCCCCCTTGTTATTTCGCCGGAGCGACGACCATGCGCGATCAACCCTGGAGGTCAGAAACCTGATCGACGACGGACTGAATGAGGGCTCAGCCAGGGTGTTCAAGCTACGTCGACCCCACGTGCGAGCATTTTTATCAATCTCCACGGAATCAACAGGACCACGCGTTTTTTCGGCCAAAATGTCGGCGAACAGCCCGATCCCACCGTATAAGTCCCATGCAGCCCCACCATGAACCTCGGGGAGGAGCTCACGAACAAGCTCGCGGTAGCGTGTCGGAGCACCACTATGGGCTTGCCAAAAAGCAGTGGGTGGAAGGACGAAGGTTCGGCCCCCCGCGGAATGGGCAGTTCCCTCCGCAGCGCCATCGTTCTCAGCCGGGTTATTACTTGGTCCCGACGGAGTTGAGGTGGCATTATCGGATATCCGTTCAACGCAGTAGTTTCCGCCCTCAATTACCGTGCTGTGCCCCCGTCGTCCACGACGCGATCTACGTGAACGCGCCGTACCGGAACGATGTTTCGACGACGCACCACCATCGACTTCCACAATGTGGCGGATGCCATTGGAATCGAGCGCGAGTATTACTTCAGCGCCCGGACTAAAATGCATGGCATCCAGGCCATCCATCAAACCAGGCACGGCTTGGGAACACACCGCATTCGTCACAATGCGATGCCCGGACTTGACCCGGAGACCAGCGCGTCCTTCGTCGTCGACGGCCAGCCGCATTCTCGTACGCCACCCGCGATAGGGAGACAACGTCTCAAACGTCGGTTCGACGTCAAAATGCCCAATCCGACGCATTTGATCTGCCGTGATGCTGGCTTTCACTTCAGCCGACTTATCGGGCGCAACCTCTAGAAAGTCACAGCAACCTGCGCCTTCCTCGGCGGCTGGGCACGATATCGCTCCATCACCCCGTAGAGGCGAGCGGTGACCAATTTTTCGGGCTTCACCCCTCCACAGGGTTGCTGAACTGTGCTCGGCATCAATATCGACGGCGACATCACGGTCGCCAGCTACAGCACCGTCGACGAAAACAACGTGATTGTCAACGCGACCAATCCCCTGCCCACCGTAAGCAAAATCGGTGATATCCATCGTGACATGGGATGGAACACCGTCGTGTGGGTGATTCTCAGTGTGCGTCACTCGTCTACCTCACTCGTCTGTATCGGAAGCCGTTTGATCGATTTCGTCGATTGCGTCATCGTCCTTGACTGCATCTGCCCTGCGTACCGCCCAAACTGTCACAACCATGACGAGGATAGTGAGCGGCCACCCCATCGCAATCCGTGCGACGGCCAGGATATTCGTCGTCGACGATCCGTAAAGATGATTCTGAACGAAGAACCGTGCCGCAAAAACACAGGCCCACGCAATGGTCGCAAGAACGAAATAACGGCGTTCCGACGTATTCTTACGCCATCGCATACCGCGACCATTGAGCCCGCGCCAGATCACTCCTACAGCAGGCCAACCGACAAGGCAGGAGATAAAAAACACCAGCCCCACGACAGCCGAGTACCAGATCCCGTACAGGAAGTAGCCCTTAGCGGAACCGACGTACCACGCAATGGCCGCAGCGATAAGCACACCCATGACGCCGGATATGGCAGGCTGCATGTTTTCGTGCCGAACAAGGCGCCACACACAAATCAGAAGTGAAACCGCCAGTGCGGAGACCAAAGCCGGAGTGAGCCCCCACCACGAATTCACCGGGACGAGAACAAGAATCGGCACAGTCGATGACACTAAACCGGAAATCCCGCCCAGCTGTTCAAGAAGAGTCGGGCTATCACTCGAGGCCGACTGGTCTTGCTGTTTGATCTGGCGTCGTTCAGTACTTGTCATCATCTTCTTCACGGTCGAGCTCATCCATCGCGGATTCCATTCGCGCGGAGGCCTCACCGCCAGTTGAACGACGACGGCCAGCGCTCTCTGAATCAGCACCTTCCTGCCCCGCATCGGATGATTCTTGGTTTCCGCCTGGGAAGCCCGCGGAATCGTCGGCACTATTCCCTGACGACGCTGCGCTCTGAGGGTTCTCTTGTGCTTGCTGAGCCTGGGCGGCGCGCTGGACTTCCGCGGCACGCTGAGCCATTGCCTTCTGAAGCTCCTGAACCATGTCTTGGGGCAAGGCGACAGGAAGCGTTTCACCAGCCGGCATTGGGCCGTCGCCTCGTTTCACAATGGTACGAGCAGCGATCCCACGCGTGAGGGCGACCAACTGATCGTGAGACTCCTCTGGCCCTACTGCTGTCAGCCGTAGCATCCACCCGGGCCCATTGACACCGATCATGTGCATCATTCCATGGGGCCCAACACCGGTAATCTCTATTCCCCACGGGCCAGACTCATGATGAGATTCGAGTCCATCGTTAGTGATCTGCTGTTCAACCTCGTTCAGCTGTTCTTCCCACAGACCCCCGGAACGAGGAGCAGCGAAAGCAACTGGCGTCACACGGCCATATGGGCTGGCAACGTGAACAGCGCGTGGCCCCTCCTGGCTAACCTCCACCTGGATCTCAGCCTCATGAGGGATCGGGACAAGAAGCGACCCAAGGTCGATGTCCCCCTTGGCGAAGTCACTGAAGTCAAAACGATCGAGATCTTCGCGTCGAGAATCGAACGGACCCGATTCGCCCCCCATTACATCGAACGTCGAATCTGAGGGTGCTGCCCCGGACAGGCCGTTATTACCGGTGGTATCAGGTCCTTCATCACTAAATTCATTGCGCTCATCGCGTGAATTAGTGTGAAAATCCGATTCATTAGTTTCGTCGGGTTGCTTATTTTTCTTCCCAAAGGGCCACATAGGCAAACTCCTTACCCAGAATTAATGTCATGGCGGCATTGACGAGAGCGTGATCGCCTTATTTTTCTGAGCATTGCTCTGAACTGCTCGTATTAATTACTCGTTTTCTCTGCCTGGAACGTAAGGTCTCTACTGCTGCGATCGTAGAGCATGATCTACGCCATCTGTAGCTCCAACGCCCGTCGATCCATAGCCGCCCTGGCCTCGTTCTGTCTCATCAAGATGGTCAACCTCGACGACGTCGCTCAGCACAACTTCCTGGACGACAAGCTGAGCAATCCGGTCCCCCCGTGAAATGGTGACCGCTTCATGCTGATCAAGGTTGATCAGACACACCTTGATTTCGCCTCGATAATCGGCATCGATGGTGCCCGGCGTATTGACGATTGAGAGTCCCTTTTTTAGCGCTAGCCCGGACCGGGGATGGATGAGCCCCACCGTTCCTACCGGTAAACCAAGTGCGATACCAGTTCCGACCAGCTTCCGCTCACCTGGCTGGAGTACGACATCATCGGTCGACATCAAATCAATTCCCGCGTCGCTGGGATGAGCGCGTCGCGGAAGATCAAGGCCGGTATCTAGTCGTTGTACGCGAATACTGGGTGTCTTAGTCACGTCTTTTAGACTAACCGAGCGGCGGACGAACATAACCATTAGCGTTTTCGCCGACTCAGGTCATCGGCTCAACGTATCGACGTAGGTTAAGAGCTTGGGTGATGCCATGTTGTGGCTCATCTTTCCGTTATTACTGGTCATTGCTTTGTTCATCCGCGGTTCATCCACATAAAGGCGCATCAAGGCTTCACGATAAAAACACAGGAGACGACAAAACCGCGAGTGAAAATATAGGCACGCTAGACTAGGGAGCTGTGAATGAACAGCGTGATACTCCCTCACAGAAATCAACCCGCAGTGGCGACGTTCTGTACCGAGAGCGCCAGTGGATCCCGTTTTACTGGTGGGTTGCTGTTCTGGGCCTTGTTGTGCTGCTGTCCTACGAATTAGGGCTCAATCGCCCCTGGTATTGGACACTCATCGGAGCGATCGTCTTTGGGGCGGCGGCGTTATGGTCCCTCATTTCCCTATCGGGGAACGTCATACGGGTTGAGAAAACGTCTCACGGGGAGCGCTGGCTCTATGTGGGACCAGCGAAACTTCCGGCGTCGGTAATCGAGCGAACACTTGCCGTTCCTGCCACAGCAAAAAGCGCCGCTATGGGAAGGCAATTAGACCCGGAGGCTTATGTCGCTTCCCATGCCTGGGTGCCCGAGATGGTGATGTTGGTGCTGAATGATCCGCACGATCCGACGCCATATTGGCTCATCAGTACCAAGGACCCCGACGCACTTCTCGAAGCGCTGGATCGGCCCATCTACTAAGTTTTAGCGGGGCTTAAACGACGGATTACGTTCAGGATCGCCCGTTATTCACGCAGGCGTGTGGGCATGCTGGGCCGTCAACTCAGCGTACCGTGGTAGCGACGGCGCACGGCGGTAACCAAAGTGCTACCGCTGACGGGTCTGTGAAAGGTCAGCGACTAAGCGCAATCGCGGCACACCATTGTGCCGTCATTTTCGGTGTAGGCCAACCGATTCCTGTGCTGAACTAGGTAGCACACGCCACAGGTAAATTCATCTGATTTCTTCGGCACAACATCGACCGAAATCTCTTCATTGGAATAGTCGAAATCAGGGAGATCGATAGGCTCGACGATGTCGCCATCGTCGGTATCGTCCACTGGTCCTTTTTTATTCTCAGCTGCTTGAAGTCCTTCAAGCGAGTCTGTGTCGAAATCTTGCCTGTCCCCACGAGGGGCGTCATAGTCCTTGGGCATGTCAAGCGACCTCCGAAATGATGAAACTGCCGGTCGGACGCGCACTTTAGACCAATTTCTTAGCATTGTCACGTCCTACGTGGCCGCGCCATGTTTCACGGGTCTGCTACATCCGGCTCAATTCACAAAACAGCTGTTCAGAGGGCATGAACCAACTGGAATTTAAAGACGCGAGGAGGGGGAATTTTGGCGTCTTCTACTCCCCCACCCCCGGGGCTTGCTTTCGTCTACTACTCAGACGGTATTGGATCGAGTCCACCTGCTCGGGCTAACCCGTCTTTAAGCTCGTCAAAAAGATCAGGATGGGCCGCCATCAGTAACTCACCGTCACTCCCCGGGCTCGTCCGCTGAGGCACAGAAATGCGTGCACCGGCCTCACGAGCAATAAGAGCACCGGCCGCATAGTCCCAGAGGTTCAACCCATGCTCGTAGTGTGCATCGACACTGTCCTCGGCGACATGGCATAAGTCCAGGGCCGCTGAACCTAGCCGCCTGATATCGCGGACCGTCTCAAGCATCGCGCTCACCACTGTCCCCTGCACGTGCCGTCGAGAAGCTGTATAACCAAAGCCCGTAGACACGAGAGCGTGGGACAAATCGTGTTTACGCGATACCGATAGCTGCTTATCAGACGCGACGACGCGGGGCTCGGTGGTCTCGTGTTCCAAGGCCCCCTTCCGCACGTATGCACCACCGTCGCGTGAAGCGAAGTAAGTCAGATCGTGCCCGACATCGACAACAACCCCGGCAACAGTTTCGCCATTCACCTGCGCAGCTAAGCTCACCGAGTAAAAAGGTATCCCGTACAGGAAATTGACGGTGCCGTCGATCGGGTCGACGACCCACACAGTTCCTTCTTCAGGCAGTTCTCCGCCCGATTCCTCGCCAAACACGGTGTCGTTGGGCCGGACCGTCGACAATAACCGCCGGACTAATTGTTCGGTCGATGTATCTACTTCTGTCACCGGATCGTTGTCGGATGACTTCGTAGCTACCGAAGCGGAGAGGTCAGCGATCTTTGCCCGCTGGTCACGCACATGTCGTCCTGCAGCAATGGCTACTGACAGGGCCACATTAAGCTTTGAGCTCGCTTCATCGGTCAACGTGGATGGGTTCGACGTGTTCGGATCTGCTAATTGTGGGTTGGCATCCGAAGGATCATTGGTGCTTTCGGCGTAGTTTTCTGGAGAAGTCATACGAACCACGGTAACCATTTTCGCCCCTTGCTGCAGCCCAGTATCCCCCAGTTCCACTGACGACGGCACGGCGCACGCCGCCATTTCCTCGGGAGAATTCCTCCGATAACGGCTCGATCGTCGAATTCATCCGGAGTTGCCGTCATGAAATCCGCTACTATCGAAGTTATGAATAATTACGGCTTTGGTATAGACGTCGGCGGAAGCGGAGTAAAAGGCGCAATTGTTAATCTCGATAACGGGACTTTCGTCGGAGAGCGAATCAAGATTCTTACACCAAAGCCGTCGACTCCCGACGCTGTTGCTGACACGTGCCGTCAGATCGTTGAACAGACAGAATGGACGGGCCCTGTTGGGATTACCATTCCCGCCATTGTGAAACAGCAGCAAGCTCGTAGCGCGGCAAATATCGACAAATCATGGATCGATACCGACGTGTCGGAGCTCTTTCATCGCCATATTGGGCCAACCCGAGATATCGCTGTCCTCAATGACGCGGATGCTGCAGGAATAGCAGAGGTGGCCTACGGGAACCCTATTGCGCGGAAAGGCTCGGTCATTTTCCTGACTTTTGGTACAGGAATCGGCTCCGCCTTGCTCATTAACGGGCAACTGTATCCCAATAGTGAGTTAGGTCATTTAAACATCGATGGTAAGGAAGCTGAACGACGTGCCTCCTCTGCTGTCAAAGAGCGCAAAGACTTGTCATATAAAGAATGGGCAAAACGCGTGGACCGAGTACTCAAAGAGTACGAAAAACTCTTTTCTCCCACGACGTTTGTGGCCGGGGGCGGCATATCACGCAAGCATGAAAAATGGATTCCACGATTGACATGCGAAACGACAGTCGTGCCGGCTGAGCTTCTCAACCGAGCCGGAATTGTAGGCGCGGCGATGGCAGCGCGTGACCATATTTGCCCATAAAGTACATACGTTTAAGGACACAGAGTCGGAGCCGCTCGACGTGGAGCGAGGTACGTAGGTTATACTGGGCGGTCGATCCAGCTCGTTGCGCACATGAGTGACTCTGGCTGCCATACACCTTCATTACGCTCAGGTTACATCCTGGGCGTGTGACGCGATCGTCAATCACCATCTCGCGGGACCAACCCGCGACGGCGACGCGCTATCTGGGGTAGGCGCCAGCGCTTGAGATGCGGAAACAGTCAAATCTGTGCGCAGCACCAATCGAAATCTTCATCGATCAGGAAGGGCCATGTGGACATTATCGAGCAACCCCGAGTAGTCGCATTGACGTCAATCGGGAGATCGCAAGATAGGGAGACCGCCTCTGTCGGCCAGGAACCGAGTCTTCATGGAACTCTAGGAATAACCACGGCGCGCACAAGGTTTAATGACGGTGAAGGGGCAAAGCGATAGTGGAGACAGCGAAAACAGGCATGACTGAAACACCGAAAAAGGCTGTAGCCAAAAAAGCGGCCACGAAAAAGACCGCGGCTAAGAAGACCGCGGCCAAGAAAGCCACAGTGAAGAAGACTGCTGCGAATAAGGTAGCCAAGAAGCAGGCCTCGGCATCATCCGCCCTCCACGAAGATACGTCGGCAGCTGCGGACGAGCCTTCTTCCTCGTCCCAGGAAAAGGCTGCTCCGAAGAAGTCCACCGCGAAGAAGGCAACCAAGCGGACAGCAGCTAAGAAGTCGTCGGCCAAGAAAACCGCGGCTAAAAAGACTGCCGCCAAGAAAACTGCTGCAAAGAAGACTGCAGCTAAGAAGACGACGACGAAGAAATCCAGCGCTAAGAAAACGGCGGCGAAGAAATCAGCTGCGAAAAAGACCACGAAGACCGCCAATAAGCGGTCCTCCGCAAGCCGTAAGTCGACTAAGGACACGGCGGCCGAGAAGAATGCCGACGTAATCACGTCGGATGATCAGGTTGTCGACAAACATCCTGATCAGGATGCGTCGAATGGTGCGGATACTGATCTCCATCACGATGGGGACGCTTTCGAGCTGCATGATATCGATGATGACGATGACATCGATATGGATCACTCCGACCTGGATGATGATCTCGATGACGACGATCTCGATCACGATGATGACCTGGACAGTGACGACTTAGATGACGAGTCGGGACTGGACGAGGATGAGATGGACGACGACCACTCGAGCTCGCCCATTAAGCGCACTAATGATTCGTCAACTGACGACGATGATGACGATGACGACAGCGACAATGGCAACTTCGTGTGGGACGAAGATGAATCGGCAGCGCTTCGCCAAGCGCGGAAAGATGCTGAGCTGACAGCCTCCGCGGATTCCGTCCGCGCTTACCTGAAACAAATCGGTAAGGTCGCGCTGCTTAACGCAGAGCAAGAGGTATCCCTCGCGCAGCGTATTGAGGCTGGTTTATACGCGAACCACAAGCTTGAGGAGCTCAAGGCGAGCAACACCAAGCTCAGCCCGGCGCAATCGCGAGACCTCCGCTCTATCGCTCGTGATGGTCGCAAAGCGAAGAACCACTTGCTGGAGGCCAACCTTCGTCTTGTCGTGTCCTTGGCAAAGCGCTACACAGGCCGTGGAATGGCCTTCCTCGACCTGATTCAGGAAGGCAACTTAGGTCTGATCCGTGCCGTCGAAAAATTCGACTACACGAAGGGCTACAAGTTCTCTACGTACGCAACGTGGTGGATTCGGCAGGCCATTACTCGCGCGATGGCTGACCAAGCTCGGACAATCCGTATCCCCGTTCACATGGTGGAGGTTATTAACAAGCTTGGTCGTATCCAGCGCGAGCTTTTGCAGGACCTGGGCCGCGAACCAACCCCCGAGGAATTGGCCCGCGAAATGGACATTACCGAGGACAAAGTCCTGGAAATTCAGCAGTATGCTCGCGAACCGATTTCTCTAGACCAGACCATCGGCGACGAAGGCGATAGCCAGCTCGGTGACTTCATCGAAGACTCCGAAGCAGTTGTGGCTGTTGACGCGGTCTCCTTCACCCTCCTCCAAGACCAGCTCCAGGATGTTCTCAAGACCCTGACCGAGCGAGAAGCAGGAGTTGTTCGGCTTCGCTTCGGACTCACAGATGGGATGCCACGAACGTTGGATGAGATTGGCCAAGTCTACGGCGTGACCCGCGAGCGCATCCGTCAGATCGAATCGAAGACAATGTCGAAGCTGCGTCACCCGTCACGTTCGCAGGTTCTCCGGGATTATCTCGACTAGTCTGCGCAGACTAGCCCGCGCACTTTACCTAGTGTCGCCCGCACCCAAATCCCACGGGATGATGCGGGCGACAATGTATATCAAGACTCAATGTGCCCGTCCGTGCAGGTAATGCACGACGGCTGAGCGCCACGCAGATCACCACTTGCGTAGATAGTTAATTCGGCTCCGCAGCTGGTCAGCGGTGCATAACGCTGTTTGCGGTCCCCCACATGCCTGCCGAACTTCGTTATGTACTTGTCCATGTGGACGACCGGTTCGCGCGGCAGAAATCGATACCAACGCGTTAAGTTCTTTCCGTAGACGGGGAAGATCGTCAATGACACCGCGACTGCTATCGAGGTTGTGGCGATTGTCGTCCCCCTCACCCTCGCGCGGATCGTGGAACCGCCGCCGTGCTTCGTCGGCTTTCTTCTTTTCTCGTTCCCGAGCCTTCAACTGCTCTTGCTGATGGTTTTGCAGCAGCTGCCTCATCTGGTCCGCATTCAGCAGACCCGGAAGCCCCAGGTACTCCGCTTCCTCTTCGGACCCCGATAATGTCCCCGTGCCATAAGATGAACCGTCATAAATAAGGTGGTCAAGTTCCGCGTCTGCGCCAAGCGACTCGTACTTCTTAAGATCATCCGGTTCGGACTCGGTTCGGTTAGCTTGCGCCACCAATTCATCATCCCAACCCTCATTGGGCCGATGCGGTTTACCCAAAACGTGGTTGCGCTCAGCCTCCATCTGAGACGCCAAGTCCAACAACACCGGGATCGATGGCAAGAAAATTGACGCTGTTTCACCGGGGACACGGGCTCGGACGAATCGGCCAACAGCCTGCGCAAAAAATAGAGGTGTCGACGACGACGTCGCATACACGCCGACAGCGAGGCGAGGCACATCGACGCCTTCTGACACCATGCGAACTGCAACAAGCCACCGCTCCGTGGACCGAGAAAACTCTTCGATTTTACGAGAGGATCCGGGCTCGTCGGACAGAACAACAGTCACCGGTTCGCCCGACAAGCGCTCAAGAATCTTCGCGTAAGCACGCGCCGTCTTCGTATCCGTGGCTATGACTAGTCCTCCAGCGTCGGGAATGGCACGTCGATACTCTTTGAGACGGATATCGGCGGCACGCAGCACCGATGGAATCCACTGCCCTTTGGGGTCAAGAGCAGTTTTCCACGCTTTAGCCGTGTGCTCGGCGCTGAGGGGTTCGCCTAGCCTGGCTGCAAACTCCTCCCCTGCACTGTCCCGCCACCGCGCTTCCCCGGAGTACGCTATGAACACGACGGGACGCACAACACCGTCCCGCAATGCGTGCGAATACCCATACGTGTAATCCGCCCGGGAGACCTGATGGCCGTCTCCGTCTTCGATATACCGCACAAACGGGATCGGAGCATCGTCGGAACGAAACGGCGTACCCGTCAGCTCAAGGCGCTTCGCGGAATCGGAGTAGGCATAGCGGATTCCGTCACCCCAACTCTTCGCATCCCCACCATGGTGGATCTCGTCCATGATGACCAGAGACTTTTTCCTCGTCGCCAAGGAGTTGTGTTTAAACGGGTGCATCGAGACCTGAGCGTAGGTCACGACCATCCCGTCAAAAACGGGGTTGAGGGTCCCCGCCGAGTTCGTGAAGTTGGCATCCAGCGCAATCCCCATCCGCGAAGCGGCGTCGGCCCACTGATGTTTCAAGTGCTCCGTGGGGACAACCACGATGATGCGGTTGACAGCTCTCCGATCAAGGAGGCGCCGAGCAAGTGTCAGCGCGAAGGTTGTTTTGCCTGCTCCCGGCGTTGCTACTGCTAGAAAATCGTCTGGATCTGCGTCAAAGTACTGCGAGAGCGCAGCTTGCTGCCATTCGCGGAGTTTCACCGTCGGCGCAGCCCCCGATAAATGCGCTCACATTCCGGGCACACGGGCGAACCCGGCTTGGCTTGTTTGGTGACGGGAAAGGTTTCCCCACACAATGCCACCACGTAATTACCATTCACAGCTGATTCCACTATCTGGTTTTTCTTCACGTAGTGGAAATACTTTGGTGTGTCCGAATCAGTTGTTTGTTCTTCGGTCTTGGTGCGTTCAATCGTGGTTGTCTGCGGTGTTGTCACGGTTCAATCATGCCTTATACGTCAAGTCAGGTGGAGAGTCCCGAGCCATCCCATGCGATGTCCGGGAATCCAGATTGCCGGTTAGGAGCTATCTACCCTACCGCTAACGCTTCGTGATCGCAGTCGAGGGGCTACGGTGGGAAGTATGTTCCACCGACGCAAGCACGTCGCACTTATTACCGACGCCCAGAGGTCGCCAGTTGAGGATTGGCACCGCAGGCGGCGTGAGTATGCCGTCTTGCAGGGATCGCGTATCCCGTTCCTCTTGCTCGCCGCATTGGCGTACATGCTGTTGCACAACTTGGTACTGGCGGCCATTTTTACTGTGATCTCTGTCCCCCTTCCATGGATCGCGGTCGTGATAGCTAATGCCGTGGGTGAAACGCACGATCCGAGGAAGCCACAGGTGTACAAGCCTGCCGTGAATAGAGACGCCTATTACGCATTTCACGGTCTTGTCGACGGAGAACGCGCCCGTGAGTTAGTCGCCGGGAGTGAACAAGCTGCCTCACGTGACTCAGATGAATCAGAGGCAGCCGCTGAATCAAGGACAACGACGGTGGATGTTGATCCTGGCGAGGCCGAGCGGAATAACGTTGATCCCAACACGACCCAGTAATAGTCCAGCGCAGGGTGCGCTATCTACATCTTTTCACTTAGGATTCTCACTTACGATTGTTAGTGATCTACCCGCACTTTAAGTGCCCGTACGTTAACCGCTCGCACCGTGAGCGCTCCATGTGCTTTAGGTGCTTCTCGTTCTGATGAAAGGTTGGAGAACAGGCCACAATGGTGAGCACGCTACCTGATATCTCCGAGCTGCCGCGCTGCGCCACATCCCTCGCGAAACGCCTGAAAGAACTCGGCTATTCGTCGTCGGGCTTACACCGTGTTCTCGGCGATGATGGTCTGGCAGCCTTGGATCGGCACGAACCCGCCGCTGTTTCTTTCGCCTGCAATCGCTTTGAGCACCAAGCCCCGAATGAGCATGATCACCGCCTCGCCCGCGCGGTTCGGTTACTCATTCTTCGCGAGCCACAACCGCGCGACATGTTCGTCGACACTTTCGGCGACAGTTTCTTCACCGACGCTCTCTCCGCCGGCGTCATCGTCGACGAAACCGATACAGATCCACAGCGTTTTCGCATTGCAATTGATATCCGCCCACTGCACGTCGGCCCGTCGGAAAGCTCTGACTTCCTCGTTTTTAGCGATGCCGACGCCTCGATGGTTGATCATTCGGCCGGTCCCGACCACGTCGTGGGCGTGGGTGCTGCGTCGCGGTCACTTCTTCAGGCAACGGGTACGTCCCACGTCGGCTCAGTTTTAGATTTAGGGACCGGATCCGGTGTTCAAATTATGGGCCAGTGGGGACGAGCCCACTTGGTGACGGCAACAGACGTCAGCCCGCGCGCGCTCCTCTTCGCTGAAGCTACGTGCGCTGCAGCCGACGTTGTTTCGAGCGCCGAGTCACGTACGAAGGTGGAGTTCAAGCAGGGCTCGTGGTTCGAACCCGTCCGTGCTCAGACATTCGATCGCATCATCGCGAATCCGCCTTTTGTGGTGGGTCCACCGACGTTGCGCCACGTGTATCGCGATTCTGGAATGGAGCTCGATGGCGCCACTGCTAAGCTCGTCCGCGGTATCCCGGAGCACCTGGCCGCTCATGGTCAGGCATGCGTCTTGGGCGCGTGGATTCACTCAGATGATCAGGCCTGGCAAGCGCGGGTTGCGTCGTGGATTCCGGACCATGGTTATCGTGCATGGGTGTTGGAGCGTGATTGCGTCGATCCCCTGCATTATGTGGGCACGTGGATCAAGGATGAGTCTCTTGATCCTCGCAGTGAGCTGGGCCGATCGCAATCAGAGGCGTGGATTGACTATATGGATCAGGCCGGCGTGACAGGAATCGGCATTGGTTTTATCGCGCTGACTCCGATTGATCCTGAGAAAAACTCCGAGGTTGTGTGTGAGGAATTCACTCAGCCGTACACTGACCCTCTCGGCCCGGAGATTGAGGAATATTTCCGACGCTGCGCTTGGCTTGATGAGCGTACTTCCGACGAGATCCTGGACAGTCGGTTTAGTGTCAGGCCCGGTCTAGCCCTGGAAAAGGTTTCTCTCGCCAAGCCGGAGGCGGACTCCACGTTTACCGACGTCGTCACGCGAGTCACGCGGACCGACGGGCCACGTTTCTCCCACGAGATCGACGAGAATGTCCTGCGCATCCTTCGCGGTTTAGATCCGAATGGATTGTCGGCGCGCGGTGTGTGCGAGATCGCCGAACTCGTCACCCCTACTACAGAAGCCCAGAACCTGGCTGACCAATTTCTCCCTATTCTTGTCGACGCCATTCGCCACGGGCTTGTTATACCTGGAGATCTTGAATGAAAGCCGTAGTCACGCGTGTTCGTTCCGCGTCCGTTGTTGTTGATGATTCAGTGGTTGGATCAATCCCGGACTCGGATGTGGGAGGGATCCTTGTTCTCATTGGGGTAGCCACCGGAGATACCTCGGCCACAGCCCGGGCTATGGCGGAAAAGCTGGCTCGACTTCGGATCTTTGAGGGTTCGACGTCTGAGGGGCGCCCGACTGAGGTCTCTGCGCTCGACCTCGATGCGCCCATACTTGTTGTGTCACAGTTCACCTTGATGGGTGATACTTCCCATGGCCGACGCCCGTCGTGGTCTGCTGCGGCGAAACCGGCCGAGGCTGAACCCATCTTCAACACATGCGTAGAGGAGCTTCGCGACCGTGGGCTGAGCGTCGATACGGGCGTGTTCGGCGCCTATATGGCCGTCGAATCGGTCAACGATGGCCCGTTCACCGTCCTCGTCGATATTCCGAGTGAAGATCGCTCGTAGTCGGTTAATCACCATGGAAGCCCAGTCACGCCAGCAACCCCGAATAGGGGTAGGTGGAAGCGAGAGAGTCAATTCTGGCGTATAGGGCGTTTACCAGCACTTTTGCGGACGTAAATCACACTCATGTGACTTCAAACCCCGTCACACACGATGCCTATCCGCTCTTAACGGCGACCAAGAGCCGTGCGGAAAACTGCATATGGAACCTTTTCACCGACCCATGCGTTGGACTAACTGAATGCGATCGTGACAGCTCGACATTCCGTAGGGACGTTAATCAGGTGGCGTTCGACGACATACGTCCACATCGCCACCCCGTCCCAACCGACCGTCACATTGCACCGCTATCGCGACACCGAGCGCAGTTAAGGAGCCAGCACATGGACGAAGCGCACGTCAGTACGACAACCGAAGTTAATGGTGATCCTGGCCGGCGGGCCAACAACAATGAAAATCCTTCAGCTGATTTAGTTCGGGTTTACCTCAACGGAATTGGCCGTACCGCACTTCTTAACGCGAAAGACGAAGTTGAGCTTTCGCAACGGATTGAAGCTGGCCTCTACGCACAACATCTCCTTGAATCTGACGAGCAGTTCACACCGGCAAAGAAGCGGGATCTCAAGGCTATTGCTAAAGACGGGCGCGCTGCGCGAGCTCACCTTTTGGAGGCCAATCTCCGACTCGTTGTCTCATTAGCGAAGCGCTACACGGGGCGCGGAATGCCTCTCCTCGACCTCATTCAAGAGGGGAACTTGGGCCTTATTCGCGCCGTCGAAAAGTTCGACTACACCAAGGGCTTTAAGTTTTCGACGTACGCGACATGGTGGATTCGACAAGCCATTACCCGCGGAATGGCCGACCAGTCCCGAACAATTCGCCTTCCTGTCCACCTTGTCGAGCAGGTGAACAAGCTCTCCCGCATTAAGCGTGAGATGTACCAGCACTTGGGCCGGGAAGCTACCAATGAGGAGCTCGCGGAAGAGTCTGGTATCGACGAATCAAAGATCGATCTTCTTCTGAAGCAGTCCCGCGACCCGGTGAGCTTGGACATGCCGGTCGGAACGGATGAAGAGGCACCGCTGGGCGACTTCATTGAGGACTCCGAAGCAACTGATGCGGAAGAAGCCGTCGTAGCATCTCTCCGCCACTCCGACATCAGGACTGTTTTGGCGACCTTAGAGAAGAGGGAGCAAGACGTTATTCGTCTCCGCTTTGGTCTCGACGACGGTGTCCCCCGGACTCTTGATCAGACTGGTCGCGAGTTTGGGCTCTCTCGTGAGCGCGTTCGCCAAATTGAACGTGAGGTCATGGCGAAGCTCCGAAAGGGAGAGCATGCGGATAAGTTGCGGTCTTATGCTTAAGTGCTGAGATGCTTATCTCGCATTCGAGCTTTTAGCGTACCCACATTTATTGTCAGCGAAAGTGGGTAATAATGCCCCGGGGAAATATTTCCCGGGGCTCTTATGTTAAGGGTAAAGTAAAAACTAGTACCGTCGTCTTATTTATCGAACTACTTGAGGAAAGGCGTCCATCATGAAGGATCTCGTCGATACCACCGAGATGTATCTCCGGACTATTTATGAGTTGGATGAAGAAGGTATCACTCCCCTGCGCGCGCGCATCGCGGAACGCTTGGAACAATCAGGCCCCACGGTCAGCCAAACGGTAGCTCGCATGGAACGTGATGGACTCCTCCGCGTCGCGGAAGACCGCCACCTTGAACTTACCGACGCAGGCCGCCAGGTTGCGATCGCGGTTATGCGTAAACACCGCTTAGCAGAGTGTTTACTATCTACTACCCTTAAGCTTCCTAAAGAGAAAGTGCACGAAGAAGCCTGTCGTTGGGAACACGTCATGAGTGACGACATTGAGCGCCGTCTTTACGATGTCCTTGATGCTCCGACTCACAGCCCCTTCGGAACGCCGATTCCGGGACTTCCGCAGCTCGGGGTCAATGGCAGTGAACCGCAGATGGAGGGCAAACGACTCACGGATCTTGCTCGCAATGAACTCGTCACCGCGAAGATCCTCATGTTTAACGAAGTACTCCAGTCCGATTCCGCCGTGATGGCAAACCTACGGAACGCCGGAATTGTCCCTGGCAAGAAGATTCACGCGGTTGTTAATGACCGCAATGCCACGGTCTCGGTTGGTGATGAAACAGTGGCCATTCCTGTCAGCTTGGCCCACGCTATCGTCGTTGAGTAAAAACAGAGGTAGAAACTGAGTAGGGTGGTGCGCCATCGAGCTCCCCACCCTACTTTCATATTTGCGATGAAAACTTACATATCCATCACTGGAAAGTGACCGGAATATCCGCTACATCGACGAACCCGTTGCTATGGTCACCGAATAGCTTGATGACACACTCTTGGGTTTTACAGTCGATCTCGTCTCCACCAGTACTGACATTCTTCTGGTTGACGGTGATCTCTTCGCTGAACGAGCCATCGTCCGGAATGGCTCCGTGCTCATTTTCGTTAGAGATCCACTTTTGTGCATTCGGATCCCCGTGAGCCCCCAGACAATCGGGAACATCTCCGGTTTGCTCTTTCGCACACAGGGCGAGGTAATACCCCATGTCCGGATCCGCATCCTTAACATCTACCGTGACTTGCTGCCCGTCCCGCAGATCCTTTGCTTGCGACACCTTCATAACGACGATGTCATCGGTTCCGGTGACTTCTGTGCTTGCACTGTCATCAGTGTCGCTAGCTTTGGCGGACTGACCACTCGACTTAGCGGCAGATGCTGCACCGGATGATGAATCATTCGAGTCGTTATCATTGGAGCACGCAGCCACTCCGAGTGCACACCCCAAAGTGACGACGAGTGCACCGGCCCGCATACCCATTGTTCGTGCCGGTCGAGTGGAATGAGTGTTGTGTTTCATCGCGGAGGGCTCCCTCGTAGGGTTCGTAAAGTCGTACCGTGGTTAACCTTATACAAGAAAAGTATAACCGTCGGCTAAGACAAATAACTTAGCTACATCTCTGCATCTTAACGCACACGTCAACACCCCCTCACTGCATAAGGGTGGTGTGGCCTTTTCCTCTACCCCACCTATAGGTAAGCTAAAGCCTCGACGTGGAGGCTCAGGCTTCCAGTTTTGTCTGTAGTTCGACTCTTCCACGATCTCTGTACTGATCGTTGCGCGTGAAAGCTGTGACCTTGCATTACCCCTCAGGTTTCTTATCGGCCGGCCCTTGTAAAGCTGGCCGCCACCCCTTCAAACCCCTAACCATACTCGTGGGCGCCATGCTCGTCATTGGTTTAACAACCACCGCGTGCGACGTCCCGTCACGTGACGGAGAATCGTCGTCCAGTCAGTCGGATAGTTCGGCTCACCCAGTCCATGCGGAAGGGCTCGTCAATGCGTCATTAAATACTGGTGATCCCCAAATCCTTGCCCAGATTAAACCGAATCTTCCTGCGGAAACGATGTCGCAAGGCAAGAAAGTCACGGTGAAAAAGGCTGATCGTATTCTCGGTATTGACCGCTCCGGGGCTATGGCAGCATCTCTGTGGTCCATGGGCATGGGCGATAAACTCGTCGGAAGAGATATCTCCACCGATTTTCCGTCGGCTCAGAAGCTGCCTTTGGTAACGCCGGGTGGGCACTCTATTAATGCGGAGGCCGTTCTTGACCTCAATCCCGACGTCATTTTCACCGACGGAACAATCGGACCCCAATCCGTTTTCCGTCAATTGGAAAAGTCCGGGATCACAGTTGTGCGTACCGATCGAGACAGGAACCTTGATAACGCAGACAGCCTCATGAAGGAGATCGGACGTGCCTTAGGTGACGAGGATGCTGGCAACCAAGCAGCGCAGAAGGTGCGCAACGGTATTGATTCCGCAAGCAAAGCGGCCCAGGCAGAGTCTGATCATCGTCGCATGATCATGCTGTACCTACGTGGGACGAATGTGTCGATGATCGCCGGGCCAAAGTCTGGGGCACCTGACCTCATTAAATCCCTCGGTGGCGTCGATGCGGGTGAGGGGCTCGGGCTAGACAAGGCCTTTACTAACCTGACATCAGAAGCATTGGTCAAGGCTGCACCCAATACGATCATCGTGATGAAGGAAGGGCTTGAGTCCATTGGAGGCTTGGACGGCCTCCATAAGCTTCCTGGGTTTGATCAGACTCCAGCCGGGGCCCATAACAGCGTGCTGACTGTCCCCGACTCTCACCTGTTATCGTTCGGCCCCGACGCGGGCAACGTGATCACAGCAATGGCTCAGGCTTTGTATGGCAACTCGAAGTCGCCGTCGTCAACTGCGCCGTCCTCAAACGCTACACCTGAGGCCCTGGAGCGTCGGTCATGATGAAACGCTCACGCACACAGTCGTTCCATCAAACGCGAGTTGTCGCGACCGTCATCTTCTTCCCAACGATTATCGCTCTCCTCTCCATCAACCTGGTGTGGTCAGCCACCGCCGGGCAGGTGGAGACAACCCCCACTCAGGTGTTGGGATCGTTGCTCCACTCCATGAGAATATCCTGGTTAGACGGCCCCGATCACGCTAATGCCGAAGCCGCCTTATGGTACGTCCGCTTCCCGCGAATCGTCGTGGGAGCCATTGTGGGTGCAGGCCTGGGAGTATCAGGCGTTCTTCTGCAAGGCGTGTTTTCTAACCCGCTGGCTGAGCCGGGCATCATCGGTGTGTCCTCTGGAGCAGCCATCGGGGCCTCCGCAGCCATTGCTTTGGGGGCATCGACAACCGCAGCTCACCAGGGGCTCGGCCCGTGGATGGTCACGCTCGCGGCTTTCATTGCGGGCTTATGTACTACCGCGTTTATATACTTCGCGTCCCGACGGAATGGCCGAAGCGAAGTTGTCACTCTCATTCTGACAGGTGTCGCAACCAATGCCATGGCCGGCGGTATTATCGCGTTCCTTACCTTTATTGCGGATAATGCAGCTCGCGATCAGATCGTGTTTTGGCAAATGGGGTCTATTGCGGGCTCATCGTGGACAGCCGCAGGGATCATCTGCATCGTCACTATTCCAGTCAGCCTTCTGGCCTGGACTTTGGCTAAACCCCTCGACCTACTCTCCTTGGGTGAAAGTCAGGCCCATCACCTAGGGGTCAATGTTGAGCGTCTTCGCGCGTCGATCGTCGTTATTGTCTCCCTGCTCGTTGCGGTGGGTGTGGCCTTCACCGGCATCATTTCATTTGTGGGACTTGTTGTCCCTCACGCTCTTCGGCTCATCGTCGGCCCCGGCCACCGGATTCTTATACCGGCTTCGGCATTGGGAGGCGCGCTAACACTAACCATTGCCGACGTCGTCGCCCGGACGGCTATTCGCGGTGGTGACCTCCCTCTAGGGATGCTGACAGCGCTTATTGGTGGTCCCGTGTTCTTCTACCTACTCCGTCGTTCGCGTGGCCACTCAGGCGCATGGCGCTAGCGTCCACGACCAAGAACGATCCGTTAGGAAGGTTGTCCATGCTATCTCTTGAGTCAGTGTCCTTACGCCGAGGATCACGCGTCGTTCTTGATGCAGTTAATGTATCGATCAGCCAAGGAGAAGTTGTTGCCATCGTCGGGCCGAATGGTGCTGGTAAATCAACATTATTGGGCGTCACTGCTGGCGATCTCACTCCTGATTCAGGAACGGTCCGGATAGAAGACCACAACGTATCGACGACATCTGCGCCTGATTTAGCCCGACTGCGGTCGGTACTGACGCAATCGAACACCGTCGGTTTTTCCTTTACCGCCGGCGAGACCATTGCGATGGGGCGTGCGCCCTGGGCCAAAACCGAGACTGCCGACGAGGCAGCTGCGGCAATGGATACCGCGATCGAAGAGACTGGCGTTCGTGAGTTTCTTTCCCGCGAGTTTCATCACCTCTCTGGTGGTGAGAAAGCTCGAGTATCTTTGGCTCGAGTTCTTACTCAAAACACTCCGTTAATCCTCCTTGATGAACCAACTGCTGCGCTCGATATTCGCCATCAAGAAGATGTCATGAAGATTTGCCGGCACCGGGCTAAGAACGGTGCCGCAGTGGGGATCGTTCTTCACGATTTATCCCTCGCTGCAGCGTGGAGTGACCGCATCATTGTCCTTGACCACGGCCGGGTGGCCGTATCCGGAAACCCCGATGAGGTATTACAGCCCGAGTTGCTGAGCAACATTTACGGCTGTCCGATGCAAGTTTTTCGCGGGCCGGATGACTCCCCCATTGTTGTCCCGCTGAGAAAGACACAATAAGTTTCTCCCACAACCATCGCGCACGGTCGGTGTTTGGCACGGCTCGTGATTGCTGTGAGCACCACTGTTGCGGCGGAGATGGCTCCGGCAGGTATAACTGAACCCCACCTCACGGTACAAACCATGAGATGGGGCTAAGTCACAAGCTGCTGCTATCCATGGGATGATCCCATGGACGCCGGCTTAGCTATTCGTTGTCTGCACTGTCATCATTGGACGAATTCGGCTGCTGGGCTGCGGAGTTCCTCCGCTTTTCGATGCCGAATAGTGCAGCAAACACGATGGCGAGTGTGCCAAGGATGCCGATGATAATTCCGTAAAGCCATCCGTGATCTGAGCTCGTGTTCTCGGAGTCGATGGCTTGGTCGCCGTCGGAATCTTTAGAACCCTTAGAGTTCTTGTTCTTCTTCTTGGCTTCGCGGGCTTTCTTCCGCGCTTCTTCTGCCTTCTTCTTTTCCTCAGCCTTCTTCTCGGCCGCCTTCACCGCGGACTCTTTTTCCTGCTGAGTACCGGTAACCGTAATGTCTGTCACCGTGTCTTGGCTGCGGTCTGTCGAACCGTGTGCTGCAAAGGTGAAGATAGCGCACTGGTTCTTAATGCAGTTACCGCCATCAAAGATGGGCTCGATGTTCAGCGTGGTGCTGAACGATCCGTTTGACGAAATCTGCTGTGGCCGCACCCAGTTGGTCGCTCCGAAAACAGAGGCATCCGTGAAGGAGAACTTCGATTTTTCGGCAACCCCGACATAAACGCCGTTGCCGCCAGTCTTGAAGCCTTGGCCGGTCACCGTAACAGGAGTTTTTCCGGTCGGAGAGATCGTGGTTCGTGATACCGAAACTCGCGCTCCGCTGCGTGACTGACCCGACGTGCCACTTGCGCCCGAAGCTTGGCTGAGGCCATATCCGCCGCTCGAGCTGCCCGAACCTGAGCTGCCTGAACTCGAGCCGCCACTCCGGCTAACACCTGAGGCAACAGACTGTGCTGCCTGCTGTGCGCTTGATGCAGCAACTCCACCCGCAAAGCTAACCGGTGTGGCCGTATCTTGACTACGGTCGCTCGACCCATGTGCGGCAAAGGTGTACACCGCGCACGCATTCGTCAGGCAATTCGCGCTTCCGAATGTGGCTGACACGGGAAGATCAACAGAGAATGATCCATCAGAATTGAGGTTGCCTTTTTGATTGGAGACCCACACCGTACCGGGACCGAAGACATCAGCATTGGTCGTACTGAATTGATCCTGCTGGGCAATCCCGACATAAACACCATTGCCGCTGGTCTTGAACCCTTGACCACTAA
The DNA here is from genome assembly GCF_053760365.1 of Corynebacterium sp. c7Ub_26. Taxonomy (NCBI): domain Bacteria; kingdom Bacillati; phylum Actinomycetota; class Actinomycetes; order Mycobacteriales; family Corynebacteriaceae; genus Corynebacterium; species Corynebacterium sp. c7Ub_26. Next base: position 661,846 of record NZ_JBSNBL010000001.1, on the reverse strand, counting down.
CCCGGATCGTGTCTCCGCTCGGGTTAAGTTTCTGAGTCTTCGACAATGTGACCGCCGCGCCACTCGAGGAGTGTGCCCCGGTGGGTGCCGGTGCTGACTGGGCAGGCGCTCCTCCCTGGGGAGCAGCAGAGCCTGAGTTTCCGTTGCTGGACTGCCCGTTTCCACCTGGGTTCGCTGCGGGAGCGGCCTGGCCGTTGTCATTTCCGCCCGATGCTGCCCCGTCGCCGGAGGTAGCGGGGGGCGTCACAGCTCCGTCTTCCTTCTTGGCTACCCCACCTTTGAAGGAGACAGGCGTTGCTGTGTCCTGGCTCCTATCAAAAGATCCGTGTGCAGCAAGTGTAAAGATCGAGCAGTGGTTGTCTTTACAGTTCGCGTTACCGAAGGTCGAGCTGACGGGCAAATCGATGGAGAAGGAACCATCGTCGTTCAGATTACCCTTGCTCTTCGAGACCCACTTCGTATCGGGGCCAAAGGCGTCGGGATTAGTGGTGCTGAACTGATCATCCTGGGCGATACCTACATAAATTCCAGGCCCATCAGTTTTAAACCCTTTACCTTCAACTCGAACAGTATCTCCGCTCGGATTGAGGTTAGTGGTTTTATTTACTGAGACAGTTGCTCCGCTGCTTGATGTGCTGCCCAGGGAGCCGGAGTTTGGCTGGGAATTGCCGCCATTATCCTGGCCGGAATTGCTGTTGTCGCTGCCGCCATCGCCGTAGTGACCGCCCTCTGTGTCAACAGTGACCGGGCTTCCGTTACGGAAACTAATGGGTGTCCACGCGTCCTGGGAGCGGTCAAAGAGCTTCGGGAATGCGGTGAATGACGCGACATAGCACTGGGTGGTGGTGCAGTCGACGTCCCTAAACTTGGTATCGACGGTCAAGTCGGTCGTGAAATTACCCTGGTCATCGGCTTTTACCTTGACCGCTTTGCCGTAAGTCTTTGGATATCCGGACGCGGGCTTTTCGATTGTCTGGGTGACGTAAATAGATTCACCAGGCTTGTAACCCTTACCCGTCGCTTTGAGAGTATCGCCACCACTGATGTCTTTATCTTTATCGAGAGTCAGCGTCGGTGATTGGGATTGTTCATCTCCCCCACCACTATTGAGGAATCGGCCAAGATCAGGCGACCCCGGGAATCCCAAGTCATTGATCGCGTCGCTCAACGAAGACAAATCAACTGCCGACGCAGCAGGGGCAGCAGCTGAACCCATCCCAATGATAGACACCGTTGACAAGGAGGCAACGAGGGCACGAGCCGCGGTACGACCATGCTTTTTCTTACTCGTGTTGCGTGAGCCACTGGGTGCGTGGGTCTCGGAGTGATCTCCGGTGGGAAGCATGAACTCTCCAGGTAATCGAGGGGGCATTTCGAACTCGCCCGGCGCTGCGATCACGACGATGTCCCGTTAACCGATCCGATGTAAGGGAGGGCGTCGTTAGGGAACGCTGGTGCATCAAGAAGTAGCGTTCCATGGCTATCACTTCCCATGCTCAGTCATGCAAATGACAGCCAAGGTTACGCATCTATCCTGATATGAAGGTAAAGCTTACTTGCTGTTAAGTCAATATTTTTCTGCCCTGTGCCTCCCCACTATTTCGCACTCGATCGGGCGGAAATGAAAATGATCACATAACCACGCGATTAGTGGGGCACGTGTTAACAATGTGGCGTAAAAGGCCAGTTTTCGCGCCCTTCTCTCAGCCTTTTTAGGGGGTAAGTGTTTAAAGAGTTGTCCTCTTCGTGTTGTGAGTAACATCAGCGACTTCTCAGTTTGTCGGAAGCGTGTGCCATTCATATGAGGGCTAGACTGAGGACCCACGCCACACGGCACCCGACGACGGCGACTGGCCCCGTTCCCCTGCAGTGAACGTACGCATAGGCCTAGCCAGTGGCACGTCGCGTGAAAACTGGGTGCTCCGTAGATACAAATAAACAGACTGAGACTAACCACCACGTACGAAAGGTGAAGAACAGTATGAAGATTCTCGTAACAGGCGGCGCAGGATACGTTGGCGGCACCGTCGCCAAAGTGCTGCTTGAACAGGGCCATTCCGTCACCGTTATTGACGATCTCACGACGGGAAACACCGACCTTATTCCCGAGGGTGCAAACTTTGTCCGCGGAGATGTCCGCGATGTCGCCGCAGATGTCCTCGCTGACGAAAAGTTTGACGGCGTTGCACATTTCGCCGCCCGCTCGCTCGTCGGCGAATCTGTTGAGAGGCCTCAAGATTATTGGCACCACAATGTTGTGACCACATTGACCCTCCTGGACGCGATGCGCCATTCGCATGTGAACAACTTGGTTTTCTCGTCCACCGCGGCCACATATGGAGAACCGGAGACAGTTCCCATTACTGAAGAGTTCCCCACGCGGCCGACGAACCCGTATGGTGCGACGAAGCTCGCTATCGATCACATGATCACGTCGTACGCCCACGCCTTCGGCTTGGGAGCAACATCGCTGCGCTACTTCAATGTGGCCGGGGCCTACCACGGTCAAGGCGAAAACCGCCCCGTCGAAACCCACATCATTCCCATTATTCTTCAAGTAGCTCTAGGCCACCGCGATGGAGTGAAGATTTTTGGCGACGACTGGCCGACGAAAAACGGCACGTGCATCCGGGACTATATTCACGTCAAGGATCTTGCCGACGCTCACCTCCTGGCGCTTGAAACCAACAAGCCCGGTCAGCACAGGATTTACAATCTCGGATCCGGCGACGGGTATTCGGTCCGTGAAGTCATCGAGATGTGTCGAAAAGTGACTGGCCATCCGATCCCGGCGGATATTGCTCCCCGACGGGCCGGCGACCCCGCGATTCTTATTGCGTCCAGCGACAAAGCTCATCACGAACTCGGGTGGAATCCGACACATACTGACCTCGAGACCATTGTGTCTACAGCGTGGGACTTCGCTCAATCGCTCGGAGATCGTGCGCATTCTTTGCCCAAGGCGACGTCATAGAGAGCACGCAGCTAGACGACGCCATACATAACGCGCACACCATGCGGCCGCGTCACTCTCTCCTAGCCTTTGCGTTGTCTTCGACGGGATCGTGGCTCCACCGCTGTAAACGCCGAGCTGCTTGTACGCCCTCAGACAGTGTTGATGCCCACGGCTCGAAGCGGAACTTATGGAATTCGTCGATGATGGCGTCGACATCAATCGCTCCGAGGAGCGTGTCTATCACTTTTCGTTCACTCGTGACATCGACACCACGGGCGGCGAGGGCGTTGACAGTAGTCACGAGATCATCAAGCGATTCGACGCTCAACGCGGTCAACAGCGCGATACCAGAATCGGTTTTCTGCCCACGATGAAGAGCGAGGAGCGAATAAGGCAACGACGCTCTTTCGTCGAATTTCTGTTCCTGTAAAGCGCGACGATAAGCCACCCCTGCCAAGGATTCATGTTCATTCCGATCCATGATCCCCCACATACACAGGGCAAATGAACGCGACTGGGATGGGAAGGCCTGGGCTGCACTCAAGAAAATATCTCGAAGGGTATGCCGTAGTGGCGAATAGCGAAGACCATGGCTGATGTCCCGCAAACTGCCAGTATTGAGAGCTCGAATCCAACGTTGAGCCACAACGGGATCACTAAAATCGGGCTGTTGTCCTTCTGATGATGCACTGGCAGCAATGTCCTCGGCTATCTCGCCGATCAGGGTGATGAAATCTCGAAAGCTATCAAGGCACAGTGACATCAGCGCACTACTGTCTAGACGCTCGTCGCTACCGAAAGCCGTGTTGAAACGATGTCCGGTCTCCCATGGACAAGCGGTGTATTCGCCCCTGGGAGATTCACTATCCATGTTCAGATCGGGGTCGAATTCGGCACCATCGGTGAAGTGACTAATGAACTCGCGGATGTAGATATCGCTGAGCTGCGCTTCTTCAGCAATTTCATTACCCGCCTCGGGCGGAAAAGGCAGCACCGATTCGTCGGCGTCAAGAATGCTGGCCGCGTCGCTGTTCGGCAACGACGAATCCGTACTAGCACGGAGGTCAGAGAACCAGCTTTTCAGAGCTTCGCCGTGGCCAACGCGCCCGGTGTCGAGATGGCCGCCTGCGTCGAAAGACATGACGGCAAATGGCTGTCCCGCCCGTAGCGTGTCAACGCCAACGACTGCTGTGACCTCAACGCCTTTCGCCCACAACGTCGACATAATGGTGTTGATGGCTCGGATCGTGTCCGCAGATCCGTTTTCAGTGTGATCATCGACAGTCACGGTCGCGCTAAGACCATCGCCGCCCACTTGCTTTGTGACGTGAGCAGATGTGAATGTCGCACCAGGCAGCCCGGCGTTCACTGCTCCCGTGGCCGTCGCCCGTCGTCGATGATTGAGAGAGGACCTCCCGGATTGGCCATCCTTCATCATCGACGCCACAAGATCGACGGCCCCAGGTTCGTCGACAATTAACCAACATGCTGACGAGAGAGGGATATCAAGGGAGCCCAGCGCACGGTCGAAGCTATCTGCGTTATCAACTGGAGCCGCGAGTACACACGCTCCGCTAGACATTCGTTCTGACGAAGATTCTCTCTGGCCAGCGGATGTCTTGGCACCACCACAGTTTTCGCAGCGGGAGTCACCGATCAGGATCAGGTTTTTGTTGGTTGAGTTCTCTCCGAGGATCCGTGGCAACGTTCCTAGAACCGCGCCGACGGTGTCAGAGGATGGGCGGGGACGGGCAAAAATGGAAAACACGTCGGACGTACCGGTGCTACACGAGGAATGGCAATCTGTCATGGCCGCTAGTTTGGCAATTAATGTCGCACCATCACCGCCGAGACGAGGGCAAAACTGCGCACGCTGTGGATAACTATTACCCTGTGGATAACTGGTAGAGCACCATCGGTCACGGCCTCCCAAAGAGCACTGGAAGATACCGTGCCCACCACTATTATTGTGAACTAGTGTCGATACGGGGTGATCGTGACGGTACGTGGAGGTACACGGAAACAGGCACGACGGGGCTAAATTCGTGGAATACCACTACTTATCATGGTGTTGTGGGTAGTGTCGCGTTAATATCGACCCTTTTAAATAACGACCAATTAAACGACGAAATGAACAAATGATATCGAGGACTAATAATGACAATGGATAATGACGAAACGATGTACGAGCTTGAATATCCTGAGCCGGAAACACAATCCGACGCTAGTAACGGCCTATCACTCGTCGTAGCGCTCCAGGGCTACGCTGACGCTGGCCAAGCTATTGATAACGCAGAGTCGCACATCAAAGCAGCCTTGGAACATGCACCATTAGCGACATTTAATAACGATCTGCTTATTGATTATCGCTCACGGCGGCCTGCCGTACATATCGTCGACAATGAGTTAGCACCTGCCGAAAAGACAGAACTCTCTTTAGACGTTGTGCGTGATAATGCAGGAATTCCGTTCCTTCTTTTATCCGGGCCGGAACCCGATTTACGTTGGAGTGCGTTTACTGAGGCCGTCACCGACCTCTCTAAACGTTTTAAGGTGACAAAAGCGGTGAGCCTTTATTCCGCTCCGATGCCGGTTCCTCATACCCGCCCTCTTATCGTGACCCAACATGGCTCGTACAAATCGGATCCGCTCCGGTATCCCCGCTTTGATGGGCGTATTACCGTACCGGGATCCGCTCAGCTCGAGCTCGAGATGAAAATGGCCAAAGAAGGTATTGAGACGGCAGGGTTTACGGCCCATGTTCCGCACTACATTGCCGCCTCGGAATATCCCTCTGCGGTGGTCAAACTCCTCCAAGCTGTGGAAGAAACAGCAGGTGTTTCTATTCCTTTGCAGGCCTTGGAACGGGAGTCAGAAAAAGTTGAGCGCGAACTCGAAGAACAGGTTGAGGAGTCGGGTGAGATAGCTGCCGTCGTCCATGCTCTCGAAGCCCAGTATGACCAAGAAACCGCACGGTATAGGGAGCGTCATGACCGCGGTCTACTGAGCTCGGACGGCGAGGTGCCCACTGGGGATGAGATCGGCGCAGAACTAGAAAAGTTCCTCGCGCAGGTGAACCGCGATAAAGATACTCAGGATATCGATGCTGGGGATGACAGTACCGAGGATATTGGTGCCGAGTCCTGGGACGAGTCGGATACTCCCCGTTCTAATGACGAGGACGACAACGGTGGCGACCGTCGGCCACACTCCGATGGAGGCGATGACTCAGACGAAGACTAAACGAGACTATTAGGATAGAGCCGTGAACCTAGCTAGTTATCTTCCCGACCTTGCTGACGTCCCCGAATCCTTATACGACGAAGCAATTTCTGATTCATTTCGAAGCTGGGTTCGCTCGCGAGGAATTACCCTCTTCCCTGCCCAAGAAGAAGCAATCCTCGGAACAGAAGCCGGTGATAATGTCATCGTCGCAACACCCACCGGTTCTGGGAAATCACTTGTCGCCTTGTATGCGCATTTCTTCGCCCTCGCGCATAACAGGCGAACATTCTATACAGCGCCAATTAAAGCACTGGTCAATGAAAAATTCTTTGCCCTGTGCGACGCCTTTGGTGCGAAAAATGTCGGGATGATGACAGGAGATGCCACTGTCAATGGCAAAGCTCCGATTATTTGTGCAACTGCCGAAATCGTAGCCAATATTGCCCTACGCGATGGTCCCGATGCTGAGATAGACCAGGTAGTGATGGACGAGTTCCATTACTATACCGATCCCCAACGAGGGTGGGCATGGCAAGTTCCGCTCCTTGAACTTCCATCGACACAATTTGTTTTGATGTCTGCCACCTTGGGGGACACAACTTTCCTGCGCAAAGACTTAAGCGCCCGAACGGGACGGGATACAGATCTCGTTGATGGAACTGAACGGCCGGTTCCCTTATCGTTTTCTTACGTCTATACGCCTATTCACGAAACAATTGAGACGCTTATTAAAGACGATAGGGCGCCCATTTACATTGTTCACTTCTCACAGCGGGAAGCGGCGGAACGTGCTCAAGCCCTCAAGGGGCATGTGAAAATTTCCGCAGAGACCAAGGAAAAGATTCGCGAAACAATCGGGGACTTTCGTTTTTCCTCAGCATTTGGGCGTCAATTATCCAGTCTCGTCCGTCAAGGCATTGGTGTTCATCACGCGGGCATGCTCCCGAAATACCGTCGTCTCGTCGAAAAACTTGCCCAGGCTGGCTTACTAACAGTGATTTGTGGAACTGACACACTCGGTGTGGGTATTAACGTTCCTATCCGCACGGTGCTTTTTAGTGGGCTCGCGAAATACGATGGCCAGCGACACAGAGTTTTGCGTTCCAGGGAGTTTCACCAGATTGCCGGGCGAGCCGGTCGCGCTGGTTTTGATACTGCGGGTTATGTCGTCATCGAGGCACCTGAACACGAAATTGAGAATTATCAGGCACGGCAGAAGGCCGGGAGTGATCCCAAAAAGCTGAAGAAGCTGCGGAAAAAGTCGGCACCCGAAGGCCGTGCAACGTGGGCCGAGAGCACCTATGAGCGTCTCGTTAATGCTGAGCCGGAACAAATGACCAGCCAATTTGCGGTATCTAGTTCCATGTTGCTCAACGTGTTGTCCCGCCCGGGGAACGGCTTTGAGGCCATGAAACGCCTCCTGCGCGGTAATCACGAAAGCCGTGCAAAACAAAACCGCCATATTCATATGGCTATTGATCTATTCAGGGGTCTTAAGCAAGCCGGAATAATCGAGCAATCTGACACCCCGGACGATACTGGTCGTTATTGTCACGTGACCGACGAATTGCAACGCGACTTTGCATTGAACCAACCGTTATCGCCATTCACCGTCGCTGCTTTGGAGATTCTCGATCCTGATAGCGAGACTTTTACGCTCGATATCATCAGCGTGATGGAGTCAATTCTCGACGATCCGTCGCCGCTACTCCGGGCTCAAGAAAAGAAAGAGCGGGGCGAAGAGATTGCCGCGCTCAAGGCAGAGGGCGTCGACTACACCGAGCGAATGGCGATCGTCGAGGATATTACGTGGCCGATGCCTCTTAAAGAGGAGCTTGACGAGGCGTTCGAGGCATATAGCGAAGGACACCCCTGGGCGCGAGAATTCTCCCTCTCCCCTAAGTCTGTTGTTCGCCACATGATCGAGCGCGCAATGAACTTCTCCGACCTCATTGCCGCTTATGGTTTAGCCAGGTCAGAAGGGGTCATTCTTCGTTATCTCACCGACGCGTGGCGGACTTTGCTCAATACGGTCCCCGCGGAGTATCACACCGATGAGTTAGACGACATCATTGATTGGCTATCCGAACTCATTATCCAAGTTGACTCGTCGTTGTTGGATGAATGGAACCGTATGGCTGATCCTGATACTCCGATCACCGATAAGGAAGTTGAAGAACGTGCCTTCGGTGATGGTAGTGAACGTGCACTCACTGCCAATACGCGGGCATTTACGCGTATGGTTCGGAACGTCTTTTTCCGGTTTGTTGAGCTCTTTGCCTTCGAGAAAGAGGACGAGCTCGATGAACTTACCGACCGCGTAGCAACCGAAGATCTAACTGACACTCCCGATTGGCCAGCAGCACTCGACGATTACTTCGACAATTTCGCTGATTTAGGCGTGGACGCATCTGCCCGGTCCGCAGACATGATCAACATCAAAGAAAACGGGCGTTCGTGGTCGGTGCGCCAAATTATCGACGATCCGGATGGCAATCACGATTGGGCCATCACCGGGACCGTCGATCTTGATGCGTCTGATGAGGCCGGCGACGTTCGGCTCTCTGAGCTCAGCATCGTTGAGGGCGATTAGCCACAAGATCAGTAGCTTCCACCTCAATCACGACGCCTCAATCAGGACAGAGCATTCGCGTTCCGCGACACTTCTTCGAAAGCCCGCGTAATCTGTCGGCCAATGTGCTGGAACTGCTCTCCCCTGCTCGGCGACGTACTGGAGCGATAAGCCAGTCCGATTTCGCGATGGCAGGGCACAGACCCTTTCTTGAACTTCGCGATCGCGATATTTTCCTGGCGTCCTTCCACGGGCAAGGCAGAGGCAGGCACCAATGTAGAACCCAGGCCACCAGCCACACACTGCACAACCGTCGTCAAACTAGCGACTCGTGTGACAGCTTGGTTTGCTTTTGAGCCTTTACCAGTACGGCGGCAGAGATCCAGAACTTGATCACGTAAACAGTGGCCGTCGTCGAGAAGAAGAAGGTTGAGGTCCTCGAGTACCTTCGGGTCAACGTTTGTCTTGCCAGCTAATTCATGCCCCTCTGGTACGACGAGGAAAAAGTCTTCGTCGTAGAGATGCTGCTCGATTAGTCCACTCTCACCAGATGGGAGGGCAAACACGGCGACATCGATCGTTCCTTGCTTCAGGCTTTCGACTAAATGGTGAGTTTGTTCTTCGACGATATTCGGCTGAACTTCTGGCATCTCGAGGTTGATGAGCTGAAGAAGGTGCGGAAGGATATACGGCGCGACGGTGGGGATAATTCCGATCGTGATCGGCCCGGAGGGGGAATCGCTGACGCCTCGAGCATGGGCGACGAAATCATCGGTAGTATCCAAGGCTGCGCGTGCGTAAGGAAGGAGAGCTTGCCCAGCCGAGGTGACAATGACTTTCCGTGTTGAGCGTTCAATAAGCTGTAGGTTCAGGCCGCTCTCGAGAGCAACGAGAGCCTGCGAGAGGGACGGTTGCGAAATCCCCAAACGCGCTGCTGAAGTACTAAAGTGACGGTGCTCCGCGATGGTCACGAAGGCACGAAGTTGAGCGATTGTAGGGCGATACTCTCTATTATTCATGGTTATAACTGTACACTAGATATTTAAGTTTTACCTCTTGACACACTCGATAAATCATGCCATGCTTTATAGCGTCAGATAATTAACCAATCGATGACACTTTCAAGTAGGAGGAAGCAATGGCATTGCTGACCATCGGTGACCAGTTCCCTGATTTCGAATTGACCGCACTGAAGGGCGGAGACCTGCGCGAGGTCAACGCTAACCAGCCCGAAGACTACTTCGAGGAGATCAACAACCAGTCCTATGAGGGCAAGTGGCGTGTCATCTTCTTCTACCCGAAGGACTTTACCTTCGTATGCCCCACCGAAATCGCAGCATTCGGCAAGCTGAATGACGAGTTCGAGGATCGCGATACCCAGATCCTCGGTGGCTCCGTCGACAACGAGTTCTCCCACTTCAACTGGCGTGCAACCCACCCGGATCTGAAGACGATTCCGTTCCCGATGATTTCTGATATCAAGCACGATCTCATCAAGGCCCTTGGTGTTGAGAATGCTGACGGTGTTGCAGACCGCGCTACCTTCATCGTTGACCCTGACAACGTCATCCAGTTCGTGTCCGTCACCCCGGACGCTGTTGGACGTAACGTCGACGAGGTTCTGCGTGTTCTCGATGCACTTCAGTCCGAGGAAGTCTGCGCCTGCAACTGGCAGAAGAATGACCCCACCAAGAACATCGACAAGATGGATGTTCTCAACGAAGAGCTGAAGTAAGCACCTGCTTCCAGCTCCATTCGACTGTCTCAGTCGTCACCGAAACTATCTCGCTATCATTAAGGACGGTTCATAATGGCACTTGACAACCTTAAAGAGGGTCTCCCGGAGTACGCGAAAGACCTCAAACTGAACTTGGGCACCCTCTCGCGCTCGACCGAGCTGTCGGAGCAGCAGCTCTGGGGCACGTTCCTTGCGACTGCTGCAGCAACGCGGAATGACACCATCGTCTCGGAGATTGCTGAGGAAGCATCGCAGCACCTTTCCGATGAGTATGTCAACGCCGCCTACGGTGCAGCGTCGATCATGGCCATGAACAATGTCGCGTACCGCGCGAAGTCGTTCCTCGGCTCCGACTATGCCCAGGTCCGCATGGGTCTGCGGATGAACATCATCAACAAGTCCGGGATCGACAAGGTTGATTTCGAGCTCATGGCTCTCGCCGTGTCGACCATCAACGGTTGCCACGACTGCACCAAGGCTCACGAGAAGACGGTGACGAGTGAAGGCCTGACCAAGGAACAGGTTTTCGAGGCCGTTAAGATTGCCGCAACCATTCAGGGTGTAGCGCAGGCCATTCAGATCGAGGCTGCTCGGTAGAGTTTTTGCCCCTTTGAGTTCAGTGTGACTCTCTGAGTTTTTCTTCCCTGGCGTCCAGTACGCCAGGGATTTTCTTACATACCCCTTATTTGTTCTCCTTGCAATACTTTATCGACAATTATTTGCGGTTGATTTAAGATCTTCTACGTCCGAATCTTTGCCCCCTGTACTGAGGAGAACGTTAGCCTGTGGTCCGGCCCGCGCATCTCAGCACGACACGTCGCAGTCCTGGAGATTTAGGCTCCTCAGAGGAGTCGGCCTCTCCTAGTTCGCCCCACTCTCCTGGCTCGATTGTCTTCAGGGATTTCTCATTGGCCCCTCTCAACGCCGAATCAACTACTACCCCGGCCGATCCTCCTTCTCGCCCGCTATTGCACATCACTGAGCTGCATATTAACCCCGGGGAATGGGTGGTCGTCTCGGGGCAATCTGGAGCAGGCAAAAGCCTTTTCCTCAACTCAATTATCGACGCCGGTACACGGCCATCAGCAAATTCATCTCGACATCACAACCCCCACCACGCAGGAATACAAACCACTGGTTACTGTTCGATCTCAGGAACTCTTGGCTTTTGTGCTCAAAATTCGTCGACGTCACTTGATCCTCTTACCCCTGTGAGGACACAAGTTTCATACGCTCTACCGAGAGAATCCCGACGAGAAGCAATCGACCATGCAGATGCCCTGCTCGATCGCGTAGGGCTGGACGGCTCCCGTTATCCCCTGGAATTATCCGGAGGCCAACGCCAGAGAGCCTGTCTTATCCTCGCATTGATTCACCAACCCGACGTCCTTGTCGCAGATGAAGTGACCAGTGCGCTGGACCCCGTCACTTCATTAGCAATAGGGGATATCCTGTGCGAGTTTTATGACGCCTATCACCCAACAATCGTGATGGCGACGCATGACGTCTCTGGCTTCGTTCCTCTAGCAACACGACATCTACACATTGATGACGGTGTCGTCGTCGACAAGGAAAGCGCAGAGAGAGAAGCCACATGCCGATAGTTTCTCCCCCCCAACCAGCCGTCGGAGCTCTCTCGATCTCCTTTTGTCTCTTTACACGACGCCACGTGCGAAGGGCGTTTCCATGATTGTTCATGCGATCTCCACGCCGGCGAAAAAGTGGGGATCGTCGGCAAGTCGGGCTCCGGAAAGACCAGCCTCTTGCGAGCGATAATGGGCAGCCTTCCGTTAGATGACGGCGCTCGCACAGCTCCTGACCACCGTGGATGGTGCGCATTTGTTCGACAACAGCCAGATGCCACCTTGCATCCTCTCATGACGGTTCAGTCCATCATCCGGGAAGCGACGCTGATCGCAGGAGTGGAAGCGCCCGACTATGAGGAACTTGTCGGCTCATTAGGGCTCCCGACGGATGTTTTACATCGGCGGCCTCACCAGTTATCCGGAGGCCAGCGTCAACGTGTTGCTTTAGCCCGTGCACTAGCAACCCGCCCCTCTGTCGTTCTTGCCGACGAAGTTGTCTCTGCCCTCGACACGGAGAGCGCGACAACAACCATGAGCGTTCTAAGCGCCTACCAGCAAAAATCATCGTGTGCAGTGGCGGTAACGGGTCATGACGTGAGGTTTATGGTCTCGACGTGTGACCGCATCATCGTTCTTGACGATGGTCGCATTGTTGATGATCGAGCCGCAGCAGAGATTGGTAGCTCAGATGTTCCGCAGACCGCGGATTTGATTCATGCCGATCGAATTTTTCGAGGAGGTGTATGACGTGAAAGCTTTGTCGCTATTCGGAGGTCGTCGGAAATCTGGGCAACCGCTCCCCGCGTATATCTACCTGCTGTTGATCAGCCAATTACTGTTCAACATCGGTTTCTATATTGTTGTGCCCTTTCTAGCGGTCGTCCTGGCAGATGGTTTTGCTCAAGCCGGAACAATGATTGGCTTAGTCCTCGGTTTGCGGACATTTTCACAACAGGGGCTGTTCTTTCTCGGCGGAGGGCTCACAGATAAATATGGGGCGCGCCCTATCCTGTTGACGGGGATTTCTCTGCGCGTAATTGGATTCATCACAACCGGCATGACCAGCCATTACGCCACGGTCAATGGAAAGAGCGACAATCTGGCCAACACATGGTCACTCGTCGGATTCATAGGCGGCGTCGTCATTATTGGCTTTGCTGCCGCATTGTTCTCTCCCGCCGTCGAAACGTCATTGGCCGACTCAGGCGCACGCCTCGAAGCCCAAGGAACGAGCACGAGAGCCCACATCTTTGCCTTAGATTCCGCCTATTCAACCGTCGGCTCTGGACTAGGCCCGCTTATTGGAGCACTGCTCCTTCCTCTCGGGTTCGACATTTGCTGCTACGCGGCAGCTGCGATCTTCGTCTTTTTGGGCATCACTCACTTGATCATGCTCCCCACCTCAGTCCACCCAGCCCGGCGCGGACCGATCACACAAGACTGGAGCCATGTCCTCCGAGATCGCCGTTTTCTCGTTCTCGCAGCGGCATATTCCATGAGTCTCGTCGCCTATAACCAGATGTATCTGTCCCTGCCTGTGGAATTGACGCGAGGGACGGGGTCGGATCAATCGATGGGAATCATGTTCCTCATTGCTGGGGTGTGGGTCATCATTCTCCAAGTCCCGCTGGCTCGGATAGCGGCTCGGTATAGCCCCACGCGGGCGGTAGCCGCTGGTTTTCTCATCATGGCTAGCTCGTTCACCATCGTCGCAGTGTGCGCACCGTGGTCCCGGAGCTTAGCTCCCGCCATCGCCTTCGTCGTCGTTCTCAATGTGGGAAACATGATTGTCAGCCCGATCGCGCGCGACCTCGTTGGAGTACACGCGAAGAACATCAAGTTGGGTACGTACTACGGGGTCCTCAATTCGGTTGGTGGGGCGGCCGTTCTCATCACTTCGCCGCTTCTCGGAAAGCTTTTAAACAGTGCCTACCATCCCACGCAATCAGCAATGATTCCGTGGATCGTTCTTGCTGCCGGGATGGTGGGTGCTGCCATCACTATTTACGTGTGGGGCCGACGCACGGCGAGGCTTTTACAACAGCCACGTCATGCCGACGCGCCTGACAACTCATCACAATTAACTGATCAGATAGAGGAGTTCTCATCATGAAACGACTGTCGCTATTACTTGCCGTCCCTGTGGCAGCGACTGTGCTCACGGGATGCTTCAATAATTCGGACTCAACCGGTAACGACGGGGCAACAATCGGATTGGCCTTTGCCCCGGTGGCAAGTATGTCGCCCTATTCCGACGACGCCGTTCTAGCCAGTCGGATGGGTGTCGGGGAAACGCTAGTCACGTTAGGAGAGAATGGCGATGTTATGCCGTCATTGGCTGAGTCATGGTCGGATGATTCCCCACGGTCGGTAACCTTCCACCTCCGTAGCGCTAAGTTCCATGACGGAAAGCCGCTGACCGCTCAAGCTGCGGCCACCAGTCTCACCCACGCGTGGAACGCCACCAACCGGCCGAAAGCCCTTGGGAAAGCCAACCTTACATTTGACGCTTCCGACGACCACACGTTGGTGGTGACGTCAGAAAAGGACGATCCCATCCTGATTCAGCGATTCGCCGACCCGGGAACAATGATTCTGTCACCTGATGCTTTCACCGGCGATGCCAAGAAAGATGGGGAAAAGAACGACGGTAAGGACGCAGAAGCAAAAGAGGGTCCCTCTGATGCTGCACCGGACTTGGTGAAACACGGAACCGGACCATTTTCACTCGACAAAAAAGCTAGCTCGACCCAAGCGGATCTGAAGGCGAATGACGATTACTGGGGCGGCAAGCCGAAGCTCAATTCAGTCACCGTCAAGTTCATGACCGATGCGAGTGCCCGTACTGCTGCTTTCCGTTCAGGAGAGGTGCAACTCGCGACGGCTATTCCTACCTCCCAGGTTTCGGAGATTGAAAAGTCGGCGGGCGAGATCAAGTCAACGCCACTTCCCCGCGCAGTCCTTCTCCACCTCAATACGAAGAAGGGGGTATTCACCGATCCCGGTTTACGGGCAGCAGCGCAGGAGGCCATCAACAGCAAAGCCATCACGGACTCTGTGTTTGAAGGAAAAGCAGATGCTGCAACCGACCACCTGTTCAATCCGGCTGAAGAATGGGCACGTACCCCGGATGACGCATCCAAGAGCGCTGTTCCTGCTACGCAACCATCACAGCAGAAGATCAAGCTTGCCACCTGGACTGAGCGTGGCGAACTGCCAGAAGTCGCATCGATTGTTGCTGACCAGCTACGCCACGCAGGCTTCGTCGTAGATGTGACGACCAAGGATTACGATTCACTCGAAAGTAGCCTCCTTGACGGCCAATTTGATGCTGTTATTGGGAGTCGTAACTACCTCATCGGTGCAGCCGACCCCGTTTCCTACCTGCAGTCCGACTACACGTGCGACGGCACATACAACTTGTCGCAGCTGTGCGATCCGGAGATTGATGAACAAATCTCGCGGGCAGATGCTACCTCTGATTTCAATGAGCGACGCACGCTCGCGACCGAAGCGGGAGCGCGCATCGTGGCTGACAATGCGGTTGTCCCCGTCGCCTACCCGCGTGGCTACGTTGCGATGAAGGGCATGAAAGACGTCAGCGTGGATTCCTTTGAGCGACAATTGCTCACTGCTAAGAGTCAGCGTGACTAGTTCATCGACGCACCCGCACCAATCCCCCTTGTCACTCCTACGGATCCTCTATACCCCTCATCATGCCTTCACGACACCGTCCTACGTGCTCGTACCGCTCCATCCTGGGCCTCACAAGAACAACTGTCCTCATCGTGCTCGGAGGACTGCTGTTTGCTGCCGTCCTTCCATGGCTTTCCGGGCGCGATATCGCGGTGTCTGTCTTTCGAGCACGTGAGTCAGAACGGACTCCAGATCCGGAAGTCATAGAAAATATTCGGAATGAACTGGATTTGCCGTCGAACCCCATCGAAGATATTCAGCGATTCTTTATCGGCTTCGTCCATCTGGATTTCGGTGTCTCATGGGTAAATCCATCCAACTCTGCATGGAACACTGTCTTGGCAGGGTTTGGTCCATCTGTCTTCTTAGCAGGAACGGCCACTCTACTGGGCACCATGATCGCGTGCGCTCTGATCTGGCCACGGGTTAACGCTTATTCACAGGGACGCAGATCCCACGCAGGTCTATTATCGAGCGCGGTTTTATCCTCCGTCCCTGAATTTGTCCTCGCTAGTCTGCTGATCAGCTTCATTGCCATTCAGCTGGGATACTTGCCCGCGACCGGGTGGGATGGCCTCCGCTACGCAATTCTTCCGGTCATCTCCCTCACCATCCCCATCTCAGGAATGCTCTCACGCATTCTGCTCATCGCCGTGGACACAGCAGCGACCGAGCCTTGGGTCAGAACCTGGTTGGTAAACGGGATACCCGGTTACCGAGTTCGCAGAAGCCTCATCCGACGAGGTTTTGCGACATTAACGCCACAAATCTTCCTCTTTTTCGCTGGAACCTTAGCGTCAACAGCCCTCGTGGAGAACATTTTTTCCATTCCTGGAATCGGACGGATCGCTGTCCAAGCGGCAACCCACCAAGACGTGCCCGTCATGCAAGCACTCCTGACCTTAGTTCTCTTCATCGGTGTAGCGTGCGGGTTTCTCTCGAGATGCATCCATTACTTCATGATGCGTCCGATTGCTCAGTCACACGAAGCCGGGCTCTCCCATGGACAACCACATATCGATGTCGGGTGGGTGCCGCCACTCGTGGCGATCATCCCGTTAATAGTCGCGCTCGTCGTCGGCAGTTTTCGATCCTCGGCTATCACACCCACCGCTCGCTTGGAGTCTCCCTCTATGACGCATCCACTGGGCACTGATCAGGTAGGACGAGATGTACTTGTCAGAATGGCCGACGGAGCAATACCCACCGTCGGAATCGCTCTTATCACGACGGTGGTCTGCGTGGTCATTGGTGTCATCATCGGCCTCAGTGGGGACTGGGCACGCGTCCTCGGTGATACGTTAAACGCTCTCCCCGCTGTTTTTATCGGACTGGTTATTGCCTCCGTGTTTGGAACCTCTGTATGGACAGCAGCTGTGGCCGTCATGGCTGTCGGCTGGATTCCGATAGCAGCACATTGCAGTGCGTTAGCCCTCGACATACGACATCAAGGTCACTACGAGTGGGCCCGAGATAGTGGCGCCGGACGATGGAGATTACTCATCGTCCACACCATCCCCTTCGTTGTACCCGCTGTACTCCGCCACGGTGCGACTCGTCTAGGGCATAATATTTTGGCTCTTGCCGGACTGGCGTTTCTTGGTATCGGCGCCAGGCACGATTCTCAGCGAAGCCGCTCCCTATGCAGACCGGGCCCTATGGTTTGCCCTCTCCCCCACATGTGCCCTCATCCTGGTCGGGCTATCGACGACTCTCCTTGCCGACCATATCGTTAGCCGACGCCGTTCTTAATTGCCGGATGCGTAATCGCCGGCCGAGCAGCCAGCAGCCGAAGCAAGCATCGTCGTCCAGGTAGACTGTGGGAAGTCATGACGAACAAATCCAACCGCCACACCACCGATGCTCGGACGACAACCACGTCGACACCCGACACAATCCCCAGTGCCCCATCACGCAAAGAACTCTATGCTCAGCTCAGCGAGATCAGCGCGGCTGATGAGCACCGGTTTCGTCGTCGTCTGAAAAAAGCCCGATCTGACCGGGCCCGGCACGCCATCGCTCGTGACTTAGCAGTGGCACGGACTCAATTCGCCGCAAAAATCGCAACGCTTCCGACTATCACGTATCCCCCTGATCTACCCGTAACCCAGCGAGTCGACGACATTGCTGACGCTATCCGAACACACCAGGTCATTATCGTCGCTGGTGAAACCGGGTCGGGGAAAACAACGCAGATACCCAAAATTTGTTTAGCCTTAGGGCGTGGTCGGAAAGGCATGATCGGGCATACCCAGCCGAGGCGGTTGGCTGCGCGTACAGTAGCCGAACGAATCGCCAGTGAGGTTGGCCAAGATATCGGCCAAAGTGTCGGATACGCCATCCGTTTTGATGACCGCGTCGGCCCCTCAACAGCCATCAAGCTCATGACCGACGGCATTCTCCTGGCAGAAATGCAACGTGACCGGCTTCTGCGGGCTTATGACACGATCATTATTGACGAGGCCCACGAACGAAGCCTCAACATCGATTTCATTTTGGGCTATATCAAGCGACTATTGCCACAACGCCCAGATCTCAAGGTCATTATCACCTCCGCGACGATCGACCCTGAAAAATTCGCACGCCACTTTGCGGATGCGGAGGGAAATCCGGCACCCATTATCGAGGTCTCGGGGCGAACCTACCCCGTTGAAATTCGGTACCGGCCCCCGTATATCGAACGCGAGCGGAAGGATGGCTCCGTCGAGCGGATAGAAAAAGACCCGCAGGAGGCTGTGTGTGAAGCATGTGAGGAGCTCATGGCCGCCGGCCCTGGAGATATTCTTTGTTTCTTCCCCAGTGAACGCGACATTCGCGAAGCTCATGACGCCATCGAGGCGAAGAAATGGCCTGGTGTTGAGGTCACTCCGCTTTTCGGGCGCCTATCCAACGCGGAACAGCACC
Source organism: Corynebacterium sp. c7Ub_26 (assembly GCF_053760365.1). Classification (NCBI taxonomy): domain Bacteria; kingdom Bacillati; phylum Actinomycetota; class Actinomycetes; order Mycobacteriales; family Corynebacteriaceae; genus Corynebacterium; species Corynebacterium sp. c7Ub_26. The sequence continues at coordinate 643,169 of NZ_JBSNBL010000001.1, read as the reverse complement.
GCGTCTTCAGTCCGCACCGCGGCCGTCGGATCGTACTTGCAACCAACATCGCTGAGACATCGTTAACCGTTCCCGGGATTCATTATGTTGTCGACACCGGAACGGCACGCATTTCTCGCTACTCGACTCGGACGAAAGTCCAACGACTACCCATCGAACCAATTAGTCAGGCGAGCGCGAATCAGCGATCAGGCCGTTCCGGTCGTATAGCGAAAGGCATTGCTATACGGCTGTATTCCGAAGAAGACTTCAATTCGAGGCCAGAATTCACCGACCCCGAGGTTTTGCGTACCAATCTCGCCAGCGTGATCATCACGATGACCTCGTTGAAACTTGGCGATATCAACGAGTTCCCTTTCATCGATCCGCCAGAACCACGAGCTATTCGCGACGGCATGATGGTGCTTCACGAACTCGGCGCTTTAGGCGAGGGCGAGCGCGATGGCTCCCCGGTGTTGTCCTCCATCGGTCGCGAAATCTCCCGTATCCCCGTCGACCCCCGGCTAGCTCGAATGCTCGTTGAAGCCCATCACCGCGATGTCGTGGAAGCTACTTCTGTCGTGATCGCCGCATTATCTATTCAAGATGTCCGCGAACGCCCGACTGACCACGAGCCCCAAGCGGATCAGGCTCATGCACGGTTCAAGGACACGGATAGCGACTTTGTGTCGTACCTCCGCCTATGGGCATATCTCACGAGCATCAAAAAAGAATTGTCGGGCAATGCGTTCCGGAAGCGATGTCGCGCAGAATACCTTCACTACATGCGGGTCCGCGAATGGATGGATTTCGTTCGACAACTGCGTCGAGTCACCGAAGACCTGTCGTGGTCATGGGACCAGAATCGTCTTACTCCTGTCATACCTCATAACGACGAACCGTCGACGCCTTCCAAGAAAGAGCGCTCGCGCCCGAACAAAAAGGCGAAATCACAGAACAATAACGCGCATCCCGATATGCCGATGATCACCGTCGATCACGGTGGGCTGCACCGATCTATTCTCTCCGGGCTTCTCTCTCAAATTGGCCTACGCAGCGATGTGAGAAAGGAATATCAGGGCACTCGGGGGACGCGGTTCTTCATTTTCCCTGGCTCATCGCTGCATCAAAAGCAGCCTCAGTGGCTGATGGCTGCGGAAATCGTCGAGACTTCACGAATGTTCGCGCGTGATGCTGCCGCGATCCAACCGCGCTGGATTGAAGAGCAGGCATCGGATTTACTGCGCCATCAATATTCAGAACCTCACTGGTCACGCAAACGATCTGCAGCAATGGCATACCAGCGGTCAACCCTCTGGGGTTTACCGGTTGTCACTGATCGGCCGACCTCGTACCACCGCATCAACCCGCGCGAAGCCAGAGAGATCTTCATCCGCAGTGCCCTCGTCGAAGGTAATTGGGTTACGCGACACAAGTTCTTTCACCACAATCGCGACAAGCTAGCCACTGCCGGAGAGCTTGAGGAAAAGACGCGTCGCCGTGACCTACTTATCGACGACGACACTCTATACGATTTCTATGATTCGCGGATCCCGACCTCGGTAACGACGGGACGCCACTTCGATGCGTGGTGGAAGAAGGAATCGAAAAAAGATCCGCATCTCCTTGATTTCGATCCGGATAAGCTTCTCCATCCCGAAGCGCACACCATTAGCGAGGACGATTTTCCGGACCGATGGCGAGCCCATTCCACCGACGTCGAGCTGACGTACAAATTCGAACCAGGCGAAGACGACGACGGGGTCAGTGTGCGGATTCCGCTCCCCATTATTGGGTCATTATCGTGGGCTGATCGGTTCGACTGGAACGTCCCCGGATTACGAAGCGAACTAGTGACGGCACTTATCCGCACTCTCCCGAAGCCGCTGAGAACCACTGTTGTTCCTGCTCCCGACTTCGCACGGCGGGCCATCGAGATGATGCATCCGTACGAGCAGCCACTCACGGACTCACTCGCTGACGCTCTCAGAGCGGTGGGAGGCTCGGGCATGACTTCTTCAGACTTCGACGTCGCTAAGCTTCCTCTTCACTTGAGGATGAATTTCCAAGTTATCGATAGACACGGGAAGGTCATCGATCAAGATCGAGATCTGGATGCCTTGAAGAAGCGGCAAAGTTCGGCGGCAACGCAGGCAATGTCTGCCGCGTTCAAGCGAAGCAAAGTCGGTTCGGCTCTTTCTCGAGGTCATTCCCACGACGATGGTTCGGCTCAAGACTTGCCACGGACGCAGGCTGATTCCCGAAATGGCACCGCCCGCCGTTCCAGGGAGGACGCGACGACTGTTCCTGATCTCGGGAAGGTGTATGCGGAATGGACTGACAAGGGCATCGGTACTCTCCCCGAGAGCGTTCAAACCACGATCGACGGGCAGCCAACAACAGCGTATCCAGCGCTTAAGGTCACGTCGAAGGGAATTGAGGTGGTGACCTCCGCCTCTCAGGCCACTGCTAAATCCATGATGTTCACTGCAGTACTCACCTTGTTAGTGCAGTCCATCAAGATCAATGAGAACCAAGCAGTGAAGGGACTACCGCTACAGCAGCGAGTAGCGGTAGAGCACTATCCCCATGGGGGCTTGTGCGGACTGGTTAACGACTGCCGAGTTGCGGCGATCAAGGACGCTCTGGTGGAGCACGGCGTCATCGAGCGATCTCCGGATGCCTTTGAAGCCCTACAAAAAGAAATGGCGCACTCTATTCCTGCAGCAACGCGGCGCATGGTTGTGGCCATGGCACCAGGGCTCGTCGCGTATGAGTCCATGGCCGAAGAGATCAAGAAGTGGGACGGGCCAGCTATCGACGATATTAAACGTCAGCTGAATATTCTCCTTCCTCCTAATGCGGTGACACGATATGGCACCGGTCATTTCAAGCACCTTCAGCGGTATATGAAAGCGGTCGAGATTCGTCTGGAAAACATGGAGCGTGACCCCGACCGAGACGCCGACGGCCAGGAAGAGATTAACAACCTTGAACGCGCGTTCCGCTCAAAGCTGAAAGGACTGCCTCAACAGCGAGCAAACTCCTCCGCAGCACGAGCCATCATTTTCTCCCTACAAGAACTACGCGTCCAACTGTTCGCAGAGCGGTTAGGCACCGCGCAGAAAGTGTCCCCCCAAAGAATTACTAAAGCGATCAAAAAGCTCCGTTAGGTCTTGGGCGATCTGATGGCTACCTATTCCCTACTGTGAACGCCGTGCCTTGAATTCTGTGATCTCCCGTTCGAAGTCCTCCATGCTGCTAAATGACTTGTACACGGAGGCGAAACGCATATAGGCGACTTCGTCGAGTTTCCGTAGAGGCTCTAGTACTGCAAGACCTACATCGTTTGAGTTAACCCGTGAACCTCCTTGAGCACGCAAATCGATTTCCACTTCTTGGGCAAGGAGTTTTAACGCGTCGTCAGAGACATTTCTCCCTTGACAAGCACGTCGGACACCGCGGATTAACTTGTCTTTACTAAAGTCCTCTGTCACGCCGTTCCGTTTTTCAACCAACAACACAGATTTCTCGACAGTGGTGAAACGACCCTGGCACTTAGTGCACTGCCGCCGCCGACGAGTGACAAAGCCATTTTCCACGGTCCGCGAATCAATCACCCGAGACTGTGGGTGGTGACAAAACGGGCAAAACACGACGATGATCTCCTATCTACACGGATAACGCCGGAAAACACCGCCAGTATATTAACCCTCACCAGAGGGCGTGACGATCACTGATTGACTGTATGGTGTTTCCTGGTTCATGCCCGCATCCCGCGGTTCTTCCCAGGCGTAATACAGGCTCGCACCCATGAGCAAACCGATTACGACACTGTACGCTGCGATTCTACGTCGCTCAGGAAAAACTGACCGTCTACACGGTTGGGCATATCTTCTCGACGGGTACGCCCTAACGGCAGGACCTCCCCGATGAGCTCTGGGATGAGGTCGGTTTTTCTCCACTACTCTACGGGTGGTGGCAGGCTCTGCATGCCCATTCTTACGTGATACATGGCGTTGGACGGGCTGAGCTGGATAACGGCGGGTCAATGTCGGGATTTGTGTAGGCATGGGACATCCTTTCGACAATGTCGCGAATAAAAAATAATCGAACATCTCATCCCTCATTGAGGGACATCGCCATGACATCATGAAGGCCGGACATAAGAGCACATCACAGCTCATAATTCGAACACTAAAACCCGTTTACCTAGCATACAAGTATGTTTTATTCGAACACGTGCCACCTAATAGAGGTTTGTCATTGTCGTAACTCGCCGGTATTCACGACGACTTTTCCCTAACAACGTGCTAAGTCATCGAACGCACGTCCACGTGCCGTGGGGTGATGTAAACTGATCTCAACGCCGCGTACCAGGCGCACAGTACGGCCAAAAACTTCAGCCATAAGGACCTCTAGATCTAGAACTGGGAGAGACCAGCCCCATGCCTGCAAAGAAATCCCGGAAGTCAACGAAGCCTGACATGGATTCATTGACGGACCGGCAACATCGCATCATCGACGTTATTCATGATGCAATTGTGCTGCGTGGCTACCCGCCGAGCATTCGAGAAATCGGCCAGGCCGCTGGCCTGACCTCGACATCATCGGTGGCATACCAACTCAAAGAGCTCGAGCGTAAAGGATTTCTCCGGCGAGACCCGAATAAACCTCGAGCAGTGGGGCTGAAGATCGCGGATCCGACGAAACCTGCTGGGGCCTCATCGCTGCACCACGCGGATGAAGAATCCACGCCATCTGCATCGGATGAATGCGCGAACAGCGATATTGAGTCCAACCACCCCACCCCTGTCTTTATTCCGACGATCGGTCGGATTGCTGCAGGTACGCCGATCCTGGCAGAACAAGAAGTTACCGACGAGTTTCCTCTCCCCCGAGAACTTACTGGCGAAGGGGACTTATACATCTTGTCGGTTGTCGGTGAATCCATGAGAGACGCCGGAATCCTAGACGGTGATTATGTCGTCGTGCGCTCACAAAATGTGGCCGAGATCGGTGATTTCGTCGTCGCGATGATTGATGGAAATGCGACGGTCAAGGAATTCCACCGGGACCGAACCGGAGTGTGGCTACTGCCCCACAACGATGCGCTCGATCCGATCCCCGGTGATGAGGCAACTATTCTCGGCAAGGTCGTCACAGTTCTTCGATCACTGTGACGCGCGCCAACAACCCACCCCTAATTAACTAAGCCGAATTACCTAGCGACGATCCCCCCGGGCCGGAGCAGGAAAGCAATCCCGCTCCGGCACTGTGTTCCTACACAGCTTCTGCATCTTTAGACAGCGTCAGCAGCTGCTTTCTTCGCGTCGACGGCGGACGTAGCGGCAACCGCAGCGGCCGCCATCTTCTGGCATTCCTCGAGGGTGCGATCGCCAACCTGAGCACCCACACCCGCAGCAGAAGGAGCGGCAACGGACAACGAGTTCACGCCCAAGCCCGTCAAGACGCAGGCAAGAAGCGGATCGGAAGCTGCCTCGCCACAGACTCCGACGGGAGTTTTCGTCTCCGCGCCGGCCTCACAGACCATCTTGATGAGCCGCAAAACAGCAGGCTGCCACGGGTCATTGAGGTGAGCCAATGGGGAGGACAAGCGGTCAGCCGCCATCGTGTACTGAGTAAGGTCATTCGTTCCGATCGAAACGAAATCAATTTCCTGCATGATTTCCCGGGCACACAGCGCAACCGCAGGAACCTCAACCATGATCCCGGGCGTTAAGCCACGGTCGTGGCACATACCCGCATACCACCGAGCTTCGTCGGCAGTTGCCACCATCGGTGCCATCACCCAGGTCGGAGCGTCGCCGCGATCGTTATCCTCGACCGCTTTAGCGATCGCGTCCAACTGACGCTCCAGAATGTCCTGACGATCCCACGCGATGCGCACACCACGAACGCCAAGAGCCGGGTTGTCCTCTTCCTCCGCCTCGACGAAGGGAACGGGCTTATCCGACCCTGCATCGAGAGTACGAACAACGACCTTCCCCTTCGGGAAAGCATTCAGCACGCGACCATATGCCGCTGCCTGATCGTTGATCGACGGCTCCGTCGTCGAAGATAAGAAGAGAAGCTCAGTGCGGAACAGGCCCACTCCCTCAACGGCAGTCGACGCGGCCGACGCAGCCTGGGGACCATCCTGAACATTGGCTAATAACTGAACTCGGTGACCATCTTTAGTCTGAGCAGGGCCTTCCCAGTTTGCGATCTTCTCTGCAAGCTGCTCCCACTCATGAACTGCCTGCTTCGCGGCGTCCTCATCCGGGTTGACCGTGAGCTCTCCGGCAGCACCACTAATCATGCCTTCAGTCTCACCTGAGGAAATCTCAACATCGGTCGGTCCAGTTGCAACAACGCAAGGAATATTGAGCTGACGGGCAATAATTGCCGTGTGCGACGTCGGTCCACCACGACGCGTGACGATGCCGATGACTAAGTCCGGATTCAGCGTTGCCGTATCCGCGGGTGCGAGATCGTCGGCCCACAAGATAGATGGCGTTGTGAGGACCGGGAGTCCAGGCTCCGGAAGGTCCTGGAGGTGGGCCAAAACACGGTCGCGGACATCTTCCAGGTCGGCGACAAGCTCCGCAAAGACTCCCCCGTTGGCCGTAAACATTTCAACAAATGACGCGGTAGCAGTGACTGTTGCGTCGATCGCATTACGTCCCTGCTTGGTGGTCTTCTTAACTTTCCGACGCCAACCGCGGTCAGAAGCGAGCCCCGCAGTTGCATTAACAACATCTGCAGCGTGCCCCTCGAGGCTCTTGGCGCGTTCCTTGAGAGCCTCGGTGACTGCGTTAGCCGCTTGTTCAAAACGTTCGTATTCAGCCTCGCGCTGACCTTCGTCAACCTCAGCCCCAGCTTCCGGAACAGCGGGACGCGGGGCCACCACTGCGATTGGACCAAGGGCGACACCAGGTACTACGGCCTTACCTTTGATCACGGCAGTTTCTTGGGTGTCCATTAAAGTCGCTCCTCATGTCGGATTTCTTTAATCCAAGTCTAACGGGTGATTCCAGAAATATACCATCATTCAGAGTGGGAAAAGTCACAAAACTATGCCCGAATGCTCACGTTCACAGTAAAGTAAACGTAAAACCACAGAAAAGCCACTGATTGGATGGTCTCTTTATGTCCGATCGGGGGCATTCAGACACGGTCTGATGACCGTTTGAAAACGAAACGCGTACTCTTAGGAGCGAAGAAACATGAAGACAACGTAAAACCAACGAATCAAGCGCAGACTCAGCGTGAACCAGACGTGAAAGGACAAGTGACACAGACATGTATGCAGAGGAACGACGGAGACAAATCGCTTCTCTCACCGCCGTTGAAGGCCGCGTCAGCGTCACAGACTTGTCCGAACGATTCTCAGTGACAGCAGAAACGGTTCGTCGAGACCTTGCTCAACTCGATCGGGAAGGCGCTATCCATCGCGTGCACGGCGGTGCTGTGGCGTCCACCAATTTCCAGACATTAGAGCTGCCCATCGACAGTCGCGCAAGGGCCGCGTCCGGCGCTAAGGCCGCTATCGGCCGAACCGCAATGGATTACCTCCCACCACAAGGTGCAGGCATTTTTCTTGACGCGGGGACAACAACAGCGGTCTTGGCTAATCACATCGCGGATTTGTCGTCGGGACGCGGATGGCCCATCGTCACGAACTGTCTTCCCATTGCGATGAATCTGGCAAGCCGGAACTTAACCGATCTTCAGCTACTTGGTGGCCAAATTCGTGCGATTACCCAAGCTGTTGTGGGCGATACTGCGCTGCGTACGCTCGCGCTCATGCGTGCTGACGTTGCGTTTATTGGCACGAACGCGTTGACGATTGACCATGGCTTATCGACGGCTGACCCGCAGGAAGCAGCTGTCAAGAGAGCCATGATCACTAATGCCAATCGCGTTATAGCCATGTGCGATTCGTCGAAATTTGGCCGTGATTATCTGGTCAGCTTTGCTGCACTGAGTGATATTGACGTTCTCATCACTGACTCTGCCGCCCCGGAAAGTTTCCTTTCCCAACTTCGCGAACACGAGATCGATGTCGTCGTTGCACAGTAAGCGCGTGTAAAAGAGCTCGACGCTCTTACGAACACAACAGCGATGTCGATCCACCGCCACCATTTCTAGAGGAATAGTGTCTTCACACTCATCATCGCCGACTCCACAAGAAGGGGAAACACACGATGGCTCTAGTCCATCCGGCATTGAAGCATTAGATAGTCAGTCCTTGCGAATCCCCGACAATGCTGTCGTCACAGTGACCCCTAATCCCTGCATGGATCGCACGGCTGCAATATCCACCCCACTTGATCGAGGTGGAGTAAACAGGATCACTGACGTTACCGATGTACCAGCCGGCAAAGGCATCAACGTAGCGATGGCTACCTACAGGGCCGACGAACCAACCGTCGCCATTGCCCCGGCATCTGCAGGCGATCCATTTACTTCTTTAGTTCATAAAACAGGTCTCAGTTTTGTATCGACACCAGCTGACCATCCCGTCCGCGTCAATCTCACTGTCACGGAACCCGATGGCACGACGACGAAACTGAATGAGCCAGGCAATCCTCTTGAGCCTGACCACGTCGACACGCTGACCCGAGTGATTTCGCAAGTCGCGCAGCGTGCATCATGGATTGTCCTCTCCGGTTCACTGCCACCTGGACTGCCTACATCGTGGTACGCCGACATGGTCGGAGCGATTCGTAAGAGCGCCGACGGGCACGACGTCAAAATAGCGGTCGACACGTCAGATAAACCGCTTGAGGAACTCGGTGCCCGGATTCTGAAGGATCCGACTGTGGCCCCCGATCTTCTGAAACCTAATGGGTTCGAAATCGGCCAGATCCTCGGCCTCGACGGGAAAAACATTGAACACGAGGCATCACAAGGAAATCTCAAGCCCGCGACAGAAGCTGTGCAGCTTTTGGTTGACCACGGCGTACGTTATGTCCTGCTCACACTCGGTGCGTCGGGCGCGGTCTTAGCTACCCAACAAGGGACCTGGTACGCCTCTCCGCCTCCCATCACTCCGGTGAGTACTGTCGGAGCGGGTGATTCAAGCTTGGCCGGCTTCATTATCGGTACCCAAAGACGCGGTCACAGTAACGGAAAGAGCTCAGCTACAGACAGTTCAGTTGAGAAAACTGCACTTCAATACGCTGTAGCCTATGGCTCTGCGGCAACGTCGCTGCCCGGAACGACAATCCCCTTTCCCTCCCAAACACAACCTGAATCCGTCACCGTCATGGCTGGCGCTGGAGCAACAGCCTTGAAAGGAGTGTCATGACATCATCGAGCGGTTCCGGATCTACTCCGAACAAACCGACACAAAAAGAAACAGCACCAGCGGAGGGAACGCAGGCGAACTCCTCGGAGCCTCCCGTAATCACCCCGGACCTCATCATGCTTGACGTGGGTCCCGGTGACACCAAGGAAGCTGTTATTAAAGCTTTGGCTTCACATGCAGCGGTAGCCGGTCGCGCTGATGACGCCGAGGGGCTGACCTCTGACGCCTTGACTCGTGAATCGAAGTCAGCCACGGGTGTGCCTGGTGGCGTGGCAATTCCGCACTGCCGCACCAGCCATGTGGAAGTTCCGACGCTGACCTTCGCGCGACTCTCGAAGCCTGTTGATTTCGGTTCTGCCGATGGACCCGCCGACCTGGTTTTCCTTATCTCCGCTCCGATGGGCGGAGGGAAAGCACACCTGCGGATCCTGTCGAAATTAGCCCGTAGCTTGGTCAAAGCCTCCTTCCGGGATTCGCTGCGTGAAGCATCCGATGAGAAGGACGCAGCCCAGCGCATCCTTGACACCTTGGCTGCCAAACCAAAGAAGAAGTCCGCATCGACGGCGTCGGCAAGCAAGAGTGCAGGCTCAGCGGCGGCGGGTAGCGCTGCGGGGTCGACGCCCGTCGGAGCAGCTGGAGCATCAGCTCAGAGCGCCGACAGCAGCGATAACGCTGGTGGATCCGGACAGGCTGTTACCCACCTTGTCGCGATTACAGCGTGCCCAACCGGTATTGCGCACACGTACATGGCTGCGGATTCTCTATCCCAAACGGCCGACGCACGTGACGATGTCGAGATCACGGTTGAAACTCAGGGATCGTCCGGAGTCACTCCCCTTCCCTCCGACGCCATTAAGAATGCCGACGCGGTCATCTTCGCAACGGATGTCGGAGTTAAGGACCGTGAGCGGTTCGCTGGCAAACCCGTCATCGAATCTGGCGTGAAGCGGGCCATCGATGAACCCGCGGTCATGATCGATGAAGCCGTCGCGGCATCGAAAGATCCCCATGCACGCCGCGTCAAGGGGAAAGCGTCATCGTCGTCTGAGAGCTCTCAGGAAGAGGGCGAGGGACTCGGCTGGGGCAAGCGCATCCAGCAAGCCTTGATGACCGGCGTGTCGTACATGATTCCGTTCGTGGCAGCAGGCGGCCTCCTTATGGCGCTGGCCTTTGTGCTGTCTGGTGCGGATATCGCCAAGGTCTACGAAACCGTCGTCAACCACAATGCTCTGTGGAACCTTCCTGGGCAACACATTACTGTCGACGGCGAAACGTACAACTTCAGCCAGGCTCCTCTGCTGATCTACCTTGGTGCTGTATCGGCCTATGTCGGCACGCTGGGGATGAACTTCCTCGTTAGTGCCCTATCGGGGTATATCGCCTACGCCCTCGGTGGCCGTCCAGGTATCGCGCCAGGATTCATTGGTGGTGCCGTCTCCGTCGCTGTCGGTGCAGGGTTCATTGGGGGTCTGTTCACCGGCCTCATCGCAGGTCTCATCGCAATGTGGTTCAACACGCTTAATCCACCGCGGTGGCTTGCTGGGTTGATGCCTGTTGTGATCATTCCTTTGGTGGATTCGCTCATCACTGGCTTCGCCATGTTTATCCTGCTGGGACGCCCGATCGCCTCGCTGATGGACGCCCTGCAGAATGGTCTGAACTCGATGTCCGGCTCCTCTGCGGTTCTCCTCGGAATCATCCTGGGCCTCATGATGTGCTTCGACCTCGGTGGCCCCATCAACAAGGCAGCGTACTTGTTCGCCACGGCCGGCCTGAATGTCGACGATCCTGCGTCGCTGAAGATCATGGCTGCTGTCATGATTACCGGTATGGTTCCGCCTCTGGCCCTGGCTCTTGCGACGACTCTGCGGCCTAAGCTCTTCAATAAGGCGGAGCAGGAAAACGGAAAAGCGGCATGGTTGCTAGGCCTATCCTTCATCTCTGAAGGCGCTATCCCGTTCGCTGCTGCGGACCCGCTGCGCGTGGTTCCGGCTACGATGCTCGGCGGCGCAGTCTCCGGGGCTATCTCGATGGCAGCTGGCGTCGAGCTGATGGCTCCCCACGGCGGTGTGTTCGTGATTCTGGCCGTCACCCACGTCCTCATGTTCTTCGTCTCACTGGTGGTTGGCGTAGTCATCGCTGCTGCTGGTGTCATCGCCCTGAAGACATGGTGGCCGGTCAAGACACGCGATGCTGCGAAATCGCCAGCGTCGTCAGCACCGTCAGCGCAGAACAAAGAAGCTTCTGCCAAGACCACAGCGTAAAACAGAAGCTCGGCCAATACACTGACATTGGCTTAAAGATTGGGCTGGTACCCGCTGAACAACAAAGCAGCGATACTCCCCGATCAAGAGATACGGAAAAGGCTGTGGCACATGGCACTTCCCGTATCTGAACTACCACACTTGCAGCAACTTATCCGCTACGATAAGTACCGCTGTAGAAATAAATAAAATGCTTTGTGCAGGAGGACTTTAAGTCCGTTATTCTGGCACAAAAGGATCCCGATGATCCACACCTTGTTTTGATTAACAGAAAGGTTCACTTATGGCTTCCACAACCGTGACTGTCGGTTCTACCGTTGGTCTTCACGCTCGTCCCGCAGCTGTTATCGCCGAGGAAGCATCTAACTATGATGACGAAATCTTGATCTCGCTTCCCGACGATGATGATGCAGAACCTGCCGACGCCGCTTCTTCCCTCATGATTATGGCCTTGGGCGCTGAGCACGGTGACACCGTGGAAGTTTCGTCTGAGAACGCCGAAGCTGTCGAGAAGATTGCGGCTCTGGTTTCGCAGAACCTCGATAACGAATAATCCACTAGTTGTCGGGACCGCCACTGTGCGGTGACCAACGGCACTATTGATGGGGATGGCCGAATGTTTCTGGTCATCCCCATTTTTTTAATACTGACGCTGGCTGGCATCCTGCCCTTCCCCAACGTGCTCGAAAAGATAGCGCAAGAGCGGGTATCCAACGATGATCCCCACTGATCCCCACGCGATGCCCTCAATATCGACTGATCCCACCCGCAACGTGAGATTTCCTATTCCCGCTATTAATGCCACTGCGGCCGCGGTCAAATTAACGGGATTGGTAAATCGAACAGTGTTATCTTGCCAAATACGAATTCCGAGCATTCCGATCATGCCGTATAAGACCATGGTCGCGCCGCCCAAAACTCCCGTGGGAATAGTGAACACTAAAGCGCCGAACTTAGGAATAAAGGCAAGAATTATTGCGGTCGCAGCAGCAACCCAGTACGCAGCCGTCGAATAGACTCTCGTAGCCGCCATGACACCAATGTTTTCGGCATAACTGGTTGTACCCGATCCGCCGCAGAATCCTGCCACCGTCGTCGCGATACCGTCAGAAAATAAAGCCTTCCCCGCTAAGTCATCCATATTTCTTCCCGTCATGGCAGAAACAGCCTTTACATGGCCGACATTTTCTGCAATTAACACAACGACGACAGGGATCGTCGAAATAACGATCCCCGTGTGAAAAACGGGAGAATGGAATTGTGGGAAACCAATCCACGCGGCATTCTCTATCGTCTCTGAGGTACCTGGCGCTAAATTACCTGTTAGCGACGCGAAAACCCACCCGACGACGACACCAAAAAGAATTCCTAGCCGCGCGATCATCCCCCGGCCCGCCACGGTGAAGAGCAGAATAGCCGCCAGAGTGACGCCGGCTACTAATGGCTGTTTTTGCACGTTGGATGTGGCGGCAGGGGCCAGATTCAAACCGATGAGTGCGACGATTGCTCCCGTGACGGGTGGAGGCATCACGGCACCGAGGGCGTGTTGTCCCGCGGCCATCACAACGAGCCCCACGACCGCGAGCGCTAACCCCGCGGCAAGGACGCCACCCAGCTGGGCGGAGAGTCCCCCGCTATGTGCAGCGGTCAACGGAGCAATAAACGCAAATGAGGACCCTAAATATGAAGGAAGGCGATTCCTCGTGATGAGGAGAAACGCCATCGTCCCTAGACCAGAGAACAACAAGGTGGTATTGACGGGGAACCCGGTGAGGGTGGGGACGAGAAGCGTCGCCCCGAACATGGCAATGACGTGCTGCATTCCCACGCCGATAGTTCGAGGCCAACTTAATCGCTCATCTGGAGCCACGACGGCACCAGGTCGGGGTGTTTTTCCGTCACCATGCACGGACCACGGCAAAAGACTCTTTTTTGCGCTCACGCTTTCTTATTATTCAACCTGAGCAGTTAGATCCTTATCACGACCCCTATAAACACGAGCACGCCCCTGTAAGCAAAGAAAATTATGAGTATTCGTCCGCCTGAATAAACTCTTTCACCTCTTGAGCAACACGAGCAGGAACGCGCACATCAAGAACAGTGCCGTCGGAATCGTATTGTTCGTCTATAACGGTTCCATACTCATGGACTTTCGCCACAATGTCACCACGGGTGTACGGGACATGAAGCCTCACATGGGTATCCAGAGTGTTTAAGAACAGTTCGATTCGGGAGGCGAGTTCATCAATATTCTCGCCAGTCTTCGCCGACACGAAAACAACGTCGTCAAGCTCGTGGCGAAGCTGCGCGAGAACAATGGGGTCGGCCTGATCTATCTTGTTCACAACAATGATTTCAGGGGGCATGGCCTCCGCCCCACTGTTGCGAACGTCGGCAAGAACCTCGTGAACAGCAGCTATTTGCTTCAGTGGGAAGGGATCGGAACCATCCACAACGTGCAGCACCAAATCTGCCGACGCAACTTCCTCCAGGGAGGATCGGAACGCCTCCACCAACTGTGTGGGCAGGTGCCGGACGAAACCAACAGTGTCCGAAAAGATCACCGCCCTTCCGTCGGCAAGTTCTGCACGACGTGTCGTGGGGTCCAAGGTAGCGAACAGAGCATCCTCCACCAGCACCCCTGCCCCGGTGATGGCATTGATTAACGACGACTTCCCCGCGTTCGTGTACCCAGCAATCGCGATTTGCGGAGTGGTAGAGCTATCCCGTCGGTCTCGCTTAATTTCACGAGCAGTCGTCATGCTCCGCAATTCCGCTCGCAAACGAGCCATATCCTTACGCAGCCGTCGGCGATCAGCCTCAATCTTCGTTTCACCAGGGCCGCGGAGGCCAACACCGCCATTAGAACCGGCTCGTCCACCCGCCTGCCGGGACATCATGTCGCCCCAGCCGCGAACTCGCGTATAAAGATATTCCATCTGAGCGAGGGAAACCTGCGCCTTTCCCTCTTTGGACTTCGCATGCTGAGCGAAAATATCGAGGATCAGCATCGTGCGGTCAATAACCTTGACATCGAGCTGCTTTTCTAAAGCAATAAGCTGTCCGGGGCTCAGCTCACCGTCGCAAATCACTGTATCTGCGCCCAATGATCGGACCGCGTCACGGAGCTCAGCGACCTTGCCGGATCCGATGTACGTGCCCGCGTCGGGCTTCTCGCGCCGCTGGTAAAAAGATTCGAGGACCTCAGATCCGGCTGTCTCCGCGAGAGCACGGAGTTCTTCCAGATTTGCTTCGAATTCAGCGGTCGTCCCGGCGGTCCATACGCCGACCAGAATGACTCTTTCTAGCCGCAGCTTTCGATATTCGACGTCATAGCCGTCGGATTGCTCGGTGGTGTGAGCTTGGCTACCACGCGACAGCGCACGGAGTTCGTCACGCTCGCTAAGGTCGAGTTCGCCAGCGGTGGGCATGTGCGCATAGCGAACTCTTGTGTCGTTATGTAGGCCTCCCCCGCGTCGGCCATGGTCATCGGTGAGGTGAGTGTCGGAGTCCGAGTAAGACGGATAATTATGTGAACGTTCAGTCATTGCTCACAAGTGTCTCACAACTAGCCCTCACGCAGTAGTGCGTTCGCTATAGGCTGATGAACCGTAGCGTGCATGCGCTATGTCCACACAGGCCACGGCTCTACACCTAGTGCCGGCCCGCGGAGCTAACAGCTTCAGGCACAGCCGACGTGGACGCAGCCGGCCAGCACTGTGGGCGACGGGTTAAAACCAGCGCAACCGGTCCCGTTCCGCCGATGTGCGATCCGCATCCAGCCCCTCCGTCGGCCTTACCCAATGGGCAGGATGAGCATCCTCCGCCGGGGCAGGATGTACCCAGCGGTTTCTTGGTCAACCAGCCCATGCGTTCGAGGTGCTCAATGGAGGCGTCGACGGTGGTTCGGGCAAGGCCCGTGTTTTCAGCGATCCGTGACCGGTCAACGGCCCCAGAGGCAATGGCGTCACGAACCATGGCAAGCGGACCTTGTGAAGCCGACGATGCCGATGCACGCCCGGAGGAGTCACCCCGCGAAGGTACGCGTCGCGATAAATCTCGTTCTCGACGAAACAGCATTGCTATCACTGCTTTCACGAATCAATGTAGAGGAAATAATCTAGAAGAAAAGGCGTAGTGCCTGGAACGTAATGACGGCCAAAGCCCAGGCCACTGTCAGCTGTATGGCTATCCCCACCACCGTCCATTTCAATCCGATTTCTCTCTTTTGGGCAGCCAGTGTAGCCACGCATGGGGTGTACGCCAACAGGAAGACCATGAAGGCCCACACTGCTGGGTACGTGTGACCACCCGATGAGTGGTTAAAGTCTTCGCGAATGGCTTGAGCCAGCGCAGAGTGCCCCTGGTCCACGGCATCTTCATCCGACGGGTCCTGCAGGGCGTATGTCTGAGCCCACGACGAAATCACTGCTTCCTTGGCGACGAAGCCCGTGATCAACGGACCCGACAGCGACCAGGAATCGAAGCCAGCCGGGGCGAACACAGGTGCCACTGTTTGCGATACCGCGCCGTAGACCGAATCCTGCGGGTCGAGTTCGTCGTCACCCCAGCTGTGACCGCCGACGACGGGAGTCGACTGCAGCAGCCACACGACGATGACCGTCGCGACGATGATCCCGCCAGCCGTGTGCAAGAACCCTTTCAAACGCATCCACATAGCGGATAGTGCCAATCGAGGCACTGGCAACTGGTACACCGGCAAGTCGATAACGAGCGGTTCCGACCCCATACGCCGCCACAAGGTGTTCTTGATCAGCAGCCCTGTGAGCACAACCAACGCGATAGAGATGACGTACATGGCGAAGACAACAGAACCGCTGTTGTGGGGGAAGAAGGTCGCGGCCAGCATGACGTAAACGGTCAACCGGGCGGAGCATGACGTGAAGGGCACGAGCAGAGCAGTCAAGATCCGTTGACGAGCGTTGCCCAAAACTCGTGTTGCGGAAATGGCCGGAACGTTGCATCCAAATCCCACGATGAGCGGGATGAAGGCCTTACCTGGCAGGCCAATCGCTCGCATGAGCCGGTCCGCAACCACTGCAGCACGAGCCATGTAGCCCGAATCCTCCAGCACAGCCAGGCATAAGAACATTAACGCCATCAGCGGTGCGAAGGTCAGAACCATTCCCACGCCGCCGATCAGCCCGTCGACAATCAACCCGTGAACAAACGGATAGTCAAGCCCCAAGGCCTGAAGTAAGGATGTCGCCCCATCACTGACGGGACCGCTGAAGAAGTTATCCAGCCAATCCTGCAGAGGCGCGGCCACCGTCGTCGTGATTTCAAAGACGCACCACATAGCCGCAAGGAAAATCAGTGGCCCGGCGATGGGGTTAAGAACAACCCGGTCGATTCTTTCCGAGACGGACCGGGTGTGATCGTTGTGGATCGTTTCCTTCGAGACCGCTTTATCAATCCAGCTGAAACGTGCGTCGGAGACAGCCAGTTCGCGGTCCGGGCCCTCTAATTCATCGGGAATGTGCTGGCAGCACATCGGCCGGACGGTATCGGCCGGCATCTGTAGCTGCTTTTCAACTGCAGATGCCAACTCATCGACGCGACGTTTACGCGGATCGACCGCGACGACGGGAACCTGAAGCTTCCGCGACAGCACATCAGGGTCAACCTCAAACCCCTGGTTTAGCGCAACATCGCCCTTGGTGAGAACGACAACCATACGATACGGGTGCTCGGCTACTTGAGCCGCGAGATAGAGGCCACGCGAAATCGTGGCGGTATCTGCAACGACGATGACCAGATCCGGCCGCTCCTCCACGTCACGTTCCAAAAGGAGTTCACGTGTGAGAGCTTCATCAGGGCTCATCGGGTCGAGAGAGTAAGCACCCGGAAAATCGATCACGTCATAGACTGTTTCACCCGAGCCGTGTGACGTCTCGGAGTGGTGTCCCCCCCTTTGCCGATTCTTCTGTCTTCGGCTCCTCGTGCTCGCTGGAGCAGTGAGGGCATGCATCCGCCGAATCGACCTGAACGGAACCCGCGTGCTCGTCGCACGTATCTGCGTGATCGACGGCGCTGTGCTTGTCCTTCTTCACTTTCCATGCACCGCGAGACACCGAGACAGTCGTGCCCGGCCAGTTGCCCATTTTGGCTTTTGCACCGGTGAGGGCGTTGAACAGGGTTGACTTACCGGCATTGGGCGCACCGACGAGGGCGATGACTGGTGAGCCCTTCGGCGCCATGGCCGTTCCATGGCTTTCGCAGTGACAGGATGGTGCGTCGGCGAATTGTGTTGTGAGGTCCTTGGTAGATGTGGCCGTCGCCGTGCTGGACGTTGCGACACCGCCCTCCGTCTGAGGACCTAAAGAGTCATTCATTTTTCCTCCGAGAATCCCCTACCGTCATGGGGAAATGACCTCTATGACGAGGTCGAGATGGCAATGTGCTTGAGAGTAAAAGCATCGAGCGCGTATCGAGCGTCAAGAACCTTCACGATGCGGCCGCCGCCGGCGGCGTTTTGAGCCACATGAACGGTAGTGCCCTCGCGCAACCCCAGTTCACGGAGTCGACGAGCGAAAAGAGCATCGACGTCTGAGCCTACGATTGTTGCGGAATGTCCTGGTGGCACGTCATAAAGAGTGCTCATGGCGGGCGAAGAAGTAGTTGCATGACGGTCCGAGCGACTCATGGAAATCTTTCCCATTCCAGGTCTCCTCATCGGCGGTCACCTTGCACTACCTTTCACAGTGCACGGTGACCGCGTTTCCATACTTGCCAGAGAGAGGGAGCCATCTGGAAGGCTCACCGAGGGGTGATCTGCGGGTGGTTGTCCTCGGTCTGGTTTTCCTTAACTTATTTCCAGGTCTATCAGAATTGTGGTTCTGTTCGGCCTATAACAGTTTTCATGGTAGCACGACACAAACGGGCATAAACAAAAAAATGAGGGAAACAAACAAACACTGTGAGCAAACCCGTGAACGGCCGAATTCATAAGAGAGCTAGAATCGACTTCTATGAGCACACCTACCGAAACCCCCGCTGACTCCCAGACTGCGGGAGCACGTACCACGACGGGGCTCACAGCACTTGGAATGGGGGGCGTCCCCTGGCAAGAGCTTTTAGAAAAAGCCTACTCAACCGGCACTTTGTCTGTCACCGGTGAACTATCAGGTGGACAATTGCTCGCGTTTAATGACGCCAGTGGAGCACAGTTATTCATCCTTGCCGCCCCACCGTATGCCGCGTATGCCGGCTTTGACGCATTGACCGAATGCGAAGCAGAAATATCGATGTTATCCGACGTCCTGGCGCTGCTCAGCGTTCATGATGACGAGGGCAACGTTGTGTGTGACATTGCCGCCAACCTCGCCCAAGGTCCGCTTCTGGTTGATGAACCCACCCAATTGGGAACGGTCAATCTTTCTGCTCTTGGTGTTGACACCCACGTCTACTCCGACGAAAAAGGGTTCTCCGACGCCGGCGGAGCAACGACCGGTTTCGTTATCTCGCACGGTGCAGCCGTGGTCAATGCGGGATCAGGCGATACCGAGCCGTCAGCCGCAGGTGACGTATCACTCGTCGTGGCATCCGCAGAGAAACGGACGAACGGGCTCACGGGCGAATCGTTCTGGCACGTCAATGTCGACGCCCCATTCCCCGTCGATCTGTGCCTTCCCGAATCTGCCGCCGAAAGCATCACTAAGGGCAATATTGTCGCTGGGCGGGTGCTATTCACAGCGTCCGTCGCGGCCGATACCAGCGCTGGCGGGTGCTGCGGTGGCGGAGGCGGCGGCTGTGGCTGCGGTGGCTGCGGATGTGGTGGCCATTAAAAGTGACCAGCTCCCCTACCGATAAGGATGGTGTTCCGGCGCTGACGTCACCTCACAGTGATGTCCGGGTATGGCGTCTTATCTCTCTAAGCACCATCCTCACCGTTATCGCCCTGTATCTGATCATTATTTTCCATTGGCTCGGCTTTGGGCTTGTTCTCGCGTGCGCTGTCGTCGCCATCGTTATCGCACGAACGTCAACATTCTCCGCCGAACAAGAACAAGTTCGTCAGTCCATTGAGTTGTCAGCTGCGGACATCACTGCAGTTCTGGACCAGTGGGAAGCATTTCAGAACGGCACATCAGCCGAGGCTGTTACCGATCGATCCACGCATTCCGTGCTCTTGGATGAATCTCACCAGGAGAATCCGATCATTAGCCGGTTCCATAAAGCCAGGGTGTCGAGCGAATTGTTTATCGACGATCTTGAGGGTGTCGTTACTCACGCACGCACCATTCACATGCTGGAGCACATCCTCTCAGCAACCGATGAGATGGCGCGCGAACTACAGGAAGCGTGGGTTGAGGCTCGGCAGTACGCTAGCCAAGTAGACAGCCCGGCGGTACGGCTTCCTGAAAGCCAGACACGTACTAGCCCGTCCACATATGGATGGACTCCTGGGGCTTCTAGCTATAGGTCGTCTTTCCCACGCAATGCGGGCGCATAATGCGCCGAGGCGTATTCACGCAATTGGTCGATATTAATTGTTCCTGACGCAACTATTACCGACGGACCTTCCAAGGTGGCCTGCTCGTCCTTGATAGTCACCGTGACCTCACCACCAGGAACGACGACGTGGACCGTGCCGTCGACCTGACCGCGGTCAGCCAATGCCGCCACTGCTGCCGCAACCGTTCCCGTCCCGCATGATCGGGTCTCCCCCGACCCTCGTTCATGGACGCGCATCGACACAGTGCCATCACCATCTCGACTGTCATCCGGGTGAAGAGGAGTGAGAACCTCGACGTTAGCTCCGTGCGGGAAGAACTCCTCGTCGAGAACAGGCTTGAGGTGAAGAGGAAGCTCGCGCAGACCAGCGTCGTCAAGATCGGGAATAACACATGCTAAATGGGGGTTACCTACATCAATCCCCACACCGGCAAACCTCTGTCGATCAAATGCAGCTACGGACTGACCAATAATGCCCACACGTCCCATATCGACGGCGATCCGTGCTGATGAGTCAGTCGTTTGTGAGGGGTTGACGACGGTTAAGCGCTTTATTCCCGCTCGCGTGCCAATCGAAAAAGTCGGCGAATCACTCACGAGATGATGCGCGAATAAGTAGTGCCCAAATACCCGAGATCCGTTCCCACACATCTCAGCAATCGACCCATCGGCATTGCGATAATCCATGAACCATTCGGGAGCATCTGCCGGCGCGGTATCACCGGACTCACCAACAGTCTCTTTTGCAATGATGCCTTTAAGGATCAAGGCTTCGGTGCGAGCAATGCGGATCACGCCGTCGGCACCCAACCCGGCGCGTCGATCACACAGGACACGAACGAGTGCTGGGTCGAGGTCGATATCAGCGTCGAAGTCTGGCAGGAGGATGAAATCATTCTCTGTGCCGTGGCCTTTACTGAAGAGGGTTGTCTGTTCGGGCATGGGGCCATTCTAGACGTGGTTGTCGATGATCGACGTGGCTTCGCTGACGGTGTCCCCGGCCGCGTCGATCCAGTGGGTTCGTGGGTCGCGACGGAACCAGGAGCGCTGTCGTCTGACATAGCGACGGGTTCCTGTGATGGTGGACGATATGGCGTCGGCGGTTTTCATGTCGCCGGCCAGCATGGCAAGTACTTGGGAATATCCGATCGCTCGCCCAGCGGTGGACTGCGCAATGAGCCCTTGCTGGGTGAGGCCGTTGACTTCGTCGATGAGGCCCCGGTCGAACATGGTGTGGGTGCGTAATTCTATTCGCGGGTTCAGCCACTCCGACGACGTTTGTAATCCGATGATGAGTGTTCCCCATCGTGCTGGCGCGTTGATGGGTGGCTGTGATGCCGCGAAAGGCTTCCCGGTCAATTCAATGACTTCCAGGGCGCGGACAGTCCGACGCGGATCATTGACTTCGATAATGTCGGCAGCCGCTGGGTCAATAGCAGCAAGTTCCTTATGCAGCTGTTGAACACCTATATCGTCAAGGCGATGTTGCCATTTAGCCCGAACTGTGGGGTCGGTAGGCGGGAACTGCCAATCATCGACGAGCGATTGGACATACAGCATGGAGCCACCCACCAAAACTGGCGTTTTCCCTCGTGAACGGATGTTTTCAACATCGTCGACGGCAGATCGTTGATATCGTGCGACGCTCGCCTGCTGGGTGACATCAAGTTTATCGAGCTGATGATGCGGGATGCCCTCACGCTCTTCAGGCGTCAGTTTTGCCGTGCCGATATCCATACCGCGATAGAGCTGCATGGAATCGACGTTGACGATCTCCCCGTCATAGCGGTGCGCGAGTGCGAGCCCCAATGCCGACTTGCCCGACGCGGTGGGACCGACGATGGCCACGGGGAAAGGCAAAGATGCTGGCACGTTATCATCCTGTTCTACATCACGGTGGTGAGCTGCCATACGCCACAATGGAAACCTATTCCTCCATAGGCCGGTGGGCCGTCATGTGTGCACGGATCATCGTGTTGCTCGGCGGTGGTTTGAACGCGGTCATCGATAGAGGACCAGTGATACAGGGTACTCACACCGGAAGGGTGGGATCGACAAAAGTCAGCCCAGGCGATCCACGGTTCCGGGTCAATCCCACAGTGTGCTGCAGCAGTCACGTCAAACAATGGTGCCGACGCCTGAGCTGCAGGATCGATAACAAAACGCCGAAGTTGCTCCTCGAGGGCCCACGCTCCGGGAACATCGCCTAAAGGGGCGTCGGGGTGAAGTCCCGCTCCCCCGTCGGCGGCAATCAGAAGTGGCCCATCCAGCAGCGGCCCATCGTCGGCGAGAAACTGCACGTCGTGGATGTCGACGCTGATGATCTCACCGTCGTATCTCCACCGTCGAAGAAGGGCCCGCAAAACGAGATCGGGTAAATACGTTCCAGCTCCCACGTTCACGTCAATTCCCCATGCCTTGAGAGAACCAACGTGACGTGTCGCCATGGAATCGTCGAGGTGGAAGGCAATAGTGATGGGCCCGTCGGTAGGGAGTATCCACTGCCGGGCACGGTCAATTTCTGTGCGGAGTTGTGCCGGATACTGGGCGTGACCAGTCGCTTCGGGGATAAGCAGAGGAGTTGGCGGCAGAAGCACGACAATGCGCCCCCGGCGCGTCCCAGGCTTGGCGTCGGAACTATCGGTTGGATCTGGACGTCGATGCGACGCGGGTGTGGTCGACGAAGCCGGTGAAGCCGAGTGGGAATGGGTCACATCACTACCCTAACGGGTAGACTCTCGGCGGGAAGTCGTGCAGTCTAAACAGTGGATTGTGTTTGGCAGCCGTGCCGCGCGGCAAAGAAAGAAAGAGTGAGGAACACCGGCCCATGACTACTTCTTCGGTCCCTTCAGCGCCTATCCCTGGACCCCGAGGCGCTCATCCCACACCGGCATCCATGTCTGGCCATGCAGCAACGACGACACCGCCCCGTCGAACGAACAACCCCGAAGACCACGGGCGTATCGACGATGATGGAACAGTCTGGTTAATCACTCGTGACGGTGAGCGCGCTATCGGTGAGTGGAAAGCCGGCTCGAAGAGCGAAGGATTCACTTTCTTCGGTAAGCACTTCGATAGTCTGCAAACTGAGGCGGATATCCTCCGCGTACGTCTCCACACCCACCCCGAAGAGGCTGCCACCACTCGCAAGTCGGCCGAGGAACTACAGGCTAAAGTCGCCGAATCAGCTGCTCTTGGTGACGTCGATGGCCTCTATGACCAGCTCAGTTCAATTATCGACGACAGCTACACCGTCGCTGAACAGGCCGAAACTGAAAAGAAACAGCGCCGGGAGAACGCGATTGCCCAACGTGAAAAGCTTATCGACGAGGCTGAGCGCATTGGTTCGGATTCGACGGAGTGGAAAGAATCCGGCGATCGTCTGCGCGAGATGCTGAACGAGTGGAAGAGCATCCACGGTATCGACCGGAAAACGGATGATGCACTGTGGAAGCGTTTCTCTGCTGCTCGTGAGCAGTTTTCGCAGCGCCGCGGTGCACATTTTGCCGAGTTGGATCGGAAACGCGATGAGGCTCGTCGTCTCAAGGAAGATATCTGCGAGAGAGCGGAGAAGATCCAGGATTCGACGGAATGGAGAGACACCGCGCGTCAGTTCCGCGACCTCATGACGGAGTGGAAAGCTGCTGGCCGTGCACCACGTGGTATCGATGACAAGCTGTGGAAGCGCTTCCGTCACGCCCAAGACACGTTCTTCTCGGCACGGAAGGCCGTTAATGAGGCTAAAGACCGTGAGTATGAATCCAACGCTGAGAAGAAAGACCAGCTCATAGAGCAGTACAGCGACAAGATTACCCCTGAGGAGAACTTGGGCGCTGCTAAGAAAGCTCTTCGTGAATTGCAATCGCAGTGGGAAAGCATCGGATACGTGCCGCGGGGTCGTGTCCGCGAGTTCGAGGATAAAATCCGTGCACTCGAGAATCGGGTCAGTGACGTCGAGAATGAGCAATGGCGGAAGACTGATCCCGAACGGCAGGCTCGCGTCGCCCAGTTTGAGGCTAAAGTCAATGAGCTCTCAGCGGCAGCGGACAGTGCTGAAAAAGCTGGGAACAACAAGAAAGCCGCAGACCTTCGGGCTCAAGCCGAGCAGTGGGCACAGTGGGCCCAGACTGCTCAGCAGGCAGTGGACTAAGGAGCGAATGGTGGACTGAGCAGCACAGAGAACTGAAAAGCCCCACGAGTAACCGGGCCTGGTGGCCGTTATTGATTCGTGGGGCTTTAGTTCTGAGTTATGGGAGTTCTGAACCGGAGTCCTATTTATCCGCGGGCGGCTGTTTCCGCTTACGTTGGTTTTCCGCCACTTGGTGTGCGCGCTCCCTGGCACGTGCACGTCGGTTATCCACCGGCTCCCTGTACTCCTGAACGGTCAATCCCGTCCGAAGATGCTGCTGGGCAGCCCGCGCTTCATCATCGCGGTCGGCTTCTTCACGCCGGATTTCTGCCAAAACGCGCTGGAGGACTGATCGACGGAAAACGACGGTAGAGATGGTTGCGAAAATAACGATGATCGCGGCGAAACCAAAGATAAGCCCGAACGAGGGACCGGATCCCGGCTCTGTCGGTGGACGTGACTGCCGCATCCAGATCGCGAAAATACCGAATACCCAGCAAACTCCGGACACAACCCACGTCACCCAAGCCACGAGAGTGGAGCGTGAAACGATCACGCCAATCGGTAAGAAGATTCCCCCGACCAGCGCCAACCACACATAGATACGCTCCGGCCATGTGGTGACCATCTCTTGAGCGCGGTCGGAGTAAAACAGGACGTCAAAGCCATACACGCTCCCCGAGTGCGGGAGGAAAATGGCGAACAACGTCCCCAGCATCCCGAGCAAGAAAAAAGGAAGCTGACGGTTGATTACCACGGTTCTCGACGCCAAGCGTTCTTCCACATTGATGTTGGCGCGTTTGCTTTCGCCGAAAGCTCGAAGCGCTTCTCTGCGCTCCTCAGCCGTCATCTCTTGGGGCTTTTTCGCAGGTTGATGCCGCTGAGCCGAGCCGTCGCCATCACTACGTCCAGACCTCTTTTTCATTGCCATGCCTCTTACCCTAATCCGTAAACCTCATTCGTGATTCTTACCAAGCTTGGCTACCTTTTCATCGTCTTGATCGTCGGCATTCCCAGACCAACACCGCGTGGCGTCGGAGCGGAAGCAGCCTCAGTCCGGTCCCCCGCCGGCATACGACGATGAGCAAGGACACCCGAGTCAGACAACAGGAAGTGAGAGCGTGAATCGGTGATACGCACCCACACCACATCTCCTGCGCGGATCGCCCGATCAACACCCGGTTTCACGCACTTTTCAACGGAAACTCCGCCGGAAGCCGTCGGATGTGCCATCGGAGTTGCTCCAATGGAATCCCATGCCCGGGCTGTTTCTTCCATCGGTGCAGCATCAGGGGCAAAGTGCACCAGGCGACCGTCGCGTGTTCTGCCCGACAAACGATGTGTTTGAGCCGAGCGTCGACCATCGTCAGCCTGAACAAGGACCTCGACGACGTCCCCAACCATCTCGGCATTGAGCTCGGCGCTGATTCGCTCTTGAGACTCAACCAGTCGCTCATACCGATCCTGCACCACGGCCTTCGGTACCTGATCCTCCATCGCCGCTGCGGGCGTCCCTGGACGCGGCGAGTACTGGAACGTATATGCGCTCGTAAACCGTGCTTTTTCGATGAGATCGAGTGTCTGCTGGAAATCTTCCTCAGTTTCTCCAGGGAAGCCAACAATAATGTCAGTCGTAATCGAGGCCTGAGGGAGCTTCTCACTAACTTCGTCGAGGATCCTCATAAAACGCTTCGTCCGATAGGAACGACGCATCTCTTTGAGCACCTTGTCTGAACCCGACTGCAAAGGCATATGCAGCTGCGGGCACACATTGTGCGTCTCCGCCATCGCGTCGATGACGTCGGAGGTGAACTCGGCAGGGTGTGGGCTGGTGAAGCGGACGCGCTCCAGGCCCTCGATATCGCCACATGCGCGCAACAGCTTTGAAAATGCGCTGCGGTCGCGCTCTAGCGTCGGGTCTTCAAAGTGGACTCCATAGGCGTTGACGTTTTGGCCCAGAAGTGTCACTTCGCTCACGCCGTCGTCGACAAGAGTTTGTACCTCCGCCAAAATGTCACCTGGTCGGCGGTCTTTCTCTTTCCCACGGAGGCTCGGGACGATGCAGAATGTACAGGTGTTGTTACACCCGACAGACACGCTCACCCAGCCGGAATATGCGGAGTCACGTTTCGCGGGGAGGACCGAGGGAAACTGCTCTAACGCGTCAGCAATTTCCACCTGGGCTTCATGATTGTGGGCAGCACGCGCCAGAAGAGTCGGGAGCTTCCCAATGTTGTGGGTACCGAACACCACGTCGACCCAAGGTGCTCGCTTAACAACGACATCCTTGTCTTTCTGCGCCATGCACCCCCCGACCGCAATTTGCATGTCGGGCTTTGTGTCCTTGGCAGATTTCAGTTGGCCCAAGGTGCCATACAGCCGGTTATCCGCATTTTCACGTACTGCACACGTGTTGAACACAACAACATCGGCAGGGTCGTCGCTGCCAACGGGCACGTAGCCGGCTTCCTCCAAAAGCCCGGCCAGCCGCTCCGAGTCATGCACATTCATTTGGCACCCGAAAGTACGCACCTCGTAGGTGCGCGGACGGGTGGTCGTCGTCGAAACCGAAGAATGAGGCGAAGCTGTGAAATAGTTCATGGTCTGTAAATGATTAATTGACATATCAGGGGTTGTGCCGTTCATCGCGGACTATCGTACTGGTCACCCCCGACAGACGGGGAATTGGTTACGGTGTTGTTAAGTTTTTGTTTCCCACACAGCTTTGGCTAAAGAAACCCTTTAAGTTTTTCCGTATGCCAGAAGTTTCCGGATCCGACGTCACAGCGCCGTCGACACAGTCCATTCCCGCACACGCTGCAGACAGCTCTGCACCTCATCCCGACGCTGAAACGGCTGTCAAAGATCCTGGGCATCGCCCGCCGATGATCTCTATGTCCCATGTCAACAAGTATTTCGGCGACTACCACGCGCTCCGCGATATCAATCTGACAATTCCTGCAGGACAGGTCGTGGTTATTCTCGGCCCCTCAGGTTCGGGGAAATCGACTCTATGCCGAACGCTTAACCGGCTCGAGACTATCGACGATGGCGAGATCGTGATCGATGGCGAAGCGCTTCCTGAAGAAGGGAAGAACCTGACTCGGCTGAGGGCGGAAGTCGGCATGGTTTTCCAACAGTTCAATCTGTTTTCGCACAAGACCATCCTCGACAATGTCACTCTTGGCCCTATCAAAGTGCGGAAACGGAGTAAGGCCCAAGCTAAGGATCGGGCTATGGCTCTGCTCCGACGGGTCGATATTGATAGCCAGGCTCACAAGTATCCTGCCCAGTTATCCGGTGGCCAACAGCAGCGTGTTGCCATTGCACGCGCCCTCGCCATGGACCCCAAAATCATGCTTTTCGACGAGCCGACGTCTGCTCTCGACCCGGAGATGGTGAACGAGGTTCTCGACGTCATGGTCGGACTGGCTAGAGAGGGTATGACGATGGTGTGCGTGACCCACGAGATGGGTTTCGCCCGACGAGCCGCTGATCGTGTGTTGTTTATGGCCGATGGCGCCATCGCCGAAGACGCCGATCCGGAATCATTCTTTACGAATCCCCAGACGGACCGGGCCAAAGATTTTCTCTCCAAGATCCTCGGTCATTAAAAGGGGGCGTGAAGAATGACACGAATGCAGTTCGCCGGCCGTCATATCGGCCAGTTTGTTACTTATTTCCGACGGGGCACGTGCCGACGCCACACCCGCGTGCGCGCGGTGGTGGCCGCGGTGACTGCCCTTGTTTTCGTCACCCCGACGCTCACCGCGTGTGGGTCGTCGGAGCCCGTGAGTGTCCTCGACGAAATTAAAGCCGGGCATATCGTCGTCGGCACGAAATATGACCAGCCGGGTATGGGAATGCGCACACCGGATAAGAAATTCGTCGGTGTGGATCCAGATGTCTCGCGGTATGTCATTAACCACATCGCAGAGAAAAACGGTTGGGATAAGCCGAAGATAACGTGGCGCGAAACGCCGTCTGCGCAGCGAGAAACGCTGATTAAGAATGGCGAAGTGGGCATGATTACGGCCACGTATTCCATCAACAAAGGACGCGCGAATGCTGTCGCTTTTGGTGGGCCATACCTGGTCACTCATCAGGCGCTACTGGTGAGGGATAAGGACACGGGGATCAAATCTCTGACAGACCTGAATAGAGGGAAACGTTTGTGCTCTGTGAGTGGGTCCACTCCCGCCCAGAAGGTCAAAGAGGCACTCCCCGACGTCCAATTACAGGAGTTCGATTCCTACTCGTCATGTGTGGAAGCGCTCCACCAAAAGAAGGTTGACGCCCTGACCACCGACGCCACCATTTTGTACGGGTTCGCAACTCAGTACCCGGGCGAGTTCCGCGTTGTCGATATGAAACAGGATGACGGATCGTGGTGGACCGATGAGCACTACGGGATCGGGCATGCGAAGGGTGACACCAAGTCGACCGAGGCAATCAACGATGCCCTGAAAGACATGTGGGCGTCTGGAGCTTACGCGTCCATTGTTCACAAGAATCTTGGCAACGACTTCCCCGTGGGCGATGAACCCGCCATCGGCGATCTCAGCTTTTTGCAGAAGGGATAAGGGGGATCAATGGAGACAACGACTTTATGGGGTGACCTCAGCGATACGCTATGGCCTGCATTCTGGGTCACCATCAAACTCACGGTGTACTCAGGGATCGGTTCACTGATCCTGGGCATCATTCTGACCGCCATGCGGGTGTGCCCCGTCGGGATATTGCGCACCTTATCGTCACTGTTCATTACTGTGTCGAGGAATACTCCCCTGACGCTGATTGTGTTGTTCTCATCGATTGGGCTCTACCAAAACTTGGGCCTGACGCTTGCCCCCGAGAACGACAACTTCATTAAAAACAACAACTTCTGGTTGGCAGTCCTGGCCTTTATCATCTATACCTCGGCTTTTGTCGCCGAATCTTTGCGGGCGGGCATCAACACGGTCCCCTTCGGGCAAGCGGAAGCTGGCCGATCACTGGGGCTGTCTTTTGGACAGAATTTCTCTGCCATCGTGTTTCCCCAGGCTTTTCGCGCGTCGATTGTTCCATTGGGCAACACCCTGATTGCGTTGTCCAAGAACACGACTATCGCGTCCGTCATCGGTGTGGGCGAGGCATCTCTGTTGATGAAATCGACGATCGAGAACCACGCCGACCAGTTGTTCTTGGTGTTCGGCATTTTTGCTCTCGGCTTTATCATCTTGACCCTGCCCATGGGGCTTTTCTTCGGCTGGGCTGATAAACGATTGGCGGTGAAACGATAGTGAGTACTCGCGCAACTGTCCTTTATGACAACCCTGGCCCACGCGGGCGTCAGATCAACCGCATTCTCACGGCCATTACTGTCGTGGTTGCCGCTCTGGTCATCGGGTGGACGATCTCAGTGCTGGCCAAGAATGGTCAGTTGGATGCATCCAAGTGGGATCCGTTTATTAAGTCGACCACCTGGACGACGTATATTCTCCCCGGTCTGTGGGGAACGCTGAAAGCCGCCTTTGTTTCCATTATTTTGGCTATGCTTCTTGGGGCGGTGCTGGGGACTGGGCGTTTGCATCATCGGTGGATCGTTCGCCGGATCTGCGGGGTAATTGTCGAGTTCTTCCGCGCTATTCCCGTGTTGATCTTGATGATCTTCGCCTACCAGCTTTTCGCTGAATATGCGGTGTTCTCTTCAGAGCAGTTGGCTTTCGCTGCCGTTGTTTTTGGGTTGACGCTGTATAACGGCGCGGTCATTGCCGAGGTCCTTCGTTCGGGGATTGAGGCGCTTCCAAGCGGGCAATCGGAAGCTGCTTTGGCGCTGGGTTTGACTCACCGGCAGACGATGCGAATCATCCTTCTTCCTCAGGCTGTGGCCTCGATGCTCCCCGCCTTGATCGCTCAGATGGTGATTGCTCTCAAGGACTCCGCATTGGGCTATCAGATCGGGTATGTGGAAGTCGTGAGGTCTGGCATTCAGTCGGCTTCGTATTACCGAAACTTCCTCGCGGCGCTCGTTGTTGTTGCAGTGATCATGATCATCGTCAACATTGGGCTGACGAAGTTCGCGGAGCGAATCGAGCTTCAGCTGCGGGCTGGGCGTGCTCGGCGCAATATTGTGGCCCATGTTCCCCACCAGAAAGAACAGGGAGTGGAGACCAAGGATGAAGCCGTGGTCGACTGGCATGACCCGGCCCACCGCGATCTACGCAGTACGTTCGAATAATTCCCGGCGGTATGAGGGTTCCTGGCGGTGTTACTCACCATCGGGATCGCTGCTCAGTTCGGTGATTCTCTCCTCCACGACGTCATGAGCGATCCGCTGTGACACTCCCGCCGGGAAGCCCCGTCGTGCCAGCGCCGCGGCAATCCGTCGGAGATGGGCATATTTTTCTTTCCGATCAGCGGGAACCGTCCGAATCCGCCGCGCACGGTCTTCGGCAACGTGACGAGCTAATTTCTGTTCATCGTCGTCACTGACCTCGGCTAACGCATGATCGCAGTCGGCATCGGAAACCCCTTTTCTTCGGAGTTCTTCGCGCAGGACACGGCGAGATTTTCCGCGACGTGTCCTGCGTTGTCTTACCCATTCTTCGGCAAATCGGCGGTCATCAATCAGTCCGCTTTCGGCAAGGTCGGCAATGACGGTATCCACGCTAGCCTGGGGAAACTCGGCTTCAAGGAGACGATCCCTCAGTTCCTGCTCTGATCTAGCCCGGTGATCCAACAGGCGCAATGCTCGCGATCTAACAGGTCGGACAGCATTTTCTTCTTGCGCAATAGATCTGCTGGGATCCACGCGAGAGATGGCTTCACTGAGATGCCCGATAATGTCAGCGGTGGACTCAGCAGAGTTATCACTGTCACTGGACTTAGGCATCGCCTAATTTAGCCCTTTCGCATCTATTCGTCGTCGTCATCGAAGTCTACATTCGGGACGACATCGATCGGGTCGTCATCAGAGCTGGTGCTTTCTGACTCCGCCGCATCATCATCAGTGACATTCGCGTACGGTCCGACCTTCGCGGCCCTCATGATTTTATCTTCAATAGTCCCGGCGAGGTCACTATTATTCTTGAGATAATCGCGGACCTTTTCTTTACCCTGGCCGAGCTGTTCGCCTTCATAGGTGTACCAGGAGCCTGATTTCTTGATAATGCCGTAGTCAACGCCCAGGTCAATAATCGAACCCTCCCGCGAAATACCTTCGCCATAAAGGATGTCGAACTCGGAAACCTTGAACGGCGGCGACACCTTGTTCTTGACAACTTTTAGTCGCGTCCGGTTACCAATAACGTCTTGGCCATCTTTCAGTGCCTGAATACGGCGAATATCACAGCGAACGGAAGCGTAGAATTTCAGCGCCTTACCACCGGTGGTGGTTTCAGGCGACCCAAACATCACACCGATCTTTTCTCGCAGCTGGTTGATGAAAATGGCGGTTGTGCCCGACTGAGACAGCGCGCCTGTCATCTTTCGAAGAGCCTGGCTCATCAAACGAGCCTGAAGCCCCACATGGCTATCGCCCATCTCGCCGTCAATTTCCGCCTTCGGGGTTAGTGCAGCCACCGAGTCGATGACGATGATGGCTAAAGCGCCCGAGCGGATGAGCATGTCGGCAATCTCCAAAGCCTGCTCACCTGTGTCCGGCTGCGCAACAAGCAGCGCGTCGGTATCGACCCCGAGCTTGCGGGCATATTCAGGATCCAGAGCGTGCTCAGCGTCGATAAAAGCAGCAATGCCACCGTCTTTTTGAGCTTCAGCAATCGCGTGAAGAGCAACCGTAGTCTTACCTGACGATTCTGGGCCGTAAATTTCTACAACTCGGCCGCGGGGGAATCCGCCAATCCCTAATGCAACGTTAATCGCAATGTTGCCTGATGAGATCGAGCTAATCGGAGGACGCTTATCATCCCCCAAACGCATAACCGCGCCTTTACCAAAATCCTTCTCGATCTTCGCTAAAGCCGTATCGAGGGCTTTCAGGCGTCCGTCGCCACTACTCTGATTTGTTTTCTTTTTCGTTGCAGTTTTACCTGCCATTGTCCACCAATCCTTCATCGAAGTCAGAGCACTACCGCTGGTATCTAGCAACCTGACCTAACAACACAACATGTACCTGATGACAGCCACTCGCCCGGTCACAGTACAATACGTTCTCAGACCAGCACGACTGTCCTCATCACACGGAATAGACGATGTTACTCCGGTTCTGGTTCCAAGATAGAGAATATTCTGGCGTCGGACACGGCAACACCGCTCTTCATCATACACAAACGTATGTTCGATTCAAAACGCCACCGCCCACCAACCCGCTATCAGCCGCGAGCCACTATTAACGTTCATTCGTCGAGCAATACTAGTGTTAGCCATACTTTTTATTACGATGTCAGCCATGGGTGATAAAACACATAACGCTGGTTCTACCTCCACCTCTGCTCCCCACCAGCAATTATCACGCCGATCTTCATGGTCGAGCCGGGACGTCGCATATGTAGCAGTCTTTGCCGCACTCTTCATAGCAATGGCCTTCGTCTCTATCCCGATAGGAGTGGCCGGCGTTCCTATTGTCATGCAGAACGCAATCGCGATTATGGCCGGAATGATTCTCGGACGACACCGCGGAACAGCTGCCATCGGGCTTGTACTTATTCTCGGCCTTATCGGTCTACCGGTACTTGCAGGTGGACGATCTGCACTGTCAGCTTTCGCTGGCGTTAGCGGCGGATATGTTATTGGTTACCTGATTTCGGCATGGGTATGTGGGGCGATCGCAGAAATAACTCCGCGTCGTCGGCCACTCCAGACGGTTCTCTTTGTCATTGTCAGCGTGCTCGGAATTTTCGTCCAGTACTTTTTTGGCGCCATATGGATGGTTGTCATCAAAGGCTTTAGCCTGAAGGCAGCATTGACAAGCCAACTCGCCTTTATTGGCCCCGACCTGGTGAAGATGATTGTTGTCGGACTCATCGCTTCAGGAGTCGCGGCTGCTTTCCCTCGTTTACTACCCGAACCTCGCTAATGAATTCATCCGTCACCCCACCCATTATTCAGTTCGACAATGTCACAGTGGCTTTTGATGAACGCACAATTCTCAATGACATTTCCGTTAAGCTTTCGGAACGACGAATAGCCATTATCGGAGCAAATGGATCCGGAAAATCCACCTTCGTGCGCATGATTAACGGGTTGGGAACGCCGGATAACGGAACAGTCACCGTTAATGGTCTCAATCCTCAGACCGACGGCCGCGATGTCAGAAAAAAGGTGGGGTTTGTTTTCTCCGACGCTGAAAATCAAATATTGATGCCGACGGTGTATGAAGATATCGAGTTTTCTTTACGAAACATACGTGTAGATGGCCATCGCCTTTCTCGTCGTGAAAAGAACGCTCGTGTCATGGCGATGCTCAGCCGATTTGGGCTGGATAACCGTGCGCAGGCATCGCCGTATCGGTTATCCGGTGGCGAAAAGCAAATGCTGGCACTAGCTGCGGTGCTCATCGGGCAACCACTCACCATTATTGCTGACGAACCAACAACGCTTCTTGATCTATCCAACAGGCTCAAACTTGGACGCTTGTTCGATAGCTTCCCCCAACAATTAATTGTCGTTACCCACGACTTAGATTTTGTGTCCGATTACGACCGTGCACTCTGGATCGACGGTGGACATATCCGAGCGGATGGGCCCGCGAATGAGGTGTGTAAAACATACGAGGAAGCAATGCGCGCTAGGGACCAAGCCTGACAAAGATGAAGAACAAGAGTAATTCTCGTACTCCCCGACAGTGGTTGACTATGCCTCTCGGCCACTATGTTGATAAAAATACCGTCGTCCACCGGCTTAAACCCACCACGAAGATTATGTTCATCATGGTGATGGTGGTGGTTATCACAGTCCTGTCACGGACGATAGGGAGCCACGTCACCACACTCGGCCTAGCGATTCTCGGAATTGAAGTCCTCGTGACCGTCGGTGTTTTCGCCCTCGCCCGCATACCACTCAGCGTCGCAGCATCGCAGTTATTGCCCGTGATCCCTATTCTTGCGTTTATCACCGTATTTCAGGCCTGGAGCGCGGGATGGTGGTCGGCTCTGTCACTGGCCACATCATTGTTGGTCAGCGTAGCTCTGGCATTAATTTTGACTCTGACAACGCGAATCGGCGACATGATCGAGTCGCTCGACCGAGCTCTCCGCCCCCTTGCGCGTTTTCACGTCCCTGTGAACGCAATCAGCGTGGCCATTGCCATCACTATCCGCCTAATCCCCCTTCAGATGGAAAACATCCGCGTGGTCATTGAAGCTCGCCGTGCTCGATCCTCGCGGGGACTACGTGCTTTCGCTTTGCCGGTCATTATCCACTCGATTCGACGTGCCGAAGCAATGGGAGAAGCCTTAGAAAGCCGCGGATTTGATGACTGGGATCCGACGTCGTCGGAGCCTGACTCTCAGGGGTAGGCACTGAAAAAGCACGGTAGCGACCCCCTCACTACCGCGCCTATGAACGTAGCTATGGCAGGTTAGTTCCCTTCGCGTAACTGCCGCAGCTTCTCAGCCACTGCATCCTGCGAGACATTGTCGCCGCCCTGGGAAGAGCGGGTGAATTCCCCATGAACGGAATTATCAGTATCGCTACCGTTCTGGGGCGACTGCTCCAGTAACCGCTGAGAGGAACCGGCAATGCTCCGGTTAATGTTAGACCCAGAGCGCCCACCGTTATTCATCGACGCACGAATTTCTTCCAAGCGAGAGTGCCCTGCCATCTGCACGCTGGCCTGCTGTACCTCTACCATGCGGTTTTCGACTGAATTCTCCGCCAGTTCAGCCCGTCCCAAAGCATTCGAATAACGCTTCTCGATCTTGTCCCGCACCTGATCCAGGTTCGGCGAGTCGTCGTTGGCGGTCAGCTTGTTCATCGAGGAGATCGAATCGGCAACTTTCTCCTGCATCTTGGCCTGCTCTAGCTGGCTCAAGAGCTTTGTGCGCTCCTCAGTCTTTTGCTTCAAGGCCATCGCATTACGTTCAACCGCGGCTTTTGCCTGCTGGGCTTGCTGTAAAGCCTGATCATAGAGCTGTTTGAGATCTTCTACCGACTGCTCTGTCGTCACCAATTGCGCGGCAAAAGCCTCCGCTGCGTTTTCGTATTCGACAGCCTTCGATGAATTACCTTCACTCCGGGCTTTATCCGCTAATGACAGAGCCTGGCGGGTATTGCCCTGCAGCTTTTCCACCTCTGCCAGCTGTCGGTTAAGTTTCATTTCCAGTTGACGCTGGTTGCCAATGACAGCTGCGGCCTGTTTCGACAGTTCCTGGTGTTGTTCCTTCGCAGCCTGAATGGACTGCTCAATTTGTACTTTCGGATCAGCCTTCTCTTCGATCTTGTTGTCGAAGAGAGCCATCAAGTACTTCCACCCTTTTGAAAACGGGTTCGCCATCGTGAAAACCGGGACCTTTCTACACAGAGCTGCTCAGCAACCGATGCTGACAATAACAACGTGGATGAACAACAAGGATGGCACAGAGCACGTGGGTGACTACTACACGGTGGCGTCGAGCTCGTGCCTGAAATCAACTGCTTCCGCCTCCAGGGCCATAATGCTAATGCACTCCAGAAGAACATCTGAAACGCAGACTCCAAGAGCATGGCAGACAGAGGCTAAGAGTTCAGACGACACTTCTTTACGGCCACGTTCAATCTCTGACAGGTAACCGGGGCTCACCGACGCAACATCCGATAGCTCCCTAAGTGTCATCGACGCACGAACACGGAAAGCTCGGAGCGCCTCACCCAGCGTCTCACGCAGGAGAGGTTCAGGTGTTCCCGCCGACGAACCGATAGTGCCGTCGAGAGGGGTCTCACGGTCGTGGCTGAGTACGGGGCTATTGCCCTGTGATTGATGGTGCGGAAAAAGAGCAGGATTATCTAGAACGGTGGTCTGAGTTCTCATCACTGTGTGTAACGAATCTTTGCCCACTTTTGTTCCCATCATTGCTATTTTCTATCGACGCTGTCTTCCGTCGACGCTATTTCCCATCGATATCGAATTCCGCTAACCAGTCGCAGCACGAAGATAACGCCGCGGATACAGACAAGCGTCGAATCGTCTCACGATCTCCACCGATAAGGATATCCGACGTAGCTCGTTTATCTGCATAATTGTGGCGAAAAAGCACATTACCAGCAAGCTGCGCAGTGGCTTCCTTTCCATCAGCGATGCCGATGAATACTTGTCCTACCGGCTTGCCCTCTTGAGACTCTGGCCCAGCAACACCGGTGAGGGCGACCCCAAGCGTGGCCCCGCATGTCTCGCGGATATGAGCGGCTAAGTACCGCGCGGTGGTTAGTGCCACTGCCCCGTCGGCGTCGAGGACGTCACGGGGCACCCCACCAAGGCTCGCTTTAAGCTCTTTCGCATACACGACGATGCCGCCACGTAAGACGGCCGACGCGCCGGGCACGGTCGCCAGCGTCGCGCTCAACAAACCGGCTGTTAACGATTCTGCACACGCAATAGTCACGCCCGCTGACGAAAAGCCGTGGACGACGCGTCGGGCGGCCTCAGACAGCTCGTCATCGGTAGGGCGAGCGAACTCAATAGCACTTTGAGGCGCAGAATTTGACACCAAGACCACTTCTTTCCATCCACTAGTGGATGACTATGAACATCGCGCGACTACGCCGACGTCGTCGCAGATGATGCTGCTCGTGATTGCCGCGAATCGAGCAAATATTGAATACCAGTCACCACGGTGACGATGACAGCAGCGGCCATGACGATACCGGTGAGCCAGTCGGTCCATCCGGGCAGAGGCATGAGGAACAAGCTGACGGCTAGCGACTGTAGCGCCGTCTTCAGCTTTCCGCCCTTAGATGCAGGAACCACTAACCCGCGGTGAAGCATCACCATCCGCCACAGGGTGATACCAATCTCGCGGATCACGATCAGACATGTCACCCACCACCACAGATGGCCGATGATATTTAGCCCCACCAGTGCAGAGATCATCAGAGCCTTGTCGGCAATGGGATCCGCAATCTTGCCAAAGTCGGTGATGAGGTTACGTGATCTGGCTAGTCGTCCGTCGACAAAGTCGGTGACCATGAGCGCGATAAACATGAGCAAGGCCAGCCAACGCGATGCAGCAGATTCCCCCCCGTTCCGTAGAAGGAGCCACACGAAAACGGGGATAAAGACGATGCGGATGACCGTGAGAACGTTGGCAATGTTCAGCAGCTTTGCGCTTTCTTGCGTGTGACGTGGAGCTGGCTGCGTATAGTCACTCACCTCGTGGTTGTCACTCGCAGCTTCCGAAACCGTCGGCCCATGAGCCTTGTCGTCTGACGCGTTCACACTTAAACCTTACCGCTTACTACAACGATGAAACCGTTTTATCACCAAAATTGGTTAGCAGCCACCCGTATCGTTCGACGGACCTCACATGCGATTACGGACGGAGATACCTCCGGCCTCACGATCCCGGCGATCCTTAATAACGCTCGCTACCACGGTCACGGTCAGCGTAACGACGATGACACCCAATGACAAAACTGTCGAGATTTCTGGAACGTGGACATCTTCACCGCCATTAATAAAGGGCAGATTGTTCTCCTCCAAGGCGTGGAACAGTAGTTTCACGCCAATGAAACCGAGGATGACACCGAGACCGTACGGAAGATAGACCAGACGCTCCAAGAGGCCGTCGAGCAAAAAGTACATCTGACGAAGCCCCATGAGAGCAAAGACGTTGGTTGTGAACACGATGTACGGTTCCTGGGTTAAGCCATAGATCGCGGGAATCGAGTCCAGGGCAAAGAGAAGGTCGATAGCACCGAGGGTCACCAGCGCCAGCAACATTGGCGTGACCATGCGCTTGCCATTCACTTTTGCCACCATTTTGTGGCCAACAAACTCGGACGACACCGGAACGAAGCGGCGGAGCGTCCGAACAACGAACATGTCATCAACATCGGTTTCTGGCGCGTCGCGGACTTCGTCGACCACCAATTTGATGGCCGTGTACAGCATGAAGATACCGAATAAATAGAAGATATCCGACCACGCGTTAATCGCTGCAGCGCCCAGAGCGATGAAGATACCGCGAAAGACGATCGCCAGCGCGATGCCATAGGCCAGGACTTTTTGTTGCAACTCTCGCGGAACTTTAAACGAGCTGATAATTAGGGCGAAAATGAAGAGATTATCGATGCTCAGGCTCAGCTCAGTGAAGTAACCAGAGAAAAACTCAAGCCCGTGCTTGTGTGGATCCCCCGGGGCCGGCCAGGACACCCACAAGAAGATCCCAAATATCGTGGTCAGACCGACGTACATGCCCAACCACAAGCCAGCTTCTTTCATGCTGGGTGTGTGGTCCCGCCGGACGTGCCCGACGAAATCGACCAACAAAATTCCAACGAGGACGACGATTGTGATCGCCCACGTTAACCCATCTACATGCATTAAATACCTCCGGTCGTCATTACCAAGGACCGGAGGTCTTTCCCACTAGGCTCACCACAACATCGACCATTGACAACCACGCGGACGCACCGCCTTCTGTCTTACACAGAAAGCCGTGTGCCCTCGGCTGATCATGATCGGCCTAGCCGTTGATACCGGGTGCTGCTGTGCTCGTTCACCTACTCACATACTCCACACGAACACAGGCACCGTGTTGACGACACCAACGCGACGGGGATACTCCCCTCCAGCTACTAGAGGGTACATGAACCATGTGTAAAAACCACGATCATGGGGCGCAACCAGCCAAGACAGCATTACAGGCCGGAAGAAACGAGTACCCAATCAGACGATGCCGCTCGACGGGTTGGCGCTCACTACTTTTGTCGTTGAGGCGGAAGCTCCGCCTGGTGCAGCGTCAGCTCCCTCGTTGTCACTCGGGTCTTCTTTCGGCGCCTCAGCGGGATCGGCACCTTTGATCATCCACAAAATGGTGTCCAGCTCCTCCGGTTTCACCAACACCTCACGCGCTTTCGACCCTTCTGACGGGCCAACAATTCCGCGTGACTCCATCAAATCCATTAAGCGACCAGCCCGAGCAAATCCCACGCGAAGCTTGCGCTGCAACATCGATGTCGAGCCATACTGGCTGGTCACAACGATCTCGACGGCTTGCAACAGGTCCTCGAGATCGTCGCCAATGTCCTCGTCAATCTTCTTCTTCGAGGATTCAGCCTGCTCGACCACCTTGGGATCGTATTCCGGCTCACGCTGAGCCTTCGCCGCATCGACGACGGCCTGCACCTCAGTGTCAGTGACAAACGCACCCTGGATACGCATCGGCTTGCCCGCGCCTTGGGGAATAAACAGGCCATCGCCCATGCCAATGAGCTTCTCAGCCCCACCTTGGTCAAGGATGACTCGCGAGTCTGTCAGCGACGAGGTCGCGAAGGCCAGGCGCGAGGGAACGTTCGTCTTAATCAAGCCGGTGACAACGTCGACCGACGGGCGCTGCGTCGCCAATACTAGGTGGATACCCGCGGCACGAGCTTTCTGGGTGATCCGGACAATCGAGTCCTCAATCTCTTTTGGAGCCGTCATCATCAGATCAGCGAGCTCATCGACTACACAGACGATAAAGGGGTAAGGCTTGACTTCGCGTTCAGAGCCGAGAGGAGCTGTGTACTCGCCCGTCTCCACCTTGCGGTTGAAGTCCTTGATGTGCCGGACACCGGCGGACTTCATATCCATGTAACGCTGTTCCATTTCATCAACCAACCACTGCAGCGCGCTCGCAGCTTTCTTGGGCTGAGTGATAATTGGAGTGATGAGGTGCGGTACTCCCTCATATGGCGTGAGTTCCACCATCTTCGGATCCACCAGGATCAGACGAACGTCCTCCGGCGTCGCGCGCGTCAGCAAGGAGACCAGCATGGAGTTCACGAATGCAGACTTACCTGAACCGGTAGCACCAGCCACCAGCAAGTGAGGCATCTTCGCTATCGAGTGGGCGACGAAATCGCCTTCGATGTCTTTACCCAGGCCGATCAGCATCGGGTCAGTGTTCTGCATGACCTCAGGAGCATGCAGAACATCAGAGAGCCGAACCATTTCACGATCGGCGTTCGGCACCTCAATCCCCACCGCAGACTTGCCGGGGATCGGGGTGAGCAGACGCACGTTGTCCGTCGCTGCCGCATAAGCCAGGTTGGACTGCAGGTTTGTAATCTTGGATACCTTGACGCCCGGCCCGAGCTCAACCTCATACCGCGTCACTGTCGGCCCACGCGAGTAACCGGTGACCTTCGCATTGACCTTAAACTCCGAGAAGGTCTCCGAAATCGCGGCAATCATCCGGTCATTGGCTTCGGTCCGAGTCTTCGCCGCTTTGCCCGGAATGAGCAGATCCGCACTAGGCAGCTCATAGTGATGTCCCGCCTCCGATGAC
This sequence comes from Corynebacterium sp. c7Ub_26, assembly GCF_053760365.1. NCBI lineage: Bacteria > Bacillati > Actinomycetota > Actinomycetes > Mycobacteriales > Corynebacteriaceae > Corynebacterium > Corynebacterium sp. c7Ub_26. Next base: position 602,597 of record NZ_JBSNBL010000001.1, on the reverse strand, counting down.
GATGCGGCAGTACTGCGGTCTTGGCTCCCCGAGGCCGACTTCGACGCCGCCGAGGCACGCTGCGATTGCTTTTTCCCGGGCGCTTTACTTGCCGCATCAATACCCGACCGCGCAACAATTGCCCGACGCATGGCCTCACGACTGACACTGACCGCGTCCGTACTGCTCTCGCCGTGTCCACCGTCGCCATCGTCCACCAGCTCAGGTGCGCCTTCACCCGCAGCATTAACTTTTACTGCCGACGATTGAGACGAACCCTCATTCGCTGCGGAGGGAACATCGTCATCCTCGGTGAGAGAGGCGTCGACCCGCGTGTTGTTGACGCTATCTCGTTGCTCCGCAGCATCTCGTTGCTGTTCAGCGTCTACGGACGTCGGCATACCACCATGGAAACCGGCGATGTCAACGTCGGTCGGTTGATCGTCCAGCGTCGGCGCAGGCCTTCTCCCCGAAGTGTTGCGGGACGAGCGACCACGATCACTAGCCCGTGACCCCGATGAGAACACACGCGTCGGCGCAGCATCTTCGTCCAAGGGATAGTTGTCCATCGGCGTATTGCCATACGAGCCGTACTGTTGAGCGTCCGAGGGCAGCACATCGTCGTCAAACCCGGAGCCGTCATCGATAATCGCGTGGGAAGAGGACTTCTGCGACCCCTCCCCGACGATGAGGGGCTGTCCATCTCTGTGTACCCGAGGATCGGAAGGCACGTTGCGTGCTGGGTAATGCCTGCGCCCTGAATCGTAAGGAGTCAGGTCGCGGTCAGAGCGGGCATACCGACGATCGACTCCAGCGCCATCGTCATAGCCGGCACCCTCATTCTCGGCGTCGATGTCATAACCGGATTCGTCATACTCGTCGGCGCCACAGGAGTCGTATGAAGCGTCGTCGTATGCTCCCCTGCCCCATCGGAAGCCCATCCATTCAGACACGGCATGAACCGTATCTTTAATGGTCGTTCCAGCAAGTGTGATCGCCGACCAGACGATAATCAGGAGCAAAATCGGCACAGCAAGCCACACCGAAAACCCGGTTGCCAAGGGCGTTCCGGAGAACAAACCTATAGCACCACCGGCGTGGCTCCGACCTGCCCATGTCGACGGTTGGCCCGCGAAAAGGTGGGCGAGCCCCAGCATCGCAATCAACAGCAGTGCCAGTGCCCCTCCGGACCGATAATGATTCACTTGACGGACGGTCACGCCCACCATCAGTACCCAGGCGACGAAAAACAGAGCAACAGGAACCAGGTACGCAGCTGCGCCGACGACCATCATGAGGCCGGTGGACAGGGCGCCACCCACCGGACCGCCAATCCCGAACCACAGTGATCCAGCGGTGATGAGTCCGAGGGCCGCGACGATCAACGCGGGGGTATCGTACCCGCCGCCAATCACTACTCCGGCATCGTCGGCGTAGGCGTCACGACCCTGGTCGCGACCCTCATCTACGACACCCCGCTGTGCGGAGGACGCGCGCCGTCGGGTGCTGCCACCACGCCTATGTCCCCCCGACGACACGTTTTCTCCTTCGGAATAATCGTCAACATTCTCTTCGCTATCGGCAGTATGCCGGTCTGAGGTCTCCGACGCCCGAGACGCCCGACGGAACCGGCCCCTGCCCCGTCGTGATTCCCGGTCAAGGCTCTGGTGATGACTATCGGAGCTGCGACCGCCCGGGACATCACCAGCGTCGGCACTATCGTCTAAAAGATCGTCATCATTCGACCCTCGGACACTGCCTTGTGGTCCTCGGACGGAAGCGACTTTGCGGGTCAGACTTCCCAAACCCCGCGCTGTACTACTGAAAAAACCGGCCAGGCCAGAGCCCACGGCCGAAAATGCGCTGCCTGTGCGCTCGAATTCCTGGGTAGGAATCAGCTCCTCGCCACGGTTAGCGGGTCGGGAGCCCCCTCGTGGTTTCGATGCTGGCGCACCCCTCCGGGACCGTGCACGCGTAGAACTCGCAGGGTGAGTCTTCCGGTTACGTGTACTGGTTTTCCGAGGGGCAGTCATGCATGCCACTTTAGACTCTCAGATCACATCATTCACATTATTAACCTACGCAGGGCGTTTAGATGGCTGCTGTGTGGCCGCCCACCACGCACCTCATAATGAAAAAGTCCTGACCCCAATTTCACGGGACCAGGACTCTCACCAGGCTATGAGGTAGTGCCTACATCACAGCGATTCGCGTGTACCCGTCACGTCGGACACTAACGGCTCGTCGGATGTCATGGGAACCACCGTCGGGACAACAAATGGCTTCCGACGCCACTTCTCACCCACGAACTTGGTGATCCGACGCTTGATCTGCTGAGCCATTCGGTAAGGGTCGTTTTCGCCCTCACCCGACAAATCAAGCAGAGTGTTATCGACGAGATCCTCGACCTCATGCATCATCTCGCGCGACTCGTCCGAGAAACCGGATGCCACAACGTGAGGCTTCTCCAACGCCATGCCCGTCCGGTTATCGATCACGACGGTGACGGAGATGACGCCGCCCTCGCCCATCTGGGCGCGGTCTTCCAGAACCTCAGCGTTCACGTCGCCCATGGTGACACCATCGACGTAGAGGTTTCCGACAGGGATCTGTCCAACAACATCGGCGTGCTTATCCACGAGATCAACAACCACGCCATTTTGTGCCAGCACGGTGTGATCCTCACGAACACCCGTCGAGATAGCCAGTTGCTTGTTGGCCCTCAGGTGACGCCATTCACCGTGCACAGGCATGAAGTTCTTCGGGCGCGCTGCGTTGTACAAGAACAAGAGCTCACCGGCGAACCCGTGGCCCGAGGTGTGGACCTTAGCGTCTTTACTGGTCACCACGTGGGCGCCGATCTGCGAGAGCATGTTGATCACGCCGAAGACGGCCTCTTCATTGCCTGGCACCAGTGACGACGACAGAACAATGAGGTCACCATCGCGGACAGTGATCTGGCGGTGTTCACGCCGTGCCATACGGGACAGTGCTGCCATAGGCTCACCCTGCGTACCCGTCGTCACGAGAAGAACCTTGTGCGGAGCCATCTTCGCGGCGTCGTCCATAGAAACAATGGTGTTTCGTGGAACGTCCAAATAGCCCATCTCTTCCGCAATTTGCATATTGCGGATCATCGACCGGCCATTGAACGCAACTTTGCGACCCGCCGCAACGGCAGCATCCACTGCAGCTTGGACGCGGTACACGTTCGACGCGAACGACGCAATAATGACGCGCTGCTTCGCTTCGGCAACGAGACGTTTCAACGTCGGGGCCACATCCGCCTCCGACCCGGAGAAACCAGGCGTCGCGGAGTTCGTCGAATCGGCCAGCATGATGTCAACACCCTCATCACCGAACCGGGACAATGCCGGCAAATCGGTGGGGCGACCACCCGTCGGAGTCTGGTCGAGCTTGATATCACCCGTGTGAATCAGAAGCCCAGCTCCTGTCTTCAGCGCAATACCAAGGCAATCCGGAATGGAGTGGTTCACATTCCAGAAACGCAGGTCAAACGGGCCATACTTCTCGTGAGACGTCTCATTAACTTCGATCAGCTTCGGGTGCTGATGGTGCTCACGACACTTCGCCGCAATCAAAGCACACGTAAAGCGCGAGGCCACGATGGGAATATCAGACCGCAGTTTCAGCAACCACGGGATCGCACCAATGTGGTCCTCGTGGCCGTGCGTAACAACCAGCGCCTCGACACGATCCATCTTGTCTTCCAGATAGGAAAAATCAGGAAGAATCAGATCGACGCCGGGTTCGTCGGAACTTGGGAAAAGAACGCCACAGTCAATGATGAGAAGCCGGTTGTGGTACTCGAAAACAGTCATGTTGCGGCCGATTTCGGAAATACCACCCAAAGCGACGATGCGCAGACCGTCTTTTGGTGCCTTGGGGGGCTCAGGCAGGCGCTGAGTGAGGTCAGCTCCCTGCATGGATTTCACGACAGAGCGGTTCTTATTGTGTCCCCTGTTGCGGTCACGGCCTCGTTTATTGGGGCGATTGTTTTTCCCGTTCTTATTCGAGTTCCGGGAACCGCCACGCTCTGAACGACCGTTGTCGTTTTTGCTGTTACTGCCACGGTTGTTGCGGCCTTTATTACCATTGCCGCCACCGTGCTTGTTATTGCCACCACGGTTCGATCGGCCCGATGAACCATTGCGGTTTCCATCACGTCCATTGCCTTTGTTGCCGTCGGCGTGGCCTTGATTGTCATCGGAGGATGGTGAGGACTGACTACGTGTAGTGGCTTTCGGCTCTGTGAACTCTGGACGCTGATCTGCGTCAACATCAGGCGACCCGGCCTTACGCGTCGATCGCCGACCGCGAGTGCGGTTATCTGGCACTACAGAACACCAGCCTTTCGCATATCATCAGCAAGCTCATCGAGCTGTGACGGACTGGGAGAAATTTGAGGCAAACGAGGTTCTCCTACATTAATGCCCTGCAAGAGCAGAGCTGCTTTGGCAAAACTAACCCCGCCGAGTCGTGCTTGCGCATGATAGAGCGGGGACAACGATGCTGATAAACGCTGAGCTTCAGGGAGATCTCCGGAATCATACGCGTCGTACATTCTTCTCAGCACGGGAGCAGCAATGTGTCCGACGACAGAGATAAGGCCCGTTGCACCAACCGACAACCACGGAAGGTTGATGGGATCGTCTCCGGAATACCAGGCCAATTCAGTGGACTGAATAAGCTCCAAGGCCTCTGCGAGATTCCCTTTCGCATCCTTAACAGCTGCAATACGCGGGTGCTCAGACAAGCGCGCCAGCGTCTCCTTCGCAACCGGAATAACACTACGCGATGGGATGTCATAAATCATGACGGGTACGTTCACAGCGTCGGCAACAGCCGTAAAATGCTGAAAAATGCCCTCTTGACTTGGCTTCGAATAGTACGGAGTCACAACGAGGAGTCCATCCGCGCCAGCCTCTGCCGAAGCACGGGATAACTCGATACTCGTCGCCGTATTGTTTGTTCCCGACCCCGCGATAATACGGGCGGAATCTCCCACCTCTTGTTTAACAGCCTTGAGCAACCGCAACTTCTCTTCGACGGTCGTCGTCGGGGACTCTCCTGTAGTCCCAGCGAGAACCAGGGAATCACACCCTTGATCAACGAGGTGCTTAGCCAACGACACTCCTGCGGATATATCGACGTGACCGTCGCTATCGTAGGGCGTCACCATTGCTACGGCAATAGTTCCGAAAGTTTCGGCGCCGGCCCGTGTTGCAATACCAGTGCTCATATCGGTCAAGGGTACCCGTGGGGCACGGGCACAAACAACTAGCTTTCACTAACAAACGGGCTTGTCGCGACCTCAGTTCCGTCGCTGAGCTCGGTCACAGAAAAATCACCGAACGCATGAGGTGCCACCGACTGAAGCTCTTTCAAGATCGCAATAGCTAAGTGCCGGATCTCTTGATCCGCATTTTCTGTCGCTCTCATCCCAATAAAGTGACGCCACGTCCGGAAATTCCCCGTGGCAACCAAGCGAGTTTCGGTTGCCGACGGCAAAATCGCCCGTGCTGCTTGCCGTGCTTGCTTCTGACGCAAGAGGGCATTCACACGTCCCGACGCCCCGCCCGGAGTCTTTTTCTCGAGGCTGCTCAGTAGCTCCGAAAAGGTATCTCTGGCTACATCACACGCTTCGAGGAACAAATCCGTTAACTGTTTGTCTTTCGCAATTTCTGCGGGAACAACGACATCAATGTCATCGTCCGGCGTGAACCGCTGCGAGAGTTGAGAAAACGACAAGTGACGGTGCCGCATAAATTCATGGGCACATCCCCGGGAAAGCCCCCGGATATAAAACGTCGCCGTCGGATGTTCAAGGAGAGCGGTATGCCCTACCTCCATGATGTGCCGAATATAGGCTTCATTCGAGGCCGTGTGGGGGTTCGGGCGATCCCATGTTTCATAGCAGGCGCGACCAGCAAACTCGACTAATGAATCCGCATCGGAAGAGTCTTTAATAAAGCCCAAATCCATCCCCGACGGGAGAGTAAAAGACGTATGGGCAATAAGAGACACTTCACATGGCTTAGGTGTTGCCATTTACAGCCCCAAGAAAGAATCCAAACCGATGGTTAAGCCTGGGTGTTCAGGCACTTTACGCACGCCCAGGAAAACACCAGGAACAAATGAGGTGCGGTCATAGGAATCTTGACGGATCGTCAAACTCTGCCCCTGGGAGCCGAAAATAACCGCTTCGTGTGCAACAGCACCTTTCATCCTGATGGCGTGGACAGGAATTCCGTCTACCGACGCTCCACGGGCTCCGTCAAGTGCTTGCTCGGTAGCGTCCGGCTGATCGCCGCAACCAGCCTTGTCCCTCGACTGAGCAATTGTTTGTGCTGTGTGAATGGCAGTACCCGACGGCGCATCCTTCTTGCCTGGGTGGTGCATCTCGACCACTTCAGCAGAATCGAAATACGGCGCAGCTATTTCCGCTAATTTCTCCGTCAATACTGCGGAGATAGCGAAGTTCGGGGCAACTAAGACACCTATCTTAGGCGAATCCTTGAGCCATTCGCGGACCTGGTCATAACGATCATCAGTCCACCCGGTCGTTCCGACGACTGCGTGAATTCCATGGTCAATGAGGAATTTAACGTTATCCATCACAGCTGAGGGTGACGTGAAATCGATGGCGATTTCCGCACCTGAATCAACCAACGTGTCCAAAGAATCATCGCGGTCAACCGCAGCAACGAGTTCAAGGTCTGACTCCCCCTTCAATGCCGCAACGAGTGTCTGTCCTACATTCCCCGAAGCACCGATGACACCGACTTTGAGTGGTGAAGTCATTATTTCTCCCATCATTAGTGGATATATCTGTCATGTGGGTGGCCGCGGCCACCGCAACGGCGTTAGTCTACCCCTTCTCTCCCGATATCGAACTACCCCCGGACGGTAGCCCCACAGCCCGAGTGGCCACGATCAACGTCACGAATCGTAGTCATGTTCTTCCAGCTCAGCTTGATAGAGACCGCGACGTAATACAACCGAAACATTTTGTAACCTCTTTGTTTCGACATTTAGCGACGCCTCGTCATCAATCAGTTTTACATTTCAATGCGTAAAGCTTGTCTTCGTGACGATGAGGCCCCTGACTATGACGAAATATTTGGTGAAGAAGCTAGGCGGATGGCTCGCCATCATCTTCATTGCCACTAACATCACATTCTTCCTTGCAACCGCATTCCTAGATCCCAAGTCAAACTATGTCGGCAGACGACCTCCGCTGCCAGAGGATCAAATTCAACGCACTTCAGCCGCTGAATCTCTCTGATAACACCCCACTCTTCGAGCGGTGGTGGACATGGTTATCAAATATCTTGTTTCACTGGGACTGGGGAGAGTCTCCCCTCGGCGAGTCTGTTAACCAGCAGATTTCATTTCGTATTTGGGTCTCGGCAGAACTTCTTCTGTTAGCAACAGTGTTATCCGTCATCATTGGCGTCGCTATCGGCGTATATACCGCCAGTAATCAATACAAAATGGGCGATCGTATTTGGCAAGGAATTTCGATTGTCACCATGAACCTCCACATCGTTGTCGCATCGATCATTACGGTGGCATTTGGTTTATGGGTCAACCGAATCACTGGTTCCCGAATTTTTTATGTCACCGGCGCATCGAAATATGGCGTCCACGGATTCTTTCCGACGCTCCTCGACTTTCTTCAACACGTCGCGCTACCGACGTTCTCACTCCTGTTGGTGAGTTACGCGGGCTACCACATGATGCAGCGCTCACTGCTCCTCGATAATCTCAACGCCGACTATGTCCGCACGGCCCGGGCCAAAGGTCTGCCCCGGCGTAAAGCTATCCGGAAACACGCCTTGCGGACGTCGATTATTCCGGTGGCTACCTCAGTGGCGTTCTCCATTCCCGGAATTTTCACCGGCGCCATTATGACCGAGAAGATTTTCGCCTGGCAGGGAATGGGCGATTATTTCATTACGGCGTTATCGCACAATGACATATACGGAACCGTAGCCGCTGCCGCCTTCGGTGCTTTCACGACCGCGGTGGCAGCAATTCTCGCAGATATAACTGTCGTGATCTTAGATCCCCGGGTAAGGGTGAGTTAAATGGCTCAGCATAAAACTGCCTTATACGCGCGTCGTTTCGCGCGAAACAAACTGGCCCTTATCGGCGTCATTGGTTTTCTTATTCTGGTTTTCGCTTCGATTTTTGGACCATATTTTTCGAAGTGGAGTTATGAGGAACCGGATTTTCTCCACCTCGCCTCTGCCCCGAGCGCTGAACACTGGTTTGGAACCTCAGACTCCGGAAATGACCTCTTCGCCCAGACAATCCACGGTCTAGGACGGTCACTCATCATCGCTGTGACAGTCTCCCTCGGTGTGTCTATTCTCTCCGCGCTCATCGGATGTATCGCGGCACTCTTGGGCGGCATCGCGGAAAAGATCATTTTGACCTTCATTCACTTTATGTTGGCCATTCCCTCCTTCTTGATCATTGCTTTACTAGTGTCTGGTTCGGGTGGCGACTGGAAGCTATTGATATTAGTTCTGATCATTTTCGGATGGATTTATCCGGCGCGCGTCATTTGATCGATGGCGTTATCGGTCAAACAGAATGACTATGTCAAAGCAGCCCAATATATGGGTGTCAACACTCCCCGCATTGTGATTAGGCACCTGATTCCCAATATTGGTTCGCTCTTAATTATTCAATTTGCACTCGGAGTTCCCGCGACGGTGATGACAGAAACCGGCCTGTCATTCCTCGGGCTAGGAGTGAAGCTCCCCGACGTATCCCTGGGCACTCTCTTAACAGTCGGTACCGGAGCCGTCGACGCATCACCCTGGCAGTTCTACTTCCCGGCCCTGATCCTTACACTCCTGACAATTTCCATGGCGTTTATCGCTGACGGCCTGCGCGATGCTCTGGATCCCTATTCTGCTGCTGGAGGACATGTCTCATGACATCTGAAGCGTTGTCATCTACTCAGACGAGGTCGACTGAAAAAGCTGAAAAGCCTTTTCTCTCCGTCCGTGAACTCACCATTCGTTTCCCCTCCGAGGCGGGAACTGTTCACGCCGCCCGCGGTGTTGATTTCGACCTCTATCCCGGACGCACGCTCGGGATCGTCGGCGAATCCGGATCAGGTAAATCCGTCACTTCTCTGGCGGTCATGGGTCTTTTGCCCGATTCGGCGGCGATTTCCGGGTCAATCAAACTTGATGGCCGCGAGCTCATCGGCATGAACGATAAGGACATGAGCGCCATCCGCGGAAAAGACATCGGCATGATCTTCCAGGATCCGCTGTCGTCCCTCACCCCTGTGTTCAACGTCGGTGAACAAATCGTTGAGGCCATTCAATGCCATTCCTCCATGGCAAAGTCCGACGCCTGGAAACGCGCTATTGAGCTACTCGATATGGTCGGCATTCCGGAGCCACACGAGCGTGTGAAAGCCTTTCCACATGAGTTTTCCGGTGGTATGCGGCAGCGTGTCGTCATCGCCATTGCAATCGCTAACAATCCGCGCATACTTATTGCCGACGAACCCACCACCGCTTTGGACGTCACCGTCCAGGCGCAGATTCTGGACCTGATCAAGGTGGCGCAGAGGGAAACAGGCGCGGCGACGATCATGATCACACACGATATGGGCGTTGTCGCAGAAACGGCCGACGACGTGCTCGTCATGTATGCCGGCCGGCCCGTGGAACGCGCCGATGTGTCGTCGATTTTTCACAACCCAAAGATGCCGTACACGATTGGGCTGCTGGAATCGACTCCCCGCGTAAACAAGCAGGCGGGAGGAGCGCTGCCCACTATTCCTGGGCACCCGCCTATGCTGATCGATCTCCCGCAGGGATGCCCTTTCGCGGCGCGCTGCCCCGTCGTTATCGACAAGTGTCGGGAGAAAGAACCTCTCGCGATTCCCCTCGACGATAAGCCCGACCACAACACAGCGTGCTTCCGCTCCCACGAGGTTGTTGATCAAATGATCGACAATACGAGGATGTATCCGCCACCTGTCCCCGCCGATGACATTTTCGCCGGAACGCCACGGAGCGAACGGTCGACAGTGTTGTCTGTGACGAACCTCCGCAAGGAGTTTCCGTTACTCAAAGGTGCCCTCGTTAAGCGCCGAGTGGGTACCGTTCACGCTGTTCGTGGCGTCGATATCGACATTAAACAAGGCGAATGCTTTGCGATCGTCGGTGAATCGGGATCCGGTAAAACAACCACACTCCTAGAGATCATGGATCTAAATCCGCGGGAAGGAACTGCGATCGAACTGTGTGGAGAATCCGCGGCTCGTTTCACTCGGAAGTCACGTCTGAAGGCTCGCCAAAATATTCAGATTGTCTTCCAGGATCCTATGGGCTCTCTCAACCCGCGCATGACGGTGCGCGAGATCATTACCGAGCCATTAAAGAGTCTTGGTTTCGACGGGGACGTTAACGAACGCGTGACCGAGTTAATGAAGCTTGTTGGCCTCAATGCAGCACATATCGACCGCTTCTCCAGTGCGTTCTCTGGTGGTCAGCGGCAGCGCATTGGTCTTGCCCGTGCTCTGGCAACAAATCCTGCGCTCATCGTGCTGGACGAACCGGTATCGGCCCTCGACGTTTCGATTCAAGCCGGGATGATCAACCTTCTCGACGACCTCAAGCGTCGGTTAGGACTGTCCTATCTGTTCGTTGCCCACGATCTGTCCGTCGTTCGACACATCAGCGATCGTGTTGCGGTGATGTACCAAGGAGAGTTCGTCGAACAGGGAAATACCGACGACATTTTCGACAACCCCCAGCACCCATATACGAAAAAGCTGTTGGCCGCTATCCCGATTCCGGATCCTCACGCAGCGCACGACCGATCCGTCCACACTGTGGATGCCAAGTAGTGAGTGTCGTGGCCATGCATCGTGATCGAGTGATCCATCAACCCGCCACATCTTCGTCGGAAGGTAAAACCGTGAACGTCCCCTTACTCGCGCCCCTGCGGCACTCCGTTCGACACGCACACCGGCGCGTGCGCGCGAAGGTCATCATGGCCCTCGTCGTGATTGTTTCGACATCAAGTATGTCTCTGACTGCCTGCGGATATAACGACGACGCTGAAGGCTCTAACCGTGGATATGACCAAATTGCCGACTACAAGCCGACGAGCCGAGACCAAATAAAAGATGATGGACATCTCAATTTAGCTATTGACGAATTAACGACCCAAGAGAATCCTTTTCATGGTGACGGTACCGCGTACACCACCACGATATGGTCGTATTACAACCCTCAATTGGCTATGTACACCCCGCGTGGTGAGTTCTCTCCGAACCATGACTATGTGACTGATATCAAGGAAGACACAAGTTCTGGCAAGACGGTTCTGACCTACACCATCAATCCGCGTGCTGTGTACAACGATGGCACACCGATTGACTGGCGCGCCTTTGAAAACACGTGGAAAGCAAACAACGGGACTGATGAGGATTACATCCCCTCCTCCACCGAGGGATACAAGCTCATCGAGTCTGTTACGCCCGGTGAGAATGATAAACAAGCAGTAGTGACGTTTTCCCAGGTTTATCCCTGGTGGAAAGGCCTATTCAGCATACTGCTTCCCCCACAAGTTTCGGATGCGAAGAAATTCAATAACGCATATAAAAGCGCTTTGCATCCGGAATGGGGCGCTGGGCCCTACACCGTTGACCACGTTAACTTTAAAAAAGGCGAAGTCGTCTTTAAACGGAACGATAAGTGGTGGGGCGATAAAGGAAAACTCGATTCCATTACTTTCCGACAGATGGAACCCCAGGCCTCGATCAATGCCTTGCGTGCCGGTGAAATCGACGCGACCTCAGTCGGTAGCCGTGAGCGGCTCAAAACAGCAGAAAAGATGGGCAAACTTGTCGACATTCGCACCGGAGCCGCACCGTTTACGTCGCTGATCACTCTCAATGCGAAGTCAGATATTCTCTCCGACATTAACGTTCGTAAGGCGGTCATGACGGGAATTGATCGGTCACAGCTTGCCACCATCAGGTTCAACGGCATGGGATACTCGGAGAAACTCCCTGGGTCTTTCCAGCTCTTCAGCCGTCAAAAGGGGTATGACGACAACTTCGGTGCCGTCGTGAAGTTCAATAAAGACGAAGCGCAACAGATACTCGATCAGGACGGATGGAAACCTGGGTCCGACGGTGTCCGGAGGAAAGACGGTAAGAAACTGCAACTGAAATATGTGCTGCTTGGGGATGACAGCCTCTCTCGGGCAACGGCCCAAGCAACACAGAAGATGATGTCCGATATTGGTGTGCAGCTATCGATCCAGGAACGGCCGAGCTCGGAGTTTTCCGACGTTGTTACGCGTCGTGACTTCGATATGTTCCCGATGGGATTTAGCCAGTCGGACCCGTATGGCGTCGCATATTTCCAGCAGACCTATGCCTCTGATTCTCAGCTGAATCGATCCGGAACTGGTACCCTAGAGATGGATGAAAAGATTAATGAGCTGCAGAAACTTCCGACCGAAGATGAACAAATCCGTCGGGCCAATGAACTCGAAAAAGAGGCGTTCGCGCGGTACGGGATTATGCCGGTGACCAATGGCTCGTCCATTACGGCGGCTAATCCGGACCTCGTTAACTTTGGTCCTAAATTCTTCGGCAGCGTCAAACTGCAGGACATCGGGTGGAAGAAGAAGTAGGGGCTCGCGGTAGGACTCATGCTGGGCCTGTGAGAAGCTACGCCCTACAGCGCGAGTGCTATGACGACACCAAGGGTGACGAGCTGCTCAGTCTTCCCGACCCGCTTTGGCGTCCACTTCCCACCATTGTGCGCCGAGCGGGGTACTGCCCAGCTACGAAACAGTGATATAGCGGCCGCAATAACAAGCAACCAGGTTCCCACGGTCCACCACAGACGTGTATAGGGCGAGAATCCTGTGACAACCCCACATGAAGCTAAGACAGCAAATACGAGGGATATAAGAACAAATGCCGCGTGATATCCGATACTAAACGTCAAATAACGCGAGTTGTTACGCTCACGAATCATTGTCTTAACGTAGATAATCGTGCCCGTGAAGTAGATGCCCAACATGAGGGCCCACCACCATGCGATTCCGTTGATACTCCCCCGGATCGTGTGGTCGGCCACGGGAACCATTAATACGGACGCAACCACCGTCGCAATACCTGAAAGCAAAGAACGTGGGCGTTTTCTAACGACTTCCCACAGAGCAACACCCATGACAATGGCAAACACGGGTGCCCACACCAACAGGCTCGGACGAAGCGCCACGGTAATAAGCGCCGCCACGAGTGTGATTGCACAATACGTAGCCGTCGCTACAAAAGCCTTCTGTTTACGCTCGGATGACCGGCCGTTCCGCGGTGGCGGTATCTTAACCCAGAGCCCCCACGCGAAAAACGCAAAATAGCCGACTACCCAGGCTATTAATAACACCACCGACCGGGTTACCCCCATGATCACTGCACCGGCCGATGATGAGTCATTCACCAAAGTACAAATGCCTAAGCCCATTCCCATGATGATGGGAAGCAGAAGCATTGCCCACGCCCCATGTTGGTTAGGTACCCAGGGGCTAACTGCACGTGCAATGCGAATTAGTGTATAACCGTTAGCCGAGCCTTAACAAGAAGCTCAAAACTACATGGGAGGGCCCATTAAACGCGAACCGCTCTGGTTATCCCAGAGCGGTTATTAGCCAAAATTAGTCGTCGACGGGAACCAGCGAGATCTTCCCGCGGTTATCGATATCGGCGATCTCAACCTCAAGCTTGTCACCGACGTTGACGACGTCCTCGACCTTCTCGATGCGCTTCTTGCCACCGAGCTTCGAGATGTGCACAAGCCCATCGCGGTTGGGAAGGATTGACACGAACGCCCCGAACGCCGTGGTCTTCACCACAGTGCCCAAGAACCGCTCCCCCACCTTCGGCAGTTGAGGATTGGCAATCTCGTTAATCCGGTCGACCGCTGCATCAGCGGAGCCACCGGAGGTTGCAGAAATGAACACAGTACCGTCATCCTCGATGGAGACGCGGGCACCGGTATCTTCCGTGATCTGGTTAATGTTCTTGCCCTTCGGGCCGATCACTTCACCGATCTTCGAGACCGGCACAGAGATCGTCGTGATACGCGGTGCATAGTCACTCATCGGGTCGGGCTCATCAATGACCTCAGCCATCGTGTTGAGGATCTCGAGCCGAGCCTCGCGAGCCTGCTTCAACGCGCCAGCAAGAACATCCGACGGAATGCCGTCGAGCTTGGTATCCAGCTGAAGCGCGGTAATGAAGTCCTCCGTGCCCGCGACCTTGAAGTCCATATCGCCGAACGCATCTTCAGCGCCCAAGATGTCCGTGAGGGTGACGTATGTCATCTTCCCCTTGACTTCGCCGGACACCAGACCCATTGCGATACCTGCAACCGGAGCCTTCAATGGAACACCAGCGTTGTACAGGGACAACGTCGACGCGCACACCGACCCCATCGAGGTGGAACCATTAGAGCCCAACGCCTCGGAGACCTGGCGGATGGTGTACGGGAAATCATCGCGCGACGGGATCATTGGCTTCAGAGCGCGCTCTGCCAACGCACCATGCCCAATCTCACGACGCTTCGGAGAACCAACACGGCCCGTCTCACCGGTGGAGTACGGCGGGAAGTTGTAGTGGTGGATGTAGCGACGGTGATCAACAGGACCCAAGGAGTCAACCTGCTGCTCCATCTTCAGCGTGTCCAGCGTCGTTACACCGAGGATCTGGGTTTCACCACGCTGGAACAGCGACGAGCCATGGGCACGAGGAACAAGGTCGACCTCAACATCGAGATCTCGGATATCCTCGACGCCGCGACCGTCGATGCGGAAACCGTCGGCCAAAATACGCGACCGGACGACCTCTTTTGTTACGGCGTTATGAGCGGTTCGGATCTCCGCTTCACGCTCCGGGAACTCTTCGAGCAACGCCTCAACCGTGTCATCCATGTCCGACGAGAGAGCTTCATCCCGCTCTTGCTTATCAGCAATGGACATGATGTCACTGATGCGGCCTTTGGCCTCAGAATCCACAGCGGCCAAAACGTCAGCACCATAGGGCGGGAACAGAGGAAATTCCTCGGTCTCCGGATCCACAGCCTGACGAAGAGCCTGCTGAGCGCCACATAGTTCAGCAATGAACGGCTTTGCTGCCTCAATACCCTCAGCAACGACGGACTCGGTGGGGGCAGGCGCACCATCATTGACACGCTCGACGACGGTTTCCGTCGCTCCCGCTTCCACCATCATGATCGCAACATTGTCGGTCTTCTTCCGCGGACTCGACTTGCGACCACGACGACGTCCCTTACGTGGCTTCTCCGGGACCTGTTCGTCGGTCAAGCGGCCGGCAACGACCATCTCAAACAACGCGGACTCGTGCTGTTCGCGGGTGGGGAATGCAACCCACTGACCATCCTCATGATCGTCGTCAACGATGAGAGCCATTCTCACACCACCGACCGGGCCCGACACGGGCAAGCCCGAAAGCTGGGTCGACGCTGATGCCGCGTTGATCGCGACGACGTCGTACATGTCTTTCGGGTCCAGGGACATCACGGTGACGATGACCTGGACCTCATTGCGCAGCCCTTTCACGAAGGTGGGGCGCAACGGGCGGTCGATCAGGCGGCACGCCAAAATAGCGTCGGTGCCTGGGCGGCCTTCCCGGCGGAAGAAAGAGCCAGGAATACGGCCAGCGGCGTACATGCGTTCTTCCACATCAACGGTCAACGGGAAGAAATCGAAGCCCTCGCGGGGTTTGGATGACGCGGTCGTCGTCGACAGCATCATGGTGTCTTCGTCGAGATACGCAACGACGGAGCCATTTGCCTGGCGAGCTAGTTGTCCGGTCTCTAATCGAATAGTGCGTGAGCCGAAGTCGCCATTGTCAATCGTGGCTTCGACAGAATGGGTGCCAAACTCTTCGTCATAAAAAACGGAGTGATTATTGGTCATAAAAGGGGGAATCCGTCCTTCTCTATGGGTGCCCCGGGCGATCATCGGTGTCGCCAACGAGAAATCTCTTCTTCATATATCTTCAGGCGACCCCATCTTAGCAGGTGAAACCTGGAAGAGCAGGACGACGGGGTATGAACACGCCGAGCTACCTCTACGGGAGGCTTCATTACCGATACCACAATCATGTCCGGGCACCGCCGACGAGCTCCAGATATGAAAAACTCGGCCCTGCCGCACTGTACAGAACCGAGTCAGAATGGCCGACGCCGTAATTAACGGCGGAGGCCCAAACGAGCAATCAGGTTACGGTAACGATCGACGTTGTTAGCAGCCAGGTACTTCAACAGACGCTTGCGACGACCGACCAGGAGCATAAGGCCACGACGTGAGTGGTGATCGTGCTTGTGCTCACGAAGGTGCTCCGTCAGCTGACGAATGCGCTCGGTCAACAAGGCAACCTGAGTCTCGGTTGAACCGGTGTCGGTCTCATGAAGACCGAACTCGGAAAGGATTTCTTTTTTCTTTGCAGCGGACAAAGCCATAGGAAAACTCCTAAAATTGATGTCGTTATTTCAGTCCGTATGCGCCGTGCCGCAAAGAGGCACAGCTTTCACAACTGCAACGGACCGCAGTTGATACTCGGATGAGGCTACCACATGTTCGGATGGACTCGAAATACCATCCGACAGGGCCTGAGCCAGGGGAATTCAAAACCGGGGAATACTGAAGCGCCGGACTCTGCTCCTGTTTTCCGCGCTTATTTCCGGGCCGTCATCGCCCGTACCGCGTCAACGTCGCGGTGCATGGCAGCAAGGAGCTCGTCAACACCCGAAAATGTTTCCATTCCCCTGACGTAACCAATAAACTCGACCGTCACATACACCCCGTACAGATCCGCGTGCCTATCCAGCACAAAAGATTCAACCGACCGACGATCGTCGTTAAATGTTGGGTTCATGCCCACAGAAATGGCGGTCGGATACCGAACTCCCGGCTCCATGTCTCCGTCGACGGTCTCACCAGGATCAATCGTGAACCAGCCGGCATAGACGCCATCCGCAGGCAGCGCGCGCTCCGGGCTGACATAGAGATTGGCCGTGGGATAGCCCAGTTCTCGGCCACCGCGCCCGGCCCCGTGCTCGACCTCGCCATAGACGGAATATGGGCGCCCGAGAGCCCACGCGGCTTCGTCGACATGCCCTTGATCGAGTTGAGAGCGAATGAATGTCGAGGAAATCGTATGGCCGTCCTCGCTCAAGAGCGGGACGATGTCCACATCGCAGCCATACCGAGGCCCCTCGGTTTCCAGTGTCTGAGACGTCCCTGCCGCTTTGTGACCAAAGGTGAAGTTCTCGCCAACCACGATGACTTTGGCATGAAGCTGATGGACAAGAACCTGCTCGATGTACTCAGTGGGGCTCAAGGCGGCCAAGCTCCGTGTGAAATCAACGGTCAGGAAATAGTCCACGCCCAGCTCTTCTGCCATCGCTTGACGGTCCTTCAGACTCCCCAAGAGACGTGGAGTGCGTTCCGGTGCGAATACCTTGACCGGGTGCGGTTCGAATGTCATCAACACGCAGGGAACATCTAGTTCACGAGCACGACGGACAGCAGTACCGATAAGCCGACGATGCCCACGATGAACACCATCGAACACACCAATAGTGACGACGGACGCGTCGAGGAACTGCGGTATGTTATCCAACCCGTGCCAAATATCCACGTGAATAGCGTACGTCACAGGGGCGAAGTTCTGCGATACGGCCCCGATATAAACAAGAGTGCCGACGCTCCCCGCCGCGGCTTACGGTCCCCGCCCCCATAATCCTCTCAGCCCCATGGTCCTTCGCGCTCCATGAGGAAGACGTCAACTACGCTAAACCCCGTGAATGCCTCAGAGAACCCCGGCCAGTCCTCTACACCACGTCCACGTACACAACGTCCACGCGGCGAAACATCACACACCGCAAGTTCGTCGACGCATTCATCGGTGCTGGACCGCTCCGGCATTGTCATCGTCGATAAGCCCGCAGGGATGACGAGCCATGATGTCGTCTCGGCGATGCGCCGCCTGATGCGGACGCGTAAGGTTGGGCACGCTGGAACGCTCGATCCGGCGGCCACCGGCGTCTTGATCCTTGGAATTGAGCGCGGCACAAAATTTATGACGCACTTAGTGGCAAACACGAAGTCGTACGACGCCACAATCCGCCTCGGTTTCGCCACCACAACCGACGATGCGGAGGGAGAACCGATCCCCTACCTCCGTGACTCTGAGGAGAATTCCAGCCAAGCAACAGCGGGTTTCCTCATTAGCCCGGCCACTCGCGAGCGGCTGTCAGTGTTGCTTTCTGAACCCGAGCGGATAGACCGGGCCCGCGCGCAACTCACCGGCGATATCATGCAAAGGCCGAGCAGCGTGAGTGCCATCAAGGTGGACGGCCGTCGTGCCTATGACCGCGTGCGATCTGGGGAGACAGTTTCTCTCCCCGCGCGACCTGTCACCGTCTCGACCTTTGATATTCGCAACGTGAGAACGGCGACTATCGATAATGGCGATGACAACAATGGCGAAGAGGGTGTCACCGTGATCGACCTCGACGTCACTGTCGATTGTTCTTCGGGCACGTATATTCGGGCGCTCGCGAGGGACTTGGGCGAAATACTGGGAGTTGGGGGACATCTGACGGCACTTCGTCGCACGCGCGTCGGCTCTTTTAGTCTCGACGACGCCAAGACACTCGACCAACTGCGCGATGAGCAGTCCCTAGCCGAGCAGCGGATCCGCGACGAACAGGTGACCGGCGAAACTCCACGGGCATCGCTTAGCTATTCCCTCGACCAGGCCATCACCCGGTCCTTCCCTATCCGACACTTAAGTGACGACGAAGCCACTGCGGTCTCCGTGGGGAAACGTATTTCCGGGTCGGAAATGAAGGATGTCTACGCGGGGGTGTCAGCCGATGGACACGCTATAGCTCTAATGAAGAACGAGGGGAAGATAGCGAAAACGGTCTTCGTCGCCCGTCCTGCAACCTTGTCATAAACACATCTTGTCATGAAAACCACCGCGGACCACGCTCGAGCTACGTGGTCTACGTAATCCACGTACTTGTCACGACGTACCCTGAGCCGACCATCCATCGCCCCGGTATCGTCCGAGGAACCGCTCCACAAGCCGCGTCATGATGGACGAACGCAGTCAATGTTCCGTCGTGGTGGAGTTCAATGTCTGCCTCCCCAAAATCGAGGAAAACCCGGGCCAGCGGAAACCACGATTTATACAGCGCCTCTTTCGCCGAGAAGACCACTGTACCCAAGATATTTTCTGCCGACGAAAACTTTGGATCTCTCTCGTGGTGTTGCACGTGCTGTTGCCCATGACGTTGCACAGCAGCGATATGTTGCAGGTCGCGAGGGGTAAGAACAGCATCGGACACACCGTCAGGTAGCGGCTTGGCTACTTCCGCATCCACGCCGACGGACTTCAGCGTATCTGTTCGCGCGACGACCGCTGCGCGGAAACCTGTCGTGTGAGTCAGCGATCCAACGGTGCCGCGTGGAAAGAGAGGCATTCCGCGCTCGCCTTTCCCAATGACAGTGTCGGCATGGCCATGCCCGGTGAGATCCGTTAAAGCGTTTCTGGCGCACGCGCGTGCATCAGCGAATTGGACCCGCCTGAGCGGCACAGCGTCGCTGACATAAGCGCGTTCTTGGGGATGCAAAGCGTCCCAGCTCCTACGGCTGACGGACGGCCACTGCGCGTTGTGTGACGATTGCGTCGGGTCAGGGACACGCAATTCAGACCAAGCACAGCCGTCGGGAAAGAACCCCGTCGGGATCACTGCGCGCCCACTCGGGCCCAGTTTCCGCGGAGGAATCGGAGCGTGGTCGTCGCCAAGCGGAACAAGAAGAACGTGATAAGGCCCCACCAGACACCAACCAGTCCCCAACCTTGACTCAGGGAAATCCAGGTCAGCGGCAAGAAGCCCACCAAAGCCGACACCAAGGTCGCGTTACGGAGGAAGATTGCGTCGCCGGCGCCGAGCAAAATCCCGTCAAGGGCGAAAACAAAACCGCCCAGAAGGACCAGAACCACGAGCTGCCGCCACGGCCCCGACATCGCGTCGAGCACACTCTCCGAATGGGTGAACTGGCGGGGAATCCAGTAGTACCCCGCGGACATGCCACCGGCGAGAACCACGGCGAAGAGCGACGACCACTTAATGATGGATCGCCCCACGGCCTTCGCATTAGTCGACTGCCCCGCCCCGAGAGCAGCACCGACAAACGCCTGCGCGGCAATAGCTAACGAATCGAGAACCATGGTTAAGAAGTTCCACAGCTGCAACAACACCTGGTGGGCTGCCAGCGATGCTGCACCGAAACGACCAGCAACAGCGGCCGCCGAGATAAAGGACAGCTGAAAACTCAGTGAGCGTGCGATCAGGTCACGCCCCATCACCAATTGGTCTTTCATGATCGACCATCGCGGTTTCCACGAATTCTCGTACTTGCTGTTCTCCCGTATTAGGCAGACGAGGAAGCACAATGCCGTAATAGTCTCACCTGTGACATTGGCCAGGGCAGAACCGACAATCCCCAACCGCATCACTAATATCGGCACCAGGATAAGCGCTGGGCCGACCCCCGCCAAGGTGAAATACAGAGGGTACCTGGCATTTTGGACCGCTCTCAGCCAACCGTTCCCCGCCATGGTCATGAGAGTCAGGGGCACCGCTGGCGATGCCACGCGCAGCCACCTCGTCGCCTCTCGGCCTACCCCGGGATCATCCGCCAACCAGTTCGTCAACACCGGAGCCAGAATCCAAATCATCGCCGCCAGGGCAATTCCCACGAGCACAGCGATCCATGTCGACTGCACGCCTTCTTGAATCGATTTATCGCGTCGGCCTGCACCATAAAAACGTCCCGCGCGAGCAGTCGTCCCGTAGGACAAAAAGGTCAGCTGTGTGGTGACTTGAGCAAGAATGGTCGTTGCTGCAGCAAGAGCAGCCAAATCCGTCTTACCTAACCGCCCGACCACGGCCGTATCAAACAAGAGATAAATAGGGGTGGCAGCCAGGACACCCAGAGATGGGAGAGCGATCGATAAGATCTTCCAAACACCAACCCCGTCGCCATTCCTGCCGGAATCGACAGAATGATCGACGTTATCACTACTCATCGACCGTTTTTCTCCTCTTGGTTCACACGCTGTCGAAAAGCATCCATAAAACTGTCCCGGGTGCCTTGCCAAGTTAAACCAGCGGCCTGCGCATGGCCCCCACCTCCTAACTCTTCCGCCACCCGAGCAACATTAACCGCACCACGGGACCGCAACGACACCACAATCTCACCCGGCCGATATTCCTTCAGAACCATGGCGACCTCGGCCTCCGACGCCGTCCGAACCACGTCGATCACTGACTCGACATCGCATTCAACAGCCTCTTGAGCTTGGCTATCGGTGACAACACCCCACACCAAACCACGGCCATTCACTGCCGACGGCTCATACACCAGGTCGGACAACACGGCACCCAACATCCGCAGATACGGAACGGAGTGGTCATCAATTAACGACGACGAGATGCTCCGTGTATCAATTCCCGTCGATGCCAGCCGATGGGCCGTCGCGAATTGAGTGGGGCCACCCCAGCGGAAACTCTCTGTATCGGTCACTAGACCGGCGTAGAATGCCGTCGCCATGGTCCGGTCAATCGTTTCCGAATACATGTCACACAAGGACGTGAGCATGGTCGTCGTGGAATCGGCATCCGGGTGAACCCAGTTAATGCTGCCAAAATTGGTTGCGGTCTCATGGTGATCAATCACCAGGGAGCGCCCTTTCTCTGTGGCGCGCTCAACCATATCGACGGCAACTCCACACCGATCAAGGGACGCTGTATCCACACACACCACCGCGATGGGATCACGCGGGATGTCCTCAAGGGGGACGTACACATCCTCTGTATTCAGAACAGAGAAAGCAGATGACGGCACTCCACCGTCAGCGTCCACGGCCACAGCAGTGCCACCCCATCGGCGGATGAGATGGACAAGGGCGCAGGCCGAGCCCACGGTATCCGCATCAGGGCGCACGTGACTGATCACAACGCAGGGATGCAGAGCGCGTTCATCGTCGGCAAGAGCATGAGACTCCCAGGCCATGGCCTGTAGGAAAACCCATGCGTCCCGATCTGTCACCGGCAGCCCGCGTGGAATGAATGTTGAATCGTTACCATCCATCCGCTTCGCTCTCAGGACGTCCCTCGTGCGGCGAGGTTTTATACGGATTAGCGTCCCCGGCTGGGGTTGCTCCTTCGGCTTGACGCGCAACTTCCTGGTCTCGCTGTCGAGCCTGGGCCAAAAGCTCCTCAAGACGAGCACTTGTTTCAGGGACGGTGTCCAGAGTGAATGTCAAGGTCGGAGTGAACCGAACTCCCAACTGGTCCCCCACGGCTTTCCGCAGTTGACCGCGTGCCCGGTGAAGTGCTTCGGCCGCTTGTTCACGGTCAGGTTCCTCGTCGAGAGTGCGCCCACGGACCGTGTAAAAAACGGTAGCGTCATGTAAATCGCCGGTGAGCTGGGTATCGGTGATGGTAACGAGCTCTAAACGGCGGTCCTTCACACTATGTTCGATGGTGTTCGCCACGATAGTTTGGATGCGCTTAGCCATGCGCGCAGCGCGAGCGCGATCAGCCATTAGAAAAACTCCCTCCACTATCTACGTGGAGGGAGTTTACCTGACGATCACCCCGATCACCCGATCAGGAGATCGCCCTGGCCGACGAAGGGCTTATGGTTACTTG
The DNA here is from genome assembly GCF_053760365.1 of Corynebacterium sp. c7Ub_26. Taxonomy (NCBI): domain Bacteria; kingdom Bacillati; phylum Actinomycetota; class Actinomycetes; order Mycobacteriales; family Corynebacteriaceae; genus Corynebacterium; species Corynebacterium sp. c7Ub_26. The sequence continues at coordinate 579,777 of NZ_JBSNBL010000001.1, read as the reverse complement.
CTCTTCGAGGCCTTCTTGTTCTGCTTGTCCCGAGGGACCTCGACCAATTCGTAGGCCTCGATCTTGTCTCCGACGGAGATGTCGGGGTAGGACAAGACCATACCGCACTCATAGCCGTGCTGAACTTCTTGGACATCGTCCTTACCGCGGCGCAGCGAAGTGACGGTTGCTTTATCAGCAACAACATTGCCATCACGAACCAACCGGACTGTCGCATTTCGCTTGACGACGCCCGTCTCAACCATGCAGCCGGCAATAAGACCAACTGCGGAGGCCTTGAACAGCTGACGGATCTCGGCTGTACCCAGGTCACGCTCTTCGTAGATCGGCTTGAGCATGCCACGAAGAGCAGCCTCGATTTCTTCGATCGCCTTGTAGATGACCGAGTAGTACCGAACATCGACGCCCTCAGCGTGAGCAGCCTCAGTGGCTTTGCCCTCGGCACGGACGTTGAACCCGATGATGATCGCATCCGAGGCAGCCGCCAAGTGGACATTTGTCTCGGTGACGGCACCGACACCACGGTCGATGATGTTGAGCTCAACTTCGTCTCCGACGTCGAGCTTAAGCAGAGCATCTTCCAGGGCCTCAACGGTACCGGCGTTATCACCCTTAAGGATGAGGTTGAGGCTGCTGGTCTCCTTAAGAACCTTGTCCAGATCCTCGAGGGAGACACGCTTGCGGGAGCGAGCCGCCAGAGCGTTACGACGCCGTGCGTCACGACGATCCGCAATCTGGCGGGCCGTGCGATCGTCCTCGACAACGAGGAGGTTATCGCCAGCCCCTGGGACACTAGTGAGTCCCTGAACCTGCACGGGCACCGACGGACCAGCATCGGTGATGTCATTGCCACGTTCGTCGGTCATACGACGGACGCGACCATGCGCGTCACCCACGACGATCGAGTCACCGACGTGCAACGTACCGCGCTGGACGATGACAGTGGCAACCGGGCCACGTCCACGGTCGAGGTGGGTCTCGATGGCGACACCCTGAGCATCCATGTCCGGGTTGGCCACCAGCTCGAGCGATGCATCCGCAGTCAACAGAACTGCTTCCAGCAACTTGTCGATGTTCTGGCCCTGCTTCGCAGATATATCCACGAACATGGTGTCCCCACCCCATTCTTCGGGGGTGAGACCGTATTCGGTCATCTGGCCACGGATCTTCTCCGGGTCCGCGCCTTCTTTATCAATCTTGTTGACAGCGACGACGATCGGGACGTCGGCAGCTTTCGCGTGATTGATTGCCTCTACGGTCTGGGGCATAACACCGTCGTCGGCCGCGACCACCAAGATGGCGATGTCGGTGGACTGAGCACCACGGGCACGCATGGCGGTGAACGCCTCGTGACCCGGGGTATCCAGGAAGGTCACCAAGCGGTGCTCGCCATCCAAGTCAACCTTCACCTGGTAGGCACCGATGTGCTGGGTGATGCCGCCGGCCTCACCCGATGCTACATTGGCTTTACGGATCGTGTCCAACAGACGAGTCTTACCGTGGTCAACGTGACCCATGACGGTAACCACCGGAGGACGCTTGGTCAGATCCTCTGCGCCACCTTCGTTCTCACCGAACTGGAGGTCGAAGGATTCGAGGAGCTCACGGTCTTCATCTTCAGGTGAGACAACCTGGACCTTATAGTCCATCTCGTCGCCAAGAAGCATCAAAGTCTCGTCAGAGACCGATGCCGTAGCGGTGACCATTTCACCCAAGTTGAACAAGGCCTGGACCAAAGCGGCTGGATCAGCATCGATCTTGTCGGCGAAGTCAGCCAAGGAGGCACCACGCGCGAGGCGAATAGCCTTGCCATGACCATTGGGTAGCTTAACGCCACCGACAACGGTCGGGGCCTGCATTGCCTCGTACTCGTGCCTCTTCTGCCGCTTCGACTTACGACCGCGACGCGGAGCGCCACCTGGACGCCCGAATGCACCTGCAGTTCCACCGCGACGGCCTCCGCGGCCACCGCGTGGACCACCACCGTGTCCGCCGCCAGGTCCGTGTCCACCACGGCCCCGGCCGCCACCGAAGTGGTTCGAGGACTTGAAAGGCATCTGACCCGGGCTCGGGTGGGATGGCATCATCGCGGGGGTGGGAGCGTGCCCACTGCCCTGCTTCGAAGAGCGCTCGTTGCGGTTACCACCGCGACCACGACCGCTCGGCTTCGTGTGTGCACCGGGGCGTGGTGAGTGCTGACCGCCACCGCGCTGGCCGGGCTTACCCGACGTTCCACCAGGACGTGGCATATCTCCCCCACGCGGGCGCGGGGCAGGCCGTGTTCCCGAGGAGAACGGGTTATTCGCTACACGAGGAGCTCGCTTACCACCGGGCTTTGCACCTGGCTTCGGAGCGCCTTGCCCCGGCTTCGGGGTCGAACGCTGGGAACGCGCAGCCTGATCACTCGGCTTCGGACCGGGCTTCGGAGACTTCTTCCCCGCAGCCGTCGGTTCTTCAAACCGTGGCTGACCGGGCTTCGGCGATGATTTCCCAGCCGATGGCTTAGGCGATGCCGCTGACTTGGAGGCAGACGGCTTTCCAGCACCCTGAGCGGACGACTTGCTACTACTCTGTGCGGGACGGGGAGCATTCGGGCTTCCCGAGGCACGGGCAGCTGTACCCGGAGTTGGACCAGATGGGCGCCGCTGCTGTCCCGACGTTGACTGACCGGCTGCCGAGGAAGCCTTCCCACTAGCTTTGTCAGCAGATGCGGAGGCTGCAGCGGAGTCCGACTGCGCACTACCAATTGACGTACCCGACTGATTCGCTTTAGAGGTTTCTCCGCCTTTGGCGTTCTTTCGATTGGCCATCGACGCAGGCGACGGCGATGCCGAAGGATTCCTACGATGGGCCGCTGCGGCAGCAGCTGCGGCAGCTGCTGCCGCCGGATTCGACTTCGATGACGGTGACCCGGAGGACTTATCAGCCACCCCGTAGTATTCCTTCATCTTTTTAACGACGGGAGGCTGGACCGTCGACGACGCGGTCTTGACAAATTCTCCCTGCTCTTCGAGCGCAGCGAGCAGCTTTTTACTTGTTAATTTAAGACTGCTGTCTAGCTGGTTGAGCTGTTTAACGAGCTCGTGGACACGAAGCTTTGGCACTACTCTCCTCACTTGTGGAGTCGAGGGCCTTCATGCCGCGTCGACTCCGGGGTTAACTGTTGACATTCATCGCTGATGCTTCATCGTGTGCTCATCAGTGTTCAGGTCTTCCTTCGTTCAATGGTTCCTACTGAGTGTGCAGAGTTCGGGTTAGTTGTACTGTCCGCCATCCCGATCCGTCTCAATCCTTGTGTGGAAAAGAGAAAGCCACGGGTAAAACTGGCGTCAATCAGGTGGGTGTAACGCTCCCTGACTCCAATGACTCGATGTATTCACCGATCTGGCGGGTATCAGCCTTACCTGATATCCGGAGGGCGCGCTCGAAAGCACGCCGCTGACGGGCCCGTTCAAAGTTTTCGGCTGTGGGGATAATCCATGCCCCTCGACCTGGTAAGGACCGGGAGGGATCTGGAATAATCACAGCCTCTTTCTTCGACGAACCGTCCTGTGATGCACCGTCTTGCCTTAGGACGACACGCAACATTCGAGTGTCAGAGCACCGCGTCCGAGTAGCAATGCAAGTGCGTATGCGAACGGGGGTTGAACCCTGGCGATACACTCTCTGCCACTCTCCTATCGCAGTAACTCTGTGTATGACTCTCTGTTGTGACTACTACGCTCTGAAGGCCATCAGAGCGCGCGTCATCGTCCCTCGTCATGGAAGGGCATACAACAGTGTAACGTCACAGACTGATTTACGCGAACTTACCAGCGTTTATTCAGTGTCCGAGTGTATGTCGATACGCCATCCGGTTAGACGTGCAGCAAGACGGGCGTTTTGCCCTTCCTTACCGATGGCCAGAGATAGCTGATAATCCGGAACAGTGACCCGCGCAACTTGTTCCTCCGGATCAACAACCTCAACTTTAAGAACCTTCGACGGGGCCAAAGAATTCCCGACGAAGGTAGCGGGGTTTTCGTCGAAGTCGATGATGTCGATCTTTTCGCCGCCGAGTTCGTCCATGATCGCTCGGACGCGCTGCCCGCGAGGGCCGATGCACGATCCCTTCGCGTTCACGCCATCGATGGTTGACCGCACGGCGACCTTAGAACGGTGGCCAGCTTCACGAGCAATGGAAACAACCTCGACGGAACCGTCGGCAACCTCAGGAACCTCGAGCTCGAACAAGCGATGCACGAATTCGGGGTGCGTCCTGGAGATCATGATCTGCACGCCGCGTGGCCCACGGTTGACGTTGACCACGTAGAACTTTAGGCGCTTGCCGTGTGGATATTTCTCGCCTGGAATCTGCTCGGCGGGGAGCAGCGTTCCGTCATTCCCGTGTGCTTCCGTGCCAAGGCGGGCAATAACGATTCCTTTTGCCCGCGCGAAAGAGTCTGCCTCAACGATGCCTGTGACAACCTTCGAGGTCAGCGACGCATATTCCTCGTAGGTCTGGTCTGCTTCTGCCTCTTGCAAACGAGCCACCATTGCCTCGCGAACTGTGCCAGCGAAGGAACGGCCGAAGTCCGACGGGGTTTCGTCGACTTCCGCGATGACGTTACCTTCGTCGTCTCGCTCAGTGACGATAACGGCCACATGCCCATCGTCGGGATCGACATCGACGCGCGCTTCTGAATCACCCCCCGAAGACTTCTCCCACGCTTCCAGCAGAGCCTTCGCGATGGTGGCTGTCATGTCTTCCACGGACACCCCGCGCTCACGTTCAATCGCGCGCAACGTGCTCAAGTCGATGTTCACTTGTAGCCCTTCGATTTTGTACCTGCAACCTCAACTTCCCATAGGCTACTCATTGGTCGTTTCGTCGCAAAATGTGCCCCGTGACGCAATCATGTGCAGCTATTCTCGGGCGCTATCCCAACTGATCAAAGGGCGTATTAACGAGGTTCATTTCAGCCTCGGGCGGAGTTGAAAACTCGACTTCTAGCTTCGCCTCACGAATCTGATCCAGCGGATAGGCCTCCACCGACGGTTCCTTCTTCCCGGGGAGAACTACAGCCAGCTTGGTCTCGTCAGCGTTCAAGGTACCGATTCGGGCGACGAAGCGAGCGTTGTCGGCGTTGGCCGTGGCGCGTGCATCGTCGGCCTGGTTGAGAACAAACGTGGCTAGGTGCCCACGTTGACGTCGGAAATGACGAGCGGCGACCAAGGGTTCATCGAAACCTGGGGTCGAGACCTCAAGGCGGTAACCGGCGCCGAAGTTCAACTCCCCATCACGTTCGGCGGCGTCGAAGTTGCGGGAAATCTCGTCCGAGAGCTCCTCGATAACGTCCAGATCAGGGCGCTGATCACCGTCGATGCGGATAATGACGGCAGACTTCGCGCCCGCTTTTTTAATATCGACCTTTTCAACATCAAACCCACGCGGACCCACGATGTGTTGCACGCGCTGTGTAATCTCTTCTGCCGTCGGGAAAGCCATAAAAACAGGATAACGAGTACCAGCCAAGCCCACTAACCGCCTGTGAGAGACTAGAACGGTGATGAGGAACGTGAAAAGCTCGAAGATGACGAGGAATAGCAGTGCTGAGCAGCTGAAACAGAACAGCTCACGTGAAGCCCCCGGTGCTGCCCTATCTCGGCGGGCTTTCTTCGGACGCTCCGCGCAGGCCATAGGTGCTGCCGTCGCCGTCACGGTGCTCTCCGGAAGCGGCCTGCTAGTCGGGTGCGAATCTACACACACCAAGCCTGACCAGAAATTATCTGACCTCTACGCACAGGCCAACGCGGTGGCGAGCTCACTTGACGCGTCAAAACACCACGATGCCGCGGTCTTTATTCATGTCCACGCCGATGCTCTCCGGCACGAAATCCGACGCATATGTGGCACGGATAAAGACGGGAATTCTCCGTCAACGTGCTCAGATTCCACACTGGATTCTGAAGGCGACAGCGGTAATCCGCAACCCGCTGGCGGCAACAGTGACGAAGAGTTATCCCAAAAGCTAAAGGACCTACGGTCGTCGGTTGTCTCGGTGGCATCTCAAGCGGATACCAAACGCAATAACGGTTTGCTTGTCTCTATTGCCTCATCACTATCGGTTATCGCTGCGCAAACGGCCTTGGGCGACTCCGACTCGGCTAACACGGGGACGACGCAGGACAACAATACTGCTACGAAATCCAGTCCCACTGCAACATCGGGTTCATCGAGTGGCAACCGTCGTCCCAATAAAGCTGATGTCACCGCAATGACCACGTTGCTCACGACGGAGTATCAAGTCATCTATGGCTTCGGGTTGGCCCTGCCCTTCGCAGACTCTGCACTGAGAAAGAGCATCGAGTCTGCAGCGAATAAGCACCGGGCGACGCGGGATCGCATCATCTCATGGCTCGAGGACCAGGCGAACGTCTCTCAGAACAACATCCCCCTCGCGGATGCTGCATACTCATTTGCTGCCCCGCCGACGGACTCGGACACCGCCCACCAATTCCTGATTAACCTGGAGCTCTTTGCGTGTTCTCGCACATACGACCAAACACGGGCGTTGAACACAGGTAGTGCGATGGATATAGCTTCTTCTTTGATCACGCATTCGGCGGTGGACGCCGCATACTTTATCGACAAAGCCGGAGGAAAGGCGATGAATGATGATCGCCTACGCCTGCCAGGCATGGGGACGTCGGCAAATATCTAGCCATCACGCCTGGTCAGTTCCTCCGGCGTTAGTTTTTCACGAGGTCGGCGATATGCTCTGCCGCATCGTCGACGGGGACAGTCTCCACTGAATCGGCCAACCGATCGCGAACCTCAACTTTGCCTTCCTTGAACGCGCGACCTAGCACCACAACGTAGGGCATACCCAGCAGCTCCGAATCCTTGAACTTCACACCCGGGCTGACCTTCGGCCGATCGTCGAAAAGAATGTCGAGCTCACGGTTAGATAGTTTCTCCGCAAGGGTAGATGCCGCTTCCGCTGCCTCCGCATCCTTATTGGCAACGACGAGGTGAACTTGGAACGGTGCAACACTCACCGGCCATTTCAGGCCCTTATCGTCGTGGTACTGCTCAGCAACGACGGCGACCAACCGCGAAACTCCGACCCCGTAGGATCCCATCGTGGGGCGCGAGCGCTTACCGTTCTCGTCCAACACATCGAGCTCGAAGGCGTTGGTGTACTTCCGGCCAAGCTGGAAGATGTGGCCGATCTCAATACCCTGTTTGAGGAGCAACGTGCCCGTTCCATCCGGTGCAGGATCTCCCTCTTTCACCTCTGCGGCCTCGATCGTTCCATCCGGGGTAAGATCACGCCCCACCGTGACATCAACGCGGTGGTGGCCATCGATTCCCGCTCCAGTAATCCACCGCGTACCCGACACGACGCGCGGATCAACCAGGACCTTCACATCGTGCTCCGCCATTCCCACCGGTCCGACGTAGCCCTTGGGCAAGAAGTCATGCTCGTCGAAATCCTCCGGCTCAGCCAGGACAACTTCCTTCGGCTCCAGCGACGCCTCGAGGCGTTTCATATCCACCTCGCGGTCGCCGGGGATCGCAATAATGGTGTACGAGAAATCTTCTTCCCCCGGTTCCCGCGTCTTCACTACCACGCATTTCAGGGTGTCTTGAGCAGAGATTTCACGATCAAACCTCTGGGAGACAGTCTCATTCGAATTGGCCCACTCCACCAGCGTGGCAATCGTCGTACAGTTCGGCGATTCCAGTGTGATCGCCGGCTCAATCGAATTGACCGCGTTTTCGTCGACAGTCGGCGCAGGAGTAACGACAGCCTCAACATTGGCCGCATAATCGGAGTTTGTCGACGTCACAAACGTGTCTTCCCCGACGGGCGAGACAGCGAGGAATTCTTCGGACGCGGACCCGCCCATCGCACCAGACGTCGCAGCGCAGATAGCGTAATCGAGCCCTAAGCGGTTAAACATGCGTTGGTAGGCGGCCCGGTGTTTCTGGTACGACTCCTCTAGCCCCTCGTCTTTCATATCGAAGGAGTAGGAATCACACATGACGAATTCCCGCCCACGCAGAATTCCTGCGCGAGGCCGTTCTTCATCCCTGTACTTGGTTTGGATTTGATAGAGGGTGACGGGGAAATCTTTATATGAGGAGTACTCGCCTTTCACCGTCTCGGTAAAAACTTCCTCATGAGTGGGCCCTAAGAGATAATCGCCTTTTTTACGGTCTTTTAACCGGAAAAGAGCGTCGCCATACTCTGTCCATCGGCCTGTCGCTTCATAGGCGTCGCGAGGAAGTAAGGCAGGTAATTCAATTTCTTGAGCACCTATACCGTCCATCTCTTCCCGCACAATCCGCTCAATGTTTCGCAGAACCTTGAGCCCGAGCGGCAGCCACGAATACACACCGGGTGCGATGCGTCGGATAAAACCGGCCCGAACAAGGAGCTTGTGGCTAGGAACTTCTGCATCTGCAGGGTCTTCACGCAAAGTTCGCACAAAGAGAGAGGACATACGGGTAATCATGGCTCGATACATTACCCCACAGTTTCAGTAAGGTCGCGCTCCGGTGGATGGCAATCGCTGTGGTGGCGGTGTGCGTTCACTTAGCAAGGCGGTGTTATCAACAAACTCACCGTCAAAGCCATCATCAGAGCCTCCGTCGAACCTGGTTCACCAGGGCCGTAACTACACCTACATAGGGGTAAATTTCAACACGTAATAAAAACTATCCTTTCTTTTTTTAATGGCATTTTTCGCTGGATACACCCTCTTAATCGATCAACTACAACGATTAACAAAACATCTGACCTGAGAAAATACACGCATTTCCGACATTAAAGTGTCCGCTGTGCCTGCACACCCGTGCCGAACATCAGTAAATAACGGAAGGAGACTCTATGTCTGAACGAAAGCCCATTCGTGTGGCGATTGCTGGAGTCGGAAACTGCGCCTCATCACTCGTTCAAGGGGTGGAGTATTACAAAGACGCCGATCCGGAAGAAACAGTCCCCGGACTCATGCACGTGAAATTCGGCGACTATCACGTCGGCGATATTGAATTTGTCGCCGCATTTGACGTCGATGCAAAGAAAGTTGGCACTGATCTTTCCGATGCCATTAATGCGTCAGAAAACTGCACGATCAAGATTTGCGATGTTCCTTCTAGAGGAGTCACTGTTCAGCGTGGCCCTACGTATGACGGTTTAGGTCAGTACTACAAAGAGACAATTGATGAGTCGACCGAAGAACCTGTTGATGTCACTCAGGTGCTCCGCGATACCCAGGCGGACGTCCTTGTGTCATATCTGCCCGTGGGATCCGAGCAGGCCGACAAGCATTATGCACAGTGTGCGATTGACGCTGGTGTAGCGTTTGTTAATGCACTCCCCGTGTTCATTGCGTCTGACCCAGAATGGGCCAAGAAGTTCGACGATGCCGGCGTACCGATTGTTGGCGACGATATTAAGTCACAAGTCGGCGCAACAATTAGCCACCGTGTGATGGCAAAGCTCTTTGAGGATCGCGGAGTTCGGCTTGACCGCACCATGCAATTAAACGTCGGCGGAAATATGGACTTCAAAAATATGCTGGAGCGCCGTCGGCTTGAATCAAAGAAGATCTCTAAAACTCGGGCGGTGACGTCGAATCTTGAGCACGATATGGGTGAAGGCAATGTCCATATCGGTCCTTCGGATTATGTTAGTTGGCTTGACGACCGAAAATGGGCCTATGTGCGGCTGGAGGGAACCACGTTCGGTGATGTCCCACTCAATCTTGAATACAAATTAGAAGTTTGGGACTCCCCTAATTCGGCCGGAATAATTATCGACGCTCTTCGCGCGGCAAAAATTGCGAAAGATCGAGGAGTATCCGGTCCGGTGTATTCGGCCGCGTCTTACCTTATGAAGTCGCCACCGAAACAGCTGCGCGATGAGGTTGCTCGGCAGCAGCTCGAAGAATTTATCAGTGGCGAATAATTCCTGCCGACGCCCCTCAGCGTACTACCGGGATGATCGCCCGATAGGCTTTCCCCATGCTGATAATCCTTCCGCCATCAGAGTCACAATCTCACCCAGCCTCCCCCCGGTGATGGCACAACTTTGGATTGGGACACGTTGCACTTTCCCTCTCTCAATCCGACGCGCCAAGAGATCGCTCATGAGCTCATCGCCTTGTGCAGCGTCGAGACTGACGAAGGGCGGGCGCGTGCTCGGGAAGTATTGGGATTGTCTGAGCGCCTTGATTCCGAGCGTGCATCAAACGCCCAGCTTTTAACCAGCCAGGCCGCCCTCGCTTTAACGATCTATACCGGTGTCCTGTACGACGCACTCGCTCCGTCGGGCAGAGGCGAGTCCATCACGAAAGCCGGTCATGTCTGCCCAGCTGTGGGGCCTTTGTCCTCCTCAGCTACTCGTCGTTTAGCAATAGGTTCGGCATTATTCGGGGTTATTTCTGCCGACGACTTTATCCCTCATCACCGGCTATCCGGCACCGTTACCTTGAACGACTCCACAATGCGGGCGCGGTGGAAACCAACTTTGACTCAGACTCTGGTCGAATGGCGCGATAACACCGACGCACAATCCAACGCGATATTCGATTTTCGCTCAGGAACGTACCGGAATTTGGGTCCAGTGCCCGGCGCGACAGAACTTCGCGTCGAAACGATTGACTCGTCTGGAAAAAGAAAAGTGGTCTCTCACTTCAACAAGTTTTATAAAGGCCTGGTCGCTAGACACTTGGCGGAAGCTTCTGAATGTAAGCAGGAAGACGCGGTCGAGCTGTTATCCAGCGTGATCGACAAGGAGTTGGGTTTCCCGACGGAAATCCAAACGGGAGCGGTGAAAGGGATGAAAGGCGACCTCGTCACCATGCTCATTCCGCAATAGAGCTCACTCGGCGTGAGAGCCGAGTTCGCGTGAGGGGCTTATTCCGCGTGGGGACGCGGTACCGCGACGTCACCGATGACAATCACCGCCGGCGGATTAACGTTTTCCAATACCTGTCCTAACGAGGACAAGGTCGTCGCAATCGATTTTTCGTTGGACGTCGTTCCTTCTTGAGTGACAAAAGCTGGGGTTTCAGGATCACGACCTGCATCCATCAGCGCTTGTGCGATGGCGCCACCATTTTTCACGCCCATGATGATGCAAATTGTGCCCCTCATGTGGCCTAATGCGTCCCAGTTCACGAGTGACTTGGGGTGCCCTGGGGGCACGTGGCCCGACACAACGGTGAAATCATGAGTCACGCCGCGTTGAGTCACAGACACACCGGCGGTTTCGGGAACTGCAATGGGGCTTGTTATCCCCGGAACAACGGTGACCGGTACATTCTGGTCTTCACAGTACTCTTGCTCTTCGAGCCCACGGCCGAAAATAAAGGGGTCCCCGCCCTTCAGGCGAACGACAAATTGGCCGGCTTCCGCATGCTCAACCAGCATCGAGTTAATTTTTTCCTGGGCTACCGACTTGCGGTATGGCAACTTGGCCACATCAATAACATCGCAATCAGCGGGAATAATTGACGACAGATTAGGCGCTAAGTGGTCGATCAAAATGACGTCCGCGGCCCCCACGTATTGATACCCACGGTACGAGATCAGGCCTGGATCGCCTGGGCCACCACCGACTAAGGCAACTGTTCCACGAAGCTGTCCTCGGATATCGCTGATAGTCTCCGACGGCAGCGGTCGGAGGGTCACTGGTGGCAAATCGGTCATAGCCTTCAGCTTAGTCTCGGTCTCGTTGGGGGCTGACGCTGGTTGATGGGTTGGCTGTGTTCGCAGGTTGTCGCCACTACCGACGAGGCGACGGCTCACGCGTGATGATGCGCCTGCTCGTCATGAAACTCGCGGCACGCGTCGACAAAATTGACGATAGCGCTGGGCATAGCGGCGGGATGGATATGCAAATACGAGGCGTGAATGTTGTTGCGTACCCACCCCTCGTAGACATCATGGCCGTCCCATCCCGTCCATGTCCACGCGGACTGATGTTCTGACGGATCACTCGAACCACCCGTAGCAGCGTCGTCAATGACGAGGGATGTGTGGTGGAATTCGTGTCCAATGAGCTGGTCCCCTTGATGCCATAACGCTGAGGACTGTGTCGCGGAAGCCTCGCGGTAGCCGAGAATCACCCGCATGTTCATGTGCGCGGATGCCGGGAATACCCCACACATGGGATAGCCTTCCAGGCTTTCAAGGAGCCACAACAGTCCAGCGCACTCGGCGTGAATAGGGCGATGGCAATCCGCTGATTCACGGATGAGTCCAGCCAAGCGTCGCCTGGAAGACAGCTCCTTCACGTGCTCTTCCGGAAAACCACCCGGAATGATAATTCCGTCGGACCGCCGGATAGCATCGCACGCGGTGTCTTCATCCCCCAGTGGATCCACATCGATGACATCAGCACCCGCTGCGTCGAGCAGTTCCCGATGCTCTGCATACGAGAAGCTAAATGCGGGCCCACCTACCATGGCAATCAATGGTCGCTGGGATCGACGAGGACTGCCACCAGTGTGGCAATGCTTGATCTCCTCAGCAGGATTCCACACCGGGCCCGGCGCGGGCGGTGTGGCCAGGTGGCGCACAGCGTCCAGGTCAACGGAGTCTTCCACCATGGCCGCCATATGACTGACGGCTTCCTGCGCTTCGACACTCCACTCGGATGTCGTGATGAGCCCCAAATGCCGGCTGGGCACCTCGACATCGACGGCACGCGGAACTGCACCAATGACCGGAACGCCCTGCTCTTCGACCGCTTTTGTTGCGACAGCCGTGTGTCTGGTGGAGCCCACTCGGTTCAAGATCACGCCAGCGATGGTCACGTCCGGATCCAGGGTCGAAAAACCTTTCACGACGGCTCCGACCGACTGGCTCATTCCGCGGACATCAATGACGAGGACGACGGGGAGGCCAACGAGGCGGGCTACTTCAGCCGTGGAGCCGCTGGCCACTGCACCACTGACAGCTGCGCCACTCTGGGCGGCGCCACTATTCTCGTTACCGACATGCGAGGACAAGGCAGGAATGCGACCGTCGAAAAGGCCCATCACGCCTTCCACCACGGCAATGTCCGCACCCAAGGAGCCGTGACGATACAGCGGGGCTATACGGTCGGTTCCGCACATGACTGAATCGAGGTTGCGTCCTGGCCGGCCCGTGGCTACACCGTGATAACCAGGGTCAATGTAGTCGGGCCCCACTTTAAACGGCGCAACAATGTGTCGTCGGCTCAGTGCCGCCATAAGACCGGTGGCAAGCGTCGTCTTTCCCGTCCCAGAGGCTGAACTGGCAATGACAAGTCCCGGCGCGCCCGTACCTTGGGTGTCTACCACTCGATACCTTTCTGGCCTTTTCGTCCTTGATCCATGGGGTGCTTGATCTTCTCCATCTTGGTCACCAGGTCGGCAACGTCAATGATCGCTTGTGGTGCGCGCCGGCCCGTAATGACGACGTGTTGGGTGCCGGGGCGGTTCCGGAGTGTCTCGGCTACTTCCTCAACGGGGACCCATCCCCATGCCATGGGGTAGGTGAATTCGTCGAGAACATAGAAATCGTGGGTTTCCTCGTGGAGCCGTCGGGCCACCTCGTACCACCCATCGAGGGCATTGCGCGCGTGGTCGTCTTCGGTTCCCTTGGTCCGGGACCATGACCATCCTTCGCCCATTTTGTGCCATTCGACGGGCCCACCGACGCCGGTCTCGTCGTGGAGCTCCCCTAGTTTCCGGAAGACGGCTTCCTCGCCGACCCGCCATTTTGCGGATTTGACGAACTGGAAGACGCCGATACTCATCCCTTGGTTCCAGGCGCGCAGGGCCATGCCGAAAGCAGCTGTGGATTTTCCTTTGCCATCGCCGGTGTTGACTCCGGTGACTGGGAGCATCCGTCGCTGTCGTGTTGTTAATCCGTCGTTGGGAATGTTCGCGGGATCAACTTTTCCTTTGGGCATTGTCGTCTCTCTCCTCAGTGACTGTCTGTGCCTGCGCGCGTGCGTCTATCCAATTATCGCTGTGCTTATTCAGGGTTAAGCGGAGCGGTTGCTCTGGCTCGACGTTCTAACGCAACGTTCTCAAGCAGCGTTTTAACTAAACGTCTTGATGATTCCACCTAGATTATCGGCCGACAGCTCATCTAACCGAACACACGGGGCATGAAGATAAGCCGCTAACCGCGATGCTAAACCTAATCGCACCCGGCCTTGGCGTTCACAATCGATGACGACACTCCCTGCGAGCCCTCGACGAGCGATACGACGAGCTGCTGCCTCAGCGGCGGCCAGACCACCTTTGCCATTGGCACGTCCGTCCGACAGACACATGAGGATGGCTCTGCGGCCAGGCTCGCGATAGTGTTCGCGAGTAATCAGCTCATAGGCTTTATCGAGCCCAGCGGCCAACGGCGTACGTCCACCGGTTTTGACGTCGGCTAAACGACGGGCAGCGATCATGATCGACCGCGTCGGCGGAAGAACGACTGTCGCTTCCGACCCGTGGATCGTGATCACGGCGACTTTGTCGCGGCGCTGGTAAGCGTCGGTCAGCATCGACATAATCGCCCCTGTCACAGCTGAGAGACGGTCACGTGCTGCCATCGACCCCGAGGCATCGACGAGGAACACGACGAGGTTTGCTTCCGATCCTCGACGAATACTTCCACGCACGTCATTCGATTCCAGAGGAACACGGTGAGTGTGACTGTCGACCCGCGCTCCACGGTCTGCCGCGGCGAGGACCGTCCCGACGACGTTGAAGCCGTGGCCGTCTCGTACTGCTCGGATAGTTGAGCCGTGCGCTGAGATGGCATGCGATCGCCTCCCCAGCGCAGTGGATTCGACCTGGCCTAGCTTCTGAAGTTGAACAAGCCTAGCGGCGAAAGGGCGCGCCCTGGGCGGCGCGGCCTCCTTCCTGCGGTGCCGGACCGCGGTTGTCATCGTTGTCCGCATCGGACTGGTTCTGCTGCGGTGTGGGCTGCTCAGCGCTTGGATCCGGTGTCTCAGCAGAGTCGACATCGTCGCTGGCGTCGTCGGCATCGTCGGTATCGATGTCACCATCACTATCCTCGGTGTTGTCCGGCGCGGAGTCGTCATCCGGTTCGTCGGGGACCTCGTCACGTGCGCGGTCCAACGCTTCGTCGAGCTCGTCGTCGCTGATATCAGGGGAATCGAAGGGGTCTCGACGGCGGTGCGGGAGCGCCAATTCGGCCGCGACTTTGATGTCCGAGTCTTTGATCGTTGTCCGGCCTTCCCAGGCAGCGTGGGCGGCGGCGGCACGGGCAATGACCAGGTCTGCGCGCATGCCATCGACATCAAAGGATGCACAGATGGATGCGATCCGCCCTAAGACGACGTCGGTGAGTTCTACTTCTGTCACACGTTCTTTAGCAGCGACGATGCGCGTCGCGATGTCTCTCTCGGCATCGGCCCACTGCTCGAGGAATTCCTCGGGGTTCTCATCGAAGGCCAAGCGCCGGCGCATTACTTCCGTCCGCGACTTAGTATCACGCGGCGCGGAAACGTCGACAGCCAGACCAAACCGGTCCAAGAGCTGCGGACGCAACTCCCCTTCTTCCGGGTTCATCGTGCCGACGAGGACGAAGTCGGTGTCCTCAGTGTGAGAGACCGCGTCGCGTTCGATGCTGATGTGGCCGGTTGCTGCAGCGTCAAGGATGATATCGACTAAATGGTCCGCCAGCAGGTTGATCTCATCGACGTACAGCACTCCCCCGTTGGCTTCACTGAGTAGGCCGGGCTGGTATTCAGCATGGCCGGTAGTCAGAACGCGCTCCACATCAATGGACCCCACCACACGGTCTTCCGTGGCGCCCAACGGGAGGTTAACGACCTTCGCCTTCGGGTCCGGAAGCATCCGGGAGAAAGCGCGGACTGTCGTCGTCTTCGCTGTGCCTTTTTCGCCTCGAACGACAACACCGCCGATGCGGGGAGAAATAGCGGTCAAGATCAGCGCTAATTTCAGCTGATCCTGCCCAACCACGGCACTGAAAGGGAAAAGCGAAACGCTGTGTGACGAAGGCAACATACTTCCTACTCTAGAGACTTCCTACCGTGAACGGTTTACCGCCACTGATAATAAACACCAGGATGCGACAAGTGAAAGACACGAGAAAACGGCCCGGAACCGAACAGTCACCGATTCCAGGCCGTGCTCAATAGCCGTTTAGGATTCCAGCTGCAACGCCTTCTGCGAACGATCCCACTGCTCGTGGAACAGATCGGTGTGACGCGACATCAACTTGCCGTAGGACGGCACCATTTCCTTGATCTTCGGTGCCCACTCGATCATCTTGCTGCCGAAGCACCGCTCCAGCAGTTCGATCATTGCCGACGGAGCGATCGAGGCTCCCGGAGATGCACCCATCAAACCGGCGATGGAACCGTCGTTGCTCGAGATCACCGCGGTTCCGAACTCCAAGGACCCGAACTTCGGCGCACCGATCGGCTTGATGACCTGAACACGCTGACCAGCGGTAACCAGCTCCCAATCCTCAGCACGAGCCGACGGCATGTACTCACGGAGCGATTCCACACGAGCGGTCTGGTTCTTCAGCACCTCTTCCACGAGGTAACGGGTGAGGCCGAATTCCTGAAGGCCGACGCCGACCAACGAAGCGATATTCCCTGGACGCAGCGACTTCGGCAGGTCCAAGAAGCTGCCCTTCTTGAGGAACTTCGGTGTCCAACCAGCGTAGGGGCCGAACAAAAGGCCACGTTTCCCGTCGATAATGCGGGTATCCAAGTGGGGTACCGACATCGGCGGAGCACCCACGGATGCCTTGCCATACACCTTCGCAGCGTGCTGCTTGATCAAGTCCTCGTTGGTGCAGCGCAACCAGGCGCCGGACACAGGGAAGCCACCGTAGCCCTTAATTTCCGGGATGCCGGCCTTCTCTAGGAGCGGCAGTGCCATTCCGCCCGCACCGACGAAGACGAAGTTTGTGGTAATGACCGACGTGTCCCCGGTGTGGAGGTTCTCCGAGGTTACCTTCCAGTGGCTGCCCTCGCGAGAGATGTTTTGGACCTCATTCCCGTACCGGATTTCGACGCCATTCTGGGTGACGTAGTCAATATATTGGCGAGTCAAGGCCCCAAAGTTAATATCTGTGCCCTCGTTGGTCCACGAAATCGCCACTGGTTCCGTGTAGTCACGGCCACGCGCCATCAGGGGCAGTTTCTCAGCGAACTTTTCGTTGTCATCCGTGAAATGCATCCCCGGGAACAAGGGGTGCTTGCTGAGAACATCAAAACGCTTACGGAGGAAACGGACCTGCTCACCGCTGTGCCCGAACGACATGTGGGGGCACTTGTTAACGAACTCACGCGGATTGCCTAGCTTATTTTCCTCAATGAGGTAGCTCCAGAATTGGCGAGAGATCTGGAACTTCTCGTTCACACTCACCGCTTTTGTAATGTCAATGTCGCCATTGACTTCCTGCGTGTAGTTCAGCTCACACAGCGCCGAGTGGCCAGTGCCCGCATTATTCCATGGTGACGACGACTCCCCCGCCGGAATATCAAGACGCTCCAGGATCACCTGATCCCAATCCGGTTGAAGCTCTTTGAGCAAAGTACTTAGCGTAGAGCTGATAATTCCGGCACCGATGAGCACGACGTCGGTATCGGTTCCTTTTCCTACGCGATCAGTGGATTCTGACACGATTTTCATCATCCTTCGAAGCGCCGCGAATCAACGCGACGCCGGTAAGAGAAGCGAGTTGTTATTCGTTCTGGTCTGTCATATTGCGCAAATCGGCCCGCGGCCAATTGCTATGGTGACCCGTCACGGTCAAGAACCATGAATCGTGGGTCGATCCCAACGCGAAACCATCCCACCGTTTGAGAGTACCCGGCGCGGAGGACAGGCACGGCATAACCGTCGTGAAAAGCCCAACATAATGACCATTTACATGCCATCAGCACCCTTAAACGGGGTAAGCCCAAAGCTACCGTTAATGAGGCCGCGTGGGAACAGGACTCGCCTCTGTGGTGTTAGTCGAAATGTAGACTCGCGTACGCATGATAAAGCGACGGCATCATTCGCATGTCATCGATATAGAAAGGACGTTCAATGGCTGCAACCTCGACGGCTGAGCGCAATAATCCTGTCATTCCTCAACCCGTTCACAATGGGCCCGAAGCACCGACGCGGCACTATGACCTCATGATTATCGGGACGGGGTCCGGCAATATGATCCCGGGGCCTGAGTTCGGTGATAAGCGGATCGCCATCGTCGAAAAGGGAACGTTTGGGGGGACGTGCCTGAATGTCGGCTGTATTCCCACCAAGATGTATGTGTATGCGGCCGATATTGCGGAGGCTGCGCGGGAATCGGAACGGTACGGGGTGCATGCCCACGTTGACGGGGTTGATTGGCCCGCTATCGTGCGTCGTGTTTTTGAGCGTCGTATCGACCCTATTGCCCGCGGTGGCGAAGAATACCGCCGTGGTGATGAGAATCCGACTGTGGATGTCTACGACCAGTTCGCTCGTTTTATCGGACCCCGGACTCTGGCCACCGGCCAAGGTGATCAGCCTGTCACGATCACAGCGGACCGCATTATCGTGGCGGCGGGTTCGCGGCCATTTATTCCGTCCGTGATTACGGAGTCAGATGTGCCCTATCACACGAACGAAGATATCCTCCGGATTCCCGATCTCCCCTCATCAATGATCATTCTCGGCGGTGGGGTTATCGCCGCCGAATTTGCTCACGTCTTCAGCGCGCTCGGGGTGGACGTGACCGTCATTAACCGGTCGCCTCATTTGCTCAAGCGGTTCGAGGCGGACCTTTCAGAGCGTTTCACTGAGATCGCGTCCGAGCGCTGGACAACATATCTTGGCCGCACCGTCACCAAGGCGGAAAGAAAGACAGAAAACACCGAGGGAGTCACCCTTACTCTTGACGACGGAACCACAGTCAGCGCCGAGACGCTTCTCGTCGCCATGGGACGAACCCCCAATGGCGACCTCCTCAACGTCACTGTGGCCGGTATAGACCTTGATGATGGCGGGCGAATCGTCGTCAATAAGTACGGCGAAACGACTGCTCCCGGAGTGTGGGCGCTTGGGGATGTGTCGTCGCCATACCAGCTGAAGCACGTGGCCAATCACGAGGCGAAGGTCGTCAAACACAATGTCTTGCTTGATATGGGGCTCTTGGAAAGCCCTGACGAAGCACGAGCCGGCATGGGAGAGATAGCCACAAGAGGCTCCGATGCTGGTAAACAGGCCTTCCACCACACGTTTGTTCCTGCAGGAGTGTTTACCCACCCGCAAATCGCGACCGTCGGTATGACGGAGGAGGAAGCGCGGGACTGGGCGGACAACAATGGCACGACTGTGGCCGTGAAGACGCAGAATTATGGCGATGTGGCCTATGGCTGGGCGATGGAAGATACCACCGGGTTTGTGAAACTCATTGCTGATACGACGAGCAAACAGTTGCTGGGTGCCCACATCATCGGGCCACAAGCCACGACGTTGATCCATCAATTCATCACCATGATGGAGCAGAAACTGACCGTCCCTGAGGTGGCCGAGGGACAGTACTGGATCCACCCGGCATTGTCGGAGGTCAATGAAAATGCTCTCCTTGGGCTGGGGTTGTAGTCCCACCGTGGGGCGAGTGGCCCTACCCACTCATCGTCGTATATAAACAGGTGGTCAATTAGCGAAAGAAGAAGTGACGAGGAAACTGCTCAATCTATGGCTGGAAATAGGTTTGCTCTCAAGGGGTCGACGTCCGACGCCCAGGAAGGCCTACTCTCATCACAATACCGTGCTCTCACGATCGGGTTGATAACGCTCATTACCATTGCTGCGTTTGACCAGACGGCAGTCATGTCCGTCATGCCCACCATCACCGCAAGCCTGGGAGCACCAGGGGGAACCGCATATACACTGACGTTCACCGCGGCGACGGCAGCGTCCATTTTCGCCATGGTAGCTGGCGGAATGCTCGCCGACTCCCGGGGAGCGATGAGAACATTGCGAGGCTCCGGCCTCTTGTTTGTGGCAGGCCTGGTACTCGCTGTTGTCACCCCGACGATGCCGATCTTCCTCGTCGCGCGCGTGTTCCAGGGGCTCGGCGGAGGCGCCATCGTGGTGGCCATCTATGCGATTATCGCCGTCATCTATCCCTCCCAGCTGCAGACGAAAATGTTCGCAGCCTTGGCCGGTGCGTGGGTGATCCCCACACTCATTGGACCTGGGGTTGCGGGGATTATTACTGAGAGTCTCAGCTGGCATTGGCTTTTCGGCATCTCAGCTGCGGCGTCGATCATTGTGTTCCCTCTCCTCCCCCGCACGACGACGCCATTAACGCGTGAGACGGATCATCGCAACGCAACGAAGATGCTCATCGCGGCGCTCGTTATCGCGATAGCGTCCTACCCACTCTCGATTTCCGGTGATTTCGCGACGTGGGGTGTTCTGATCTTCTTCCTCGCCACAGGCGTGACCGCCGTCGCGATTCGCCCGCTGGTACCCGTCGGCACTTTCCGCGCTGCGGGTGATGTTCCGTCGATGGTTCTTTTGAGATTCCTTTTCGACGCTTTCTTCGGGCTCGAGGCGCTCATCCCTCTGCTTTTGGCACGTCGTGATGGGTTGCCACCAACGCTGACTGGGCTCGCGCTGACGGGAACGGGTATTACCTGGTTTATCGGATCGCAAGTGCAGTCGAGCGCCAAACCGCGGTCACTCCCGGTGACGTTGTGGATCTCTGCTGCGATCTTGGGGATCAGCGCCGCTGGTGTCGGTATAAGCAGCGCATCCGGGGCGCATTGGGCGTGGATAACAGCGTTTTGGACATTGACCGGATTTGGCGTGGGATACAGCTACCCCCGGATTAACACGGCAGCGATGAGCTTGTCCCCAGCTGATAAGGCCGGTTTTATGGGATCTGCGCTGCAGGTAGCAGGCATGACAGGGATGACGATGTCGGTCGCGGCCGCGACTCTTCTTCACACTCTCGTGCCTTTGTCGACAGGCGGATCCTTCGGCGTGGTGTACATGGTCGCCGTTCTGTCACCTATATTCATCGCACTCATTGGGCGCAGATGTGGACATATTGACGACGCAGCACGGAATAGCGTCAGCAACGCCGGCTAGTCTGTCACGATTCCCAATCGTTCGGGCCAGTCGTCGCCCAGTGCTGCGTCCACTGCGTCGGCTAACCGGTCGACCTGTTCAGCGCGAGCGTCATGGAAACTGACGTGTCCGGGGACGAATCCAGATAAGCCGCATGTCTGGGCAACATCGTGGAGGAACTGTTGTCGGAAAGAATCGACTTCGAGTTGTCCGTGCCGGTGTGTACCCCACACAGCTTTGTCATGTGCTCCTTCGTAGCGTGCTGCACTGCCGACATGGTTGCCTGAAACTACGTGTTCGTCTGGGCCCACGTGATCGCCAGAACTCTCGTCACCTGGAAGTGGCCCGATCCACCCTGGGCAATTTTGACGGACAACTCGACCGTGGTGGATCTCAAAGGCTGTACCGTGATTGGCCAGCGTTTTTTCTGGGAAAAACTCGATATCGATGTCCAAGAAATCCAAGCCGGCGACGGGTTCAGAATGGCCAGACTCGACGGGGTCCGTAATCGAGTGGCAGAGCATCTGGAATCCGCCGCATATTCCTAAAATCGGCCGGCCAGCACGGTAGCGTTCCTGAAGCTGAGGGCTAGCTGTTTTCTTCAGCCACTCTAAGTCGTGGATCGTGGACTTCGACCCCGGAACGACCACTAAATCCGCCGAGGCAATAGCCGCCGGCGAGGTAGTCCATTCCACATCAACGCCAGGCTCGCACGATAGAGCCTCGATATCAGTGCTATTAGACACCCGAGGCAGGCGAACAGCGGCTACCCGTATGGTGTCGGTCCCGATGGGCGGACGACCGGGGCCCACTCGCCCACTGGCACCCGAGAGCGAATCTTCAGCGTCTATCCAGAGACCGCCGACGAAGGGGATGACGCCGAGCGTCGGAACACCGGTTCGGCGTGTGACCTCGTCTAACCCCGACTGAAGGATGCCGACGTCACCGCGGAATTTGTTGACAATGAAACCTTGAAATCGTTCGCGGTCACTGGGATCGAGAATGAAGTACGTGCCAAAAAAGTGCGCGAGCACACCGCCGCGGTCTATATCGCCGACAAGGACGACGGGAAGATCCGCAGCTTCTGCCAGCCCCATGTTCGCGATGTCGGTGTGCCGGAGGTTAATTTCTGCTGGTGAACCCGCCCCTTCACAGATGACCACATCGTATTCGCGGCGGAGCGACTCCAACGCTTGAGCGCTGACCTCACGCAAGTGTGTGCGGTGTTCGATGTATTCCCGTGCGCCGACGGTGCCGGTTGCGACTCCGCGGAGGACTAGTTGGCTTCGACGGTCTGCCTCTGGTTTCAGCAGGACCGGGTTCATGTCGACGCTGGGAGTCACCCCTGCCGCGAAAGCTTGCAATGCCTGGGCTCGTCCGATTTCCCCAGCGACGAGACGTCGGCCATTCTCGTGATGAGAAGCTGGATACGAGGCCGCTTCCCCACTGTCCGAGTTGCCCGCACCTGCTGAATAATCAGTCGCCAACACGACGGCCGAATTGTTCGACATGTTCTGCGCTTTGAAAGGCGCGACACGATAGCCGCAACGTGCCAATGACCGGCACATTCCAGCAACGACGACCGATTTGCCAGCGTCTGACGTGCATCCGGTCACCAACAGTGCCGGGGCTAAAGAAGGCGAAGACTCAGCCTTGTCGTACCCGGCCTTTTCATAGTCAGCATTCATGGGTATTTAACTCGAACCACGCACGTTCGATTTTCACGCTTCGTCAATGGAGAAGTCTGGCTGTGTCAAAATCTCAACGCCGTCCTCAGTCACGACGAGGGTGTGCTCAAACTGGGCAGTCCAGTTTCCTGGTTGCGTCAGCTGGACGGTCCAATCATCATCCCACACGCGGTAATCGAGGTTCTCCGTTTGCGTGATCATGGGTTCGATGGTGAAGGTCATCCCCGGTTCCATAATGTCATCCGGCCATGAAGCGTCGTAATGCAAAATGACAAGTCCATTGTGGAATGTGGTTCCAATGCCGTGACCCGTGAAATCACGCACCACCCCGTACCCGAAACGGCGAGCATAGGACTCAATCACACGGCCAATCATGTTCACAGGCCGGCCCGGCTTACACGCTTTGATGGCCCGGTACATACTTTCTTCTGTGACTTTGACCAGCTTTTTATGCTCTTCAGAGACATTCCCAGCCAGGAACGTTGCATTGGTGTCACCATGGACCCCATTTTTGAATGCCGTGACATCGATATTCACAATGTCACCGTCCTGCACGACGGTGGTGTCCGGAATCCCATGGCACACGATCTCATTGAGGCTGATGCAACTAGCTTTGGGGTAGCCGCGGTAATGCAAGCAGGACGGATAGGCATCGTGCTCAATGAAGTAATCGTGAACGATCCGATCCAGCTCGTCCGTCGTCACTCCCGGTTGAACTGCTTCCCCCGCCTTCTGTAAGGCATTTGCCGCGATGACGCTCACTTCGCGCATCCGCTCAATATTTTCGGGAGTCTGAACGAGGGGTTCCCCAATCCCCTCTTGAGGCTCTTTGCCACTGTTAACGTATTCAGGACGCGGGATATGGGCCGGGACATGGCGGATAGGAGTGGCATGTCCGGGCTTGAGTGGCGCACGATCACCATCGTGACGCTGTGACTCCGACGTGTGAGATTTCTTTGCTGAACCGTTAATCATGACCACATGGTAGCGCGGTCCATTAACGACGCCGATGCGGGCGACCACTTGCGCTCAGTGAGGCCGACCGCGTGCGCTCGTCGTCGGCAGTTTAGGTGCGAGCCGGCCAGCGTTTTAGCCGTCGCCACCCAAGTTCTGGAAAAAGGACTGGGTGATGGCAACCGAGTGTTCCGACCCGCCACCCATGGGGATCAGAGTGGCGAAGGCCAGATCGCCCCGATAACCAGCGAACCACGCGTGTGCCCCGTCGGAGACTTCAGCTTCACCGGTCTTACCGAAAACATCGCCCTCACCTGCGATAGCACGAGCCGTACCCGACGTCACGACAGCTCGCATCATCCCGCGCAGTTTGTCGATGGTGGGGGGATCAATCGTCGGCACATTGGTGTTCTTGACCGTCGTCTTGTGGGATTCGATCAAGGTAGGAGTCGGAGTTTTCCCCGCTGCAGCGGTGGCAGCAACAAGAGCCATGCCGAACGGGCTTGCCAAGTCTTTACCCTGGCCGAAGCCACCTTCCACACGATCCACGAGCTCATCGGCCTGTGGCACTTGACCTGTCAGCGTGTCCAACCCGTCAATCTTGTAGTCTTGCCCGATGCCGAACTGCTGGGCAGTAGATTTCAGCTCCCCCGGCTTCAGCTTGCTGGACACGTCCGCGAAGGTGGTGTTGCACGATTGTGCAAACGCCTTCGTCAAGGAGACATTGCCCAAGCTGAAATCGTTGTAATTGTGCACAACGCGGCTTCCAATTTCCATGGTGCCCGGGCACGGCACGGTGGAATCGGGAGTGACCAACCCGTGCTGCATCCCCGCCGTTGCCGTCACCATCTTGAACGTCGATCCGGGTGGGAACAACCCCGTCAGCGCCAGATCACCTTTTTTATCGGCATTAGCCGTCTGAGCAACGGCCAGGACCTCACCCGTCGACGGGCGAATCACGACCATCATCGCTTCCGTATCCGCACGGGTATCCACCGCTTTTTGTGCAGCGTCCTGCACCTTCTTGCTCAAACTGATCTTCACCGACTGAGCAGGAGTCGGTTGCTGCTCTTCCAGGCTCTTAATGACAGCCCCATTGGGATTCACAGAGGCCACTTGCCACCCATTTTTCCCATCGAGTTCGTCATTCACTATCGACGACACCCTGCTCAGAATGTCAGGCGCGAAGTTCGGGTCGGGGCGAACCAGAGCCGGTTCCTCGTTGAGAGTGACTCCATCGACCCGTTTGAGTGCATCAACGACGTCGTGCGCACGTGAAGGCACCATCGCGACGGAGTAATCGCCGTTGACGTTTTTCACAGACTGATGGACGTCGGAGGGGTCAATCGTCGGAACCCCTGCGTCCGATGCGTGGCCGTCGTTGAGGATGGACGCGACGTGGTTGATCGTCGCCGAGTCATGCTTAGTGAGAAGCACGCGGAATTGGGTTCCCGGTTCAAGCAGGACCTGGCCATCCGACCCAATAACGGGTGCGCGATCCGCCTGGAGCGCCCGAAGCTCTAAATGCTGGTCGGAACCCAGATCAGGGTGAATGACTGCTGGCTTCCACCGCACTTTCCACGCCTGATTCGTCTTAGCGAACGTGGCCTTGGCGTCGTATGACAGTGAACGATCTTTCGGCAAGGTCCAGTCGTAATGGTAGGTGGCTACGGACACATCACCGGACGAGGAAAAATCTTTCAGGCTGACTTTAAGGTCCTGCGCCTGCAGTCCCTTCCAGGAGTCCGTGATGCTTGCCTCTGCCGCCGACTTATTGTCCGTTGCATCGGCCGCTTTATCGGCGTGGTCAATCGGCTCATCGTCATTGGCATCACCGTCTTTATCTTGTGACGACGCCATCGCGCTGAGCTGCTTGGCGAAATCAGTTGCCGCTTCGCGCGCTCCAGCCGGTTTCGGTGTACACGCGCTCAACGTCGCCAAAACGGTGACCGAAGCCACTGCTAGGATCTTCTTTCCGCCATGACCGTACCGGCGAAGCCTCACGCGCTGCATGGTACGAAACCTAGCAGCGTTCAGCGTTCTCTAGGCTCCGACCCGCCGACGTTCCTCCGCCGGGTCTTAGCCGAAGAGTCTGATGGGGTTCACAACGTCCGCCACAATGACCAACGCACCAAAACCGAATAAGAGGACAAAGACGGCAACAGTCAGCGGCATCAACTTGGTGTAATCAGCGGGCCCAAGTGGCGCTAAGCCACGGAGCCGCCGCACCATGTCGCGGAGCTTCTCCCAGATCGTGACGGCCACGTGCCCACCATCGAGCGGGGGCAAGGGAACGAGGTTAAACAATGCGAGGAAAAAGTTCAGGCTAGCCAGGAGGAGGAAAAAGGACGACCACTGATCGTGTTTGACCAAGTCTCCACCGGCCACCGAGGCTCCGACGACGCTCATGGGCGAGCTCTCACTGCGCTCACCACCGCCGATCGACCGGACAACTCCCGGAACAGATGCCGGCAGTTTCGCCAAACCAACAACCGATTGGCCGATCATGTAACCGGAATAGTGCAAGGAGCCCGGGATAGCGGATAGCGCGTTGTAGTGTGAATACATGTTGGTGGGGCGCTCCCAGGTCATCCCGATAGCGCCAACAGTCACCGTCTTGCCCTGCGTGGTCTCCCGCTGGACACGCTGGATAGTGACATCAACCGTTAGCTTTTCACCGTTTCGCTCGACAACGACGGGGACGGTGGGGTCATGGGCGTCATCCGCGTGGTCACGTCCGATCTTTTGGACAACATCACCCATCGTCGTGAAGTCCGGGGTGTCGTGACCATCAACCTTGACGATCGTATCGCCCTGGCGGATTCCGGCCTCCCCGGCGGGCCCGGGACCGCTACAGTCAGGCGTCGACGGATCCTGGGACGAACTATTCGCGGAAGCTGATTGTGGAACACACTGCGTAGAACCAACTTTTGCCGACAAATCGACGTTCGGATTGGGAAGCCCCCACGCGACAGCCACGAAATACATCACGACGATGCCGATCAACAGGTTCATCATGATGCCCCCCAGCAACACGATAAGGCGCTGCCACACGGGCCGCTTGACCATGGAAAATGGCTCGTCTTCTGCGGCGACCTCATCGATCGCTGTCATACCGGCGATATCGCAAAATCCACCAAAGGGAACAGCTTTAAGGCCATATTCCGTCATGAGGGGACGCCCAGCCGCTGCCGACGTTTTCTTCTCCCTCCGTCGGAAAGAGAAGAGCGTCGGGCCAAAACCAATAAAGTAACGACGCACGCGCATCCCGCAGGCGCGTGCAGAAACCATGTGGCCACATTCATGCAGCGCGATGGTCAGAACGATCCCCAAGGCGAATAAAACAAGCCCCACGATGAAACTCATGAGGGCCAACCCTACCGCGTTCCACGAGAGAACGCTGCTGCGTGCAGACCACGCCCGCTTTTCACGGAATCACCACCAACAGGGTGTATTGGGCATGGTCGACGCGCTGCCTCACTATGGCTGAGAATTCATTTGGGGTAATGTAAACGACAGCAGTGTGACTGAAACGTCGACAATAAATACCCCACTGGTCCCGCGGAATCGCGCCGGACAGATACACCAGACGTGGATCGTCACTGTTCCGGCAGAGATAGAGGAGAGGTTCTCGTGTCTGAGACGAATGAAAAAGTGTACGACGGCGTATCAACCAAGGACGAGCCATCCGCCTACTGGGGTTGGCATGATCTAGGCCGGCGTCCGGTTATTATCTCCGGCGTCGTTGGTGGCCTTTTCCTCTTGTTCATGCTTATTGGTAACCACAAGGGCCACGTTGAAGATATTTTCCTCATCGCGACGGCTGCTCTGTGCTTCATCGGGGCATTGCTGATCGCTCTGCGTCCTAAGCTGAACCAGGTTCGGACCGTGACCGCTCGCAATAAGCCGACGGATTATGTTGAGCGCGACTGGGCTGCTGACCAGCTCAATCTCCGCGGAGCATATGCTGATCTCTCCGACTCGCAGTTGCGTTCATTCAACATTGATCCGGCGACGGTGAAGGTGAAGGGTCAGCGCGCTGTCCAGGGGAACTAACTGATACGAGATTAGTTGCTGGGTCTTTTGTCCCCCGGCCTCTGGCCCAGCTTTACGCGGTCTTTTCTTCCGCAGCTAGCTGACCGCAGGCTGCGGCAATTTCTTGTCCGCGGGTATCACGAACGGTGCACTCTACACCTTGTGCTTTCACCCGGCGGACAAATTTCTCTTGTTGCTGCTTCGTTGACGCATCCCAAATAGACCCCGGCGTCGGGTTCAACGGAATCACATTCACGTGAACCTTGGAGTGAAGCGCCTTTTTCAGCTTCTTACCTAAGAGGTCCGCACGCCACCCTTGGTCATTGACGTCACGGATGAGCGCGTACTCGATAGAAACACGACGCCCAGACCGATCCGCATAATACGCAGCGGCATCCAAGACCTCCTCCACGGACCATCTATTGTTCACAGGGACGAGGCTATCGCGGAGCTCATCATCAGGCGTGTGCAGCGATACCGCCAGCGTGACAGACAGGCCTTCGTCGGCAAACCGCCGTATTGCTGGAGCAAGTCCTACCGACGACACCGTCACGTTGCGCTGAGACAAACCGAATCCGCGTGGCGACGGATCCGTAATCTGCCGAACAGCGCTGACGACGCGCTTGTAGTTCGCCAGCGGCTCGCCCATTCCCATAAAGACGACGTTAGACAGGCGGCCTTTGCCACCAGCAACGTCACCCCTGCTCATCGCGGCTGCGGCGGCGCGGACTTGGTCCACGATCTCCCCCGTCGACAGGTTACGATGCAAACCGCCTTGGCCGGTTGCACAAAACGGGCAGGCCATGCCGCATCCTGCTTGGGACGAAATACACAAAGTGGCTCGGCCCGGGTAGCGCATCAAGACCGACTCGAGCAAGGTGCCATCGTGTAGTTTCCACAATGTCTTCCTGGTCATGCCGTGGTCACACGAGATATTGCGGACCTCAGTCATGAGCTCGGGGAAAAGAGCTTTCTGAACCGGCTCACGCGCGGCAACCGGTAAGTCCGTCATGGTCTCAGGGGATGCCTCAAATCGGCCGTAATAGTGGCGGGCCAATTGGTTCGCGCGAAATGCCGGCAGCCCCAAATCCTTCACTGCCTGCTTCTGCTCATCCACCGTCAGATCCGCAAAATGTGTTGGCGGTTTTCCGCGACGCGGAGCGGCGAACTTCAGCTGAGCTTTGTTATCAGCTCGATTGAGGGACTCGACGGGCTTAAGACCCAAGTCATTATGTGTTTCTGCATGTGTTTCCGTCATTACTTATATTCTGCCTACGATACGAGAGGATAATCCAATCACAGCCCAACGGTGAGTGCGACGGGATGTCAGCGAACCGACGTGCTGGTGGACGTTGAGGTATTGTTACGAAGCAATGAGTACATCACCAAAATCTAAGGACAACAAATCGACTCGGACCGATAATGCGATGGGTCGCCCACGCGTGGACGGAAAAAGTGACACCGAGGCACGCACACCGAGCGTCGTTAGACCAACCCCTGAAGGTGAGCGGAGGAAGGCCGAGCGCCAACAAAATGAAGAAGCTGCACAGAACCAAGATGCTCAGCAAGCTGAGCGGGCCACGGGTAGCTCCTCCCCTGCTGGTTCCTCCGATGATGAGCCGCGTACCGAGCGTCGTCGTGTGAATCGGGAGGGAACCGACACCAATGCTGGCCCGATGAAGAATAAGACTGACGTTCAGGGCTCCGTTGCCGGAAGCACGTGGGTGGCACTGAGTGTCGGAATTGCTCTGTTAGTGCTTCTTCTTATTTTCATTATCCAGAACATGGAATCTGTCACGTTGACAGTCTTTTTCTGGACGGTCTCGTTCCCTGCGGGCGTTGGGTTCCTCCTCGCTGCGATTATTGGAGCTGTCATTATGCTCTCAGTTGGGTCCGTTCGAATGCTTCAGTTACGTCGGCAGATCCACCAACAGAGAAAATAAGGCAATACGTCGCGGCCCGGTCACATTTGGAGAACAGTCGCGATGATCCATGTCATCGCCGCCGCCGGGAGCAGACTATCCAACCGGTCCATGAGCCCACCATGCTCGGGAAGAAACGTGCCCATATCTTTAATTCCCAGGTCTCGTTTGAATTGGGACTCAACGAGGTCCCCGAGCGTGGCGGCACAGGCAAGAAATAGGCCGACCACGATGCCTTCCCAGGGGGCTCGGTGAAGCAACAGCCAGGTGGTTATGACCCCAACTATGGCCGCAAATACGAGGGAGCCTGCGAATCCTTCCCACGATTTCTTCGGGCTGACGGCCGGTGCAAGTGGGTGCTTACCGAAAAATACGCCGGCCGTAAAACCACCCACATCGTTGGCAACAACACACAAGATGAACGTCGCAATGACGGCCCATCCCCGAAGACTTCCCTCGTTAAACAATGTGAGATGTGCGGCGGCCGTTCCGCATAGCGAAATCCATGTCAGAACAAAGACCGCCACTGACATGTCGCGAAGGTAATTCGTCGGTGCTTGGTGGGTTCCACGGTGAAATAGCCGGGTGATCATGATCGCGCCGACGGACACGATATAGCCCATCAGCATGCCTCTCGCCCCCCACGGCAAGGACAACCACAGCATCAGCTGCCCACCAGCCAGCATGGTCAGGACCGGGACGTCGTACTCATGCTCCTTGAGGCGACGGGACACCTCAAGGGTTGCTAGCGGAATGATGACAGCTAACAGCGGGTACCACGCGTGCGGAATAATGAGGCATCCGATAATTAAGGCCCCGAGTAGAACGCCAACAATGATGGCGACGGGGACGTTACGCCCCGCCTTGTTGCGTGGGCGCGGCAGAGAACTGCCGTCGGAACCGCGCTCACTTACCTTCATCAGCTATCCCCGAGCTTTCTGTTGTAAGCCACCCTAGACTTCCATTAATTCTTTTTCTTTAGCCTCAATGAGCTTGTCCACCTGGGACACGTACTCGTGGGTGGTCTTGTCCAGTTCCTTCTCCGCGGCCTGGACCTCATCTTCACCGGCTTCGCCGTCTTTTTGGATGCGCTTGAGCTCGTCCATTCCCTTCCGGCGGATGTTACGGATCGCGATGCGCGCGTCCTCCCCCTTGCTCTTAGCGAGCCGGACCATCTCTTTACGACGCTCCTCGGTCAGCTGCGGCACGGTGACGCGCAGAACTTGACCGTCGTTGGTCGGGTTGACGCCCAAGTCCGAATTGCGGATAGCGTTTTCGATGGCGTTCATGATGCTGGGCTCGTATGGCTTGATCAGCAGCATTCGTGGTTCCGGGACGCTGATTGTGGCCATCTGTGTAATCGGCGTCATCACCCCGTAATACTCGGCTTGAACTCCGTTAAACATCGACGGGTTCGCGCGGCCGGTGCGAATCGTCGTGAGGTCTTCACGAGCGTATTCCACCGACTGGGTCATACGTTCTTCGCTCTCTAGCAGTGTGTCATCAATCATGGTGTGTACCTCGCAGTGTGTTGTAATAAGCGCGACGCCATGGGCACGCGGGTTTCATGTCGTCACCTCATTGGCCATGTCGCCTAGCAAACTATGGCTGTATTAATCATTATCAGACGAACGAACCAGCGTGCCGATATTTTCGCCATTGACCGCCCTCGCAATATTTCCTTCAACGAGCAAATTGAAGACGAGGATCGGCATATTGTTATCCATGCACAGGCTGAAGGCCGTGGCGTCGGCCACCTTCAGTTTCTTGTCAAGGCATTCACGCGGAGTGACTTCCGTGTACATGGTGGCGTCAGGGTTTTTACGGGGATCGTCGTCGTACACTCCGTCGACGGCTTTCGCCATCAGCAGGACCTCACAACCGATCTCAAGCGCTCTCTGGGCCGCGGTGGTATCCGTCGAGAAGTAAGGCATTCCCATACCCGCACCGAAAATGACGACGCGACCTTTCTCAAGGTGCCGGGTGGCACGGAGCGGAAGATAGGGTTCCGCGACTTGCGCCATGTTGATCGCTGTCTGAACACGGGTCTCGACGCCCTGCTTTTCGAGGAAGTCCTGGAGGGCCAGGCAATTCATCACGGTGCCGAGCATGCCCATGTAGTCGGAACGCGATCGATCCATTCCCCGCTGGGACAACTGTGCTCCACGGAAGAAGTTGCCACCCCCGATGACCACACAAATTTCAACTCCGTTGCGGGCAACTTCGGCGATCTGACGAGCAACATTGTCGACGACGTCGGGGTCAACTCCGACTTTGCCGCCGCCGAACATTTCACCGCCCAGCTTCAGCATGACCCTCTTATATGGTGATCGATGAGGACCGTGAGCAGGTGAATTGGGGGCGTCATTCTGCGCCATTCTGGATGTCTCCTCATGAAGTTGAGTGTGCGACCCTACCTGAACCGACCAACGTGGACGCTGTCGTAGACAGCGAAGGGGCCAGTGGGTAACCCGTTCGGTTTTCCTCGTGACATCCTACCTGGCTCTCGGGACAAGAACACAACTTGACACCTGGAGGTAGTGGGAGGAGATAACGATCCGGCTACTCGCCCACTATTCGGGCATCATTTCTGCCGGCAGAAAGCAAAAAACCTCGGCCCCTCTTCCCCTTATAAGGAAAAGAAACCGAGGTAGTTTCGCTCACTAGGTGAGGCTCAGCAGATTACTGCTGGCCAACTTCGTAGAGACGGAAGCCGGTCAAGGTGACGCCAGCCTCATCCATCAACTGCTTAACAGTCTTCTTGTGATCAGCGACGGAGGGCTGCTCCAGAAGCACAACGTCCTTGAAGAAGCCGTTGAGACGGCCTTCGACGATCTTCGGAAGGGCCTTTTCGGGCTTGCCTTCCTCACGAGAGGTTGCCTCTGCAACGGAACGCTCTTTCTCGACGATGTCGGACGGAACGTCCTCGCGCTTCAGGTACTTTGCCTTCAACGCGGCAACCTGCATGGCAGCGTTGTGAGCTGCTTCTTTCGCTGCGTCGCCTTCACCTTCGTACGCGACCATCACGCCGACTGCCGGCGGGAGGTCTGCGGAACGGTGGTGCAGGTACACAGCGACGTTGTCGCCGTCGATGGTGGTAGCGCGACGAAGAGCCAGCTTCTCACCGATCTTGGCCGAGAAAGCCTGCAGGGCTTCTTCTGCCGGGGTGCCGTCGACGTTGACAGCAGCCAGGTCCTCGGGCGAGTTAGCCTTGGCCTCATCAGCGGCCTTCGCAACCTTGTCCGCGAATTCTTTGAACTCGGCGTTCTTAGCAACGAAGTCGGTCTCGGAGTTGACCTCGATCATGGTGTTGCCGGACACGGCGATGAGCCCTTCGGCAGCGGTGCGCTCTGCACGCTTACCGACGTCTTTCGCACCCTTGATGCGGAGGAATTCCACGGCTTTGTCGAAGTCGCCGTCAGCCTCCTCTAAAGCTTTCTTACAGGACATCATGCCGGCACCGGTGATCTCACGGAGCTTCTTGACATCAGCTGCAGTGTAATTCGCCATCAGCAATTCTCCTTCAGTATGTGAAAACGGCTCTTACTTTGACTCAGCTTCAGAGGATTCGGCTGCGGACTCATCACTGGAGGTCGCCGTCGTCTCAGATGCCGTGGAAGCAGCGTCGGAAGCCGCTTCTGCGCTCTCACCTTCGGAAGAAACAGGCGCATCGTTGTCACCGGCAGCAGCCTTGGCCTCAGCCTGGGCGCGCTCGGCACGAGCCTTCTTGCCGTCCTCAACGGCGGAGGCAATGACGCCAGTCAGCAGCGCAGCCGAACGGATAGCGTCGTCGTTACCCGGAATCGGGTAGTCAACGACGTCGGGATCGCAGTTCGTGTCCAGAATGGCCACGACAGGGATGTTCAGCTTTTGAGCCTCGGAGACAGCGATGTGTTCCTTGTTGGTGTCGACGATCCAGATCGCAGACGGAACCTTGTTCATGTCGGAGATACCGCCAAGAACGCGCTCGAGCTTCTGACGCTCGCGGGTCAGCATCAAGACTTCCTTCTTGGTGCGACCTTCGTAGCCGTTCTCCGCTGCGTCCATGGCCTGAAGTTCCTTCAGACGACCCAGGCGCTTGTGGACGGTTTGGAAGTTGGTGAGCATGCCGCCCAACCAGCGGTGGTTGACGTATGGCATACCAACGCGCTCGGCCTCGGTTGCAACTGCTTCCTGGGCCTGCTTCTTGGTACCGACGAAGAGGATGTTGCCGCCATGGGCAACGGTCTCTTTAACGAACTCGTAGGCAGAATCGATGTAGGTCAGTGTCTGCTGAAGATCAATGATGTAGATGCCGTTGCGTTCCGTGATGATGTAGCGCTTCATCTTCGGATTCCAACGACGGGTCTGGTGGCCAAAGTGGACACCGGCGTCAAGGAGCTGACGCATGGTTACAACAGCCATATATTTCTTGGGAAGCACATCGGGGACGCTTAGGTGCTCGTTGTGCCAGGTGGTATGTACCGGCTCCCGGCGCGGAACACAGCGGTCCGGCTTCCCTCCTCGCTTTCTGCTCGGACGTAGTGGTTTTTCCTACATGTCAGCTTGACCAGCTGACGTGGTTGTGTGGGTTTCCTCCACACCCTGGTGCCATCGGGTTCGAATACTCGCGAATCACAACAATGCCAGAAAGCAGGAAAACTGCTTCCCTACCGGCAATACCGCGATTCCCGAGACCACATTCTCTCCCTCACCCTTCGTTTTTAACGCGGAACAAGTCCTTGGCTTTCGCCGACGTAACTGCTGCCACGTAGACAAAAAATAAGGCTTTAACGGCTTTAACGCGTTAAAGAAGTGGGCGTGATGGTCACGCGAAGTCAATGGTCATACGGCGAAACCACGTCGAGGCGTCAACGGTTTCATGCGGCTGTGAGACTCTAAGCTCACCGCGACGCTCTCCGTTGTTAGCTCTACGCGGCCCACGTAGGCACATTGCAACGGCTAATTGTACTGCTTAGAACGCTTTTCCCCAAGTCCTAAAAAACGACGCACTCTGGCGCAACTCGAATGAGACTCCAGCGGGAACAGTTGAAGCGTCGCTCCCCGATTCGATTAATCCACAGGCCTCCAGTTATCCACAGAATGAGGGGTGACGAGCCCTCGATCACACCCCGATTTTCATGAATGAGCGGACTCTTATGTCATGGCTTTGTCAACACCACTTGTTTCCAAGATTCGTACACGCAGTTCGCTGACCGTGTTGTTCACGGCGGTGACCATCATGTGGGTCATGGCGCTCAGTCTTTGTCCTGCTCATAGTCCTGTTTTGATGGCATCAGCGAGCACGCGCAACACGGCCGTAGCTCATGCGGAGGGTACTACCGACGAGGCATCGCTCAAGCACACCCCGCTCACAGCGCACCACCATATCCACCGACATCGACTGCCAGTGGCATCTAAGGTGATCGTTCTCTTCAAAGCTCCGCCGGAACCCTGGTTGTCCGGACATCGCGGTGTTGATCTTGAAGCCACTCCTGGCACACCTATTCGAGCGTCTATGTCGGGGACCATTGCATTCGCTGGGCAGGTTGGTGGCCGGCCGGTGGTATCGATCCAGCACGCGGACGGTATCCGGACCACGTATGACCCTGTAATTTCTCGACGCTCCCGTGGCGACGTTGTCCGCAGGGGTGACATTATTGGTGTCCTTGCCAACGAGAATGAAGCGACTCACGGCCCAGGACTTGGGTGGGGAGCAAAAATCGGCGAGAGTTACATCGACCCCCTGACGCTTCTGGGCCGATCAGAAGTGAGGTTGAAGCCTCAATGAGCGGAACCAGCACTAGAACCAGTTCCGACGCGACCTGCGCTGTGAAATCAACGTTCGGTCAAGCAATGCTCGGCCACGCGACGGCCGGCCTGGCAACGTTGAATTACGCCCGCGGGTGCGCTTGGTTAAACACCGCTTTCAAGCGCTCAGAATCAACATGCGTGTAAATCTGGGTTGTTGCTAGCGATGCGTGTCCCAGCATTTCTTGGACAACCCGGAGATCCGCTCCCCCTTCAAGAACATCAGTGGCCGCGCTGTGCCTGAGAGCGTGTGGAGAAACATCCCCGCCCAATATGGTCGAGGTCGCTTGATGAACAACCGTTCTGACTTGGCGCGGGTCAATTCGACCGCCCCGTTTCCCTAGGAAAACAGCCTGATCGGCGTCGTTATGGTGCCCGTGCGCAGCGACCGTGGGGCGTCCAGTATCCATCCACCGCTTCAGTGCTCGCGCAGCAGACTCACCGAAGGGAACAACACGTTGTTTATTGCCTTTTCCCAGAATAGTGACCGTCTGTCTCGCGAAATCTAGGTCCCCAATGTTGAGCCGACACAGTTCGGATACTCGCACGCCAGTGCCATACATGAACTCGACCATGGCGAGGTCGCGGAGAGCAATGGGGTCCTCTTCTTCCGCACCAACTTCCAAGTTGTGGAGTATTTGTGCCGTTTGATCAGCAGATAAGACACGTGGAAGCGTTTTATCCGGCTGTGGCGACGACAAACGGGATGCTGGATCGCTCCGCACAATTCCTCGGTGGTCAAGCCATCGACCAAAATTCCTCGCTGCGGAGGCGCGACGCGAGAGACTCGATCGCGCATGCCCGGCGCGCAAAGCATCTGCCTGCCAGCGTCGAATGTGGTGCAGGGTGAGCTGATCAACCGTCGTTAGCCCGTCGACAAGCGAGTGAAGATCGTTGCGATAAGCCTTGACCGTGTTCTCACTGCGGCCCTTGGTAAACGTGAGGAAGTCTAGATAGTCCTCGATAATGCCGTCCCACTGCGCCGATACGGCCGGTTCGTTATCCGACGCAGCATCATTCCGGTCTTTACTGGAACCAGCATCGGGTGAATTCGGTGTTCCGGCCATATATATCGAGTATAGGTGCCGAGACACGATCCCACCAAGGACCTGGAATCAGACCGAATACGCGCGATCACACCGAGGAGGCAGCAGTGTCACGTTGCCAGAGATTTCCGGTCCGGCTAATTAGTCCCTTGTCTCTGAGTTCACACAAGATCGTCATGGTCTGAATCAAGGGAAGACCGGACGACGCGGCGATGGCGGCTGCGTCAGATCTCTTACCGCTTACTGCATCAAACACGCGTAATGACGGTCGATCAAGCCGCTGGACGTCCGTCGCGGGATAATCCATTTCCAGCTGGGCATCGCTATCCACTGTTCCCAAGGGGCTCAGTGATTCGATGAGGTCCGCCCCGCTTTCAACCAATTCGGCGCGACCTTCGCGAATGAGTCGGTGACAGCCATGGGATGATCGTGACGTCACTGCTCCGGGTACTGCGAACACCTGCTTGCCCATCGTCTCAGCCCAGCTCACGGTATTGAGCGCACCAGAGCGATAACCAGCCTCGATAACGACAACCCCTTGCCCCAAGGCCGCTGATAGGCGGTTCCTGGTCAAGAATCGATGCCGAGCCGGACGCGTGCCCGGCGGATACTCTGTGATCACCGCTCCATCACGAGCGATGTCGTTGAACTCAGTTCTATGGGCTGCGGGATAGGTGACGTCGATACCGTGGGCCACGATGGCAACAGTGGAATGACCGACACGGAGTGCTGCACGGTGCGCGCTGATGTCGATACCGAAGGCGCCTCCCGAGACCACTGTCCACCCGTGCGTAGCGCACTCAGCGCCGATATCTGCAGCGACCGCATTCCCGTACCTTGTGGCAGCACGTGTGCCAACAACAGTGATCGCTTTCTCCGTCAAGACCCGAGCATTCCCACCTTTCACCCATAACCCATGTGGCGGGATCGCATCATCGTGATGGGATTTCGCCCCATCTGCAATGCGGGAAACGTGAAAAGATTCTGCAAGTATTGGACCCGGCCACGCGTCGTCATCGGGTGTAACGAAACGCGCTCCGACGGAGGCTGCGGAATGAAGGTCTGCCAGCGGTTGGAACCATTCGCAGCGCGACTCAGTAGCACTCAACACCTTCGACGGAAGACTCGGATCACGACGAATAATTCGTACAGCAGCAGAAATCGGATCCGATTCCCCGCTTTCCCAAATCAGAGCCAAAAGATGCGCATTCGGCCCCTCCACAACACGATTGAGATAAGCCCACGCTTGATGCCGCGCCGTAAAATCTGGGGCGTCCTTAAAAATGGCCGAATGAACCAAAGAAGGCGCTGCCTTACTCGGCCCGCTTCCCTTAATCGCTCGCCCGTTCTCACAATCATCTGCCTGACCTGCGTGACAGGTACCGTTATCGCCCAATGTTGTCTACCCCCTCATGTAAAGACTGTGCTTCATCAAAATGGTCGAGCGTCACGTGAGAAAGCCCGACCACCGTGTCTATCCCCGACGAACCCACGTCACCAGTACCAGCCGACCCCGCCTCAAGATCCGCAATGGTGAACGCCACCCGACACAGACGGTCAACCCCTCGCTGGGTTACCGCATCTGTTCGTAATAAATAGTCGACATAGCTGGCCACGACCGGGACAGTGCTTAACCACTCGCGGATCCATTTTCCTGGAACGCGAGAGTTCGTGATCGGCCCCAAACCAGCGGACTCCCACCGTCGCCCGGCACGTAGGTGGGCCTGACATACTCGACGTCGTATCGATTTTGACGACTCACCACGACGTATCGACGACACCATGGATCCCTTCGGAGCCGTCGTCACAGCAAGATCAATTCTGTCTAAGAGTGGACCTGATAATCCAGACAAATATGTCGAGCGAACACGGCCTGTACACCGACACTCCTGAGGCGTCGCTGCACCGCAGGGACACGGGTTCGCTGCCATAATCAGCTGAAAACTCGATGGATAGACGACGGAAAAACGATTGCGCGAAATCCGCACATAGCCCTGCTCAAGTGGCGTTCGCAGAGCGTCGAGGACGCGAGCTTTCATCTCCCCCACCTCGTCGAGAAACAAGACACCGTGATGCGCCCGACTGATCGCGCCAGGCCGCGGACGCCCCGAACCCCCACCAATAAGGCCAGCGACCGAGATCGAATAATGCGGGTCCACAAAGGGAGGATGAGTGACCACGTCGGTCATCGTCTCCGACGACAACGAATGAATCGCCGTCACTTCAAGGCATTCTTGTTCACTTAATGGCGGGAGGATTGTGGGCATACGCGCGGCCAACATTGATTTCCCCGACCCAGGTGGGCCGATGAGAAGCATGTGGTGGCCACCGGCGGCCGCGATTTCGATACCGCGCCGGGCTAGTTCTTGACCGAAAACTTCCGACATGTCCAGCGTCTCGTCGTCGTGGCCGGTCGCAGACGATACGCGGTGATGCTCACACCGAATACATGCATGCTGCACAGCTTCTGAGATCAACGCCGATTGATCACTCGTCATCGGTTGTCCCGTACATACCCACGCCCATGTCGCACGCAATGAGGTCACAGCCCAAACCGAAATACCCGCAACCAAAGAGGCTTCCGCCGCGTTCGCCGCGGGAACAATGGCAGCCGTCATTCCCTGGTCACGCGCTGCGATAACAGCGGGAAGGACGCCGGCAACAGAACGGACATCACCGTTCAGCCCTAGTTCTCCGATAAAAGCCGTCGAGTCAAGCCGGGCTTCTATGTCCCGGTCACGTGTCTTCGAGCCACCCAATCCATTCGCAGACCTGCTGGCATTCGAGGCTAAAACCGCGATCACCAGAGCAAGGTCATAGCCAGATCCGTTCTTTGGTAACGAGGCAGGCGAGAGACTGACCACGATCTTCGTTTTTGGCCACTCGAGGCCGGAGTTTCTCGCCGCTGATCGGATGCGGTCGCGCGCCTCTGATACCGCTGTATCCCCCAAACCGACGACGTTCATTCCGGGTAGGCCCGGACCAGAATCCGCCTCAATGGAGATAGGAATTCCGGATACCCCTTGAAGGGCCACAGAGTAGGTCCGCCCGACGGTCATCACGCCACCTCTTCAAAGTGCTCGAGCGAACAACGCCATGGCATACCGTCGCTAGGGGGATGGACCGCAATGTCGATCAAATCGATACGAATGAACTGCGGATGGATGTCGGGGTGGGCGGTTAGCCATTGGCTCATTCCTCGCCGAAGAGTCTGCTGCTTCTTGCGCGTAATGGCCTCAACTCCTCCACCAAAAAACTGGGTTCGACGGGTTTTGACCTCGACGACGGCGCATACCGTCGATGAGTTGCCCACGCTGCTGTTCATCGTGGCGACGATGTCCAACTCGCCACCGCGAAAGCGCCAGTTCCTGTCGACGATGACGAACCCTTGGCGGACAAGCCATTCCGCTGCGCGATCTTCGCCCCACCGGCCTAAAAGCTGAGTGAAACAACTCCCTACAAACGCCGACACGTAATCGTCGTCAAGACAAAGCTGTGTCTGTGTACTACCGTCAGTCCCCACCACGACCCCCTACTACTGATGTCAGTCATATCCGTGTGGGCGATAGCTTCTCATAAAAATCCCCAGCGACGTAGGCATTCGGTGTGAACACCATGCGTCGCTGGGGATAACTTCCGGCCTGGGGATAACTAAGTAACAAGCACACTATGTAGAGCACACAACGTGCTACTACCCCTATGTGTGCTCTGAGCACGTGGGCACAAAAGCACTAAAAAGAACTCTAAAAAGGGGCTCGGAAAAAAGCGCTCTGAAGGCCCCCTCTCAATTCTCGCTAGTGTGAGTCGACCTAATCCGGAAGCTGGATATCAGGCTTATCTAGCTCCTCAATGTTGACATCTTTAAAGGTGATAACTCGCACGTACTTAACAAAACGAGCAGGCCGGTACATGTCCCACACCCAGGCATCCGACATCCGAACTTCAAAGTAGACTTCACCGTTCGAATTATTAGGTATGAGCTCCACCGCATTAGCTAAATAAAACCGACGTTCCGTTTCCACGACATACGAAAACTGGCTTACCACGTCGCGGTATTCGCGATACATGGATAATTCGACGTCGGCCTCGAAATTTTCAAGATCCTCAGCACTCACTGAAACTCAATCCTCCACAGCAGATCCGGATATACGACATAATGTACGTCAATTCAATAAAGGTCAGACGATCAGATCGAATGATGAGCACGGTACGCACCTACCGCCTCGGCCACGTTCCGATAAGTGTAACGATGCTCGGGCGTCCCGCCGTGGAGGCGCACCGCGTCAATATGTTGAGCAGTCCCGTAACCCTTGTGTTTCTCCAGACCATACCCGGGGTAGCGCTCCGCGAGATCGCACATGTAGTGGTCACGAGTAACTTTCGCCAAGACGCTTGCGGCCGCGATGCACCGGGCAGCCGAATCCCCACCGATGATCGGAAGATGCGGTTGCGTCAGCCCATCGACTCGCATGGCGTCGGTAAGAACATAGTGAGGGCGTTCGTCTAAAGCACCCACGGCACGTCGCATCCCCGCGATATTCATGGCTTGGATTCCATATTTATCGATATCTGCAGCTGAAATAAGAATGACTGACCATGATTCAGCGGAATCTTTAATAATCGGGAACAGCTTTTCTCTCATTGTAGGAGAAAGTATCTTAGAATCATTCAGCTTATCCAGGGGATGAATGGGCTTTGCCGGCAATATGCACGCGGCTATGGCCATCGGGCCGCAGCACGCTCCCCGACCTGCCTCATCCACACCGGCGACGGGACCTAACCCGGCTTTGACCAATGCATGCTCATATGTCCGGGCTTGTGGCATACGACGAATTCGCGTGGCCTGAATGGTCAACCGCGCACCAGCATGCTTGGTACCAGCATGTTTATTCGTTTCTACACACGCTCTCACCTGGTTAAAAGTATGCGAATGCCCGTCAACCAGCAGAGCACTCCCCGACGTTATCAGCACAACCGATCCCCTACGACTGAATCTGAGGATGCTTCACAGTACCTATCCGATTGAACGGCAAAATGCGAGCATCAACGCGACCAATCACATTATCCACCGGAACAGTTCCTTGGTATTGATCCCCCAAGTGGAACCGCGAATCTCTCGAATTGGTGCGGTTATCACCCATGACCCAGAGATGATCCTCGGGAACTTTCACGGGCCCGAAGTATTCGCCCCCACAAGCAATCGATCCACCTTTAGTATCGACGCTCCGGGACGGCGGGTTCATGATATCCGAATTATCAATCTCCTTCCCGTTAACTTTGACCCCATTATCGCCAGGTAAGCATTCCACTTTCTGGCCACCGGTCGCTATGACACGCTTAACAAGATCATTTTCGTCTGGTGCCACGAGTCCGATATACGACCCTAAGTTTTGAAAACCGCGGACAATCCGATTACTCGATCGACTCGTTGTGTACGCATTATCCCAAGACTCTGGACCTTTAAATACCACCACATCGCCGGGCTTGGGGTCTTTAAAGTCATACACCATTTTATTGACGAAAATTCGGTCATTATTGCAGTCCGTGCATCCATGAAGTGTGGGCTCCATGGATTCAGAGGGAATGACATAAACCCGCCCCACCACTGCTTGAAAAGCGATGGTCGCTATCAGCGCAATCGCAATAATAATGGGGACATCGATATACCACGGACGCTCGGAACGAGGCGACTGTTTTCTCGAGCGCTCGCTTTTCGACGGAGCAGCGGGGCGCGTGGAACGACGTTCTGCCGGACGGTGTGAAGGCCTCTTGCCGACGCTGCCCCCGCGAGAATTCTGCCGTTCACGCAGCGCTCTGCTGTCATGTCTGACCGAGGTTCGTGACGGCTGACGCCGAACTCGTCGCCCATCAGGTGACGGGCGATCGATATTCTTCCCCCTCGACGCACGTAAACGCTCAGGGCTCGTACAGGGGCGCCAGCCCGATGGGTTAGTTTCGGTCACAGGCCGTCATAGTACCAGCAGAATTCAGCAAAACATGATGTCATGTCTCCGCCACGACGGCCAACGACGGTAGGGTAACAACTCCGCTACCCCCCATGCCCCCAGCGACGACCAAAACACACCCAATAGCAAATCCTCGGAGCTCCTCACTCCGCGTCGTCGCGGGCGTATGCAACCAATGGATTCGCGTTGCTAATAGCTCCGCCGAGGACACCGTCTACGA
The DNA here is from genome assembly GCF_053760365.1 of Corynebacterium sp. c7Ub_26. Lineage (NCBI taxonomy): Bacteria > Bacillati > Actinomycetota > Actinomycetes > Mycobacteriales > Corynebacteriaceae > Corynebacterium > Corynebacterium sp. c7Ub_26. The sequence goes on along the minus strand of NZ_JBSNBL010000001.1, from coordinate 537,066 downwards.
TGTCGCGAACAAGACGGCCGGAACACACGGAACTGCGACATCCCGCCCCAATGCGTTCATCGCGTAAGCAATAACACGCGGATTCGTCGTATACGAGAGGTGATCGCCATAGTCCTTATTGCACCCATCTTGCGTCACGATGTTGCTGACATCAACATCGTTACCTGATTCCGCCGCCGTCGTGAACTGTGCATGAGTTGTCGGAGTAACAACTAAATCAGCATGGGACGAAATGGACACGTACTTGACACCAGGAACCTCGACGTCATTCATCTCGTGGGTCATGAAATCTGAACCAGTTAACAGATCGTTAGATGCCGGTCCACCCAGCGCGCCAACCACCATGCTGATTGGCAATTGAGCAGCATCCAGCTCTTGGTATAGATGGTTAAGCCCAAGAACTGTCGTCCCTTTCAGAACACCACCAAGGGTTATGACTTTCCCAACTCCCTTTCCTTCTTTGCGCTTAGCATAGGCAGCTGCCATTGTTCCGCCTTCAGAATAGCCGATGATGTCTACGTCATCGGCCCCTGTCTTCTGGCGAATTTCATCAATCTTGGCGGTGACTTCATCCGCGCTATCCGCCATCGGGTTAAGACCATTCAGTCCAGGGATCAACCCGGGTGCTGTTGCGTTGTCCACTGTCATCGGCCGAGGGTCACCGTAATTGAACCCGTAGACACAGAAACCTGCAGCTGCCAATTCTGGAGCCATCCGTGCATACGTCGAATAGAAATTCGAGTTCAAACCGTGGAGCAAAACAATGGGATTCTCACCGGGGCGCGGGGTACATTCCACATTTGCACCCTAAGGGGCCAGAGCCGGATTCGTCATTCCGAGTAATGTCGCCTGGACAAAGCTGTCCTCTTTTGGTCCATGGCCAACGGTTTCAGCCCACGGGACATCCTTTGCCGCGGGAAGATCAACCTGTGTCGTTACGGGCTTAGCTGAAGCCTGTGGGGCGGTACTGACCGCACCTGTCATTCCGGCGATAGCAGTAGCAGCAGCAAGCACACACGCGGCCACTTTCTTTGTCGATGAGTGAAGCGATGAGAGCATTCTGAGCCTTTCACACAACCTTGCACTCGGCTCGACGTGACCAGAGGTCATTCACTGCGACTGAGTGCGACATGTATTCCATCCAGTAATAAGAAGGTTTCAACAGATCTCGATGGCGTCGGCAATCCTGCAGCGCTTCGGGAACATCACTGGTTGCCATAGTGGTTCCAACGGCAGCAGTGCAGTGACACCTCGTAGTCATACGAGAGGGGAAACTGAAGAACCAACATTGAATCTACCTACGGAACCGTAGAAAAAGGACCAAGCCACAAAAATTACCCCCGTTTAAGGTAGGAATCCCCAGTCTACCGCGATGCTCTCTACGTAAATGTCGTGTTTTACGCCCACATATTCGTGATCAACGTCGTGTCGTACTTGAGGATTAATTGTTAAGTTATCGTTTCTACTGCCCTCTAGCTGACACACCCCAACGACTTCAGGCCAACGACCCAATAAGTAATGGTCTATACGGCACACTGGACATAAAAAAGACCAATGCGATGTGCCTTAGCACTCACATTGGTCTCCATTGTCGCACCACCGAGGTGGTTAACGAGGGACAGCCGATTAACGACGTTCCTTAATCTTGGCCGCCTTACCGCGCAGGTTACGCAGGTAGTACAGCTTTGCACGGCGAACGTCACCGCGAGTCAAAACCTCGATGTGGTCGATGTTCGGGGTGTGAACCGGGAAGGTACGCTCCACACCGATGCCGAACGACACCTTGCGAACGGTAAAGGTCTCACGGATACCGGAGCCCTGGCGACGGATAACAACGCCCCGGAACACCTGAATACGGGACTTCTGGCCCTCAATGACCTTCACGTGGACATCAACGGTATCGCCAGAGCGGAACTCCGGAATATCGTCGCGCAGTGATGCAGCATCAACCTTGTCAAGAATGTTCATAAATACGATCCTTCGTGGTCGGAGCAGAGGAACCTAGCGGCACTTCCCTGGAGGGCGCTCGGCCGGCTCGTACCCAGTACATTTTCACTGTCGAGTTACGCAGAATGCTCCGGGATAGCGTTGCAGCATCCCAGCCTCAACGTCGATTGTTACAACGACGGCTTTCGCTTGCATTCGGCGAAACAGACAACCTCAGCATTATCGCACTACAGCTGTCATTTCTCCAACTCAGACGACGCAAACGGTGTGTCCGCCGAAAGTCATGCCAGCGGATCCCGACGTCGGCTCCCGGTTACTTGCCAAACCCGGCGCGACGAAGAGCGTCGGCCATGGGACCACCCTGCTCACGTCGATTACGCGATCCTCGGCGGCCACCCTGATTGGGCTTGCGTGAACCCTGGCCACGCCGATGAGAGGCGTGATCGTGCCCGTCTCGACGATTCTCACGATGATCCCCTTGCCGAAGCTGGCCTTTCTCTCCCGGCTCGTCGTTCAACCGCAGGGACAACCCAATACGCTGCCGATCTGTATCCACGTCCATGACTTTGACGCGAACGACCTGGCCCGACTTCACTACATCGTGCGGATCCGACACAAAACGATCACTCATCGCTGACACATGAACAAGCCCGTCCTGGTGGACTCCGATATCGACGAAAGCACCGAAGGCGGCGACGTTCGTGACCGTGCCCTCAAGCACCATCCCGGGAGTGAGATCAGAAACCTTTTCTATGCCCTCTTTGAACGTTGCGGTCCGGAACTCCGGACGCGGATCGCGGCCCGGTTTATCGAGCTCAGCAATGATATCGGTCGCCGTCGGGATTCCCACAGGCCCCTGGGCAAACTGAGCCGGATCGAGCCCACTGAGTACGCGCGAATTTCCCATGAGGTGGTCCACGTCCAGGCCAGTGGCCTCCGAAATTGTCGACACAACACCGTACGACTCCGGGTGTACTGCCGACGCGTCAAGCGGTTGCGAACCTCCACGGATACGCAAGAAACCGGCGCACTGCTCGAATGCCTTCGGCCCAAGGCGCGGGACCTTCGTCAATGTCTTCCGCGAATCGAAAGCACCGTTGTCTTCGCGATACGCCACAATGTTCTCGGCGATGGTCGGCGTCACGCCGGCCACACGGGTCAGCAGCGGAGCTGACGCAGTGTTCAAATCAACACCCACGGCATTAACCGCGTCTTCCACCACAGCGTTCAGAGCATCGGTCAAGGATGACTGGTTGACGTCATGCTGGTACTGCCCAACACCAATCGATTTCGGATCAACCTTGACCAACTCCGCCAACGGGTCCTGCAAACGGCGGGCAATCGACACCGCTCCACGCAAGGAAACATCCAGATCCGGGCACTCTTTACTCGCTAGTTCCGACGCCGAATAGACGGAGGCTCCGGACTCTGACACGACCACGGGAGTCGGCGCATCGCTGCCCAGCTCCTTCACCCTGGCCGCCACCTCGCGGGAGAGTTTCTCTGTCTCGCGGCTGGCTGTTCCGTTGCCGATAGCCATCAGGACAACATGGTGGCGAGCGCACATCATCGCTAATTCGTCGACGGCCGCCGACCACCTGTTCTGTGGCTGATGGGGATACACGATCGTCGTGTCCACCACTTTCCCCGTGTCATCGACGACCGCCACTTTCACGCCATTGCGGTACCCGGGGTCGAGGCCGATGGTCACTTTCTGGCCAGCAGGCGCAGCGAGCAAGACGTCGTGGAGATTCTTCGCAAAAACCTCTACCGCCGTTGCTTCGGCCTTCTCTTTCGCCCGCATCCGAGCGTCCAAACTCGCAGAAACGCTCAGTTTCGTCCGCCAGCCCCACTGGATCGCCTTCTCAATCCAATCCGCGGCGGGACCATCCCGGTCAATAGCGCTCCCCAAGTCCGCGTCGTCGGCAATGAGGCCAACATAAGGAGCGTCGTCACCAGGATCGATCGACAGGGAAATGACACCCTCACGCTCACCGCGCAACAAAGCCAGCACACGGTGCGACGGCACATCCGAGAGCTGTTCCACGAAGTCGAAATAATCCCGATACGTCGCCCCCTCCTGCTCCTTACCCTCCACAACGTGAGCCTCGAGGGCGCCAGAATCCCACACCCTGTCGCGAATATGGCCGACGAGGTCCGCGTTCGTCGCTAAGCGGTCAACGAAAATAGCGCGCGCACCCTCCAGCGCCGCCTTCGCATCCTCAAACCCCTCTGTTGTGTAGGACTGCGCCACCGGTTCCGGATCCAGCGTGGCGTCGGCAAGTAAAGAATCAAGAAGCGGCTCAAGACCAGCTTCCCGCGCCTTATCCGCCTTCGTCCTGCGACGCTTTTTATAGGGCAGATACAGATCCTCTAAGCGGGCCTTCGTGTCGCACTGCTGGATGAGCTCCCGCAACTCGTCGGTCAGTTTGCCCTGGCTATCAATTGCTTCGAGGATCGTCTGCTTGCGGTCCTCAAGCTCCCGAAGATAGGTCAAGCGCTCCGACAGGGTGCGGAGCTGGGCGTCGTCGAGACCGCCCGTCATTTCCTTGCGGTAGCGGGCAATGAACGGAACCGTATTACCTTGGTCCAGCAAATCAACAGTCGTGCGGACTTGTTGTTCAGTAACACCTAATTCATGAGCGAGGGTCTGAATAATCACCCGACCGATGGTAGCCGTTGCGCTCTAGCCACTCATCGTCAGCATGGCTCAGGAGCCCCGCAGCCCGGCAACGCTCAATCAAATCTGGCCGACGTTGGGCCGTGATTTCTAGGGCACGCTCCCGATTCCACTGATCGACCTTCGCGTGATCACCCGACAGCAAAATATCGGGGACGTCCCGACCGCGCCACGACCGTGGCTTCGTGTACCTCGGCCCCTCCAGCAACCCCTCAGAGAACGAATCCTCCTCGTGGCTGCGCCGGTTGCCAAGAACGCCCGGGATCAGCCGAACAATCGCTTCAGCCATGACCAACACAGCAACCTCACCGCCGACCAAAACATAATCGCCGATCGACACTTCCTGAACGCGATAATGATCGCGGGCTTCATCGAAAACCCGCTGGTCAATGCCCTCATAACGGCCGGAAGCGAAAACGAGGTGATCTTCCTGAGCTAGCTCGTGGGCTAACTCCTGGGTAAGCGGAGTACCTGTCGGGGTTGGTACGACGAGTACCGGCGTCGACGAGGTGCGGCCAGACTGGCCAGACTGACCAGTTTCGACGACCTGCCCCACCGAACCACTGGCGTCATCAGATGAATCGAGCAGGTCATCATGCCTCGGTTGGCGCCGGTGGGGCTCGGCCGTGACAAGGTCCGCGGACTCAGCGACGGGGCCAGTGCCCTGGGCGACGTCGTCTAGAGCGCTCCCCCACACGTCGGGCTTCATCACCATGCCCGGGCCGCCCCCATAGGGTGAATCGTCGACAGACTTGTGAACCCCCGACGCCCACTGCCGGAGATCGTGAACGCCGACGCTGATAATCCCCTGTTCGATTGCTTTGCCAAGCAAGGCGTGCCGCAGCGGTTCCATGTAGGCGGGAAAGATAGTAATGACATCAAGCCGCAGGTGGTGAGGCACGGTCGTTTCCTTATCCATCCTGTCCTCCTACGGTAGGTCCAACAATCCCTCGGGCGGGGTCACAACAATGGCCTCATTGTCGATATCGACGATCGGCACAATGGCCTGGACAAATGGAATGAGGACCGTTCGCGGCGCACCATCGGACTCTATCTCCACTTCCAGCAAGCGCTGGGCCGGCCCACGCAGCACATTCTTGACAATTCCGATGTCCTCGGGCTCTGGTTGAGCCCCCTCATAAGCCCGCGCGTGCGCTTCCTCCGCACTCACTGGGCCCACAGTGAGGACATGAAGCCCTTCCAACTCGAAGTCATAAAACTCATCGCCGGAGTGATCGATAACAGGCTCCGCAACGAAGCGCACTCCCCGCAAAGACTCGGCGGCGTTGCGATCCGGAATTTCCTCAGCCTTCATGATGATTCTGCCTTGGTGCCCCCGAACCGACGCCACGGTCAGAGTAAATGACTTTTGGGATCCGCCATTCCGACGCTGGCGCCCACCTACGGGCATGGCCCTGACGACGCTTCCCACCGCGAAGCGCCCCTCGGGGTCATCCGTGGTTGGCAAGACGACGAATTCTCCCCGGACCCCATGCGGCTTGACGACGCGACCGATCTGTACGTAATTGGGATCGTCCGCGGAATTATCATGCTTGGTCACGACGTCATTATCACAAAATCATGGCCGCGGAGCGAATACGTTAACGAATCTCTATCCGAGTATCGCGGTCGAGGCTGCGCAAAATTGTGCGCAGTGCCTCGGCATGGCGTCCTTTGCGTCCGATCACCATGGCGCGATCGTCGGGGTGGACGTAGACGATGAGCACGTGCTGCCGCCCCCGGTAAGTCGTCCGTACGGTCACGTCATCGGGGTGAGGAACAATACCCCGGACAAGGTGCAGAACAATTTTTTCTTCCGACGACGTCACCTCTGATGTGGTGCGGCGGAGATCGGAGGGAGATGCATGCGTCATAGCTGCCACTATAGTTACTACGATCCCGAGGAACTGGAGCAAAACAAAAACCGGTGTGCAGAGTCACTCTGCACACCGGATAAGCACAAGCTGGACGTTATGAGGCTCAAACCTCACAGAACGTGAAACTACTCAGCTGATCCTTCCTCAGCCTTGTCTTCAGCAGCTTCCTCAGCTTCGGCTTCTTTAGCCGCTGCTTCTTCAGCAGCCTTCTTTGCAGCCTTGCGCTTTTCGGTGATGGCCTCCAAGGTCGGGCCATTGTTCGCCTCAGCAAGAGCCTCGTTGAAGAGATCCAGCTTGGACTTCTTCTCCGGCTGAGCCTTCAGCGTGCCCTCAGCACCGGGAAGACCCTTGAACTTCTGCCAGTCACCTGTGACCTTCAGCAGAGCGAGGACGGGTTCGGTCGGCTGAGCGCCAACGCCCAACCAGTACTGTACGCGGTCGGAATCGATGCGGATCACTGACGGATCTGCCTTGGGCTCGTAGATGCCCAGGTTTTCGATAGCGCGGCCCGAACGGCGGGTGCGGGAATCGGCAACGATAACACGGTAGTGCGGGGTACGGATCTTACCGAGCCGCTGCAACTTAATTTTGACAGCCATATTCTTCTTTCTGTGGTCACCGGGCAGTGCAGACACTCCCTACCGAGAGGGAGCCGGTTCAGCCCTTGGATTTAACCTGCGCGTGACCACCGGTCGGCCGTGGCCGAGGACGGTGTTACGCAGGAACGCTTTGCGCTGTCCCATCGGCACTACTCGCGCGCGAGCACACCGAAACAAACAACTTTCCGAATGCTAGCAGATCACACCGGAATTACCGAAACACCGCGCAGCGTTACTTATCTGGGTCACTCATCGGAGTGACTTATCAGCGCTACTTCTTCCGTCGGCCCTGAGAGCCTTGCCCAAAATCGAGGTTATTGAGGTCGATATTTTCCATTCCCTTAGGCAGGTTCTGCTGCCCCATCCCGGGCATACCGGGCATTCCACCACCCATGCCCATCTGCTGCTGAAGCTGCTGCAACTGATCCATGTTCGGCATTCCGCCACCACGCTGTGCCGCGGCACGATTCTTATTCTTGTTCTTGCCCTTCTTCCCCTTCTTGCCTTTACGGCCTTTCTTCTGCTTCTTTGTTGCGCTACCCCCGCCCATGCCGAAACGGCTGGTCATCTTGCTCATCATCTTCTTTGCCTCAAAGAAGCGCTCAACCAGCTGGTTAACATCCTGAACGGTCACACCCGAACCGGCAGCAATACGGCGGCGTCGCGACGCATTCAGCATCTTCGGATCATTGCGCTCAGCGGGAGTCATCCCGCGAATAATGGCCTGGATGCGGTCGAGCTGCTTTTCGTCGACCATGTCGGCCATTTTGGACATCTCGGAGCCACCCGGAAGCATCTTCAAAATGGCACCCATCGGCCCCATGCGACGCACCATCAGCATCTGCTCAAGGAAGTCATCCAAGGTGAGTTCCCCGGAAAACATTTTCGACGCCGACCGCTCAGCTTCTTGCTGATTGATCTTCTGCTCAGCCTGCTCGATAAGCGTCAGGACATCGCCCATGCCCAGGATCCGGTTGGCCATCCGGTCCGGGTGGAAGACGTCGAAGTCGTCAAGCTTTTCACCAGTGGAAACGTAGAGAATCGGCTTCCCTGTCACCTCACGGATGGAAAGGGCTGCACCGCCTCGAGCGTCGCCATCGAGCTTGGTGAGGACGACGCCGGTGAAGTCAACGCCTTCCCGGAACGCGTCGGCAGTATGAACCGCGTCCTGACCGATCATCGAGTCGATCACGAACAGGACTTCGTCGGGGTTAGTAGCGTCACGAATATCTCGCGCCTGCTGCATAAGGACTTCATCAATACCGAGCCGACCGGCGGTATCGATGATGACAACGTCGTGTTTCGTGCGCTGTGCTTCTTCAATACCAGCGGTCGCGACGCCAACAGGGTCGCCGTGTGACTGACCCATTTCATGTTCGACGGTGTCCGTCCAAGTCCCCGGATCCGGTGCGAAAGTTGGCACGTCAGCACGTTGGCCGACGATTTCCAGCTGCTGAACGGCCCCCGGGCGCTGGAGGTCACAGGCCACCAACATGGGCGTGTGCCCCTGCTTCTTCAAATGGTGAGCTAATTTCCCGGCCAGCGTGGTTTTACCAGCACCCTGCAGGCCGGCGAGCATGATCACCGTCGGAGGATTCTTAGCTAACTGCAGGCGCCGGGTCTCACCGCCCAAAATGCCGATGAGCTCTTCATTAACGATCTTAACAACCTGTTGAGCAGGGTTAAGCGCCTCTGAGACCTCGGCACCCGTAGCGCGTGCCTTGATGTTCTTAATGAAGGCGCGAACAACGGGAAGCGACACATCTGCTTCCAGTAAAGCTAAGCGGATCTCGCGCGCCGTGGCGTTAATATCTGATTCAGTCAGCCGGCCTTTACCGCGCAAACCTTTGAGCGCTCCGGTCAATCGGTCAGACAGTGACTCAAACACAGATTCTCCCCTGTTGGGTTGTCGGCATGAACTCCCCTAGCATACAAGCTCACGGCTTGCAGTACGGAGCCCACTCGTATCGGATGGATACTACCTATGCACTCGGCCCTATGAACTAGGCCCTATTTCTTGTTGTAAGCAAGCGTGGAAAATGCCTGTTTAATGCAATCCACAAAAATAGGCATTGCCCCATAATCCGGGTGAATTCCATCAGATTGCAGATCGCCCGTGTGCTTGGCTGCCACTTCGGACCAGCCCGCGACAGTCACGTTCGGATATTTCGCCGCTATCTTTTGGTACTCATCCGTCACCTGCGGTTCCCAGCCAGCACCATACGTGTTGACCAGAACCACGGTCCGCCCACGCTGAATCTCGTCGATTTCCTGCTCGACAGCCTGAGGATCGCGAACACCCCAGTTGGTCCCCAGCGCAATAACGACGGCGCGTCGGATCTTCCCCTGGCGCTCCATGTCCTGCATGATCGGAATAGCTTGCTCCCACGCACGCTCCGACTGCGCAACAATATCCACACCCGGATAGTCCTTGACAATCTCAGGGGCCGTCGTGACCAGCATCGAATCACCAAACATGGTCGTGTCCTTGCCCTCTGGCGGGGTGTAGTCGACCGTGTCCGAGCGGTCTGTCCCCTGCCCACCCGTCGCGCCAGCGCCATCTCCCGCGGAGGTGCCGTCGCCAGTATTGACGAGGTGTTCGTTTTCGGTGATTTTCTGTTCGACGAGTGTTTTATCGGGCGCAGTCGAGGCCACGGATACTGTGCATGCGGCCAACGCGACGGGAACGATCAGGGTTGCCACAGCGGCCGGTGTTAAGCGAACACGCCGTGATTTCGTGGGTGCCCGACGTGCCGAGGTCCGACGATCGTCGTTGTGCGTATCCGGACGTTTAACGAAGAGCCCGCAAAAGGCTGCCCATGCGCCACGGAACCCTAAGCGCCTGATGGGAGTTTCCAAGTACCGCAGGGAAATCTCACACACAATAAACGTGACGACGACGGCACCCAACCGCACAGCCCATGACGCTGCGCTGTTATCCGGTGTCGGGATGACGATTTGCGCAAGGATGATCAGCGGCCAGTGCCAGAGATAGACCGCGTAGGACCGATCACCCAACCACGACGCGGGGCCGGATGACATCAGCTGGACCAAGCCACCGCGATTGACCAGAAAACTGGCGATCATGATCGCGGTCAGGACGTTGGCCACGGCAATGCCACCGTGGAAAGCCTCGGCTGAGCCGTCGCCAATGATGATCATGAGGACGATTAATCCGGCGCACGAGAGCCAGCCAAGGATCGGTCCCACCGCGGACCAGAACCGGGTTGTGATGAAACCACCGTCGGCACGCGATGCCTCAAAGGCTAAGGCGGCGCCGATCATGAGTCCGAAGAGGTGAGTGTCCGTTCCGTAATACACGCGCGTCGACGAATCCGGGCTGAAGAGAACTGCCATGGCGACGGCAGATGCGGCGGCGACGATCAGCAGGGAGAATGAGACCCGACGTCGGGCGAACTGTCGTCGAGCTATCCAGACGAATACCCAGGGCCACAACAGGTAGAACTGTTCTTCCACGGCCAGTGACCAGAAGTTCATGAATAACTGTGGGACGTTGCGGGTGAAGTAGGACGACCCGGCAGCGATTTCGACCCAGTTGTAGGAGAACGTCAAGACCCCGATTATCTGCGGAGCAATGCGTACCAACAGGTCCTGGGCTTGTTCGGCCCAGCGCGTGCACAGCCAGGTGAGCGGGACGACGATGATGATGAGGCTGACCAGCGCCGGGATGAGCCTGCGCGCACGTCGGATCCAGAAATTCGCCAAATTGGAGTGACCCGTTTTGTGGCGTTCGCGGATTAGGAGCGTCGTGATCAAGAACCCTGAGACGACGAAGAAGACGTCGACGCCCATGAACCCGCCGGGTAGCAGATCGGGATCGAGGTGGAAGAGGAGGACCGACAGAATTGCGATAGCGCGAAGGCCGTCCAACCCCAAGATCCGGCCACCGGGAAGTGTGAGTGACACGCGGGTGGGTTGAGCTTTCGTGCGACGGCGGTTGCCCTGGTGTGAGCGTGGTGCGCGCGTGGGTTGGGGCGCCTGTGAGGGCCGCTGAGCTTGTGACGTCGGCCGGGCACGATGACCGGCCGAGGTGGACGCCCTGTCTACTCGGTTGTGGTGAGTTTCCCGGGTGGCGCCGGCATCGCGATCAGACGATGATTCACGGGTGAAAGATGAGGAGTCACGGGTGAGGAAATCTGCTTCGGGGCGACGTCGGCGGGCCTCTGCCAGCGCTTCTGCCCGTATGGAATAAAAATTGTCGCTGGGTAAGCGACGCCCGTTGCGGTCTAAACGTCCCCGCGTGTATCGCTGGGGGTACTCTGTCCCCCGGTTCTGACGGGGATATGACTGACGGGGTTGTGCAGTGTGAGGAGGTCGTGCTTGTTGCTCACGAGAGTGACGACTGTGGGTCGTCGACGCGCTCTCCGGGCCCTGGTTGGTACGGCGATCATGACGACCATCGGAGGGCGACCATGTGACACGGGCCTCGCGCCCCGGCTGTCGGCTATCACGACGGTGGTGTGCCACAAAAACCACCTTTCTGGAAAATCTCCACACAAAGCATAGCGGAAATAAAACTTTACTGGAGAAATGCTGAAAAAGCGTGACACCTATCGCGTATCCATCACTAAAACTAATTATTTTAGGTAAATAACGTACCTGACTAGCAATGGCAATGGCACAAGAATCAGAACAATCCCGCGATCGGACGGCGGCATAGCCCCAGCTGCACGGTGCTCACTGATAACGGTGCTCTACCGGGCCCACCGATAACGCCTTTTACCGTCGCGGGCAACCACTACCCCGCACCCGGGTTCCGATGCGTCAATCACCGAGGGCGTGCCTAATCCGCATCACCGCAGCGTCCTTCTCTTTACGGGTGAGCCCCGGCTTCACACCGAACTGATCGACGACCGTATCGGCAAACGTCGAGACTGTTGCCCAGCGAAGCTCCGGTAGAGCACCAATCACCGCAGCCAAAACACCTAAACGATCCCGGGCACGAACCTCGAGAATATCGCCATTCCACACCAGTTCAGCATCATCTTTGGTGAAAGGAAGACGCGTTTGTCGGGACTTCTGTTGCGCATAGAGCGACTGAAGAACGGAGTTATCGGGCTTGCCCTCATGCACCGGATGCAGGGCAAACATCGCGACGGTCTGGGTCAACCCCTTGTCGGTGGGCTCGTCACACATGATGCGGGCTTGCAGGATGTGCCATTTGCGTTCCAGCATCAGGTTGATCACACGCTGGAGCGCCGACGGGTCGTCGTCGTCAAGGATTAAGCGCCAAAAGTGCTTGTCATCCTGCATTTCGACCGGCGCAGAAGTCTCCTTCAAATCAACGACGTCGGCCGCGAAGTCAGGGTGCTGCACCGGTGCAATCCGCATCTGCGACCGAGCCACGCGGGCGAGGCGTCGGACAGAAGCGGCTGCTCGCGGGGTCCACACGGTAGGGCCGGTCCCCTGAGCATCGCACGCGGTGAGCACCTCGAGAAGATCGAGAACCAATGGGATGCTATCGACGCAATCGACCAGCTCACGCGCGGTCTCCGGATCATTGGGATCCCGGTTCAGAGCCAGCCGCATGAGATCCGTGTGGTGCGCAACCAACACTTCCAGCACGCGAACATCAGCAGGATTGAGGCCCATGCGCCGCGCAGCATCTTTGACCATCCGAGCACCCACCACGCTGTGGTCCTCGGGTTGATCCTCATCCCCCGTTTGCTTGCCCAGATCGTGATACAAAGCAGCAAGCAGGAGCAGATCGGGGCGAGGCACATGAATCGTGTTCTCCGCCGCTTGCTTCACCACAGCGAGCGCGTGCTTATCCAAGGTCAACACGTGGGTTCGTTCGCGCGGCATGACTCCGCGAATACGGCGCCAACCTGGCACGATGGGCTCCCAGAGGTCATGCCGATCCATGGCTTCGACGACGTCGTTAGTTCGATCCCCGCCCGCGAGGACCGCACAAAAATCAGAGAGTGCCGACGACGGCCAGGGCTCGGGCAGCCGGGGGCAGGACTCCAGGCGCGTCCATACGGCTTCACCGACGGGGAGACCAGTTCGCGTGGCGGTCGCTGCTACGCGTAGAGGAAGGCCGGGATCATCCATCTTCACCGAGCGAGCTAAAGCGATCTGCCCATTATGATCCACCACGCCTTCGTCCAGAGGACGACGGATGGGGCGGCGAAGGGCCGTGCGTGACGGTAACGCCGCGCGTGCCGTCGAAAAGCCAATAGTCAATGCGGCGTCGATGTTTCGTGCCGCGGCGGCGACTTCTTCGGATAACGCGTATCGGTCACCGCGCCCCATGGCGACGGCGATATCGGCGGCAAACTCGGGATCCAGAATGTCGCGGGCACGACGGACGGAATCATGCAAGAGTGTGCGTACGTCTAATAACAGCTGGTAGTCCGTATCGGACACCGTGGCATTGGCCACCTGCGCGAGGGCGAGCGCACGCAACAGCTGTGCGTCACGAAGTCCCCCGCGGCCGTGCTTGAGATCTGGCCGGGTCATCGCGACAACCGACCCAGAGCGGTGCCACCGCGACGCTGCGGAGGCAACCAGGGAGTCGAAGCGTTGAGGGATGGAGGACCGCCAATCCGCCATGGTTTTCGCCCTGGCGGAGCTGGCGAGTTCTTCGTCGCCGGTGACGAAACGAAGGTCCACCAACGATAGCGCGGCGGTCATGTCCGCTGATGCCGTCGAGATCATGCCCGACACGGTCCGCACAGAATGATCAAGCGGAATGTTGCGATCCCAAAGCGGGTACCACACCGACTCCGCGACCGAGGCCACCACATCCGACTTAATGCCATCCGCGTGGAGCAGCGTCACATCGAGATCGGAATAGTGAGTCATTTCGCGACGAGCAAAAGACCCCGTTCCACACAGCGCGAAACCATCCGGCAAGTCGCACTGACTGAGCATCTCCTCATAGGAGGCCGTGACTGCCTTGCGAACCGACGCCGGCGACGACGGAAGGCCATCTACATTACGCGTGGCTGAGTTACTCCCAGTCAGCTGCCCTGAAGGCGCACTTGGTTCGTGCCGCACCCCGGCCAATCGCTGTCCTCTACTTGTTACGCCCACTTGTTATACAGCGTCCTCACCGCGTTCCGCCGTCCGGACTCGCGCAACATCGTCGACCGGTGTTACCCAAATCTTCCCGTCGCCGATCTTTCCGGTACGAGATGCGGAAATAATTGCTTCAATGACGTCGGAGTACAAATCGTCCGACACAACAACTTCGATCTTTATTTTTGAGACGAAGTCAACGGCATATTCAGCCCCGCGATAAACCTCGGTATGCCCTTTTTGCTGTCCAAATCCTTGGACCTCGGTAACCGTCATGCCGCGCACGCCGATACTTTCCAAGGACTCCTTAATGTCGGTGAGCGTAAAAGGCTTCACAATAGCGGTGACAAGCTTCACGATCATCTCCTCCTTATTCCTGCTCGGTCTCTCTGTAGCTCTGGGTTAAATCTGTTTCTTGTGCCCATACACCGTACGCCATTCGCCGGATCAACAACGCCTATCGAATGTCCATCCCGACGAAGTCATAAGCGGTCTCGCTGTGCATGGCGAAGTCAATTCCGCCTCGTTCAGCGGAATCGTCGATACGCCAGCCCATCGCAGCAGAGAGAATCGTTCCGATGATTGTGGTGATGATCGCCGTGAACACCATCGCGACAACGGCGATGACCACCTGAATGATGAATAACCGGAAGCCATCTGCACCGCCGCCGGTGAACAGCCCGGCGTGGTCTTTGGCTAGCAGGCCGACGCCGACCGTTCCCCAAATACCGGATAGAAGGTGAACACCGACGACGTCTAAGGAGTCATCAAACTTGAGTTTGTACTTGAGGCCGACTCCGTAAGCTGACACCACGCCAGCGACAGCACCGAGGATGATCGACGTCACGGGTGTCAAGTTTCCGCAGGCCGGGGTGATGGCAACCAGTCCAGCGACGACGCCGGATGCCGCACCTAAGGAGGTGGCGTGTCCGTCTCGTATACGCTCGACGGCAAGCCAGGCCATCATGGCAGCGCAGGCTGCGACCGTCGTGTTGACCCATGCCAGAGCAGCACTGCCGTCGGCGGCGAAGGCGGATCCGGCGTTAAAGCCGAACCAGCCGAACCACAGGAACGTCGTGCCGATCATGGTGAGGGGAAGGTTGTGGGGGCGCTGCGGGGCTTTCAAGAAGTCACGCGATTTGCCGACGATGAGGGCCAACATGAGGCCTGCAACACCGGCGTTGATGTGGACCACTGTTCCACCTGCGAAGTCGATAGGGGCGATTTTCGCGACTTTCTCGCCGTCGTCCATCGTCGTCCCGAATAACCATGCAGCAATGCTGTGTTCGGAGTCGGACAACAAGCCCCCACCCCACACCATGTGGGCCAAAGGGAAGAAGGCGAAAGTGACCCACAGCACTGAAAACACGAGCCAGGTGGAGAATTTCACACGGTTGGCAAGCGAACCAGAGATGAGCGCTACCGTGATCACCGCGAAGGTCAGCTGGAACGCGACGTCGATAATTTCGGGGTACCCATTGCTACCCGTGGGGAATGTTCCGTCGTCGGAGGGGAGAATTCCTCGCAGCCCGAAGTTGGTGAATGGGTTGGCGAAGATGCCGCCGATGTCGCCGCTGGAATACGACATCGAGTATCCCCACAGCACATAAATAACTCCGATTGCCCCGAGAGCCCCGAATGACATCATCATCATATTGAGGGTGGACTTTTGGCGTGACATTCCGCCATAGAAAAAGGCGACGGCTGGCGTCATTAACAACACCAGGGACGCGCTAATGAGCATCCACGCGGAATTGCCAGCCGTCACACCACTCTCCATTGCCGAAGCGGCAAGAACTACTTGGTCGACGAGCACACGAGACTCCTCTCGCAGGACTCCACGCAGGGGCTAGCAGCGCAAATGGGACGATATTCGCGTGCGTCGCCACCTCAAGCGGGAAGCCTGATTGTGGGCAGATAATTATTCGGGGCATTCACGCTCGGCACGTCGACAGTGATTATGAGTTTTCACTCCACGGGCAAGGAGGTGATGCCTACAGGAAAAGCATGGTTATCTCGTGTTTCCGACGTCGCAGTATGACGTTTCATTCGTGTGAAATAAAACCCACATTGTTTCGCTTTTGTTACGAGGGAAATATTCGCTGGAGTTTGCAGCGGAGATTTGTCACGCAATACGACAAGGACGCGTTAGAACAGCGCGGGCTTAACAGCGCGACGGAATAGCTGCGCAGCGTGATTTCGGGGTTACGTGATGGCATACGCGAAAACCCCAGGTGATGAACACCCGGGGTTATGTGTAGCGCGCCAGCTTGTTAGGGCTTTAGCTTAGAGCCTGGCCGTAATCTGCTGCGCCATGTTGTCTACACCTTGGTAGGTCATGTGCATGGACATTGCAGCGTTGTTGCCGTTGGTCTCAATCAAGCCGGAAACCCAGTTTTCCCGACCGGGAGCACACGTACTGTGCCCCACAGTCGATTCGGCCATGTCGAGGTAGGTGCCGCCGTTACGCTCTGCAGCCGACGACTGCTGGCGCTTAATAATGTTGAAAGCGTTCTGGAAACCGAAGCCCGGAGTGTTGAACGGACGAGCATCGCCAGCCTGAATCCAGCACATCATATTCGGATCGTCAGGCGCAGTGAGCTGGGGGTAGGACAAGAAGATCAGCTTGGCGTTCGGAGCAGCTTCACGGATACGATGAGCAGCCTTGTCCAGCTCTGCGCCAGCTTCAGCCTCGTGAGCAGGATCCTCAGGGGTGAAGCTCCACGCGTACCCGGTCTTGTAGAAATCATTGATACCGATCAGAATCGGAACAGCCTGGGTATTCGGGTTCAATGCTCCGCTGTCGATCGCCTTGGTCACCAAGGTATCCAGGCGATTGGGGTTCAAGTTAGTTTGAGTCGGCGCAGCGGCCAACGTCGCACCTGAACATGCGTAGTTCTCAACTTTTCGGCCCGAAATAGACTGCAGAACAGAGCCGACATCGTGCTGGTCGATGGGGCAGCCGGAAGCAGCTGAACCCGTGACAGGAGCAAACCGGGGAGCGACGGGAATGGCTGCTTGAATGTGGTCATTGAGGAGAGCCAGCTGGTTTGTGGTGGCCATGTACGAATCACCCAACAGCACAATATTGGAGTCTCCCTCAGCTTCGGCTGGGTGAGCAGCTACGGCTGCACCGGCACCAACAGCAAGAACACCGACGAGGGCAGAGAGCTTTTTAGCTAAGGACATTTCACTTCTCTTCTTTTTACGGGCGGGGAGTTTCCATGTGCCAACGCAGTTCGCTACACAGCAGTGGAACTGGCCTAACACACAGAAAGGCGCCCTGGTTCAGGCGCCGCACTAGTCCGCACGGCCCACTACACAACGGCCTACAAAGTGTTTCGTTGGAACACGATATATTATTTCATCTGAAAAGCATAGGTTGCAGAATGAGTTTTTTAGGCTGACCTATTCGGGTGCTGACGCGGCCGGTTGATACTCGATCGTCGCCGGCCACGGCCATATTCTTACCCGAGCAGTGCGTCAACGAATCCCTCAACCTCAAACGGGGCTAAATCGTCGACACCCTCCCCCAGGCCAACCATCTTCACCGGAACGCCGAGCTCTTCCTGCACTTGGAAGACAATTCCGCCCTTGGCCGTGCCATCCAACTTCGTCAAGACCACACCAGTGATGTCCACTGTTTCCGCAAAGATGCGGGCCTGGACCAGACCATTCTGGCCGACGGTCGCGTCGAGAACAAGAAGGACTTCATCCACGACAGCCTTCTTTTCGACGACGCGCTTCACTTTGCCCAGCTGATCCATCAAGTTGTTCTTCGTGTGGAGCCGGCCTGCGGTATCCAACACAACGACATCCGCGTGATCAGCAACGCCGGCGGCTACCGCGTCGAATGCCACCGATGCGGGATCGGCACCCTCAGGGCCACGCACAGTGCGGGCATTAACGCGACTCCCCCATGCTTCAAGCTGATCGGCCGCCGCGGCACGGAAGGTATCCGCAGCACCCAAGAGCACGCTGTGGCCCATGGCCGTCAACACTCGTGCCAGCTTTCCGGCCGTCGTCGTCTTGCCCGTGCCATTCACACCAACAACGAGAATCACAGCCGGCTTGCCCTCATACGGCATCGCACGGATAGAACGATCCATCTCCGGGTGGCACGACTCGATCAAAGCCTGGCGGAGCAAAGCTCGCGCCTCCTGCTCTGACGAAACACCCTGAGAAGCGATTTTCTCCCGCAGGGAATCGACCACTTTCATAGTGGCCGCAGTACCCAGGTCCGCCATGACAAGTGTGTCTTCGACGTCTTCCCATGCATCCTCGTCAAGATCGCCGCCGCCGAGAATTCCTAAAACGCCTTTACCGATGGCGTTCTGAGAACGCGACAGCCGCCCGCGCAAACGGTGAATACGCCCGTCGACGGGCTCGGGAGTTTCTGCGGGCTCCTTCGGCTCAGCCTCAGCGACAGCCGCGGTGCCTTCATCGGTGGGTTCCGTGGACGACGGGCGTTCCTCGGTCTCGGTGCTCTGACGCGCAAGGTCAGCAGCGGCTTCCGCACCGACAGCAACCGACTGCGCTGCAGCAGCAGCCTCTTCAGCTTCGGTCTTCTCTTTCTCAGTGAGGTCGCTCTCCGAGAGCTCACTGCTATCCGACGCCGGTTCCTGTTGTGCCGACGAGTCCTCAGCTTCGGCGGTTTGCGCGGACGATGCCGCAACGACTGGTTCCGCGGAAGACTCTGTCTCTACCGGCTGTGCTGACGGCTCCGTCTTGTCGTCTTCAACGGCGTTCTCGCTGTCCGCCGACGCCTTCGTTTCTTGCGTTTCCTTTTCGGATTCCTGATCGGCTGCCTCAGTCTTGCCGGCCGTATCAGCTTCATCGGCCTTGCCAGCCGAATCGTCGACTGCTTCGTCGGCAGGAGGAACAACCGGCTCATCCTGCTCGCGATCAACGGTTTCCGGAGATTCCGTCACGCCAGCAACGTGATCATCAGGACTCTTCGGCGCCTCGTCGGCACGACTATCGTCGGCAGGCTCAGTTGATTGGGGTGCAGGTTTTTCTGCGTGAGCACTAGTTTCTGGCTCAGCAGCCTGTTTGCTCGTCGAGGAGCTATTTTCGGCAGAAACTGGTTCCGGTTCTTTTTTAGCCTGTTTTGTTTGCCCAAATTCACCGGCGACGACGTCGGCCTGTGACGGTTTGTGCCCCGTCGCAGGCCCAGCGGCGAAATTAAATCCGCCTTTTGGCTGGTAATTGCCCGAATCGGGACGCTTCTTCTCCTCGGTGTCACTCGCCTTACTTTCGAATGACACCGTGTTCTTTTTACGCCTATGCAGCCCAAAAATAATGAGGAGCGCAAGGAGCACCAGGACAACAACAACGCCGATAATGGTCCACAACACAACAGGAGACATAGTGGCCATTATGTCAGCAACCGTCGCACTGTGAAGAAGGAGCCACAGGATGTCGTACTATTTGCTGCCTATTTACTTCCTTTTGTGGCCGACAACACCCAGCACCATGGCATCGGCAGAGACGATATCCCCGGCGACGAGGTCCGGCAGCATCTCAGCGACACGGGCCCACCCTGCTACTGCTTGTGGGGACAAGGCGCCCATTTTGCCTGCACCGTGAGCTTCCAAACGCGCGGCCAAGGCAAAAACGAGAGAGGCGATGGGAGCCAACGCCCACCGGTTGTCGACGGATTCCGTGTCCACGCCCTCTAGGCGATCGAACCGGACGCGCGCAGCCGCGTACAACTGGCGATTGCTGTGTCGAATCCTCTTCAGCAGTTTCGCAGCCGTGACCATGAGGTCTTCTTCGCCCAGAAGCTGAGTTAGCTCCTCGCGGTGAGAGAAGGTTTCCAACACGGCCAACAAGCGGGAGTTATCCTCGCTAATCGGGCCTGGCATGATCCCAGCACTGTCCAAGAACTGCTGCAGAATGACCTTCTGCTGAGCCTCGGGCATGCGCGCGATGTGAACAGTCGTGGGGTCCAAGCACGCGTTGTCCAAACTCTGGTCACGCCCCGTGGTAAACGCCTCGACAGCGCGGTCCCCGACCAGGGAACGGAGTTTCTCCAACGCATTATTTCGCCCTTGAGCAGGAGTAACGTCGGGATCCGGAGCCAGGTCGCTTGCCGAATCCTTGCCGTCGCCATTGTCGCCGGCGTCGCCATCGGGTGACTCAGGTGATTCGGACGATTGTTCGGCAGCTTCCTCCGCAGCAACCATGGCCGCATCCCAGCGCTCAACCTCAGCTAAGGCCCCCAAGGCACCAATCCACGGAGCCGCCGATCCTTGAGAAGTCAACGACTCTGAATCAATCGCGGTGGGATCGAACGCCGAGCGCACCAGTCCGCTCGAGATCAACACACTTGGACGCTTCGACGCGTCGACAAGCGATTGGGCCAAGCCGACCAACGCAACACTCGGCTTAGACAGGAAGGCGTCACGGACCACTTCAGCACCGCGAGGCAATGAGGTGAACGCCCGCGAATCCGACATCCAGCCCGCTTGGAGGTCCCACAGCAAACTGAAGGTTTCGGCGCCGCCTTCGATTTCTTTCGATTCACCGGCCAAGAACGCGCTCAACGAATCGAGCCCGTGGCCCGTCGCATATCCTGGCTGATCCACCATGACAGCTTGAGGGCCTGGGCGTGCTGGCGCGCGCAAGTTTTCACTAACATCCGCGCAATACACCTGAACAACCAGGGGCCCGACGTTGCGAAGCTCCTCGGGCAAAGTCGCTTCACCTTCGACAACACGGGCACTCAAGGCGCGGCGCCACGGAGCCGTCGTCGGCCACATCCACAAACCCAGCGGACGGCCATCGGGCGAGCCCTTGACCACTGCAACCGACGTCTCATCCCCCGGGGCTTTATCCGCTGACACCACCACGGTGTCGTCTTTCAGCTCGATCTGCCATTCCGGCGTGGGAGCCAACGTCACAAGGCGAACCGATGTGCTCTTCCGCGTCTCTTCATCGACCCAGCTCAGTTCGATGCTTCCGCCAGACTGCGATGCCAGCGCAGAAGCAAAGTCCTTCAAGGGGATGCGCCAGGTCATGCCGTCCCACGTGAACATCTTCTTCGTGCGCACCGGGGAGCCGTGGTGATTCCTCGCGGTAATCACCGGTTTGTGGAGCTCACTGCCCGTGCGGACACGCAAGAACATCTCGCCGTTCAACTCGGAACCCGCGCACACCAGCGGCGTTGACCGCCAGCGGGCTTCCTCCCCCTTGAGGGGAACTTGGAAGCGCAGCCGAGGAGGCGTCACCACAATAGGAAGCAGATCGCCATCATCGGTGCTCACCGTCGCCGATCCACGCGCCGAATCCGCGCCGACCTCAACCGGGTTCGGTTCAATCGACGCCGGCTTTTCCGTCGCCAATTCGACTGACATCGGTGAGAGCCCGCCGGCAACCGGGATACGGAAACCGTGGTTGTCCTCAAGGGAGGTCACCAGGCCTTGAACGATCGCGTACCGGTGGCGGAAGGACTCATTCCGCGGACCACGCAAGCGAACGATGTATTCGCCCGTCCACGGCGATTCATACAAATCGGGGTCGAACACGTAGACGGCGCCACCATCGGCGGGCACCTCGACAGGTTCCGCAGGGGTGACTTCAACACCGGCCTGACCAGGGCCAGCGTAGGACGAAATCGATAGATACCAGACCTCATCGGCACCGGACAGCGTCGCCGGGAATTCCGCCAACAGACTTTCAGAATGAACAGGTAGCCCAGAGACCGACCGAACGTGTGAGCACAACTCGCCCTCGGTGAAAATCACCCTCTGCCGAGGATCAACACTGCGCAAGGCCGTGCCGGCAGGCTCCCCCGGGCGACGCACCTGGAAGGACGCGGCATCATTAACGTCGACGGTCCGCGCGATCCAGCCATTCCAGCCCCGAAGCTCCACTCCATCGTCAGCGGGTAAGGGCGTCTCACGGACAGGGTCGACGATTTCCGCGTCATCGGGCGAAACCACAATGAGGTCCGTATGGTGCAGCGATACCTTGCTCGTCACGTTGTGGCCGCGCATCGTGAACGCCAGGAACGGTTCAGAGAGCACAGGGATTGTCCACGAGACCCGACGAACAATTTCCTTGACGACGATTTCCCGGGCGGCTTTGCGCACTGGGACGTCGAGGATTTCAGAGAATCCTTCCGTGTCATTGTCGTAGCCGGTGCGGTACTCGACGACCTCACCGTCAATCGAGACGCGCCACCGCAGCTCAACGACGGTTTCGTCCAAGGGCATTTGTGGCAAACGAAGCACCACGCGCTCCCGGCTGACGTCGTAGACCAAGCGCGGTGACGTCTCCCACGACGCCGTCCCCACCGTCGATAAGCGGTCGACTGTGCCCGCGGGGCGTTCGCGTAATTCGTCGACAAGATCTTCAAGAATCAGTAGCGGGACGCGATAGGAGCCATCTTTGCCCACTCCCCATTCGGCCCACTGGTCGACCTCGTACGGGTGCTGGGCGGCCCACCGATAGAACTCGATGATGTCGTCGAATAAGCGGGTGGCGCGCTCGGGTGCCACTGTGCAGAGGGGCCCCAGCTGCCGCGTCGGCGATGTCTCGACAAAATGCTCAGTCAGCGACGCACCGGTGACGTTATCGGGGTCCTCGTCGATGAGCGCGATGGGGCTCGGAATCCACCCCGCCGGAATTGTTGCGTGCACTAAAAGCCGGCCCAACTCGCCATCGGAGCCCGACGCAGCAATGTCCATCGGATCGAGGCCCGCACGAGAGAGAATCTCGGCCACGTGGCCGTCGAAACACCCGTAAAACTGCTCGGCCAGATCGCGGTGTACGCCCAGGCCAGCCCAATACTCAGAATCGAAATTGCTTAAATCGGCGATGCGTCCAGCGCGACCCACCAACGTCGTCGCCACAATGGCCGGGCAAGCCTCCAGAACAGCGGAAAGCTCTGCTCCGGCAGAAATTTGACGAGTGACAAAACGACCCCAGAAACGGTCCAGGCGCTCTAACTCGTCGCCACTGAGGTTGACCTCGACGGCGAAATCAAGGTCTGACAGCTGCCGAGACAGCTCAAGCTCCGTCGTCGATGCCCAACCCAACAAGGGGTCAGCGGAATCTGCAATAAAACTCGTGGGGGCGTCAACGCCTGACAACTGAGTAATCCTTCCCAAGACGCAATTGTGGCTACACGATTATTCGACGTACACCGATCATGTGAGCTCACGACACTTCCGGTGAACCAGCTGCCGATCCGGCGGCTGAGCCAGCAGATGTGCCGGGAGCTGAACCAGCCACAGCAGGGTCGCTCACTGGCTGGGAGTGAGGGCTCATTCGTTGAGAGATTACACGTGTCATCCCGTCGCCGCGCATTGTCACGCCATACAGCACATTCGCAATGTCCATCGTCGGTTTCTGGTGTGTAATCACAATCAACTGTGAGTCTTCCCAGAGCTCTTCAAAGAGCGCGATCAACCGTCGGAGATTGACATCATCCAGGGCTGCTTCTACCTCATCCATGACGTAGAACGGGGATGGCCGCGCGCGGAAGATCGCTACCAATAAGGCTAGTGCTGTCAGGGACTTTTCACCCCCAGAAAGCAGCGATAGCCTCGTCACTCTCTTCCCTGGCGGCCGCGCGTGGACCTCAATACCGGTGGTCAAGATGTCATCGGGATCGGTCAGGGACAACCGACCTTCGCCGCCGGGGAACAGTGTCTCGAACACCCGGGGGAATTCGGCTTGGACATCCTCCCAGGCATCGGTAAAGAGCTGCAAAATGGTGGCGTCGACATCTTTAATCACACCGCGGAGGTCCTCGCGCGCCTGCTCAACATCCATGAGCTGGGTGGAAAGGAATGAATAGCGCTCCTCCAGCGCCTTATATTCTTCCAGCGCCAAAGGGTTAACTTTGCCGAGCTGTTTCAAGGCACGCTCCGCGGACGCCAGCCGTTTCTTTTCCGACGCGGGATCAAAGTCGGTCAGATCCTGGCTTGCCACAACGTCCTCGGGATTGAGACCAAGCTGCTCGACGATGTGCTTCTCAGCCTGTTCCACCCGCACCAACGCTGCTTCACGTTTAACATCCGCATCGTGCGTCGTTTTGAGCGCATGTTCGCGTTGCGTCGTGATGGCACTCAACGCGTCCCGGGCGCGCCCCCGCTGTGCCGTGGCTTCCGACATGCGCGCGTGGAGTGTGTCGCGCTCCTCGGCCGCCTTGTGGACTGCGGTGTCCACCCGTTTCGCCAGGCTTTCACACCACTGCGCGATGTGGGCTGCTCGTTGCCGTGCACGCCGACGAGCCCGCTGTGCTTCTTCGTGCCGACGTCGGTGGGCCCGCTCGTGCTCAGCTTGGCGGCGAAGCCTCTCCGCCTGGCCTTTGATCGCCGATGCGCGTTCCTCGGCGCTACGCAGCGCCAACCGGGCCTCGGTTTCCATCGCCCGCACTTGGGTCAGTTCCTCGTGGGCCTGATCCCGAGCGATTGCCGACGACTCCTCTGAGGAATCATCGGCGTCACTGATTTCCGCGTCGATGCGGGAGCGTCGATCAGCCAAGTCGGCCAGTTCGGCGTGGATATTGTCAATGCGCCCTTCGGCGTGGGCGCGGTTCTCCTGGACCTCGTGGAGTTCCTTCTTCAGGCGTTCGACGGCTGCTTCCGCAGTACTCACGCGCTCTTTGAGGTTCGATGCCACGGCGGTGAACTCGGTGTGCGCAGCACGGGCGGCACCCAAGGCGTCTCGTCGTTCCTGCACTGTCGTCTCTGCGCCGGCAATAGTGCCCGCGAGTTCCCTCGCCTTGGCCGTGTAGTCCGCCAATTCTTCTTGTGCCTGGTCGACGGAGGACTTGATGTCAAGGGTCGTGGCTTCACCGGAACCCCCGCTCATCCAACCAGGGCCGATGACGATACCGCTCTTCGTCACAGCACGCAGCCTGGCGTCATCGCGAACCAGCGCAACCCCCGCGGCCACCGACGGGACCGCAACGACGTCGACAAGCAGACCAGTCACCGCGTGGGTGAATTCACTATCCACCGACACTTTGTCTAAGAACCACTCGCAACCGGCGGGAAGGTCCGCATCCAACCGCCAGGTGGATTCCTGCGATTGGCCCATAATCCACGCCCGGCCAGCGTCGGCAGCGACGAGCGATTCGAGGGCTTCACCCACGCTTTCCGACGTATCCCCCGGCGCGGTGATGGCTTCAGCCGCCTCCCCCAGGGTCGAGGACAAGGCCGCTTCCCATCCCCGTTCGACGGTGACGGAGTCGACGAATGATCCCCACTCCACCGATGAATTCGTGCGGAGCCAGGCGACCCCGTTGGTGGGGCGAACCGTGGCTTCTAAGGTGTCGATGCGCGATTGAAGTGCAGAAATGGACCGTTCGTAGTTTCGATCGGTATCGCGGAGTTCGCGGAGGCGATCATCCGCGCTCGCGACATCGCGCTCGGCTTCACTAACCCGATCCAGTATCGCCCCCGCCTGGGAATCGTGGTCCTGCAGGGCGGCTTGGTCTGAATCAACATCACTTTTCGCCTGGGCTAGGGCCGGAACAACCGCATCCACGGCCTTCGTTGCGCGTTGAAGGTCGTCATTCGCAGCCTCCAACCGCTGGCGTGCGGAATCTTCCGCGGCATCTAAACGGGCGACGCCTTCCCGACGATCCGCAATAGCCCGCAGAGCAGCGAGGTGTTCTTTCTCAACCTGCTGGGCTTTCTCTTCCTTTTCATCAACCTGCTCGCGGATTGTCTCTAACCGCTCAGCTGCTTCTTCCACCGCAGCAGTGGTCTCTTCTTCGCGCTCTGCGGCCTCGCGGGCCCGCGCTTCCAGATCCTCTGGGTCCGGGCCGTGGTAGTCCTCGGATTGATCATCCGCCGAGGCCCGATCGGCGGCAATACGCCCGGTCGCCGTAACCCGCTCTGACAACGATGACAACCGGAACCACAGCTGCTGGGCCTCTTCACTCCGCGGCCCGAGCTCGGCAACGCGATGTTCCAGTTCATCGACGTGTTCGCGCAATTCCTCGAGCTTCTCGACGAGGGCTTCTTCTTTCTCCCGCGCCTCATTGGCCCGGCGCGTCAATTCGTCGGCGTCGTCCCGCGCGGTAACCAGCGAGTGCGCGGCGAGGTTGAGGCGAGCTTCGCGAAGGTCCGACTGCACTGTCGCGGCTTTTTGTGCCGCTTCCGCTTGCCTGGCCAGCGGTTTGAGTTGTCGTTCGTGTTCTGTGGTGAGGTCGCGCAGCCGGTCCACATTGGCCTGCATCGACACGAGCTTGCGCTGGGCTTTGTCTTTGCGGCGGCGATGCTTGAGGACGCCGGCTGCTTCTTCGATATATGCTCGCCGGTCCTCTGGTTTGGATTCCAAGATGGTGGACAGCCGCCCCTGCCCCACGATGACGTGCATCTCTCGGCCGATTCCCGAGTCAGAGAGCAGCTCTTGGATATCCATCAAGCGGGCTCTAGCACCATTTATTTCGTATTCGCCGCCCCCGTCGCGAAACACCCGTCGGGTAATGGAAACTTCCGAATAGTCGATCGGCAGAGCGCCGTCGGAATTGTCGATCGTGAGGGTGACTTCGGCACGACCAAGGGGTTTGCGTGCGCCTGTTCCGGCGAAGATGACGTCGTCCATGCTTCCGCCGCGCAAAGACTTGGCACCTTGCTCCCCCATGACCCATGCGAGGGCGTCGACAACGTTGGATTTTCCTGACCCATTCGGCCCGACGACCGCGCAGATTCCGGGTTCGAGTTTTAAGGTCGTCGACGAAGCAAAGGACTTGAATCCTTTAAGGGTCAGCGACTTCAGGTACATGCCAGTAAATCTATTCCGTTGATCAAATTAGCGGTTACCGAGTAATGGTTACCGAGTTTCGAACGTTTGGTACCCGCCCCGTGGTTCTTCCCACGACTCCACCACATTATCGACGGAACCGGGGCGATTGGTCGACGTGGGCTCTTCGCGCAACCGCGCCAAGAGCTCGGTGACGGGCGCCCGCTCACCTTCAGCGCACACGAGGACTCGGCCGTCGGAGTAGTTCGTCGCAGAGCCCACTAATCCGAGTTCGAGGGCTTGGCTTCGTGTCCACCAGCGGAATCCGACGCCTTGAACGTATCCATGAACCCACGCGGTCAGGCGAACGGGGTCATGTGACTGATCGGATTCAGCTGTAGTCATAAGCTTTGGTCCCTTCCCTACGAGCGTCTACTGCGCAGTATCCTACTCGGCTGCACCGGTTAATGGGCGGCCTGCGAATTCTCACTCGGCGCGGACAGAACCGTTAGCACTGCGCCGAATGACTTGCGGGGCGGGCGTTCCCGGACGACGCCCATAAACTTCCTGACCATCGCCACGGATGGTGAGGGGATCACTCCCGTCCCAGCACTCGATTCGGTCATGCCCGGGCAGATTCGGCAGATCGTCACGGTGGAAGACCGGCGACAATCCTTGGTTACGTTGTTGTCGGTAATTCTTGAGAAGCGCGATCGCAGCCCCGCCCAACGGGAGAATGGCGGTGAGGTTGATGGCCACCATAATGCCGGCGAACAGGTCCGCGAGCGCCCAGACGATGCCGACCTTGCCCAGCGATCCACCCAGCACACAGAGGCACACGAGGAACCGGTATGCGGTCATCACCTTGTTATTCCTGGTGAAGAACTCGATGTTGGATTCACCGTAGTAGTAGTTTCCGATGACCGACGAAAACGCGAGGAAGAAGATAATCACCGTCACCAGGTGGACTCCCCAGTGACCGACGGCGGCCGCAACAGAGTTCTGGGTCAACGATGTCGACTCAACGCCTTCACCAAAGGACGGGTTGTTGAGCAAAATGATGAACGCCGTGATCGAGCACACGATGATCGTGTCAAAGTACACGCCGAGGGTCTGAATAAGTCCCTGCTTGACCGGGTGACTAACCGACGCCGTCGCAGCAGCGTTCGGGATCGACCCCTCACCGGCCTCATTCGAAAACAAGCCACGACGAATGCCGTACATGAACGCCTGCCCGAAGGTTGCCCCAGCGACCTCGCGAATACCCAGGGCCGACGTCACGATCTCCGCAAACATGTGAGGAACCTGCTCGATATTCACCGCAACGACGATGAGACCGGTGACGATGTACAGCACGGCCATGATGGGAACCAGCCAGTTGGTGACCGACGCGATACGCTGCACGCCACCGAACACGATGAGTGCCGTCAGGATGGCCAGCGCGACGCCCAACAGCGCCTTCCACCACATCGCGTCGGAGCCCGTCGACTCGGTAATGGCGTCGACAATGGAGTTGGACTGAACCGCGTTATAGACAAATCCGTAAGTCACGGTAATGGCGACCACGAACACAGCGGCCAACCACTTAAGATTCAACCCCTTGGTGATGTAGTAGGCCGGGCCGCCTCGATAGGAATCGGTGTCCTTCACCTTGTACAGCTGCGCCAGTGTGGACTCGACAAATGCGGTGGCGCCACCGACTATCGCGACCAACCACATCCAGAACACAGCGCCGGGCCCACCGATGGTGATGGCCACTGCGACACCGGCGATATTGCCTGTCCCCACCCGCGATGCCGCCGAAATAGTAAACGCCTTGAACGCGGAGATTCCTTTTTTATCTTTCGAAATGTCACTGGGTTTTTCTGTCAGCGACCGAAACATTTCCGGAACCATACGGATCTGAACAACGACCGTACGGAAACAGAACCACACACCTGCCGCTAACAGCACCCACGTGATGACGGTCCATAACCCGTCACTCGAGCCAGTCACCGCGTTCTCAATAGCTGTCATAGTGAACTACCCTACGACCAACGACAGAAGATCCAGAATTTCTGATGGCCCGCTCGGCGCTATCGGCAAACATTTAACATGTTTGAAATAAATGGGCAGAGAATCTCCAGAGAATCTCCGTCACAAAGCGTCGTGGGCTTCGCGGGCCGCGTGGTGCTCCGCTTCTTTCTTGGTGTGCCCCTCCCCGTGGCCCCACACTTTGCCCTGCAAGGACACTGTCGAGGTGAAATGCGGATCGTGAGCCGGCCCCGAAATCGTCGTGTTGTATTCCGGCTCGCCTAAACCACGGCCAGCAATCTTCTCTAGCAGCTCCGTCTTCCAGTCCATATGCAGTCCGACGGTCGGCGCAGATTCAATCCTGGACTTAAACAAACGCAGAATAACGTCTTTCGCAGTCTGGAAACCGTGCTCCAGATAAATCGCACCCAGCATGGCCTCTGTGGTGTCAGCCAGAATGGAATTCTTGTCTTTGCCATTGGTCAGCTGCTCACCGCGGCCCAGCAGCACGTGGTCACCCAAGCCAATCTCTCGTGCCACATCGGCCAATGCGTACATATTGACAACGCCGGCCCGCATCTTAGAAATCTCCGACTCGGTGCGGTCGGGGTACTCCCGGTACAGGCGCTCCGCAACGGAGAGCCCTAGCACCGCGTCGCCGAGGAACTCGAGGCGCTCGTTATTCGGCAGCATCCCGTTTTCGTTAGCGAACGAACGGTGGGTCAGCGCCAGACGTAAAGCGTCGGCAGGAAGAGAGACTCCGAACCCATCGAGCAAAGGCTGATGATCAACATCGCCAAAGGCGGCGGCCCAGGCTTCTTCGCCCGTCAGCCGCTCGTGCTTCGAATTCTTTTGTTTAGACATCACGTAGATCTTTCAGCTTGTCCTGCAATCCTGCCCACCGCGGATCGACCGTCTCTGTCTCCCCGGACACCCCGTCGGGCTCGGGAGTTTGGGAGTCACACTCCTCACCGAACTCTTCGCATGTGGGCGAGAAAGGCAAGGACACTCCGGCTTCGTCGATCACGGCCTGGGTGAGATCCAACCGATTGTCCTTCACCATCGGGGTCGGATCATCGTCATCATCATCGTCGGAGTCCTCCGAGGTGATAAAACCCTCTGTCAGCGCCCATACCCCGTTGATGTGGAAGGACAGATGCGGGGTTAATGGTTTCAGGCACCGCACACACTCGGCTTCACCGGAGCCCGAAATCTCAGCATCAACCACAAGCCCCTCGCCGACATTGGTGACCGTTGCGTGCACACCCAGAGGGGTACCGACGCCAAACGCGATCATTTCTGGGCCGATGCGTACTGGCGATGGACCTTCGGTATCGATGGTCTCTACAGCGCCCGATTGCTGCGATACCGTTGAGACATCCAGGGACAGCGGGTTATGTGCCGTCGGTGTCACTGATTCTTTGCGGTCAGAATGTGAAATTCCCATAACACCGCCCATGGTAATGCACCGCGGACACTACGTCCTCCTGTACCAACTCGACTATCGCGTCGGCGAGCTAAAAGCGCACGACAACGCTGTTTTCGCTGAGTCTCAACAGTGGATGGTTTTAGTTCCGACGTGCGTCTCGGCCGCGGTAGTCGTCGCGAGGTTCACGGGAAGCGGACCGGGAGCGTCCGCCGGAGATCCCTGCGCCGCCACGCAAGGCAGCGCGATCCTTACCCACCGTGCGCAGCACTGAGGTCAAGGACTCCTCAAACTCGGCCAACTTCTGGTCGACGTACCGGTCGCAGTCGCTACGGAGCTTGTCCGAATCAGCATGGGCGGAATCGCGAACGCGCGTCGCTTCCTCATTCGCCATCCGTACGACTTCTGATTCGCTAACCAGGCGGGCCTGCTCTTTCAGGCCTTCGTTCACGCTACGGTCGTAGGATTCATTACCCGACGCGACCAAGCGCTCGGCCTCAGCAGCCGCGCGGCCTGTGACGTCGTCGTATTCACGCTGGGCGTCTTGGACAATGGAGTCCGCCTCGTCCTCGGCGTGGGCGACCATGCCATGTGCGCGATCTTCCGCGTCATTCATCATCGCGTCGCACTTTTCTTGTGCTTCGGCTACTAAACGCTGGGCTTCAGCCTCTGCATCAGCCACCATGGAGTGCGAGCGTTCAGTGGCTTCGTTAATGATGCCGTCGCGCTTATCCAGAACATCCTGCGCATCGTCCATCTCAGTCGGTATGGCGTTGCGGATTTCGTCTAAAAGATCCAGGACTTCCCGGCGGGGAACCATACAGTTACTAGTCATGGGTACGCCGTAGGCCTGATCGACCATTTGGAGTAGTTCGTCGATGCCTTCGAAAGTTCTGTACATAACCACTAGCTTGGCAGAATTTTCGTAGTTTTGCAGGAAGCCACGCCAACTAGCCGACGAGACCCTTTAACATTCCTGCTCATCACGAGGGCTTAGACGCGAATTACTCTGAGAATTTCTCTTGCATCGCCGCGATAACGTGATCAGGCATGAGCCCCGACACGTCGCCTCCGTAGCGGGCGACCTCTTTACATAGGGTCGACGAAATATGCCCGAACTTCGGCGTCGTCAACAAGAAAAGGGTATCGATGCCAGAGAGCGACCTGTTCATCTGTGCCATCGGCAGCTCATAGGCGTAATCCAGTGAGCTGCGCAAGCCTTTCACGAGGGCACTGATCTGGTGTTCCGTGGTGTAATCCACCAGCAGTTTGTTCCACGAATCAACATCGACGTTCGGCAGGTGCTCCACTGCTTTCCGGATCAGGTCACAGCGCTCCTCGACGGAGAAAAGGCCGTGCTTATTCGGGTTAAACGTCACCAGTACCGTGACCTGGTCAAACTGAGCAGCTGCCCGCTCGATAATGTCCACGTGTCCGTTGGTGATGGGATCAAATGACCCCGGGCAGACAACATGCATCCTTCCGTTCCTCTCTCTGGCGCTCCGCGTCCGTGCGCATCATTCTGTGCACATAATATCGAGCGCAATGCGGGCTAACGCTGGTTCTACTTAGAAGCTGGTTCTACTCCGAACGAGTAAAGGACGCCATATCCATACGCGCGGCACCATATGTCCGCTTCTTTAACTTCTGTCCGGTCGGCTCATATCCTTCTGGCCACTGTGTCTCAGGGCTGGCGGACGAACGCTCCACCACCACAGCAGCCCCGTCCCTCAGATGTGGAGCCAGCGCTACCAACATGTCGTGGACGGCCTCGTCGATCAGCGCATAAGGCGGATCGATCAGCACGATGTCGAAATAATTCTCCGGTGCGCCCGACAAATAACTGGATACTTTGAGTTGGACGACGTCGGCATCCACATCGCCGACGCGACGAATGTTGTCCTTGATGGTCTCGATGGCAGCCGAATCCGTATCGACGAAAACGACGCTATCTGCCCCGCGCGATGCT
The DNA here is from genome assembly GCF_053760365.1 of Corynebacterium sp. c7Ub_26. Lineage (NCBI taxonomy): Bacteria > Bacillati > Actinomycetota > Actinomycetes > Mycobacteriales > Corynebacteriaceae > Corynebacterium > Corynebacterium sp. c7Ub_26. The sequence goes on along the minus strand of NZ_JBSNBL010000001.1, from coordinate 504,803 downwards.
GCTTCCAAACCCAACGCGCCGGACCCCGCGAAAAGGTCAAGAACGCGGGCCCCGTCAAAACCGAACCGGACACTGAGCGAGGAGAACACTCCCTCTTTGGCCCGGTCAGATGTGGGACGTGTGCCTTCGGCGGGGGCTTTAATAGTCCGCCCGCGCGCGTATCCTGAAATAATTCGCATCTCAATTCCCCTCTTTATGCCTGGACTGCGCTGCCGTATGCGCCAGCGTATGTGTGGCCGTGTGTATTGCCGCGTGCGCTACTGCGTTGTACCGCCACGCAAGAACTTCTAACTAATCCGTTATGGCTACGATCCTGTCGCCACCGTCGACATTGGAAAAATCGTCACGATCAAGTGAACCTACCGTACCGGCGACGGGCGATACCACGGGAGCTTCTAGTTTCACAGCTTCGACAACTGCGAGGGTTTCTCCAGGCTCTACCCGCTGGCCCGGGGTGACGTGGTAGTGAACAACTCCCGCGAAAGGCGCACAAATGTCCATGCGGTTCACTTTACCGTCCATGTTGGACTGCCCTTTGTTCACCTCACCTGGGGGAAACTTACCCCGGGTAACTCACCCTTTGCCCAAGAACTCACGTTCAGTACTGCTATAGCCTTCACTAAGCCGTCGGGCGAGACCAGGATCCGTCTGCACGATGTGCTCAGCTTCGGTTTTCGCCGCCTCGATCAGCGGCTCGTCGTGGACGACGTCGAGAAGTCGAATATGAGTGGACCTGCCGGACTGATCAGCCCCGACGAGGTCGCCCTCGCTGCGGGTGGCTAGGTCTAATTCTGCGAGGGCAAAACCGTCGGTGGTGGCAGCAACCCCCTGGAGACGTCGGTATGAGTCACTATCTTCCGGCTGGGCGGTGTGGAAGAGGCACCATGATGCATGACTCCCCCGGCCGATCCGCCCACGGAGCTGGTGAAGCTGCGAGATGCCGAAGTTCTCGGCTTCGCGGATCAACATGAGCGTTGCGTTAGGAACATCAACGCCCACCTCGATCACGGTCGTCGAAATCAACACGTCACAGTCGCCGCGCGAAAACTTCCCCATGATGCGTTCTTTGTCGGGATTGGGCAGCTGCCCGTGAAGCATCCCCACCCGCAACCCGTGGAGAGGACCAACCGTCAGCTTCTCGTACATATCGTTCACGCCACCGTCGCCTTGGATCCGCGGGCACACGATGTAGGCCTGCCGGCCCGACTCTACTTCCTCTCGAATCCGCTGGTAAGCGCGGTCACGCCACCCCTTTTTCCACTCCGGAACGACGGAACTCTGGATAGGTTTCCTACCACCGGGAAGCTCAGTGATCGTCGAGACGTCGAGATCCCCAAAAGTGGTCATAGCGACGGTACGCGGAATGGGGGTGGCGGTCATCACCAGCTGATGCGGAGTGAGCGGCCCGTCTTCCGTGTCACGCCCCCGACCGCGCAGCCGGTCACGCTGCTCAACACCGAACCGATGTTGCTCATCGACGACGACCAACCCGAGGTTGAAGAATTCGACATTGTCGCTGAGTAGCGCATGGGTACCAACGACGATGTCCGTCTCCCCGGTCATGAGGGATAGGAGGGTCTCTTGGCGGGAGGACGTCGACATCGACCCTGTCACCAGCCGAATCGTGGCGGCAACGCCGGCATTAGCCATCATCGTCATCAGCGAGTGTGCGTGCTGCGCGGCCAACACCTCAGTGGGGGCTAAGAGCGCCGCCTGACATCCCGCGTCCACCGCCTGAAGCATGGCGATCAGAGCAACAATGGTTTTGCCCGACCCCACGTCGCCTTGGAGTAGTCGGCACATCGGTCTGGTGGCGGCAATATCGTCGCCAATCTCCTCCGTGACCGCGCGTTGCTGATCGGTCAGGTCGAAGGGCAGGCCGGCTAACAATTCGGCGCGGTATCCGTCCTCACGAGGAGCGCACTGCGGGGCGCGACGGTCCGCTGCAGCGTGGCGTCGTAAAGCAAGAATCAACTGCAATCCCAAGGCCTCGTTAAAAGCGAGGCGCTTGCGGGCCATGGCTTGATCTGCCCACGAAGAAGGCATGTGCATCGCGCGGATGGCGTGATCCAGCGACGGCAGGGGTTTGCCCTGCACAGTAGGCACGCGCGGCAGAGGGTCCGGGATGGGATCGCTATGGGTGAGGACGGTGGTAATCGCGTCCAACGCGGTCCACGAATCCACACGAACCGGGCGCTTCGAACCTGGTTTTGAGCGCTTCGCTGGACGTTTCGTTGATTGTTTGCCCGTCTTTGAACTGCCCGTATCACCATCAGTAGCCGACGCAGACCGCGATGATTCACTCTTCAGCGGATAGATAGGCAACAGCGGCAGCTTGGTGACCAGCGCCGCGGTGTCGCGATCAATAATGTTTCGGGAAGAGCTTCGTTTCGGCTGCTCATCGGCGGGTTGAGTGTCTAACGTCCACTCCTGCGCAAAATCAATCACCTTGTAGGCGGGATGAGCCAGTTGCAGCGCCCCTCGATACTCCGAGACGGTCCCCACAAAAATAGCCCGGGTTCCGACCACCAGGTCCCGCGCCGGGGCGAACGCGTTAAAAAACGTGGCGTTGATAGTTTGGGTGCCGTCGGTAATGACCACCGTGTACAGGCGCTTTCGGGTGCGGGTCGTGATCTTGTTTCCGCGGAGGATCTCCCCCACGAAAGTCACGGTGGTGCCCACGTCAACAGAGCCCATGTCCGACGTCGACCCGGGTTCGACATACCGACGCGGGAACCATTCCACGAGCTCGGCAACCGTCGATACCCCGACGGCGGCTAAATGCGAGCGCGTCGAGTCAGGAAGAGAATCGGGCAGGGGAACGACGAGTGGCTCCCATCCCATCATTGGGCGCACGTATGCCCCCTTCCTACTGCCGACGCTGGTCCGGCGTGCTCCGTTGGACGTCACCATTACTCCACACCGATCATGACAGCTGCACCGCACTTCGGGATCGTGAAGAACGAATACTCCGAGGTGTCCGACTGTGGAAGGGACTGCATTACCTGCGACCAATGATCGTCGCCAGAAATGACGGTGACGAGTTCGCCACCTTTCTCGAGTAACTCGGATACGGTTTTCCAAGCGCGGATAACCTCGGGCGGCGGTGGGAGTTCGGCGCTGGTGGACTCTCCGTCACTACGGTGACCCAAGTCGTCGTAGCTCAGCGTCATCGTTGTTGTTCCCCGGGCCGCGTCAACCATAGCCGCAGCATCCGCGTCGAGCGATTGTGACGGATCGTGAACCGCCATGGCAGCCAAACCCGCGCACAATGACGACGCCGGAACAACGACAACATTCGCGAGGCGCCCATCCACTTCGTTGGGGTCAACGATGCCGTTCGTGACGAGCACTACTTCATCAACAACTTCTTTCTCGATGGCCTCACACACAACCTCGTATTGATCCTGGTCAGCGACGTTTTCATCTGCTTCTATGACGACGGTGTCCGCCCCGGCCCGACCAAAGAAGGCGGCGGCATCCTCACTCGGCACCACGGCTAAGACGGACCGTAGCCGTGGCCGAGCAGTCTGCAAGGAGGACGGACGATCTGCAGAGACCTGATGCAGCGTCTCAACCGTGAGTTTAGACACGTCGCCGCGCTCATAAGCCCCAGAGATAACGTCGCCAGCCCGATTGGTGTGAATGTGGATGCGCGCGGAATGGTCCGTCAGCGCGCCCACAATCAGGCTATCGCCCAGGGGAACTAAGAACGTCCGCAGATCCTCGAGGTCCGTGTTCTCGATAAAAAACATGACTTCGAGCTGTGAAGCCGACGCATTCGGTGCTGAATTTCCAACACTGGAACTTCCGCCACCGATTTCATCATTCCCCGTGCCCGGCGCGGGAGTTCGCGAGGCGTTCACCCGGTCACTGGCCGACGAATCCGGGTGCAATTGCCCACTCCCCGTCGACAATTCACCATCGCTAGTCCACGAGTTTTTTCCACCAATGTGCGCCGGCGTGAAAGCGTTAATGTCAACGTCGTTAATGCCAACGTCGCTAAAGCCTCCATCCCAACTATCGCCATCTCGCGTGGTAAGAACGCGCTCCAGCTCTTCTAGCAAAACGACGAGACCTCGCCCGCCGGCATCAACAACACCGGCACGTCGTAAAACAGGAAGCTGCGACGGGGTGCGTTCAAGAGCTCGGCTGGCGGCGAGCCTAGCAGCATGTGCCACCGCACCCGCACTGTCGGTCGACTGAGCAGCCGACGTCGCTGCAGCAGCCGCGGACCGCAACACGGTGATAACTGTTCCCTCGACCGGGTTCACGATGGCAGCCTGCACGAAACGCAAACTATTCGATAACGCGTCACATACCGAAGTACCGTTCAAAGGCCCGGCTTGTGCAGACTCGGCGAGCCCTCGAAGCAGTTGAGAAAGAACAACACCTGAATTTCCGCGCGACCCCTTCGTCGCTCCAATAGCTAGGGCTATGGCCGCTTCGGACGTCGTTAAGCTTGCATCGGTAGTTAAGTCCGTACCGCTCTGAGCACCATTTCCAGCACGCGACCTGCTCTTTTTCATCTCCCGCTCGCGAAGAGCATGATCCAATGCCGACACGGCCGACGCCATCGTAAAAGCCATATTCGACCCAGTATCGGAATCCGGCACCGGGAAAACATTCAGGCGATTAATCTCTTCCTTCTGCCGAGCCAGGGTGTGAGCGCAGGCACGAGCCCACCGCTGAAGCGTGGTGGAGTCAATGGCGTCAGGCAGCGAATTCGTCATGGAAGTGCCCATTCGACGGGTTCCGCACCTTGGTTGACCAATAGCTCATTGGCCCGGCTAAACGGGCGTGAACCGAAGAATCCCCGGCTCGCCGATAGTGGCGATGGATGCGGGGAGCAGACGGTCGGGGTGTTCCCCAACCATTTCGCGGTATTCTGTGCGTCTCGTCCCCACAATATGGCGACCAGCGGGCGATCCCTTTCAGCCAGCGCTTTGATGGCGCACTCGGTTACTTCTTCCCATCCCTTGCCACGGTGCGATCCCGAATGGCCGGGTCGCACAGTGAGAACCCGGTTAAATAACGCAACACCATGTTCCGACCACGACGTTAGATCCCCAGTGGAAGGGGCCGGGCATCCGATATCCTCCTGTAATTCTCGGAAAATGTTCGCCAAACTGCGGGGAATCGGTGTGACATCCGGGTGAACCGAAAAGCTCAACCCCATCGGATGGCCAGGTGTCGGATATGGATCTTGTCCCACAATCAAGACCTTGACCTGGTCGAATGGGTAGGTGAATGCCCGCAACACGTCGGTCCCTGCTGGCAAGTATCCACGGCCGGCTGCGTTTTCCTCTCGCAAAAAATCGCCGAGCTCGTGGATCCGGTCGGTGACGGGATCCAGTGGCTCTTTCCAGCTGTCGTGGATCGGTAACGGTGTTTGCAGGGTCATGGTTCACACTTTAGCGACGCTGGCCCGGCGGGCTCCACACTCTTCGGTATTACTCTCTATCGGACGAGTCGCTGCCAAAAGACTCTTCCCCGAAAGGATCCCACCCTAATGTGAACGTCGGCGACTGACCGTCGATAGTTAACGGCTCGGCACCCTGTTTGTGGACGCGGCCGAGGAAGCGGAAGCCCGACGGGATGTCTGCCCCGGTGGTGGCGAGAAGAGCGTGGTCCTCACCGCCCTGGCATATCCATTCCATGGGGTCGCGGCCCAGCAAGCGAGCCGCTTCACGCACAGCCGGATCCGGCGCGATCGCGTCCTTATCGAGGTCAATCGTGACGTGACTGGCCCGAGCCATCGTCGAGAGGTCAACAACAAGCCCATCCGAGTTATCCGTCATCGCTGTGGCTCCGGTGGACCGTGCCACCGTGCCCCGCGCCCGAGCCAAAGAGGGGACGCGAAAAGCGTCCACCAGCGTCTGAAGGTGCTCTGAATCGGGAATGGCGTCGGGCGAACCAAAATGCTCAAGCAGCGCCCAACCCGCTGCCGAGTACCCCAACCGTCCACTAGCTATGAGCGTTTGCCCCGGATGAGCACCTGATAGCGACAAGGCCGGGGCGGGCCCTGCCAGCTCACCGATCGCGGTGATGCTAAGCGTCAACCGCTCGCTGGTCACCACATCTCCCCCAACCAGTTCCGCGGGCCACCGGCCGGCCTCGTCGGCAATGCCCTTGGCAATCCCGGTGAGAACGTCACTATCCAGCTCTGGTGGCGCAGCAACTCCTAAAAGCAGAGCGACCGGGCGCGCACCCATCGCTTCGATATCCGCGAAATTTTGCACCACAGCACGGCGGCCCACGTCGTAAGGCGTCGACCAATCACCCCGAAAATGCTGGCCCTCCACCAAAAGATCCGTGCTACACACCGTTTTCGACGCAAACGATGACGGAGAGAGGACGGCAGCGTCATCACCGTTCATGTCGGAAGGAGCGGCTGAGCGGATGGCGTCGATCACGCCCCGCTCACCAAGGCTATGTATAGGTTGTCCCATTACTCTCTCATCTCGGCGCGACTATCGACATGATGATAATTGATTCCGTAACAATCGGCCGTTGACGCTCCGAGACACACCGGGACACACCGAGCGCGCTCCGGGGCAGCTACAGAACCGCCACTGGCACCCGAGCAGCAATCTACCACCAGTACACTGAGAAATTATGTCTGATGACCAGCCGACTACAGACGAAATCCAACGACTCACCGGCCCGGGGACGATCATTTCCCTCGTCTTGGCCGTCGGGTTAGTCGTCGGTGTCATCATTGCTGCGCGAATTGCGTACGACCACGCCGAGCACCAGCCCGTCACTCTCAACACCATCGACGCACCGGGTGCGTCGTCGGCGGAATGCAGCAGTCTTATCGATAACCTCCCCGACCACCTCGGCTCGTATGATCGGGTATCGCTGGCAGACCCAGCCCCTGATGGTGCCGCTGTCTGGATCGATGGCGACAATCGCATAACGCTGCGCTGCGGGGTTCAGCCGCCCGATTCCTACACAGCATTATCGACGACGGAAGAACACGGCGAGGACGAATCCGGCGGCAAGTCGGAGGGTATTCGCTGGTTAGGCCTTGCCGACGCCCGCGGCGGCAATAAACCCGTCACGGATTCCGTGACCTGGTACACGCTCGGGCGCGCGCAAGAAGTTGCAGTCACTGGGCCCGAGGATGTGGCAGATGATTTAAGCGATCTTTCTGGGGCGCTTCACCACAACCCGGTGTCGGACGCGTCGGCAACCGCGCGTCCAGCTCAGACGCCGTTATCCACACTCCCCGTCACGGATGAGGCGGCTCGTGGCAAGCAATGTCGTAGTGTCCTCGACGCGCTCCCCGATCACTTCGGCACGTTACAACGTACGACAAAGGACGCGCTGGGGAACGATCTTCCCGACGGAATGGCAGCGTGGACGGCACCCCGGCGCGACCCGGTCGTCGTGAGGTGCGGAGTACAGCAGCCCGAGAGCTACCATGCTGGGGCTCAGCTCCAACAGATTAATGATGTTCCGTGGTTTAGCGACGGAACGCCCGGTAACCAGCCCGAGGCGGAGGATTCCTCGGAGGATTCGACGGACAGCTCAGCGCAGAACGCGCCCGAGAATGCTTCCACGTCGGCGACGGATAACACCTGGTACGCCCTGGGATGCAGCGATATCGTTGCTCTTTCGATGCCGGCGTCGTCGGGAAACAGCGTCATTACAACGCTATCCAACACAATCAGCAAGAATATGGAAAAATCCGGGGACTAAGCCAGGGGGCTAAGCCAGGGGGCTAACCTCCACCGGTTACGCACCGGGGTGGGCCACCATCGCGCGCTGGATAAGGAGATCCAAGAGGTCGGGGTAGTCAATCCCCATCGCACCGAACATTTGGGGGTACATCGAGATCGGCGTGAACCCAGGCATGGTGTTGATCTCGTTCAGCACCGGGCCACGGTCCGTCACGAAGAAATCAACGCGTGCCAGGCCTTCACAATCCAAGGCGTGGAAGGTTTCCACAGCGAGTTCGCGGATGTGGCGGATGGTGTCGTCGTCAAAGTGTGGTGGAATCTGGGCGGTGATGACGTTATCCAGGTACTTTGTGTCGAAACCGTAGAACCCTTCGTCGCCCGATTCGGTGTCCTCAAGTTGCGCGGGAAGGGAGGCCTCGACGGTGCCATCAGGCCGCTGGAGAACGCCGCACTCCACTTCCGTGCCCACAATCATGGACTCCACGATGACCTTGGAATCATGCTGACGCGCCAGATCGAGAGCGTCATCAAGTTCATCCCACTGATCAACCTTGGAAATACCGATGGAGGATCCGCCTCGAGCAGGCTTCACGAATACCGGCAGGCCCAGAAGATTCTTCTCTTCCTCAGTCAGTGACCGCGTCTCGCGGAGGACGACGTCACGGCCGATGGGGAGCCCTTCCGCGGCGGCCAGTTTCTTGGTGAACTCTTTGTCCATCGACGCGGCTGACGCCAAGACACCTGCACCGACGTACGGGACAGACGCCATGTCAAAGAGCCCCTGGACGGTACCGTCTTCACCGAAACGCCCGTGAAGAACAGGGAAGATGACGTCGACGTCCGCAAAGACCTGACCAACGTCGGGGCCATCCGCATAGACAAAACGTCCAGCGTGCTGCGGATCGAGTGATAACGACAAGCTGGTGCCGGCCTTCACTTCCGGCAGCTGCCGCTCACGAATGTATAGCTCTTTCGGATCCGAGGACCCCACTACCCAGCACCCATCTCTCGTGATACCAATCGGAACGACCTGGTAGCGGTCGGGGTCGAGGTGAGAAATCACGGCGCCCGCAGACACACACGAAATGGAATGCTCAGAACTACGCCCACCATAAACGACGGCGACGCGGATGCGACTGTGCTCGTTATGGCCGCTGTTCTCGTCGCGCTCCCCGCCAGCACCCGGACCTGATTGAGTAGAGGAAACCAGGGGCGATGCCGACTGCGATGTGATGTCCGCCGACGAGTCAGATGAAGGTTCAGATGTAGTCACGGGGACTAAGTGTAGCGGCACTACGTGATGTCGCGGTACTACTCCGCTTTGGTATCGCGCTCCATCAGGTTCATGATGCTCTCTTTCACGGTGGCGCCGTCGAAGCACACCGAGACCACAGCATCCGCGATGGGAACGTCGACACTATGGGCACGGGCCAGCGACTGAATTGCCCGGCACGCGTTGACGCCCTCTGCGACTTGACCGTGGCACGCTTCTTGCGCTTCCTCGAGGCTCATTCCCTGACTGAGGTGCTCGCCGAATGTTCTGTTCCGGGACAACGGCGAATTACAGGTTGCTACTAAATCGCCGAGCCCGGCCAACCCGGAGAATGTTGCAGGGTTCGCACCGAGAGCCGTCCCGAGACGCACTGTTTCAGCAAGTCCGCGCGTGATGATCGTCGCTGCGGTGTTGAAACCCAGGTTTTGGCCAGCGGCCATCCCCGCAGCTAGAGCAATCACATTCTTCGCTACTCCCCCGATCTCACAGCCAATGACATCCGTGTTGGTGTACGGCCGGAAATACGCCGTCGTACACGCTTCCTGAACCCGTTTGGCGCTGTCATGATCGGTGCAGGCCACCACCGTCGCCGCCGGCTGCTCGTCCGCTACCTCTTTAGCCAAATTAGGTCCAGACAGGACGGCGATCTTCTCCGACGGCCGCCCAGAAGCCTCCGCAATGACCTCACTCATCCGGCGCGCCGTGTCACGTTCAAGCCCCTTCGGCAGCGACACAATCAGCGCATCGTCGGGAAGGAAATCCCTCCAGCGGGTCAGGCTGTCCCGAACAGCATGGGACGGAGCCCCCAGCACAACAATGTCCGCATCCGTCAAGGCCACGCGGGGGTCACTCGTCGCAGTCACAGCATCCGGGATAACGACGCCCGGGAGGTAGCGCTGGTTGCGCCGCGCCGATTGGATCTCATCGGCCACCTCGTCGCGCCGAGCCCACAGTCTGACCGTGTTTCCAGCGTCGGCAAACACTTTCGCCATCGTGGTTCCCCACGATCCTGCCCCCATCACCGCTACTGCAACCATCGCGGACCATCCTTCCCTTCGTCGTGCGCACTCTATGTCATGCGCACTATCGTGTGGGTGCCGTGCCCTTCCCCACCGTGTGCGTCGGCTCGTCTTTTGGATCCAGCCTAACCGCCCCTATTCGGGCTCGCGCGGATTAACCTCTCACCATTGTTTGAGTTCCTCGCTTATCGTTGACATAGATTCACTCCACAGAATCCCCGGGAGGATACACATCACTATGTCGAAGAAACGTTCATCCCAGTCACACGACGCCGCTCTTGCCGACGCTCCTCTGCCCGGATCACAGGGAAGTGGCACAAACACGAAGCACCGGCCCGACGCAGAGGGACGCGTGCAGGGTATCGCCCGCCATCCCGCCAGGGAGCTGGGCAAAATCACGCTGGCCGCCGGTGCCGTCGTGTGGCGACGTCGGCAGGGAGCGGATTCTTCTACACCGACCGCTGATGAGTCGTCGGCAAGTACTGTGACCGTGGATGACATCGAGGTCCTCCTGATTCGCCGGCCGCGGTATGACGATTGGTCGCTAGCGAAGGGGAAGCTGGATCCCGGCGAGACACTCCCCATGACGGCTATTCGGGAGATCAAGGAGGAGACGGGTTACGACGTCACGCTGGGGAAGCTTCTGGGCCGGGTGACGTATCCGGTGAAGAGCAGGACCAAGGTGGTGTATTACTGGACGGCCGAGTGCGTTGGTGGTTCGTTTGAGGACAATGACGAAGTTGACCAGCTGGCATGGCTGCCGTTAGAGGAAGCGAAGAAGCGCACAACGTACAAGGTGGACTCGGAGATCCTTGAGAAGACGGCGCGCGAGATTGCTCTCTCCCCCACATCCCGGATCATTCTTATCCGCCATGCTCATGCTCATCCGCGCGAGGGGTGGGGCGGTAACGATAATCTCCGGCCCCTTGACCGGAAAGGCCGCCGTCAGGCCGACATGTTGCCCCGCGAATTGGCGGGGTTTGGAATCACCCGGTTGTATTCGGCAGATCCGATCCGCTGTCAGACCACGGCCGAGCCACTATCTCAGAGCTCGGGGCTGCACATTACTATCGACGAGCTGTTCGGCGACAACGGCTGGGACTCGCACACGGTCGACGCGAAACGACGGATTTCGGACATCATTACGCATGGCGGAGTGTCCGCGATCGTCAGCCAAGGCAAAGCGATCCCGGAGATCATTGCCTGGTTGTCGTCGGAAGGGGCCGTGTCCATCGACGACATACCGTGTAAGAAATCCAGCGCATGGGTGCTGACCTTTGTCGACGGGAAGCTATCCGGCGCGGACTATTTCGCCAGCCCGCTGCCGATTAAATAGGGCCGCTGGATGCCCTGGTAAATGGCGGCCCGCTGAGTGCCGGCCCCGGACGCTGGGCGCTAAATCGTCCTCGGCATGAACGGCGACCGCGACTTTTCGTATTGCGTAATGGCGTCTTCATTGCGCAGCGTAAGCGCAATGTCGTCGAGGCCCTCCATCAACCGCCACCGCGTGTGGTCATCGATATCAAAACCGAACACCGCATCGCCGACCGTGACTGTGCGTTCTTCGAGGTCGACGGTCATGGTACGGCCCGGTTGTTCATCCAGAAGCTTCCAGATCAACTCGATATCTTCTTCGGTCATTTGCGCGGCAACAAGCCCGTTCTTGCCTGCGTTGCCGCGGAAAATATCGGCAAACCGCGCCGATATAACAACGCGGAACCCATAATCCATCAGGGCCCAGGCCGCGTGTTCGCGGGAGGATCCGGTCCCAAAATCTGGCCCGGCAACAAGAATCGACCCGTTCTTATACGTGTCCTGGTTGAGGACAAAATCGGGGTCTTCCCGCCATCGCGCGAATAGTCCATCCTCAAATCCAGTCCGCGTGACCCGTTTCAGGTACACGGCGGGAATTATCTGATCTGTATCGACGTTGGAGCGCCGGAGTGGAACTCCCACCCCAGTGTGGCTAATGAATTGCTCCATAACCGACCCTTTCTGTGTGGCGTTGTTCGTGGTGTGTGCGTTTTCCTATGCGCGGTTTTCTGAAGCGCGCGTGCGCAGCGTTCTTCCCGCTACCCCGCTCTATGCACTCGTCGCGGTGCTCTGCGGTGACGCCGTCTCACTGTGTGCGCTACCTACTGGACTGAGATCTGCTGGCGACGCAAAACGACCTTGAACAGCAGTAGCTGCGGCCACATAGGGGCTCACGAGGTGCGTCCGTCCACCCCGCCCTTGGCGGCCTTCAAAGTTACGGTTCGACGTCGACGCACAACGTTGACCTGGCGAAAGCTGGTCAGGGTTCATCCCCAGGCACATCGAGCACCCGGGCAGACGCCACTCGGCACCAGCCTCGGTGAAAATGGCGTCCAGGCCTTCTTCTTCGGCTTGCTGCTTCACGCGCGCGGATCCTGGCACCACCAGCATGCGGACCCCGTCGGCAACTCTCCGTCCCTTCACGACGGAGGCTGCCGCGCGCATGTCTTCAATGCGGCCGTTCGTACACGATCCAACGAAAACAACGTCGATGGGAACGTCGCGCATCGACACCCCAGGGGTGAGATCCATATACTTCAGGGCTTTTTCACAAGCCGACGCTTCTTCTGCGTCGGTAAAGTCTTCCGGCCCCGGAACGGGTTCCCCGAGTGCAATGCCCTGGCCGGGGTTTGTTCCCCACGTGACGAAGGGCGTGATGTCGCTGGCATCGAGGGTAACGACGGTGTCGAATTCCGCGTCATCGTCGGTCCTCAACGATTTCCAATATTCGACGGCACCGTCCCAATCCTTCGGAGCGTGCGGACGGCCCTTGATGTAATTGAACGTCGTCTCGTCGGGAACGATCATTCCGGCCCTCGCGCCCGCTTCAATCGACATGTTGCACACCGTCATCCGGGCTTCCATCGACAGCTGGTGGATCGCTTCGCCGCGGTACTCAATGATGTGTCCTTGACCGCCGCCGGTTCCGATCTTCGCAATGACAGCCAAGATGATGTCCTTGCCCGTCGTTCCTTCAGGGAGGGTCCCGTCGACATTAACCGCCATTGTTTTGAATGGCTTGAGGGGCAAGGTCTGCGTGGCCATCACATGTTCTACTTCGGAAGTTCCGATGCCGAATGCGATCGCTCCGAAAGCTCCGTGGGTTGCGGTGTGCGAGTCCCCGCACACCACCGTCATCCCTGGCTGGGTCAGCCCCAATTGTGGCCCGACCACGTGAACAATGCCTTGTTCGCGGTTCCCCATTGGGAAGAGCTTGACGCCGAATTCTTCGGCGTTTTTCCGTAGCGTCGAGACCTGTGTGCGCGACGTGATGTCTTTGATTTCGGCAACGTCGCCGGTCTTGACCCCAATGGTGGGGACATTGTGATCCTCGGTGGCGATGGTGAGGTCAGGCCGGCGAACCGGGCGGCCCGCCATACGGAGACCGTCGAACGCCTGAGGCGAGGTCACTTCATGAACCAGGTGCAGGTCAATGTAGATGAGGTCAGGGTCCCCATTTTCCCCGCGTGAGACAATATGGTTTTCCCATACTTTCTCCGCCATCGTGCGCGGGCGGTCCTTGTGGTCGTCCTCAGCAGAGTCCGAGAGCGTCGTCGATGGGGTGCGAGTGGTAGAAGCTCCGGTGGTTGCGGAGGTTTTGTCTGCGGTGGAGTTCGTCATTCTCCAATCCTTCCGTCGTGTCGGCTGCCGTTCCGACGTCCGAGCGTCTCACTATGCAGAATGATAGTATCAAAATATGGGAAAATTAAGCGACTTTGACAACGAACTCGACGACAATCACGCGACCTTCAACCCCGATAGTGGGATCAAAGTTCTTGATCGATCCTTACTCATCCTGCGCACGGCGACAGCCCAACCCATGAATCTGAGCGAAATATGCTCCTCAACAGGGTTACCTCGCGCAACGGCACACCGATTACTGACAGCACTCCACGTTCACCGATTACTCGAACGAGACAAAGACGGCCGGTGGAGCGCCGGACCAGGGCTGTCTGAATTATCCCCGGCCAGCTCGGACCGAATTATCCAGGCCGGAATGACGGTCATGCGCAGTCTGATGGAAAAAACCAACGAATCCGTCCAGATTTATCGGCTCACGGGCAATGTTCGCACCTGCATCGCCTCGATCGAACCAGCCAGCGGGCTACAGAACACGGTTCCCGTCGGTGCGCGCATGTCGCTACTTCGCGGTTCAGCTGCGCGAGTGTTAATGGCCTGGGCACCGGAGGAATTGGTTCAGTCCATCATTCCCGACGCCGCCTTTACGGAAGACGATCTCGCGGAGATACGGACGACGGGCGTCGCTGAATCAATCGGCGAACGCGACCCCAGTTTAGCCAGTGTATCGACGCCGATCCGCGCGAATCAGGGCGTCGTCGCGGCCTTGTCTATTTCAGGTCCTGTGGAACGCTTACGACCGTCACCACAACAACTGTATGGAAACCTCATCCGCGAGGCAGCTAAAAGGATTAACCAGTCATTGCAGTGAAATTTCTCAGGCTTATCAGGCTTGTCAGGCTTGGCCGCGAAGAGTCATCACAATAAGGACGATATTAAGACCGATAATGAGCGCTGAGATAATAACGCCAATCCATTTCAGCGCTTTATCTCGATACTGCCCCATGACTTTCCCACCCGTCACCATTTGCAACGGGATGAGGGCAAACGGAATACCAAAGCTTAAGACGACTTGTGAAATAACAAGTGCATAGGTGGCATCAATACTCAGCCCAATAATGAGGAGCGCCGGAATGAGCGTAATTGCGCGCCGTATCCACAGCTTCACTTGGAAATGAAGCATCCCCTTCATCACTTCGGAGCCCGCATATGCGCCGACCGACGTCGAAGCGAGGCCGGAAAACAAAAGCCCGATGGCAAAAATGACGCCTATCGCAGGCCCTAATGCGCTGCTCAAAGCTGCATGGGCGCCTTCGATGGTGTCGGTCCCGTGCCGGCCACTTAAGGCGGATGCAGCCAGCAAGAGGAGCCCGATATTCACAAGCCCTGCGATTCCGAGCGCGATAATAATGTCGATACGGGTCGCTTTTAATAAACGACGAATGACGTGGGGTTCTTCATGGCCGGCACCATGCCGATGAATAACTAATGACGAATGTAAGTAAATAACGTGAGGCATCACCGTCGCCCCCAACATGGAGGCAGCGAGTATCACGCTATTGCTTCCTTCAAACCGGGGAACTAATCCGCCAGCGATCCCCCGGAGATTAGGTGGCGCAAGAAACAAACCTGCAAGGAAACCAAAGGTGATAATGACCAGCATTACTATGATGAGCCGCTCGAATACCTTTTGAGCGGTTCCCTGCGTTAACAGCAGAGCCATCGACACGGCCCCGACAATGATCCCGCCCGTCAGCGGGGATACCCCAAACAATAAATGCAGGGCGACGGCACCACCGATGATCTCTGCGAGGTCAGTAGCCGCCGCCACAATTTCCGCTTGTAGCCAATATGCGATTCGCCACGGTCGGGAAAGCCGCTGGCCTAGCAGTTGGGGAAGGCTCTTCCCGGTGACGATTCCGAGCTTTGCGGCCTGATACTGGATGATCATGGCCATCAGGTTCGCGGTCGCGAGCACCCACACCAACAGATACCCGTAGGTTGCGCCAGAGGAGATGTTCGCCGCAACGTTTCCAGGGTCCACGTAGGCAATAGCTGCAATGAAGGCCGGGCCCAGCAGACCGATAAGCCGCTTCGATGACGGAGATGCCGATGGCTGTGAAACGGGGTCGGACGAACCTGAGGCTAATTTGCCAGATGGTCGACGTCCGCTGTGAGAATCTAGTGAATTCGTCGGCACAGCCTGCTCTGAATCTGACGTAACCTACTCCTTTCGTGAGAGTTTCAGCTTATCGGTTCGGCATGCGTCGTCGTAATGTCACACTCTCTCGCGTGGCCTCACGTGCGTGATCTCACGCGGCACATGCCAATGTGTGGGGAACAACAGAGATGGTGATTTCGTCGTACTTAGACAAGCGCATGACCTCCCCATCCAGTTGGACGTGGGAGTCTTTTTCCAAGATGAAATGCCACCGTTTTTCTCGGTCGGTGTTGTGAAGGCCCAATGTGCTTGCGCGAAACAGGTAGCCGACAAGCATGGCGAGTGTCAGACTTTTGTGCTTAACGACGTCGAATTTCCCGTTGGTTAGCGAAGTGTGGTCACTAATTTTGATTACTTTGCTCATCCTGGGGACATTGGCAAACACCAAGTTATCGAATTTTTCTTGGTGACCTTCGTGAATAATTTTCACGGGCTTCACCGAGAAGAGGTTCTTTAGGACGATCCAGCCCTGATTCCACTTGGTCAAATGTACCTCAGTAAGTTTTTCTCCAATGTGAGGGGTTAGGCCGAACCCGATATATGAATGCGCATAACGCTCAAGATTATCTTTTCCAGTACTCACCAATTTAAGGACATCGATGTCCGTGTAATCACTGGTAATAATGCGGTGCGCCAGCGTCTTACCGTTACTCAATGCGTGATAATGATCATTTGCATTACCGCTCGGCAAGATAGCAGTGCGAATGTGATCATGCGGATGACGCATAACGCCATTGACTACTTCGTTATATGTCCCGTCCCCGCTGGAACAGACGATGACATGAATGCTCTCAGATTCTTTGGTGATCTGGGCGGCTAACTTCTCGGCATGACCCTGAAACTTCGTAGCTACGACAGTGACCTCAAAAAGTCCCTCCAGCTGATCAGCCAAGCGTCGTGCACGTATTTCACTGTCACCTGTCGAATGAGGATTAAAGAGGATTGTTACTGGTGTCATATCTCTTCTGTCGTCGTTGTTTCAGGACTTTTTCGGTCATAGATTGTACCGGCTCCAGCCTGCACCAATCGTAGATCTTCCAAAGAATGGGCGAGAACAACAACCCATAGGTAGGCTTAACAGTACTACTGTTGCCCCATGATCGAATAGGACTATTCATGAGACAGAGCATGGCTGTCGCCATGGCGTTTGTTGGCCTCCTGGTTGGTGCCGGGTTCGCCACTGGTAAAGAAATGCTCCAGTACTTCATCGCCTTCGGGTCAATCGGCCTCGTGGGAGTGGTGATCACTGGAACACTCATGGCTATTTTCGGGTGGGTTGTTCTGCAGGTCGGAAGTTATTTCCTTGCCGACGAACACGGGCATGTTTTCAAAAACATCGCCCACCCACGAGTATCACGAATTTTGGACCTCTGCGTCTCCGCAACCATGGTGACCATGGGCATGATGATGCTGGCTGGAGCAGGATCCAGCGTGAAGCAAACCTTCGGTTTACCCGCATGGCTGGGTTCTGCTGGGTTAGCGATCATCGTGTATTTCGTCTGTTTCCTTGATGCCGAAAAGGTATCCAACATCATCGGTATTGTGACCCCGCTGATGATCGTTGCCGTCATCATTCTTTTCATATGGTCACTCGTTCACGTTCCTGACGACTTTTCCTTTAGCGCAGCGAGCGAACTCGGTAAAAAAGAAGCCGCACCTGTATCACCGTGGTGGTGGTCAGCCATCAACTGTGCCGGCATGACCTTGATGTGTGCGATCGGAATGTCACTGGTCATCGGCGGTACCCACACTAAGCTTCGCGACGTTGGTATCGGTGGCCTTATTGGTGGCTCGATTATCGGAATCATGATGCTGATGGAGACGGTCACGCTCTTCATCAACGTTAAAGATGCCGGCGGGAAAGATATTCCGATGGCGTCGGTTACCCATGCTATTAACCCTGCCGCCGGTATTATTCTTCAGATCATTATTCTGATCATGATTTTTAATACCGCGTTAGGCGATTTTTACGCGTTTTCACGGCGTATCGACGTTGCCCTCCCCACACATCCGAAGATTAACCTCGCCGTTATTCTGACTGTGTGCTGGGCAATTAGTTTGTTCGGTTTCGGCCCCTTGATTCAGGTTGTTTTCCCCATTCTGGGATACTTGGGAACATTCGTCGGAATCGTGTTTATCGCATGGCGTATTCGCTGGAGCCGACTGATCCGCGGTGAAAAGGAACGTCGTAACCGAATTCGCCAGCTCACCCACCTGTACATCCATCCCAATATCGCTGTGGATAGCACGATGGAGCTGAATCACGAGCTCGAGGGTTCCGACGCTAATAGCGAGAAGCTCTTCGCGACGGTTGCCCAAGAGGAGCGTCGGAAATTAGATCCCGATGCAACACTGCACAAAGAGGATCGCTAAAGCCACAGCTCTTCGACCATCGCGATGGCATCTTTGTCATGGCGGTGGCGTAGCCGAGCAACAATCCTGCGGCGGGGTGCATCAGGCGAAAGCCCGAGGTACTCCGCAACCAAACTTTCACACGCTTGATCAATCGTGTTTCCGGTCTCACCGCCGAGGTCATCGATCCGTTGAGCAATTTCGTCGTGGGAAATACCCATGTAATTGGCCAGATTGACCATGGTGATGGAGCGACTCTCTGGGCCCAGCCCTACCCCACCAGCATGAAGTGGATTGGGCGTGTCTCCCGGTTCTTCGCGTTCGGCAGAGACTTCATCCTCAAGGAGGAACGATGCGCGCGGTGCCGCCTGTTCAATGCGGAAATACGTGCCGTTCCCGAAGTCCATCCAAATACGTTCTCCCTCTGTGATTCCTTGCGCCAGGAGAAGCCGTCGGATCGATCCTGTTGTGGTGCCCGTTGCGTTCCAGGTGACGGATTGATCGCCGTCGTCGCTGGGGATATGCCGAGGTTGGCCCAAGCGCAATTTGAGTAGCAGAGCGATACCGGCGGGTACTCCGGTTCCGCTACCTCGTATGTGGTCATGGTTCACCGTGACTAGGTATTGCCACCGGCCTTTGCGCCAATAGAGCCCCCGAGAATCCTCTGGCTGCCGGTGGGGTTCTATATCGTCATTTCGTCGGCTAACAATTCCATCATCCAGACGGAATTCACCAGAACTGGCATACGAGCGAATCGACGACGCTGATACACCGAACTTTGTTGTTCCTTCAGAGATGAGATCATCAAGATCAGCCGACTCATCACCAACACGGGACCCAATAAAATCACGGATGAAAGTAAACTCCTCCAGCCCCCACTCCCGTAAAGCGATCTTGGTTTTACTAATCCGGATAATTGAGTCTTCAGAATAAGCAGCATTTGCCAAACTACGGGCCTGGCCAATGCCCCACATATGCGCGATCTCATTAAGGGAAAGAGGATGGCCGGCAATATCGAGGGCAGCTTGAATGCGGTTTACCGCGATTGTCGGATTCGCCACCACGTGGTCGCCAATAACAGCGGCACCACACCCCTCGAGCCACTTGATCAGGTCGTCCTCCGGAACATGGCTGATGCGCTGAATTTCTTTAAAAGAGACGACACCGTATTTGTCAGTCATATCGTCGAGTAACTCTGTCGTCTTCTTTTGGCATTCGCCGAAGCTAGGAAGACATACCCATCCTTGTTCGACAGAAAAACGATCGTCCAAAACATCGAGTATTTTCCACAAGAGTGCTTCCCAACCGTGCAAAGTTCGTTCGAGTTCCGGGTATTTCTGGGAAAGCGCCTTCACTGTGCCGACGGGATACGCGTGATACCGCATTGCGGCGAGGAGGTTAGCGACGGGACCTCGCGATATGGATTCACTGATCGTCGAATCCAGTCCCGCCAAAATTTGACGAATACGCTCCCGGGTCACGCCGACCGCGTGGCCAATGCTCTCTAGTGTTTCCTCGTGGCCGTCCCCGTAGCGTCGGTACAGTATTTCCTGCTCCCGATCAGAAAGCTGCACGAATATGGTTTCCAACAGCCGGGCCGCGCGTTCCGCAGGTGGGATGCCGATGGCCCACGAATCAGAAGTCGTAACGGACGAGGCCAGAGCGTTGTCAACCGCTTCGTTGATGTACGCAGGCGCATCACCATAGCGGTCAACTACGCCGCGAAGGGATCCTTCCATGGCAGAGAGATAAGAAAGAATATCTAGCGCAGTGCGTGATTCATCAGGCGTTTGGTCATCCTGTCCCTGCCTGGCGAATGTTTCATGGTCGGGGGGAAACAGTAAAGGCGAGGCGTCACTGGAATCATCATCGGCATAAAAAGTTTCGCCCAGACGACTAGATGCAGGACCGAGCTGGTCGACGTGAGTTTCGTCGGAAAGGTTATCGTTTTCGCTCATAGGGACCTTTCTCGCGCGTGGATGCATGTCAGTGCGCACTCACTGCCGGTCGATGCATGCCCACTACCTGCCAATACCATCAGAAACACCGGTTTCCTTACAGCCTAATCCCCCGACGTCGCTCGGGCAGGATAAGAACGGGCGATTATTTCGGAAAATCGCGCTCGACACACGTCGACTCAGAGTCCCGGACGTCAGCTATCGATATAACCATCGAGATCACTACCAGCAGTACTACCACTAGAAATCTTCTGCTCAGAAGAATCTTCACGGGTTTCCCTTTAGCATTCATAACACTTCATGATAGCCGGGAATATGAAATTCGGTGTCTCTATTGCGCCAATTGAACTGGTCAAAAACACTTCTTTGGTGACTCCGGTCGCCCAACCTCCGTCACTTCTTTCAGGGAGCCACACCACCGCAACCCACTAATCCCCGGTAGCATCGGGGCATCGCGGGATGGCTAGCGCCTAGTGTCGCAGCCCCAGCAATGACCAACGACTGGAAAGAAGGAGCCACGGATATGATCGTGACCACCACAAACACCATCGAGGGGAAGCAGATCGGTCAGTATCTGCGCGTCGTGGCGGGTGAGACCGTCGCGGGCATTAACGCGTTCAAGGACATCAGCGCAGGGTTCCGCAACCTGGTCGGTGGCCGTTCCAACAGCTACGAGGGTGAGATCCGCAAGGCACGCGAGGATGCGCTCGCAGAGATGGTCGACCGCGCGCACGAGCTCGGCGCGGAGGGGGTCGTCGGCGTTGACATCGACTATGAGTCCGTGGGGCAGAACATGATCATGGTCACTGCTTCCGGCACCGCCGTGACATTTCAGTAGACGGCCCAGCTCAACAACCTGGGTAGCGCACGGCGCGCCACGGAACTAGGTGTAGGCCTGCAAGAACGCACAGTGGAGTTTTCGCGGAATCATGGAACACCCCTGCAGCCCCGATCATTTCGACATACAGAAAACTTTTGACAGACCCCACCAGCCACACTAACCTCGCTCTCGGACGCACTTAGGTGCTCCAGTTCCGAGGCTCGTGCGTACACCGCACGAGCTTTCGTGTATCCAAGGATCCCACGCATATCGGTTACTTCGACGAGTTCGGCCACAGCGGGCCTACTAATCTCGCCAGAACCAACGCCTCAAAGGCCACCCAGTCTTCGGCATTGGCGGATTTATCATCCCGGTAGACAACGTACGCTTATTCCCCGGGCAATTCCGACACCTCAAAGAGACCGGGTCGAATGCGCACAATCATCAATCGTCTGCTAACCCCCTGGACCGACTGAACTGCCCCCGTTAGTTGGACTGAGAAACCAGACACCGACTAGTGGGGAGCAGTTCACGCTCGAGGGCTAAGTAAGTTTTTAAAAGACTTTCGGGTTGAGGAAAACTTCGGAGGCCTCCTCAAGCTCGTCGATGTTCATGAGTTGAGTAGGCTCTCGATCCTTACGAGTTCGTCGTAAAGGCGTCGTTCGTGGTCGGATAGTATCCCCATGACGACGAGCTCTCGGAGATCTTGTTGTGTCAGCGGGGCACCTTCCCGCAGGATGCCGGCATCTTTAAAGCTGTTGTATATCGCTTTGCGCCGCTTGTGGAGTTCCTCAGTGGTTCTCCGGTTGATTGTGATGCTCATGGCTGTCTCCGTTTAGCTGTAGGGTGCCATATACAGTATCGGGGAATAGAGACATTTCTTGGCGGGGCATCGTTTTGTTCGAGCATCAGGAAACACCGCCGGTTTATGGTACAGGCATAATCGCTCCTCCCCCGTGCGTGTCCACCCACGGCGGGTTTCTTCAGCGTGCCGGGCCAATTCGAGGTCGCTTAACGCCTCAATGACTTCGGGCTCGTTGCGGCCGGGGCGAGGCAGATGCTCGGGTCTCCAGACGCACGTGAACTGGCCTACGTGAAGCACACCGGGGGTAAAAAGTTGAATTCTTCGTGCGATTGCATATACTCAGATGCAATAGTCCCCCTGCCAAAGCCTCTCCAAGGATGCGCAACCAGGGGTCCTTTTATATCTCATGTATAGGTGACCTTGTGCCTGTTCCTCCACATCTACCGAATGACACTCAAAGACGCGAGTACCTACGTAACAAAGGCTACTTCGATGAAACGCTGTTGAGCGATGAGTTAGTAGCTCAATTGTCACACCTTAATTTCCATTATTTCTTGGGATATGCAAGAAATTATGCGATGCTTCATAACCTTGGCATTTTCAAGGGCAATCGAGACCCGCAACATGTCTTTGACCTAATTAGTCTCGACCAAAAAGTTGCAACGCTTCTTTTCGCTTGGATACGCCGTGCAGAGTTGGGCTTACGCAATCGAACTGTGGATTTCTTTTGCGAAAACAGCTCTCCTACCAGATATTTAGACGAGAAATGTCTGAGGCGACTATCCAAAGAGGAGGATGAACGACAGTTTGTGGGAGGAATGCTTAGGGAAATCTTTCGGTATGGGGAAGATTACGTAAAAGATGCAATTACCAAAAGAGCGGATGAACTTGGGTGCAAAAACCTGGTCGATACTGGGAAGATTCCCACGACTTATGTTTGTCGCTCGCCCAAGACTTGCCACTTTGGTCGGTCATTGATTGTTTTTCGTTGGGGCAGCTTGGCAAGTTCATCATGATGTGTGACGCCGATGTTAGCGAACACCAACGTACATGGCGGCGTGTCGCAGATGACCTAGGAATGAAGGCGGCGGTGTTCCCTAGCAACATCAGATCTTTGTCGACCACGCGAAATTTAGTCTGTCACCATGCGAGGCTATGGATGCGGCCCGCAACCCACTCACCAAAGAAGCCAAGACTCTTTAACAAGCAACTGCGAGGCATAGATCCCAAATCGCAGCTCATGGCATTCGCAAATATTGCCCATTTCCAGCGGAGCTACCTCCATAAAGAAGCGTTGAAAAGCATTTTCGCACTCGTGCAGAGTAATGAAATGTACTTCTATGGAATCTCCCAAACGTCACACAATAAGCGATAGTGCGGATTACCGGACCGGGGACGGGGGCCACTATCGGTACACCAAAACGAGTTAGTTATTTTCGCTCCTCACGGGTAATACGACATAAGGTGGTGCTGACAGAATCCTGCTGTTTACCCGGAGTCTGGTCACCCCCTCCTCCGCCAGTGGAATACCCACGCACTTAGCGAGCGATGAGCAACCTGATTGGAACGCGCTGGACACGCTGTACACATATCCTTCAGGACAGGTGGACTCAAAACTAAGAGCTTGACATTAAAACGCTCGCCCATTCGGAACTGTGGCCAGAGGCTCCATCGAAGGTCAAGGGACACAAGTTCGCGGGACCTGGACGATATGTCGCAGCACGTCACACGGCGTAATCGTCGGAAATGTGGCTTTAACACATTCGTAGTTCAGTCGTAGTGTGCATCTCTTAGTGTCAACGGGACAAGGGTCTGATCTGCAAATACAGCCGTGAAACCTACCTCTCCCCCGTCAACTCCAGGAGCGATCCGTGACCACTAGCCTCCAACGACCAACCCAACTTCCAAGCGCGGCGCAATCCGACCTACGCCCACCAGCACTTGATAACACCGCGGCGGCATCGCGGCTTAAAAAGCTAGAGAACCAGGCGCGCAAGGAAATGGAGTTACTGGGTCACAATCACGATTGGGTGCCAAACCCAGGCGACGGAGTCCACAATGTCCTGATCATTGGCGGTGGCCAAGCTGGACTGGGCGCCGCATTTGCTTTGAAACGTCACCGCGTCGATAAGGTCAAAGTAGTAGACGCAAGTCCAGCCGATTCGATCGGGTGCTGGGCACAATATGCACGGATGCACACCCTCCGAAGCCCAAAGAATATGAAGGGCATAGAGCTCGATATCCCCTCTTTGCACACCGAGTCATGGTTCCGGGCGAAGTACGGTGATGAAGCCTGGGAACACACCAACCTTGTTCCCCGGTTGGACTGGCACGAGTACCTCGAGTGGTACCGGAAAGTCACTGACGCTGATGTGGATGCCAACACTCGAGTGACGGAAGTGCTACCGCCGGAAGAAACCGGTGGTGCTTTTAGAATTAAAGCCCTGACCGGCCCAGATTCTGACAAACCCGTTGAACACCGGGCTCGACGGGTAATTTTCGCCTTAGGTCTCGACGGCGGAGGCGGCACCTTCGTACCACCAGAAATCCGGGACCTTCCCACCAAGTTTTGGGCACATTCTGCAGACGATATTGATTTTTCTCAGCTCGAAGGCAAGCGCGTGTTGGTGATCGGCGGTGGCGCTTCCGATTTCGATAATGCCGGCACCGCTTTGGAGCACGATGCGCAATCAGTAACGCTCTTCCAACGATCCGCCCAAGTAGCGACGAAAAATTCTTTGCGTTGGATGGAATTCCCGGGGATGCAAGAACACTTCTTTGACCTCCCTGATGAAAAAAAATGGGCTTTTAGCCTGTACAACGGAGGCCTCCCGCAGCCTCCTACACAAGCCAGTGTGTGGCGAGCTTTTGCATTCGATAATTTTTCTCTTCGTGAAGGTACCCGCGTCCGGTCCATTGAGGTGAAGCCCGGGGACAACGGAGAAGCTGAGGCACTACTGGTCACAACTACCGACGGAGAGACCGCCACATTCGACTTCATCATTTCCGCAACTGGTTACAGAGTCGATCTATCTCTACGCCCTGAGATGCGGAATTTTCTACCCCACATTCAGCTGTGGAGTGACCAACACTCCTTCGCTACGGAGAATCCCATGGGGCAATGCCCTTACCTCGGCGATGGGTTCCAATTTCTCCCTAAGAAACAACAACACGAGAGCGAGGATGCCGGGGCTGAGGTGAATCCAGATCCGGAAGAGTATATTCCTCGGCTTTTCCACTTCTCGACGGGAGCGCGAGCTTCCCATGGAGTGGCTGGCAATCAACTATCCGGGATCTATGCCGGCTTAACTCGCATGTCCGGTCGCATTGCGACAGATATCACGACGGAGAACTGGGATACGTTTTTCGAGGACTTCAAAGGTTTTGAGAACGTGGAAGTCACGAATGTAGGCCGCCACCGGGATGACGAACCCTGGTATCCCCAGCAGCCCCGTTACTGATTGCTTATGAGCCCCTGTAGGTCGAGTATCCGAAGGGGGCCAATAAGAGAGGGATATGCAAGTGGGACGGCTTAATTCTGAGCTCCCCATCCTCAAGCACCGCGTCGCTTACTCGGAAACTTACATCTACCCACGGGTATAAGCCACGAGTTCCTTGCACCGAAAAGTAGCCGTCAGTATCAAAACGCAAAGTATATGTCCCGGGCTGGAGTCGCTTTTTAAACGCGAACCGGCCGTCCCCGTCGGTCTGTCCTTCCTCCACAGTTTCGTTCAACCCCGACTCATCGGAGAGATGCAACTGTAGGCGCACAGAAGGTGCCGGAAGTCCAGATGAGGTATCCAAAATATGCGTGGATAAACTAGCGCCCTTGATCTCCAGATGCTCAAGAGTCTTGCGCATTCGTAGCTCGTTGATTGCCGACAGATTACGGAAGGCTTCTTTCCACTCTGTGCTCGGATCGTTGCCCAGGCGTCGCTCCAATTCCTTAAGGATCTCCGCGGCAGATAATCCCGTCGCGCGAATGAGGAAGGTATATCCAAACCGTTGCTCATAGGAATCATTCAATTCACGAATCCTGTCCATCGGTTCAGAGTCCTGGCCTAGACCATGAGCTGCAGACTGCTCCTCCTCCGATAAGGACCCTTGTTCCACCTGAGCTCCGATGCGTGGGTGTGCGTTAATACTTTTCTTAACTGCACTTCCGGGGAGTGTCCCCAATTGCAGATTCATCACGTCTACTGCAGATTGGACGTTAGTAAACGGGCGGGCTTCCACCACCTTCGAAGCCAATTCTTCACTGAAGAAAAGTGGCTCCAATAACTCCACTGCCGAATCATGCGCTATTTCATTGAAGGCTTCTACCCCACTCATACCAGCTCTCTTTCCGTAATTGCCTTTCTTCCGTCAGACTCCGGCCATGGTTTGGACTTCAACTTCCAGTTGTTTGTCCGTTTCTACTTTCTGAAAGGGATCCAGCACCGCAGTGTTTTTATCGTCCAATGATTCATCAATGTGACCATTATTCTCACGGTTAAGCAGAAGATTAAGGACGATAATGCTCAGCGCACCCATAGTGATGCCAGATTCCATAATCATAGCTAGATCGTTCGGGAGAGAGTCATAAAAGTTCGGGGAAATGGCAGGAAGGAGCGTTATGGATATTGAAACACCAACCATAAGAGCTTTTGTCTCGTTCCACTTCACTGCGGTCAAGGTCCGAATGCCGGAAACTGTAATCATCCCGAAGAGAGCGATTCCGGCTCCGCCTAGAACAGGCGTGGGAATAGCTGCCACAGCACCTCCGAGTTTCGGAACAATTCCTAAGACAATGAGGATCACGCCTGATGCTGTAACCACAAAGCGAGAGAACACCTTCGACAGGCTGACTAAGCCAACATTCTGTGCAAATGCGGCATATGGGAAAGTATTGAAAATTCCACCTAGCAGGGTTGATAAACCATCCGCACGCAACCCATCACCGAGGATCCGTTTTGTCGCTGGGCGGCCGGTGATCTTACCAACCGCAATGATATCGCCAGCCGTCTCAGTCATGATGACTAATCCAACAATGGCCATGGTAAGGATTGCGCTCGGCTGGAAGACCGGCAAGCCAAACTGAAACGGCGTCGGAACCCCCACCCATTCCGCCTTGCCTACCTCAGACCAATCGGTCACACCAAACAACTGGGCAACAATGGTTCCTACTATGACGCCACCGAGGACCGACACGGGTCTCCAGCGCGGCGAAGAGAAACGGTGAATGACGATGATAGTGGCCAAAGTAATGAATGCCAGTAGGTAGTTCAGTCCACCTTGGAGATTATGGGGCAAAGTATCCGCGACTATCCACCCGGCCGGGACTTTCATAAGAGACAGGCCAATGACCGTCATAATCGTCCCCGTAACAATGGCCGGAAAGAACTTCGCTATTTTTGAGAACACCGGTGCAAGTAGAATCATTATCAAGCCAGTAGTAATGACCGAACCATATATCGCCGGCGCCCCATACTGGCTACCGATAGCAATCATTGGACCTACTGAAACAAAAGAAACCCCTTGGATGAGAGGTAAGCGGGTTCCGAACTTCCATATGCCAACGGACTGGATTATCGACGCGATACCTGCAACGAAGAGATCCGCCATGATCAGATGATGGATATCAGATTGCTCCATTTTCCCCGAACTTACTAAGGCTCCACACACAATGAGTGGTACTGCCACAGCACCTGCGTATATCGCAAGAACGTGTTGGAATCCCAGAAGGAACAATCGGGGCAATGGTGGTTGCTGGTCGACCGGGTGGGTGTGTTTTGCAATGGTATCCGTCATGTTTAGCTCTCTTTGCATCACGAGCGCCTGGTCACGCTAGTGATGTTTAGTCTGCTGGACGGAAGTTTCTAAGCTATTAAACGTTTATTACGTTCAGACATCAATATCTGCTAATGGCCCATCTACGGTCTCGGCTGGAGGTTTACCAGCCACGATAATCACTCGGGGCAAATCCCCGTCTACACCGGTTTCCCTTCCCAACGTCGTTCCAGTTCCCCATACCCAGCTGCAGTTAATGATCCGAACACCCGCAAGCGCGCTAGCCCACCATCGGGATAGACATCCAAGCGGATGTGCGTGATGGGACGGCCTTGGGCAGCTCCCTCGACGGCAAAACGATGCCGCGTATCCGGCAGTACGCGGCACTTCGGCACCAATTCAATAATCTCTGCAGGTGTCTTTTCCTCCCCAGAGTCGTCGTCGGAATGTGCATTCCACCCCGTGAGGCGAATATCCCCTGGTGCGTTGAAGACAAAATAGCTCGTGTCTATTTCTACGAACTCCGGCGTCCCTTCCCCTGCTAGCCGGACCACAACGTAGTCGTTTCCCCCGTCACGTCGCCTGGCGTTTTCCCATCCTCCGCCCATATTGATCGCGCGTCCCAGACTCAGGATCTGGTTAGGCGAGGAATAAAACATGTTGGAGCATTCCGTGACCCACCCTCCATGTTCAATAGCTGCAAGGTCCACTGTGCTCCCCAAGAATTGAGGATTAGGGGCGGGAATACCGTGGACACGGAGGCGTGCAATGCCCCCATCGGGAATCATGATTAGTTTTACGTGGGTAACACGGGTCTGACCGGCTGTACTACCCGGATTAATACTGATGGCATGCTTGGTATCGCCCTGCGCATCAGTGGGCTCGACGAGATCGAACCATTCATTGTCCGGCAACGCAGCGATTTCTTCTGCAGGACGATAATCGTCGATACAAATACCTTTGACCGCAAATTGAGGTGGATAATTCCCAGTAAACCACGACGTATCCACAATGACGCCTCGAATATAACCGGGGACTCCTAAACGGATAATTGCGGCATCATTGTGTCCGATTTCATCATGTCGCCGCCTTCGTGTTTCCCACCCGTCATATACCTTGCCCTTGTTGCCAAAGAGTGCTGGGTCAAATTCAGGGTCGTGAGCCATGATGAGGTTTTCCCGTTCAGCGAAAGATTCGTCGCTGGCCCAAATCACAGATCCTGCCAATTGTCTGTTGGCCAGATCTGGACAGTGTTCAAAATCAGGGGATGTACCACTCATGTGCTTACTCTCCTTCTGCGTCCTGGTCATCTCCCGTAGCAACTCCGCTACGGTCGTCAGCTCCATCCGGCCTATCGAGCAGTGGCACTATTGGTCCAGGGAAGAAATCCTCCTCTGACAAGTCTTTCGCTTTCGTCTCTGCCGTTCTCGATGCATCTGCCCTGAACACTACTTGCCCGCCGATCCAGGTGTTCTGTACGACGCCGGCCAGCGCTCGTTGCGCATAGGCAGATACCTTGTTTTTGTGGTGTAGCTTTTCCGGCAGGACGACGAAAGCATCATCCGCGCTGATGGCCACAAAGTCAGCTCGCGCACCGGGGGTAATGGCTCCTCGATCCTGGAGCCCACACCAACGAGCTGGATTGGTGCACATCCAGCGAACAACATCAGTGAGAGCGAGTCCACGGAGTCGAGCCTGCGACCAGACGACTGGCAGGCCAAGTTGCACCGAGGCCACGCCGCCCCATGCTTCCCCAAAGCTTCCTTCAGAACCCCGACCATCAGCTCCGGCACCTCCAAGATTATTACCTTGTGCATCCAGAGCCGACCATCCCGTATCTGTTGCCCCACCACTCCTAATGAGATCCCCGGCTTCACTGGCTCCGCCTGAATCCGTAGCTAAATGTGCCTTTGCAAATTTCTTTAACTCTTCAGTGCACGGTGAATGATCTGACACCACGGTAGAAATAACCCCGTCCACGAGTCCTGCCCACAGTCGCTCACGGTTAGCTGCGGAGCGGATAGGCGGACAGCATTTATATTGGGTTGCTCCGTTCTGAATCTCCTCACTCAACAAGGAAAGATAATGGGGGCACGTTTCGGCGGTAATCCGCACCCCGCGCCTCTGGGCATCCCGTAGCAGTTCCAGGGACCCTGAATCAGAAAGGTGGAGAATATGAGCGCGACATCCAGTGCGCTCGGCGGCGTCGATGACAGTCTTCACTGCTTTATGTTCCGCCTCCGGTAGCCTGGAGGCCTCGAATGAGGCATAAACTTCAGTAATCCCACCCCGGGCCTGCTGCGCCTCCTCGCTTTGGCGAATCACCTCGGCATCCTCAGCGTGAACAATGATTAATCCATCGAACTCTGCAATCTCCTGCATGGCTTGGACTAGTTGTTCCTGCGTTAAAGACTGAAACTCATCAACACCAGAGTGAAGCAGGAAGCACTTAAAGCCGAAGACGCGGCCGTCATCCCACAGCTCACGAAGGTCCCCAGTGCCGAGATTTTCCGGCACCACTCCGCCCCAGAACCCCACTGATATCTTGGCTTTATCCTCGGCTATCTTCCTCTTGGGGGCTAAGGCGTCCATCGTCACAGTCGAAGGAATCGAGTTCAATGGCATATCCACAAGCGTCGTTACCCCACCGGCAGCCGCCGCGCGAGTGGCACTGGCGAAACCCTCCCAGTCCGTACGCCCTGGTTCATTGACGTGGACATGTGTATCCACCAGTCCCGGTAACAACACCTGATCCTCGGGGATAATGACGTTTTCAGCATCAGGATAGTTAGTAGCGACGGTATCGTCGTCGTAGATTTCCTCGATGACCCCGTCACGTACCACGACCGTCACGGGGGATTCGTGGATGTACGGGTATCCAATGATCGCGCGACGAGCACGGAAGATCTGTATCGTCATGATTGAAAACCTCCTCCTGGGGTGTATGGAAGGTGCCCGTTGCTCTCGAGCTGAGCTAACTGCTCCACGGTGGCATCTGCCATGTGGACCTCATCGTCAGTGATCGCACCACAGGCATGGGCTCGGCGTAGAAAACTCGCCAACATTTTCGCGGTCGCTGGTTCATCCATCCACTCGGTCGTATCCCCACCGAGATAGGCCTTCAGGCGACGCGCCGACAGCTCCCAGTCACGTCGAAAATAGGCAATTGTGGCAAGGTGTCGGGTGATGAGCTGGTTCGGATGAAGGTCCCATCCTTGACGAATTCCCCTGTTCAAGTGGCGGGTAACTAAGCGATAGTGCAATGCCCATGCCTCTCGCATAGCGGTTACCGGGCCGACGGGAATACGGTTCGTCGAACCATCGGACAATTCCACCCCGCGGCCTCTGGCTACGACCTGCAATAAACCTTTAGCCAAATCTGCCACAGGATGTTCCATGGATTGCTGAGCAGGATCGACTCCCAAGAAAGCGGAATAGTCGTACGTTCCATAGTGCAAGGACAAACACCGCCCTTGAGCAGCAGTAATCAAACGAGCTGCTTCAACAGCCCCATTATCGCCGACGACGGCCTGAGGAGTTTCTACCTGGATCTCAAAATTAATTCGGGCGCCAGCTTTATCTAGGCCCCATTCGGCCTCGAGTATCTCCAGGATTTCTACGAGGGCGCTAACTTGCGACGCTTCCTGCACCTTCGGGAAGGTTAGGCGTAAGGCACGGGGGTTATAACGGTGGGAGTCGGGAGCGTACAACGCATGTAACGCCCCGAGCTCCTGCAACCGTGAAAGAAATAGCGTAAGGGTTTCTATCCCCCGTTTCCGCACCGTCGGATCAAATGATTTAAAGCGAATCCCGCAAAATGCGGGCGCTACGCGGACCTCTCCCAACAACCATTGGGACACAAGGTCCGCCGCACGTACAGCAAAATCTGACTCCTGACTGTCACGTGACGTCACGGGGACGCCACGTTGAGTAAAACCATCTTCAAAATCTATGCGCACATCTTCTATCGGTTCTTGCTGCAATTTCTGTACGGCGAGTTCGGCTACGCGACTGGGGTGTTCTATGTTCAAGAACTCCGCAAGCTTTCGTGCGCCTTCGTAAGGATCACTATCTGCCCCCGGCTGAGACTGCAATACCGAGAGAACCTCTTGTCCCCATTTACGTGGAAGATCAGGCGCAGTATTGAGGTCGGTCCCGCTAAAAAACGAATTTGCTGGAATGTAGACAGTGTGAATGGGCTGACACCACACTGCGGGGCGTGACCAGTCACCGGTAACTTTTGAGTCGGTAAGAGCGAGGCGCTGATCGGCTAAGGCCATGGCTCGCTGGGAAAGCTGCGACTTCATGCGCTGACGGAATCTTTCTGTTGCGGGAGGGAGGGGCTTAATCGCTCGAGGGCGACTAGAACACCAGCCGCTACCCCGGCACCGATAAAACAAGTGTATGTTGCTGCTGGGTGAAGCGGAGGCACCAAAATGGTCAGCAGGCTCATTAATGCACCAATTACTGTAGCGATAACTGCGTTGACATTGAATCCGTTGCGATAGTGGTAAGTTCCCTCTGGTGAGGAATTAAACAGCGCCGATACGTCAACCGGTTTTTTATTGACGATATAGAAATAGCTGATGAGGACACCAAAAAGAGGACCAATAAAAGAAGCGAGAGTATCCAGGGTGTAGTGAATCACTTCAGGTGAATTATAGAGATTCCACGGGGTGAGGAAGATCGAACCAACCGCGGCAATCATTCCGCCTGTACGCCACGATATTTTTGAGGGAGCCACATTAGAAAAATCAAATGCCGGGGCGATAAAATTAGCCACGATATTAATTCCGATGGTGGCAATCATCAGCGTCAACGCTCCGAGTGCAATAGCGACTGTACTGTCGAGCTGTGCGATTGTCTCAATGGGATCCGTGATAAGGCGCCCATATACCGGCACTGTGGCCGATGCGGTGATAACGACCAGCAAAGAGAACACCAAGAAGTTAATCGGCAACCCTAGGAAGTTGCCTCGCTTCACCGCATTTTGAGATCGACTGTAACGGGAGATATCACCAAAGTTAAGCATTGGTCCAGAAAAATAACTGACCACGGTTGCTATACCAGCACAGAATACAGAAAACGCGGCCCAGCCCGAAAGCTTAAAATCCGCTAAAGAGAAGCTAATGTTTGACCAACCGGCTTTATAAACAAGATAGACGGCGAGAGCAAACATGACGACATATACAGCAGGACCGGCGAAATCAATGAACTTACGAATCGATTCCATACCACGCCAAAACACTAAAGCCTGAAGAACCCAGAGAATTGCGAAGGCAATGTACCCCAGGACAGACAGCCCAAGGAAACCGTAAGAACCGGTGTCCGCATATGGTGCCCAACTAGGCACCAACTTGACCATGAGCACAACCAGGGCGTGACTAGCCAAATAGGTCTGTATCCCGTACCAAGCCACTGCAATAACACCACGGATAATCGCGGGGATCTTTGCACCTTGAATTCCGAAAACCGCACGGCACACAACCGGGAAAGGGGTTGCGGTGCGTTGGGAGGGTAAGGACACCAAGTTGCACAAGAAATAAACAATGGTGATTCCCAGGAGTAAAGCTAGCAACACCTGCCAAGCGGTTAAGCCCAGGGCAAACAAGGCTCGGGCTGTGACATAGCCTCCAACGGAGTGAACGTCCGACATCCAAAATGCAAAGACGTTGTAAGCGCCCCAATGCTGGTCTTTGAGTGGAGCAAGATCAGTGTTAATAAGGTCTGGGTCTGCATCTTCAGGGATAATGACTTCATTGCCACTAATATCGCCAGTCTTCATGTTATGACTTTCATTTTTGCCCGCGTCGCGGGGCACGGATTGGTAATAACTGCTTCTGATCCACTGCCCAACCTGGAGGTATTTGCTATTCGCCCTGCTCCAAGATTGGGCATACGGACATTCTCATCACTGGCTTTTCTGCACCTCTAGATGTTCAAAACCGTGCAAAGGCTTGTGCTCCCTCGGAGCAAACGTGCCAACCCGAGATGTGCGCAAACCTTGACGGATAAGAGATTCAGCTTGTCCCACCGCAGCAGCGACGCCATCGATAACCGGTACCCCCAGCACCTCTGATAGTCGCCGGGCTTGTCCGGCCATTCCGCCACAGCCTAGGCAGATCGCTTCTGCCCGCTGCCCGCTTAAGTTCGGCTGCAGAGCCTGCCTCGCCGTTTCAATGATGCGCCGGTTGGTACGCTCTGAGTCTTCTTCTAATTCCAAAACCCCCAGGCCTGTGCCTGTGATGGAAACACAGCGATCGAGAAGCCCAGACTGCCTCAACCTCGAACGAATCATCGGAGTGGTTCTGTCCAGGGTTGTCACTACGCCAAACGTATCCCCAACAGCCATAGCCGCAACTGCAGCTGCCTCGGTGATATCAACCACGGGGACATCAGTCAGCTCCTGCAGAGCTTCTTTCCCTAAGTCACCATAACCGGCAATAATCCACGCATCGACTCTCTTACGCTGATCCTCATGAGGCTCATCACACGAACTCTGATATCGGTGGAAAGCATCAATAACCCCAGTAGCGGATAGATACGCCTCAACGTGGGTTTCCACCGAGGCTGGTCCGATGCTGGGAGTCACGCCAATAATTGTTGTATCCGGGGCGGCTACCTCCTCGGCAGCTTGAACAATAATATCCGTCATGGCCTGCGACGTATTGACGTTAACTATCCCAATTGCATGCATCTCCAGCTCACTTTCTTTAAAGTTCCACAGGGTGAAATTTGTCGAGAATGAGTAATCAACTACTAGAGACCATGCAACAAGAACGTGGAGATTACCGTGTCATCCGGGGAGGGGGTAAATAATAAAGAATTCCGGTAACACGGTTGCAATAAAAGATGGTAGAGCACTCTGAACAGCTAAAACAGTGCAATTAGTTTAATGTTCGTGGCTGAACTATAAATAATTGAAGCGTTAACTCACCCGAAAATACAGAAATTCTACGTGTTGAGCAGGGGTAAACATTTAACGCTTCAGAAACATCGCAACATGACAGACACAATCATGGCCGCTGAAAAAGCGGTACGACCTTGCCTGGCGAAAGTAGCGCCAAACTAGCGCTCATGAGTGAGAGAATAGGCTCCGTAGCCGCGCCGGAAGGCAGTGCACCGTCGTAGTGAACCAGCCTCACAGACCGGTTTTCGGATGAGTCCGCTCCCCCCACCTGTTCTTCGCCCGCGTTATCCTTCGGACCCAGCACATAGACCACGATCGCTGCGGCGAACCCCCGCTATTTTTCGGAGGTGGAGTTAGTTGTTACTCATACGTAAGCGCGAGCATGGATTCGAACCTCTCAACCCTTACGTGGCAACTTTGGCGGTGTATTCGATGAGAAACCCGGCATTAATTTACCTCTCTGATCGTCTGGTGAGGGCACTGACAATTCCTGGCTGCTTCGGGCTCCTCGTCAGGTGCTGAGTATATCGCCGATTCTGC
Source organism: Corynebacterium sp. c7Ub_26 (assembly GCF_053760365.1). Taxonomy (NCBI): domain Bacteria; kingdom Bacillati; phylum Actinomycetota; class Actinomycetes; order Mycobacteriales; family Corynebacteriaceae; genus Corynebacterium; species Corynebacterium sp. c7Ub_26. The sequence continues at coordinate 469,836 of NZ_JBSNBL010000001.1, read as the reverse complement.
TATTTAGTTGCCCGGCTACCTTTATTTACGGCGCTCGTCAGCCTGTGGGAATCGGATTTCTCGGCCTAAGAAGTCAGCTGCAGATTCACAGAAGTTTGTCCATATGACCTAAAGGGACAAGCGGAGTTAAACAGAAACACGACCTCGACACCGTGGGGCAGGCTATGGCCGGTCTATTTTCAGATGTAGTCAAAATGTAGTCACGCCAGCTGGAAGTTCTGATTTGACATATGGAAAATCTCCCTGACCTGCAGTAACAGGTGAGCGGGTGTTGTACCCTGTACGGGATTTGAACCCGTGCCGCCGCCGTGAGAGGGCGGTGTCCTAGGCCGCTAGACGAACAGGGCATAAGAAGCCAAAGAGCTTCTTGCTGGCCTACCAGGACTCGAACCTAGAATGGCGGTACCAGAAACCGCTGTGTTGCCAATTACACCATAGGCCAATGAGCACAAAGCACCGCCAGGCCCGGCTGCGCTGTGCAACGGGGAATAATATAACCATAGGGCCTTATGTGGGGCAAATCCTCAGGTCAACGCTATTCCCACCGCAGCGCAACACCCGCTCAGGGCCGACGAATGCCAGCTGCTGCAATACTCACTACAGCAGCAATCACTGTTGGGCTGGCCACGGAGTAACGGCCCGCGCATCCTTGAGGCGCTTCATCGTCGTCTGCTTCCCCAGCAGCTCCAGGGACTCGAACAACGGCGGCGATACCGCAGCGCCCGACGTCGCTACCCGAATCGCACCAAACGCCTTCCGAGGCTTCAGACCAAGCCGGTCAATCAACGCGCCATGCAGGGCAGCTTCAATGCGTTCCGTCGTAAAGGAGGATTCATCGATCGCATCCAGCTCCTCCATCGCAACATCAAGGGCCTGCACGGCGTCCTCTTTGAGGTTCTTCCTGCCGGACTTCTCGTCGATCTCGAAGTCGTCATCCGACAGCACAAGGAACTTCAGGAGATCCCACGCATCCCCCAAAGTCTTGATGCGCGTTTGGACAAGCTCAGCAGCGACAGCGAACTTATCGTCCGGATAGTCCGCGGGGAAGCCCTTGTACTCTTCCAAGTACGCCCGCAAACGCTGAGCAAAATCATCTTTGTCGAGCATACGAATATGCTCAGCGTTGATAGCGATCAGCTTCTTCTCATCAAATCGCGCGGGATTACCCAACACATCGGCAACGTCGAAATTCTTGACCAATTCATCGCGGCCGAAAATATCCTGATCGGCGGACAAAGACCATCCCAAGAGAGACAGGTAGCTCACCATTCCTTCCGGAATGATGCCCGCATCCCGGTGATTAAAGAGATTCGACTCCGGGTCCCGCTTCGACAGCTTCTTATTGCCCTGCCCCATGACGAACGGCAAGTGCGCAAACTGCGGAGTCTGCTTCGCAATCCCCAACTTCTTCAGGGCCTCGTACAAGGCCAACTGGCGAGGTGTCGACGCCAAAATGTCCTCACCGCGCAGCACGTGAGTAACACCCATCATGGCGTCGTCAACCGGGTTGACCAGGGGATACAGAGGAGATCCGTCAGACCGGGCAACAACATAATCCGGCTGAGTTTCAGGCTGGAAGGTCACATGGCCACGGACCAAGTCATCCCATTCCCACACCTGCTCCGGCATGCGGAAACGCCATACCGGTTTGCGGCCCTCTTTTTCATATTCCGCAATTTGTTCATCAGTTAAATTGCGGTCGTAATTGTCATAACCCAATTGAGGATCACGGCCCGCAGCCTTGTGGCGCGCTCTCACTTCATCCGCCGTCGAATAAGCGGGATAAACAAAGCCGGCTTCAATGAGTTTATTTAAAACATCAGCATAAATGTCTAACCGCTGAGACTGTCGGTAAGGACCATTCGGCCCGCCGACCTCACCAATTCCTTCATCCCAGTCGATGCCCAACCATTGAAGTGAATCAATAATCGCAGCATAGGATTCCTCAGAATCGCGTTTAGCATCGGTATCTTCAATACGAAAGATCATCTTTCCGCCGGTATGACGCGCATACGCCCAGTTAAACAAAGCAGTACGCACCATTCCCACATGGGGAGTACCCGTCGGCGATGGACTAAATCGGACAACAACGTCACTCATGCCCATCAAGCGTAGTGGACACGGTATTTCTCACCACCCCCGCCCTTGTCGCACACAATCAACACAGTGACACCGCCCGAGCATCACGCGAGCACCGCGCGATCACGACCGACCTTCATTATCGACGACGAATCCGCCGGAAAAGCTTGCCACCTCGAGCGAACGAACGTACTGTTTCAGCGTGGCTTCAGCATCCGACAATAGCTCCGCACCCAGACCCCGAAACGCCCCTGACTTCCTTCTTTCACGTGTTGACGGCTCATTGCGCACGCAAGGCTCGGATGCCACTTTTACCACGATTAGCGACGCTCAAAGCGCCTTAGACAACGGAAAAGCCTCCTACATCGTCGGCGCGCTGCCCTTCGATCCGTCACGCCCGGCTGCGCTCACGAGCCCCCGATCGGTGTGGCGATACACGGGCCCGCTGGAGCCGCCCGCCTTCTACAGGGGCAAAGGCGCCCACGCGCACATCGTCGCTGAAAACCCTAGCCTCGACGAGCACGCGGAGATTATCGACGCCGTCACGCGAACGATCGCGCGGACCAGCGTCGATAAGGTTGTTATTGCTCGCAATGTTGATCTGTTCTTCGATGACCCGATCGACCCGCGGCTGCTGGCCACGCGGCTTATCGACCACGCTCCGAATCTGGACGGTTTTCTCGCGGACCTCTCCCCTGCCGAGGACGAATACACAGGTCACTGGTTTGTTGGTTCCTCGCCCGAAATGCTGATTCGGCGTCAAGGCCCTGTTGTGTCGGCGTATCCCCTGGCTGGCTCGCTCCCGCGGAGCAACGATCCCCAGGAAGACGAACAGCGCGGCCAGCAACTGCTTCACAGCACGAAGAATCTGGATGAGCACCACTATGTCGTCGATCATTACCGACGGGTGCTCGGCCAGCTCTGTCACACGGTGGACATTCCGAGTTCGCCGGAGCTGATGCAGACTGCCGAAATGTGGCACTTAGCGACGCCGATCCGCGCGACTATTAACGACGACGGGCCCAGCGCTCTTCAACTTGCCGAGGCCCTCTACCCCACCCCCGCTCTTGCTGGTGTTCCCACCGACACCGCCATGGAAATTATCCGCACCGCCGAAGGAGACCGCCGGTTTTACGGTGGGGCTGTCGGATGGTGCCACGCCAATGGCGACGGAGAGTTTATGGTCAGCATTAGGTGCGCTGAGCTGGAGAAAGATCTCCAGCACGCCAGAGCCTGGGCCGGTGGCGGGATCGTCGAACAATCCAATCCCACTGAGGAAGTTGAGGAAACATGCGGGAAGATGAAAACAATGCTTCTCGCGATGGGGGCCTCGGAAATTCGCCACAATTAGGGCCGAAAATTAAGGCCGCGACCGAACAAAGGCCGTGTAGCCTATCTACGCCTTGACAACCGGGTTCTTCAGCGAACCCAGCCCAGGGATCTCAATCTCAATCTCGTCACCGGGGACCATCTGCGCTGTTCCCGCGGGTGAACCGGTAGAGATCACGTCGCCGGGAAGCAGAGTGAACGCCTGGGAGACCCACTCAATAATCTCCGGAACCGACTTAATCATCTGATTCGAATTAGAGTCCTGCTTCACCTTGGTGGTTCCGTCGTGAGTCAGGTGAGCGCGGATAGGCAGGCCCTCCAAGTCCAGGGCATCGAGATTGGTTTCAATCCAGGGGCCCATCGGGCAGAACGTATCAAGTCCCTTAGCGCGCGCCCACTGACCATCCGAAAACTGCAGGTCCCGGGACGAAACGTCGTTCACGATGGTGTAGCCGAGCACAGCGTCGCGCCAGTTTTCCGCGGCAACATTCTTCACGGGCCGGCCAATGACGATGGCGAGTTCACCCTCGAATTCAACATTCGTCGCGAAGTCCGGAATCCTAATCGGCGAGCCCGGCCCGGTAATCGCTGTCGGAGGCTTCAAGAAAATCGTGGGCGGCAGATGCTCGGCACCCTTTTTGAAGACTTCCGCCACGTGGTCGGCGTAGTTACGGCCTACCGCAACGACTTTCGGCGCCAAGATCGGGGCCAAAAGTCGGACGTCCGCGAGGGGCCATTCTTTACCCGTTAATGTCGGTTCCCCGAACGGGTGGCCATCAATTTGGCGGCAGACGATGTCGTCACCCTCACCCTCCACGGAACAAAATGTCATACCTTCAACAGTGGCGATTCGAGCTATTCGCATGCGAACCAGCCTACATAACCCCTCACAGCTGATAAGGAAAACATCCTAAAAACAGCGAAGGTGCTGCAGGTGCAGTGTGGGTGCACGGCAGACGAACTGCCACGTCACCACCGCGTCGTCCCCTTCTTCCGAATGACACTCTCCAGCTCCGAGCCGAAGTGATCTGCCGACGTTTGCGCCAAATACAGTTCTGCGCACGCCAGGGCGTCTACCAGCGCGTTGTGGTTGTGATAGCTTGGCAACCCACGGGAATAGCGTGCGTTCATCAACCGGACCTCGCCACGGCCAGGTCGGCGTCCGAATGACACCGCCGACCGTCGCTCCAAATCCATCGTGTCGACGACGCGAAGAGGGCTCCACGGTACACCGACCGCACGCTCACACGCAGTGGAAATAAAGTCATGCTCAATGAGCGCTAAATGTGCCAACAGAGCACGCCCGGCAGCCGCGTTGACAACGTCCGTCAGAATGTCCAGCAAGGATCGGCCATTTTCCAACTGCGAATCGGTGATCCCGTGGATCGTCGCCGACTGCCCCACTGAAACGTCACCCTCGTGATAGCGCACGAGCCAGTGGTCCGCCGTCGCCAAAGGAATGGCACGGCCGTTAATCGCGACCATCCCGACCGACAGCAGACGGTCGCGGTCGGCATCCAGACCAGTGGTTTCTACATCTACAGCCAGCAGCGGCAATTCCGTCAGCGGGGTGTCCAACTCAGGCGCAGGCGTCGTATAGAAATGGTGGAGCGCCTCGGCTAGAGCACAGCGGGAGCGGTCGCGCGGGTCGTCGCTCTCGCGTAACTGTTCGCACACCTCGCGGGAGCGGTCGGCGTAGTCTTCCCACGACACGCGTGGTCGTCGTCGAAAAAACCTCATAACCCCGTGCTCGATTCAGCCGACTTGAGCTCGGAACGGACCAACCGGAATGCATCGCGGAGGGATTCCCGCTCCAAGTGGGCCAAGGAGTCGGGATCGATACGGGCGTTCGTTTCCTTTCCATCCCGCCACTGAGAAGCCTGGTTAGCCAACAAAATGAGCTGGAAAATATCGAATGCATCGACGAGGTCCTCGACACGACGGTGGCTAATGACCCCAGCCCGCGCCGCAGCCCGCAACCGATCACGCGTGCCGACCTCATCCACCCACTCTTGAATCGCATACAACCGCGCGAGCTGAACGACAGCCGTCAGCCCGCCCCTCTTGATATCAAGAGTGTTGGCGTAATTCCCGGACCGATCCAGGACGAATCCACGGAAGAAACCCAGCGGTGGTTCGCGATGACGCGCGATCTTCACCAGCGCGTTAAGGAAGCGTCGGTCCCGGCGCGCAGTCATGAGAGCGGCAGAGCGGACATCGTCGCAAAGTTCACTATCTCCGACCACGGGGCGCATGTCGAAGAAGGTTTGTGCCTTCATTAATGCCTTCGGGCCGAGGTCATCAGTCCATGTACTAAATTCCTTTTCCCAGGCACTCGCGGTGAGACGCCACTTGCTATTGGACGCCATCATGTCGCCGGGGCACACGGGCAGCCCGGCTTGGTGCACCAGGCTGCTGAACTTTTCACCCAACTGTTTGAAGTAGAAACCGTGCTTATCGGGGTCGTACTCGTCGGACAGGATGATGGCATGGTCCTGGTCGCTCGAGAGCACCATTTCGGAGCGGCCCAGCGATCCCATCACAACAAGGCAGAAGCGCACCGGAGCGGGCCCGATTTCCTCCTGTACTAATTCGATGACGCGCTTCATCATTTCGTCGGTGCCCAGGGTCAAGAGCCTCGTAGCCTCGTGCGGAGTGGCGCCACGGTCGATGAAACGCACGGCCACGTCGATCACCGCGTCAAAGCACTCAGAGAGCTGGTCCGTTCGTGCTTCGCGGAATTGCGCGGCGGCAAAAATCGGGTCGCCCTGGAGCTGCCGCATGACGGCGCCCGTCGTCAAGACTCCGACGACATTGTCATCGTCGATCACAGGGAGATGGTTCACACGGGCTTCCGTTAACTGCAGCATGCCCTCGAACAGCGGCATGCTGGCGTAGGTCACCATGGGTTTGGGCGACATGATGGGCTCCACGGGGCCCGACGGGTCCGCGCCCTTCGCGAGCACTTCCGACCGCAGCGTTGCATCTGTCACAATGCCGACGATCCTGCTCGGGCGATGGTCGTCGTCGGCTGCCTTCACGACGATGGCGCTGGATAAATTCCGCTCGCTCATTTTGGTGGCGGTGTCGCGGATCGTGGTGTTGGGCGAGACGATGACCGGTTTCACGGCAACCTCTCCGACGGTTCCGCGGAGGGCGTCGATGTCAGCGACTCCCCCTGTGCCGGACGTCTCCCGCAATTCGTTGGCTGAGCTGCGACGCCTCGTCGTCACTGTGCCGAAGAATGTGGTGACTTCGGGATAGTTCTGGAGGCTTTCGATAACCTCGACGGGAATTTCGATCAGCAGGCTATCTTCATGCGCCCAGTAGGAATAGTGCTGCGTCGTTTTATCGGATACCCGGCGCGGGTAAATTTCGCCGGGGCCGAAGCGGTCGACCAGTTGATCCCGTTCACCGAAGCAGTTGATGGCCCCGGACCGAACAATGCGGATTCCGGTCATCGCGTCGTCAGCTGACGTGCCACCCGAGTGGCTGTGTGACGTATCAGACGTGGCGTCGGCTTTTTCGCCCGCTTTGACGTAGAGCATGGTTGCGTTCCGGGCGACCCGCGCGCGGTGGTCGTCGGTAATGCTGTCAAAGGGCGGGGTGTGCGCTAAGAAATCGGTGATCTCTGAGACTTCAACCGTCATGCCCCCTACCGTATCGAATTTGCGCGCCGTTTTTTACATGTGTTCCGCGACTATTTCGCGTCCGCTACTTCTACTTGCTCTATTTCCACTTCCAGACTAAGCGGTCTATGTTAGGGGACTATGTCTCGCTCCCGACCTTTATCTTCTGGTTCTCCAGCCTCAGAAGAGTCCCCTTCCGTTGCTGCGCGGATGGATCGGCTCCCCGTCCTTCGGTCACACAAATTGATCACCATTGTGATCGGATTGGGAGTCTTCTTCGATCAATACGAGAATTTCCTGGCCCCCATCATGTCGACGGTGCTGAAGAAGCACTTTGAACTGGGCGGGACTCAGCTGTCGCTTGTTCTGGCGTCGGCGTTCTTGGGCCAATTTGTGGGCGCGCTGTGGATGGGCCGGTTGGCGGACCGCATCGGGCGGCAACATACCTTCATCATCAACTTATTGGTCTACTCGCTCGCCTCGATTGTGTGTGGCCTCGCGCCGCATGCCTCCGTTCTGATCCTCGCGCGGTTCGTCGCGGGAATCGGCATCGGCGGGGAATACGCGCTGGCGGACTCGTACCTTGCCGATATCCTCCCGTCTAAGGTCCGCGGCCGCTACATTGTCTGGGCCTACACGGTGTGCTTCTTCGGTGTTCCTGTATCAGGGTTCCTCGCCCGGTGGCTCGTTCCCCTCGAGCCTTTGGGTTTCGACGGTTGGCGCTGGATGTTCATCATCGGCGGTGTCGGTGGATTAATTGTGTGGGCTATCCGCAGCTTCCTCCCCGAATCGCCGGTCTGGCTTGAGGCTCATGGCCGCACAGATGAAGCGGAAAAGATCGCGCGTCGTTTTGAGGATGAAGCACGAAAAGAGGGCCACACCCTCGCAGAGCCGGACACCCGCGTGCGACCTGCCCACCAGAAGAACGTGCAGTTCTCGGAAGTGTTCGCCCCCGCGGTGAGGAAACGCACGCTCGTTGTCTCCATCATGAGTGTTCTTCAGGTGTTCGGGTACTACGGTTTTGGCACGATCGCGACCCTCGCTCTGGCGGCGAAAGGGTTTGATGTCGTCGATTCCATCGCATATACCGCGGTGACCTACATCGGTTATCCGGTCGGCTCGTTACTCATGGTTCCCCTGGTTGACCGGTTCGAGCGCAAACACCTCATTGTTGCCACCGCCATCATGATGGGCGTCTTCGGTCTCGTCTTCGGATTCTCCCCCACGCCCGCCATTGTCATGATCGCCGGCGGATTGTTTACAGCGTCAAGCAACATGTTCTCCGGTGTCTACCACACCTATCTGGCGGAAAACTTCCCGACGCGTATTCGGGGCACGGCTGCTGGTTTCGCCTACTCGCTATCGAAAATCTCGGCGGGCGTCATGCCTTTCATCTTGCTGCCCATTCTTCATAGTGCTGGCCCCGGAAGAGTGTTCACTGTCGTCGCCGTCGCCATGGTGATCATGATGATCGACATCGGAGTCTTCGGGGTGCGCACAACGGGACGCAACGCTGACATCGAAGACCATCTGTGATCGAGGCCGTCTCTTCCTAGCTTCGTTGCGTCTGCACCCCTAGCATCGTGGCCAATTCCGGTGTCCACCCATCGACCTGCACCGAAGTAGACCCACAGTTGAACATGTCTGGGGTGCAATACATTCGCACCTTTTCATTTTCATTGCCGACGTCATTATTGCCGACGTCATTATTGCCGACGTCGTTACCGCCGGCATCATTCTCTTCGGCGGCGGCGGAGGCGCCATTGATGGCGTCGGGACGAGTGCCAAGGAATGTGTAACCGCACGAGAGCGATACCGCTTGAGATGCAGCATTCGTCAGCCAGCTTTCGGATACAGCGATGCCAAGGCCGCAATACGTGAATGCCAGGGTGAGTGCGGCTCGTCGGGCCTGAGTTCCATAGCCGTGCCCTTGAAAAGGCCTCAAGATATACGACCCGGTCTCGACGTAGCTATCGCCAGCCTTGAGGCCGAGGTCACGAAGGAGTCCGCGCAGCTCCTCCCCGCCTGAGGAGGCAGAGCCAGGAATTCGACGCCGACGGAGATCGATCACACCAATAAACTCGCCGCGATGCCGAATAACCAAGGACAAAGTCCACTCGGACGAGGAGGGGTCCCCAGTCCCAAGGCTTGCCATCGTGCTCAGGTGAAACGCAGCGTTGGAATACTTCGGCGCACCGATCCATGGAAAAACCTCGGGACCAGTGGGATCAGCGAACACATCATCCACTCGTGACACCGCGCGAACAGCGTCGGAAATGGCATGCTCATCCATAGGCCGGAGCTCCAGCGCACCCGCTCTTATGCGGAGGCCGGACGGTGGCCAAATCTCAGGTGGTAACACGGCAGTCCCCTACCCCACAGCTAACTGTCGAGACTGTTCGCAATCCGAGTTCCCACTTCCTCGGTGCGAATGCTGCCATCCCTCGAGGCAACATCATTGCGGACCGCGGCCTCAATGGCATCGGCTTCGTCGGTCTTACCCAAGTGACGGAATAGCAGCGCACCCGACAAAATCGCAGCCGTCGGGTCCGCGATCCCCTTCCCGGCAATATCAGGAGCAGAGCCGTGAACAGGCTCAAACATGGACGGATTCGTGCCGGTCGCGTCGATATTGCCCGACGCAGCCAATCCGATACCACCGGTGACCGCTCCCGCCAGGTCCGTGATGATGTCGCCAAAAAGGTTGTCCGTCACGATGACGTCGAAGCGCGAAGGGTCAGTGACCATATAAATTGTCGCCGCGTCGATGTGGCAATAATCCACGGTAACGTCGAGATACTCCTGGGCGACCTGGTCGACGGTGCGTTGCCACAGCCCACCTGCATACACGAGGACATTGGTTTTGTGCACCAGCGTTAACTTCTTGCGTCGCTCTTGCGCGCGGTCAAAGGCGTAGCGGACAACGCGCTCAACTCCGTACCGCGTGTTCACACTTGTTTCGTTCGCAACCTCGTGAGGCGTATCCACACGGATCGAACCGCCATTCCCGGCGTACAACCCCTCGGTGCCCTCGCGGACGACGATAAAGTCAACCTTCCCCGGATCGGACAGAGGCGAGGTTACCCCTGGATACAGCACCGACGGACGCAGATTGACATGGTGGTCAAGGGCGAATCGCATCTTCAGCAGAAGCCCGCGCTCCAGCACTCCTGATGGGACGGTTCGCGGATCACCGACGGCCCCGAGCAGAATCGCATCGTGCTCACGCAAGGAAGCGAGATCGTCGTCCGTGAGAAGCTCCCCATTGCGGAGGTACCGGCGGGCGCCGAGGTCGTAGTCCGTGGTCTCAATGGACTCGCCGCTCCCCGCCAACGCAGCTCGCATCACTTTGAGCGCTTCCGCCGTTACTTCTGTGCCGATCCCGTCGCCAGGGATAACCGCCAGTTTCATATCCTGAGATACCTTTCTCACATCACGGGTTTCTTGTGAGTCTAACCGATCGCCGACGCTCCAGCCATACGTTTAAGCAGCGCGCGGGATTCGTCGTCATTTAGTGTTGCCGCCTGGAGCCGAGCCAGGGCGTCGGCACCATTAAAATTCACACCAATAAGGACAATTTCCGACGACGGAGCCTCCGATGCCTGCGACCACAATGCTGCAGGTGAGATCGTTAAGTTCGGGCCGGCCTGGGACCACATCTGGATGAGCTCTGGGCGGTCGGCAATCCAACAATGCCCTTTTGACCGAACCAAACCGCGCATGGATTTCACGGCTGCAATAAGTCGGCGCTGGTCAAAGGGCCGTTGGGATCGAAACACCACTGAGGAAATACCGTACTCTTCGGTTTCCGGAGTATGCGGATTCGCGAGCTCATCAAGGTACCCGGGAGCTGCAGCGGACTCCTCAACGTCATAAAGGTGCGCATCGAGCACGGCTTCCATGGGAATCTCGCCATTGACGACACGACGTATGCGTGCGCGCGGGTTCATGGCATGAACTGCGTCTTCAGTTGCCTGGGCGAGTTCATCACGAACTAGGTCGCATTTTGTCACGAAGATCATGTCAGCAAACTCGACTTGGTCGACGAGCAGCTCAGCAACCGTGCGGTCGTCGTCGGGAGCGGCCTCTAAACCCCGGTCAGAGAGCCGTCCCCGTTTGTGCATTTGCGGCAGGAACGTCGTCGCATCGACCAAGGTGACCATCGTGTCGATCGGAGCGATGCCACCAAGATGGACTCCGTCGGAAAATTCCCACTCGAAAGTTGCGGCGACAGGCATCGGCTCTGAGATGCCCGTTGATTCGATAACGATGTGGTCGAACTTTTGGCTCGCCGCGAGCGACGCCACCGATTCAATGAGGTCCTCCCGCAGCGTGCAACAAATGCAGCCATTGGAGAGCTCGACCATACGGTCACTTCCGCGCTCAAGGTGCCCCTCACCCGCGATGAGCGCAGCGTCAATATTCACTTCCGAAAAGTCGTTGACGATCACCGCGATTTTGCGGCCAGCGCGGTTGGCCAACAAGTGGTTGAGGAGCGTGGTTTTCCCCGAACCGAGGAACCCCGACAAAACCGTCACCGGCGTCGGCCGAAAGTCGGCCATGTCGGCGTTTCGGACGTTTTCTTTCACCACATCGTCCATATGGCGCTCTTCAAACACTGTGCATCCCCTTAACGTCTCTCCGCGTCAGTCGCAGCACGAAGCTGGACATAACGCACCAGTTGAGATGGAGGACGGTAGTCAGCCAAAGCTAGTCAGCCAGTTCCCGGCGCGGTTGGCTGACTACACATCCTCCAAAGCGTTAATGATACATAATGTCAATAGTGGCGGTTTTTCGCCCGACTCAGGCAGACGCGCCCTACCTAGTCGAAGTCGAGAGCAATGGCATACTGCGCATCCAAGGACGCCTTCATCGACTCCATCACATCGTCAGGAACCGCCTTATCCACCCTAAGGACTAGCGTGGCGCCAGTCCCGGCCTTATCCTGCGACAATGCCGCGGCCTCGACGTTAATTCCACGCTCGCCCAACTGGGATCCGACGGCACCCAAGGCGCCCGGGCGGTCCTTGTAGTGCAGGAACACGTTCCGACCTTCCGCGCGCAGATCCAACCCTCGGTCGTTGATGCGGACAATCTTTTCCACACCGTCCAAGCCGGTCAGGGCACCCACCACCGACACGGTGTCGCCCGTATTCGTCACCAGCCGAACCTCAACAACCGAGCGGTGCAACACCGATTCGGCAGCCGTCGTCACGGAAAGTTGAACACCGCGATCCTCAGCAATGGCCGGGGCATTGACAAATGTCACCTTTTCATCCACCGTGCCCGCGAACACACCACGCAGAGCCGCAAGACCCAGTGCGTCGACATTTTCCGAGGACAGCTCACCACGCGCGATCACTTCCACCGACGTCGTCGCACCATGCTGAATTGCCGACGCCAACACTGCCAGCTTGCGCGTGAGGTTCAGCCACAGGGAAACCTCTTCGCCGATGGCGCCGCCGGAGACGTTCACCGCGTCGGGGACAAATTCTCCCGCGAGGGCGAGCAAGACGGACTTCGCTACATCGGTCCCGGCGCGATCCTGCGCCTCCACCGTCGACGCGCCTAGGTGAGGTGTCACCACGACTTCGGGCCGCTCAAACAGCGGAGAATCCGTGCACGGTTCCGTGGCGTACACATCCACGCCCGCGCCACGAATGTGGCCGGAATCGATCGCACGAGCCAGTGCTTCTTCGTCGATAAGACCACCGCGAGCAGCATTAACGATAATCTGCCCCTTCTTCGCCTTCTCAAGGAGAGCGTCATTGAACATGCCCGCCGTCTCCTTGGTCTTGGGGAGGTGGATGGTGACGAAGTCAGACACCGCCATCAGCTCCTCGAGGTCAATGAGCTCGACCCCCAACTGTGCGGCGCGGGCCGGGTTGGCGTAGGGGTCATAAGCAACAATGCGCTCGACATCGAAAGCGGCGAGACGCTGAGCAAAGAGCTGCCCAATATGTCCAAAGCCGACGATACCCACGGTCTTGCCGTAGACCTCGACACCTTTGAAAGACGACCGTTTCCACTCGCCTTGCCGCAGCGATTGATCAGCCTGGGGGATCTGGCGAGCGGCCGCGAGCAGCAAGGTGATCGCATGTTCGCAGGCTGAGTGGATATTCGACGTGGGCGCGTTGACCACCATCACACCACGCTGTGTCGCGCCTTCAATGTCAACATTGTCCAGTCCGACGCCCGCGCGGCCGATGATTTTCAGCTCTTTGGCGGCGTCGAGAACTACTTCATCCACCGTGGTGGCGGAACGTACTAGGAGCGCATCTGCTTCAGGGACAGCGGCCAGGAGCTCGGCGCGGTTAGGCCCGTCTACCCACCGGACCTCAACGCCATCTCCTAGCGCCTCGATTGTTGATTGAGCAAGCTTGTCAGCGATAAGAACCACAGGTAAGCAGTTGTGATTCACGATTTGGTCCTCCTAGTGAAACAGCGCACGGTCAGGTGCACTCCATCGTATGGGTTGGGGGTGAACACGTATATGGCCCGGATGATCGGGCGCAGATATACAAAAAGCATAGCCCTCCTACCAGCACATTATGGCGGAATAAGAAGACTATGCTGAATAATATCCCTTTTTGGGGATATTTTAAGCGGTTTCGTCTAGCGGGTTAGCGATCCAGCTCATCATGGAGCGCATATCTTTACCTGCCTTCTCCAGCGGGTGGTTCGCGTATTCCTCGCGCAGACCCTTCAGACCAGGCTGGCCAGCGTCGACATCCTTGAACATGGCGTCGACAAAGGTGCTGTCCTGAATCTCAGAGAGAACCTTCTTCATCGACTCCTTGACGTGGTCATCAATGATCTTTGGTCCCGAAACATAGCCACCGAACTCAGCGGTTTCCGAGATCGAGTAGTTCATGTTCGACAGGCCACCCTCGAAAATGAGGTCCACAATCAGCTTCATTTCGTGGCAGACCTCGAAGAACGCCATCTCCGGTGCGTAACCAGCTTCGACGAGAACCTCGAAGCCCGTCATCATCAGCTTTTCCAAGCCACCACAGAGAACTGCCTGCTCACCGAAGAGGTCAGTTTCGGTCTCTTCGCGGAAGGTGGTCTCGATAACCCCTGCACGTCCAGCGCCGATAGCAGCTGCATAGGACAGTGCCAGCGCCGTGCCCTCGCCAGTAGGGTCATTTTCCACGGCAATCAACGACGGAACGCCCTTGCCCTCCGTAAACTGGCGACGAACCAGGTGGCCGGGGCCCTTCGGTGCAACCATGCCCACCGTGACTCCCTTAGGAGCGACGATCTTCTTGAAGTGAATGTTCAAGCCGTGGGCGAAGAAAATAGCATCGCCATCCTTCAGATGAGGCTCGATCTCCTTCTCGAAGATCGCGATTTGCGACGTATCGGGGGCCAGGATCATGATCAGATCAGCCCACTCAGCGGCCTCAGCGTTAGAGAGCACTTCGAAGCCAGCTTCTTTGGCCTTTTCCGCAGATTTGGAGCCCTCGCGGAGGCCGATACGAACCTCGACGCCAGAGTCGCGCAAGCACTTAGCGTGCGCGTGGCCCTGTGAACCGTAGCCAATCACCGCTACTTTGCGACCTTGGATAATGCTCAGGTCTGCGTCATCGTCGTAATAAGTTTTGATTGCCACTGTAACTCCTTTCAAGAGTTCCATTTGTCGAGAAGATCATATCATAGGGTGAGATTATCGTTTGGGCATCATGGGATTCGCACCACGACTTAAAGCAACCACCCCCGAATACACTTGTTCGCGGATACCGAACGGGCGGAGGACATCCAACAGAGCAACCAACTTCCCCGGCTGCCCCGTCGCCTCAATGACCACCGATTCAGGCGCCACATCGACCACACGAGCGCGGAACAGGTTGGCAGCGTCTACGACCTGTGCCCGGTTCTCATTATTCGCCGCAACCTTGACCATGAGCAGTGCACGAGACACCATTTGATCGTCCTTCTGCCGAATAACCTTCAGCACCGGGACCAATTTATTGAGCTGCTTCGTGATCTGTTCGATGGACACTTCATCTGTTTCGACGACGATGGTGATCCGATTGACCCCCTCCAGATCAGTCGTACCTGTCGTCATCGAAATGATGTTGAATGATCGCCGGGCGAACATCCCGGACAGCCGAGCAACAATGCCTGGCTGATCTTCTACTAAGAGACTCAACGTATGTTGCATGCCCCTACTCCTCTCCCCCGCCGCGCTGGTCATCGGTTGCTGCGGTGGTTCCTTCCGCCGCCAACCGAGCCTGATCCTCTTCAATAACGTCGCTCACATCAGTGACAGAATCTTCATCAATCATCTGATCTGAGTCGAACAGTGGCCGCAGGTTGAGGGCGTACTGGATCTCATCATTCGAGTGTCCCGACGCAACCATCGGCCACACTTGCGCATCCTCACCAACGATGAAGTCAATCACCACCGGCCGGTCATTGATCTCACGCGCTTTCTTGATCGTCGGCACGATCTCATCTTCCCGAGTAACCCGGAAGCTCGCGCACCCCATCGACTCTGCCAACGACACAAAATCAGGCAGATACTCGCCCTTCGGGTGAAGCCCTGTGTGCGAATAGTGGCTCTGGTAGAACAAATTCTGCCACTGACGAACCATGCCCAAGTTGCCGTTATTGATCACCGCGACTTTGATCGGAAGATCGTTGACCGCGCAGGTCACCAACTCCTGGTTGGTCATCTGGAAGCAACCATCACCATCGATAGCCCAGACTTCCTTCCCCGGCGAACCGGCCTGAGCACCCATCGCCGCGGGGACGGCATAACCCATCGTCCCCAGGCCACCCGAGTTCAACCAGGTCCGCGGCTGCTCATAATCGACGAACTGCGCCGCCCACATCTGGTGCTGCCCCACACCAGCGCAGTAAATCGCGTCGGGGCCAACTTCGTCGGAAATAGCCTTAATGACGGCTTGGGGAGCTAACTTGCCATCGTCGGGATTCTCCCACCCCAATGCATAGGTCTTCTGCAAAGAATGGAGATAATCAACCCAGCGGCTACATTCAGGCTGCTTCAGGTTCTTCTTCTTGTACATATCGGTCAGAGACTGAAGAACTTCACGCGCATCCCCGACGATGGGGACCTCAACCTCGCGAATCTTCCCGATCTCCGCAGGGTCAAGATCCGCATGGATAAACTTCGCCTCCGGAGCGAAGGACTCAACATCACCGGTGACACGATCGTCGAAACGCGTTCCGATCGCTATAACAACGTCGGCTTTCTGCAATGAAGCGACGGCCGAGACACTGCCATGCATCCCCGGCATGCCCATATGAAGCGGGTGGGAATCGGGGAACGACCCCAGCGCCATCAACGTCGTCACCACGGGAATACCCGTCTTTTCGACGAACTCCGCAAGCTCCGCGCTGGCATTAGCCTTGATCACCCCACCACCGACATACAGCACCGGGCGACGGGATTGCGCAATGAGGTCCACCGCCTGCTTGATCTTCCGAGAGTGCGGCGACGTCGTCGGCCGATAACCAGGAAGCTCCAGCTCAACAGGCCACTCAAACTCAGCGACTTGATTCTGAATATCCTTCGGCACATCGACAAGCACCGGACCAGGACGCCCAGTGGATGCCAAGTGGAATGCCTCCGCAATCAGACGCGGGATGTCCTCAACTTTGGTCACCATGAAGTTGTGCTTCGTGACGGGGAGGGTCACCCCGCAAATATCAGCTTCCTGGAACGCGTCGGTTCCCAATAAGCGCAGCCCCACCTGCCCAGTAATCGCGACGACCGGAACAGAGTCAATGTTGGCATCGGCCAGCGGCGTCACAAGGTTTGTCGCGCCGGGTCCTGAAGTCGCAATGCACACGCCAACTTCGCCGGTTGCTTGGGCATAACCGGTTGCGGCGTGGCCAGCACCCTGCTCGTGGCGCACCAGAATGTGATTGAGAGTGGTCGATTCGTAAAGGGCCTCGTAGAGGGGAAGAACAGCGCCACCCGGAAGACCGAAAACAGTCCGGGTACCCAATACCTCGAGGGTACGGACAATAAGCTCTGCGCCGGTGAGCTTCTCTTTTCGGGGTTTCTGAGTGGGTTTGTTGGGTGCTCCCGACTGCGTTGCCACAGTTGAAGCCGCAACCGTCGCCGGAGTGGGCGGTTGAGAGGGGGCGTTCACGGTTTTGTGCTCTCCTCACTGTGTGATCAGGGGTATCACAGCCTCAGCGGAACGTTATTCCCGACGGATGGGCGTGGTAGCGCCATCGTCGCGAGTTCCGATAAAGCATCGGATATGAAAAAAGCCCTTCTCGCGTGGTGCGAAAGGGCGGTGACGAGTAACCAGGAAAGCTAACGCCCTCTCGGTACTACAAGAATGATGGTGGTCATCGTTGCGCTCGTCATACTTAGAACTATAAGGGCACAGACACGTCAGACCAACTAGGACCGCGAGAAATCACCGGAATTGCCCGATAATGGTGCACTATCACCCCCGAATGGTAAGGAACGCGCCCGAAAACGGGAGGACGGCGAGCCACACGAGACCGAACGTCCACTCCTCTACCATCCCCGTGCTGATAGTTCACTGAGAATATTCACGGAGATCTGTGAAAAGATCATTCACATCGTGGCCAACCGCACAATCTCGTGACTAAGTTTAAGCCTATGCCGTTCAAGTTCTATTTGACTTCCATGTGGGAGTGGGTGGCCAACACCGGTCTATCCCTTGCCATCTTGATCTGTATCGCCATACTCATACCGCGCATCGGCCGACTCGTGGTCCGATGGGCGACGATCAAGATGAACGAGCACGAAGAACGGCGCGGAGAGATCGCCGACACCGAAGGCTACAAAGGCCGGCTAGCTATCCTCGGCGCACTGGTCTACATCGCTGAGGCCATCGCCTTCTTCTTCGTCGCCATCCGGATCCTTAAAGATTTCGGATTCTCGACGACAGGCGCGGCCGTTCCCGCAACCGTTGTTTCTGCCGCGGTTGCGTTTGGTGCGCAGAAAATCATCGCCGACTTCCTCGCCGGATTCTTCATCATTACCGAGCGACAGTATGGCGTCGGCGACTGGGTCATCCTTCAAAATAAGGACGCCCCGGTCGAGGGAACAGTGACGGCTATTACCTTGCGGTCGACCACGGTGCGGACGATCAATGGCCAAGAGGCCGTGGTACCTAACTCGGTACCGCTGGTGGCTGTTAACGCTTCTTCCGGGTGGGCGAAGGCTCAGATCGATATCCCTGTTCCACTTACCGCAGGTGACAATACTGAGGACTTGAACACGCTCTTCGACGGCTGCGTGAACCGCACTCTGGCTAAACCTGAGATCGCGCGCCTCGTGAGCGACGACGCCGATGCCGTGAGCATCCTGCCTGCGCTGGATCTGATTCCGCCGACATCGGCGGGCGTTCCGTGGAGCATCCAGTACCGCGTCCTTATCCGCGTCGAGCCGGGACAGCAGTGGACTGTTGAACGTGCTCTTCGGTCAGCTGTCATGGATGAGATGTGGGCATCGTATTCCCGGTCGACCATTGAGAGCTTGCCGGGACTCACTCGGTCTTCGGGAGAGTCGCACGATGCGCATGGTGATGGGCGTGACGACGGGCACCACGGTGGACGCAGTGGCGACGGTGCACACGCGTCGACAACTTCCGGCACAGACAAGGCGACCAGCGGCAACGACACTCAGGCGTTGGATACAACACGACGGTGGGCTGCGACACTGCAACACGAAGAAGACGAATTCGAAGGCCGGCCAACGTCGTCGGATGCGCAAGGGACTACTTCGTCAGAGACCATGTCTGGTGTCGGACCTAATGCCGGTGGCAATGGCAGTGGCACCGCCAGCGATTCGGAAACCGTCGTCTTCCCCTCGGCATCAGGCTCCGGATCAGGCTCAACGGCGGAAACGCGAGTCTTTTCAGCTGAGGACGACACGGCAGCTGCCGAAAGTGCTGCCCAGGCCTCCGATCATGGGGTTAACCCGACCGACCGGGGTACCAGCAGCGCCGATGCTTCAGACGCAACAACGTCGAAGACGGCAGAAGACACGCGTACGTCGCTAGAAAAAGAAGCGGAAGATGCCCAGCAAAATGGTCTGTTCAGGAAGATTTCGTATGATCGAAGGATCCAACGCCTCTTCTCGATCGGCGGACGCTGCCGCGCGTCAACGACGGCCATCGTGCTGGTTCTCATCACCTTGGTGATCCTTCAAGGGCTCACCTATGACGGTGGTGACCGTGGTTCTGGAGTCCTGGCCCCCTCGTCATTCCAATCGCATTCCGACAAAAAGGAGTCGGACGACAAG
The DNA here is from genome assembly GCF_053760365.1 of Corynebacterium sp. c7Ub_26. Lineage (NCBI taxonomy): Bacteria > Bacillati > Actinomycetota > Actinomycetes > Mycobacteriales > Corynebacteriaceae > Corynebacterium > Corynebacterium sp. c7Ub_26. The sequence continues at coordinate 450,537 of NZ_JBSNBL010000001.1, read as the reverse complement.
TCGGAGAGCTCGGCTCCCACGACGCCGGAGTCAAATACTCATTCTGAGAATCCGACCACGGAGCGGGATAGCAATAGCGAGAACGGCAGCAACACTCCAACGACAACGCCGAATCGCACACAGCCCACGACGACCGCCACGAATACGGAGAACAACCGGAACCAGCAGAATTCCACGAATGGAAACCAAAATTCCGGCAATAACGGGAATGCGGGATCCAATTCCAATGGGGACAACTCCGATAACGGAGGGGCCAACCAACAGGACACTGACTCCAGCAACCGGGGCTCAGGGTCCGGCAACTCCAACAGTGGGAATGACAACTCTGGCCAGATGAATCTGAGCCACGGTCAAGGTGACAACAACACAGCATCTACAATGGCCCCATGAGTTCGACTCCGTCCGGCGAGCACACCCCAGGCTCTCACCCACGCCCACACCACGCACGACCAAGTCAGGGTGCGGGCCGACAGGCATCTCGCCCTGCGGCATCCTCACCCCGCACACAGAAAGAAAAGATCAGGACAACGACGACAATCCGTCCCGACAGAATGAACCTCATCGGGGCGATCGTCATGTTCCTGATCTTCCTCATTTTCGTAGGCTATAAACCCGCCTACCTTTTCTGGGTGCTAATCTTCCCTATCCTCTTCGCCGTGTGGGTTCTCCGTGCTCGTACTGAGATCTCACCGACGGGTATTACCGCACGGTATCTTTTCCGTTCCAGCCGAACACTATCCTGGGATGACTTCTCCGGTATCCAGTTCAGCCGTGGTGGGCGAGCCTATGCCGTGCCGAATAGGCCGGATCAGGGGACGAGTGATCAGGCTGCGGAGCACGGACGCACCAGCCGACCCAGGCAAAAGCGCGATACCATCGCATTACCTGGAGTGACGTTTAATAACCTTCCGAAACTTGCCAAGGCCTCCGGCGAACTCATCCCTGACCCTGTTACGCCGGGGCGAAACCGCGATGATGACGAGTTGACCACCGTCAATCGCGACGGGTACGCCGTCGTTAAAACCCGCGAGGAGGCGACGAGGGAGCACAATGCCAAACTCATCGCCGCCGAGATGGAACGACGACGCGCAGCCCAGCACTCCACATCCGACGAAACCTCGGAGACAAGCCACCGCGACCAGTCAGACACACCGGAAAAACCTGACCAGGATTAGCAGCGGCGCCCGACCATTCCAGACATCACACTGTTGAGGAGCCAACCCCATGATCCTCCTACGATCGTCGGTCACTACCCAAGGCCGCAACGCCGCTGGAGCTCGCGCGCTATGGCGAGCCGCCGGCTTAAAAGATGGTGACTTTAACAAGCCCATCATCGCCATCGCGAACTCCTACACGCAGTTCGTTCCCGGCCACGTGCATCTCAAGGACGTCGGGGACATTGTCGCTGGTGCCATCCGTGAAGCCGGCGGCGTTCCGCGAGAGTTCAACACTATTGCCGTCGATGATGGAATCGCCATGGGCCATGGTGGAATGCTCTACTCACTCCCGTCCCGCGAAATCATCTCCGATTCCGTCGAATATATGGTCAATGCGCACGCCGCGGACGCGATTGTCTGCATTTCCAACTGTGACAAGATCACGCCGGGAATGCTCAATGCGGCCATGCGGCTCAATATTCCGGCCATCTTCGTGTCCGGTGGCCCCATGGAGGCGGGAAAAGCCGTCGTCGTCGATGGGGTTGCGCATACTCCGACCGACCTCATTACAGCGATTTCTGCGTCGGCAAACGATAGTGTCGACGACCGAGGGCTCTCGATCGTCGAGAATTCGGCGTGCCCGACTTGTGGCTCGTGTTCGGGAATGTTTACCGCGAACTCTATGAATAGTTTGACGGAGGCGCTCGGGCTGTCACTCCCTGGTAACGGTTCCACGCTGGCCACCCACGCAGCCCGACGTGCGCTCTTTGAGAACGCTGGCCGGACGATCGTTGACATGTGCCAGCGTTATTACAACCACGATGACGATAGTGTCCTCCCGCGTAACGTTGCGAATAAGCATGCTTTTGATAACGCCATGACCCTTGATATGGCCATGGGTGGATCGACGAACACTGTTCTGCACATTCTTGCTGCAGCGCAGGAGGGCGACATCGATTTTGACCTTGCCGATATCGACCGTCTGTCCAGGGAAGTTCCTTGTCTCTCCAAGGTTGCGCCGAACTCGAACTACCACATGGAAGATGTCCATCGTGCGGGTGGGATCCCCGCGATCCTCGGTGAGCTCAACCGCGCGGGTCTACTTCACGACGATGTGCATGCGGTTCATGCGCAGTCTCTGTCGGACTGGCTCGCGACCTGGGATATCCGTACAGATAACCCGACACAGATTGCGTTGGATTTGTTCCACGCTGCCCCTGGTGGCGTGCGAACAACGGTCCCCTTCTCGACGGATAATAAGTGGGACGAGCTCGATACGGACTCCGAAAACGGGTGCATCCGCGACGTTGACCACGCGTACACCGCTGATGGCGGGCTAGTTATTCTGCGCGGGAATCTCGCTGAAGACGGAGCCGTCATTAAAGCTGCCGGAATTGATGAGTCGCTATGGCATTTCTCTGGGCCTGCCCACGTGTTGGAATCCCAAGAGGATGCCGTTAACGCTATTTTGAACAAGCAGATTAAGCCGGGCGAGGTCGTCGTCATTCGGTATGAGGGTCCCGCCGGTGGCCCGGGGATGCAAGAAATGCTGCACCCCACTGCGTTCTTGAAGGGCGCTGGCCTGGGAACTCAGTGCGCGCTGATCACGGATGGGCGCTTCTCTGGCGGCTCGTCGGGAATTTCCGTTGGGCACATTTCACCCGAGGCGGCACATGGTGGGCTGATTGGTCTTATTCACGACGGTGACACCGTTACTATCGACGTCCACAAGCGCCAGCTCACTCTTGACGTACCTGAGGATGTGTTGGCGGAGCGTCGGGAGAAGATGAATGTCTCTGAGCACCCGTGGCGCCCGCTGAACCGTCAGCGTCGGGTGAGCAAGGCGCTCCAGGCGTACGCATCGATGGCTACCAGCGCTGATACTGGTGCGGTTCGGAAAGTCAACGACCGTCGGTAGTTACCGGTTTCGGTTCGCTCTTGCGCAGGACCTCCACGGTCCCTCCGGGCTCAACCGCCAGGGTTGAACGCGTGAGGAGCCGACTTATTTGGGTTAGTTGAATGGGTTTGACTGGGCGGCGACGACCCACACCGCTGCTCCCGCGAGCAACCCAATGATCGTGCTGAGCCAACCGCTCCCTAGCGGGCGTCGGGCCCAACCGCGAGTGGCGTCCACTCCCCACTTTCCGGGACCGCTAAACGCTACGCCTATGGATAGCGCGGTGAGCAACAACCACACCTGTACGTGCGGAGCCAAATTGAACGGTGAGAATGCGCCCGGCTGAAGGTCAATCGAGTACATCGCCATAAAGCCCGATACCGCAACCGCCATGCAGGCACCGAGCGGGGCAAGCACGCCCAACACGAGGAACGCCCCGGCGGCAGTTTCGATGATGGGCACAGCCCAGGCGAGTAGCTCATTTCCCTTCATAAAGTAGAAGTCATTGTGCAGACCATCGACGCCAGAGCTGCCTCCTAGCTCGAAGAGAGTTCGGACACCGTAGAACAGCAGCATCGCGCCCAGAGCCAGGCGAATGAGGAAGAGCCCGAAATCGGTGGTTCCGCGACGTGGGTCCTCATCCTCATAGATCTCATCATCGACGTCGACGTCACCAGTGCTATCAATGGGGCGGTCGTCCTCCCCCCGTGGGACAGCGTCATCCCCGTATTCACCAGCGGCACCGTCACTCGCCATCACGCCGGCAGCCGCCCTGTCATTCTGGCAATCGTCGGCATAGTGGACCCTATCGACGTGGTCGCGGTCATAAGCACCTGACGTCGGCATATCGACGCGTGTCTCGTTGATCTGCTCATCAGATCGATCGACGTATGTGTCGTGAGTCCCGTAGCGTGGCGTGGGTTCCGACGATGCACGCCTATCGGCCGAAACCGAGGTCCGGCTTGCCGAGGCAGGTTCTTCCTCATCCATGGTGGCCATGTCTAAATCTGACACAGGAGCGTTAGCGAAGACGGCATCCTCGTCCGACGTTGACTGCGCACCTGGAATGTCCTCAGGCTGATCAAATAATGGGTCGTGGTTTTCCGGTTCCTGAGGCTGCTCACGAGGCGTAATCACCTGTGGTGCAGCCCGCCCCGTCAAGGAATAAATGTCACGCCGACCCTGCGGGCGCTGCTCAACCACCGTGAGTTCGTCAGCTGCAAAATCTTCATCAGGTCGCGCTTCAGGTTGTGCATCACCACTAGAGACGTGGTGAGGCACGTCATGGGTCGCGTCGCGCTCAGATTCACTGGCCCCGCGATCACCTACGTGATCGGCCCTGGGATCATCATGGCCCGAACGATCCTCTGACGCTGCAGAGCTAGCAGAGCTAGCCGAACTAGCGGGCTTGACAGGCCGTGATCCGGCAACCGTCGGAATGTCGTCTAAATCATCCATTGCGTGAAGATCGTCTAAATCGCGCGAGCCACTTGCGTCGGAGGCCCCGCGTGACTTCTTATCCCAGGGATCCAGCCCACGATGGTCTATCGCACCATAAGACAATGACGGTCCGGACTTTTCCTTCACCTCGTGGGACTGCCCTTCTGCCGATGCGTTCCCTCGCACGGCATCGGCGTTATTCCCCGTCGATGTGGACGTATCCGACGTAGGCGCATCGATCTCGTCGCGGAATTCGCGGGCGGGAATAGAGGTATCAGCTGTGGGGTCATTAGGTTTATTGCGGGACTTTCTTCCGAACATAACCCCACTTTAAAGGTGAACAGTGACACAACGCAGATAATTTACGTGGTGTGTCGACTAATATCCTCGCGACCAGGGATAATGGGACTCACAAGAGTCCCCGTTGTCACCTAATCCGACGTCGACGCTGGCACATTTCCCGAACGCCCACCGGAGTTATCACTCGATTCACTGCCGGAGACCGCACCATGCGTTTCAGCCTCAGAGACGGATGAATCGCCCTGTGCAGATGATCCCCCATCACCCGACGGTTTTTCATCCGAAGAGGCGTCGTGTGAGTCATCATCTGACTCCTCATCGAGCTCTTTCCTGACCGCTTCCCGCAGCTCGGCATTTTCAATATTTGACGCCCTGACAAGGTGGCGTAGTTGCCCACGCTGCTTTGACGTAAAGCGCTTCTTCGGATTGTCACGTCGCTCGACTAATTCGCTAATTCGATCACGACGTTCGGCCTCGTCCTCGATGCGGGAATGTCCGCGGAACCAGGCAATCAACAACACGATAATCAGGAAAACACCCAAATAGCCTAAGGCCGGATATACCGTCGCAATTAGGGACTTGAACCCCAGGAAGCTCAAAACAAAGCCCGCCAATGTCGCAGTGATGAAAATAATGCGGAATTTATCGGGACGCTTGGCCGATAGCCGTCGACCTAATGAGTAAAACATTCCGATGGCGGTATTAAAGATCATGCCGTAAATAACCACAGCCATGACCCAACCAAGGCCGCCGTTGATGTTATTCACCAGGGAAAGCATGGGTAATGCGTCATCTTTAACAGTTGCCGTGGAGCACAATAAAGCAACTGCGGAAATGGTGAGCAAAATACCGAAGGTAAGGCCACCGAAGAAGCCTCCCCAGCCCGCCTCACGCGGGTACAGGTGTGAACCGCCAATAACAATGGCCATGGAGACCGAAAGAATTAATGACAGGCCCACATAGTTCAGACTCGACAATGCGAAGTTCGGGAAGCTATTGGGGATTGATGAGGCTACCTCACTGAGATGCCCCCATGAATCGCTGCGATCAACGAAGGAATAGATCGATGCAGCCACAACGAAAACGATGATAAATGGTGTAATGCCACCAATGACGGCTGAAACTTTATCAACGTCCAACATGCCGGCCGCTAAAACGAGCACCAGCATGATGACCGAACCGACCCACACTGGCCACCCCAGCTGCTGTTTAAGGTTCTCCCCCGCACCTGCGAACATCACGAAACCAATACAAAATAGGGTGGCAATAATAGCGAGATCGAGAAATTTCGATACCCAGGTAGGCAATGAGCCGGACAATACTTCATTGTGCTCATCAGCCATGTAATAGCTGCCCAGTTGGAGCACTGTGTACCCCGTTGCCGCCATAATGACCGCGGCAAGAATCGCACCCAGAATTCCCCACGTTCCGTAGGACACGAAATATTGTTGGATCTCCTGGCCCGACGCGAAACCTGCACCAACAATTAATCCAACAAAGGACAACGCAATACTTATTGTGCGTTTAACCACTGATCTAACTTTCTATCTATTCCGAATTTAACGATCGATTGCTATTCCCGGGGTCATTACTTCACCGGGGTGCTTGACACCGTGGAACTTGAGCCAATGTCTCCCCCGGCGCTGTCTTTAGCATCTGCATCCGGCTCATCGATCTCTTCGGGTTCAGGAGCCTCATCAGTCTTGGTATCACTCGTCACGTCGTCGCGGATAAGTTTCCGGAATTCGTCATCATCCAGGTTCGAGTCCCCGATCAGGTGTCGGAGCCGACGAGTCTGCTTCGACGTAAACCGCAACATTCGGATCGAGCTTGCGCTCGGCAAGTTCACGCGCTTCCTGGCGACGGCCACCTTCGTCGTGCATCGCAGTCCGTCCCCGGAACCAGGCAATGAACAGCAACGCGATCAATACGAACCCGACGTACCCCATGATCGGGTACACGCTGGACAGCAACGTTTTGAATCCGAAGAAGCTGACGGCAAAGCCAATCACGGTGACGACCGTAAACACAATCCGGAATTTCTCCGGGTGATGTGCAGTCAGGCGACGACCCAAGGAATAGAACAGGCCCAGGCAGGTGTTAAAGATCATCCCGTAAATGATCAAGGACATGACCACGCCTAAGGCTGGGTGAACGTCGTCGACCAGCGTCAGCATGGGCAGATCGGACCCCTGAACGGTTTTGATCTTCAGGAAGAGCGACAGGGTGCTGATGATGAGCAGCACACCGAACGTGATGCCTCCCACGAGCCCACCGAGGCCGGCTTCGCGTGGGTAGAGATGAGAGCCACCAATAACGATGGCCATCGCCACGTTAACCATGAGGACAAGTCCCGCGTAGTTCAGGGCGCTGATCCACCAGTTCGGAAGGTTGGTATCGACGTTCTGGGTGAGCGGTTCGAGGCTCGACAAGCTTCCGTCGGTGTGGGTATATGCCCATATTGCCGCACCAACAAGGGCAACCACGATGAACGGCGTGATGGCTCCGATCACTGTGCTAACGCGATCGGCATCAAGCATCCCCGCAGCCAACACGAGAACCAGCAGAATCGCCGACCCCACCCACGATGGAATTCCGAACTGCTGGTTGAGGTTGGATCCGCCCCCGGCCAGCATGACGAAGCCCACGGAAAACAGTGTGAAGACAATGCCGATATCCAGGATCCACGAGACCGTTGTCGTGCCTATGGTCCGTAATACTCCGGCGTGTTCATCAGCTTGGAAATAGCTTCCCAGCTGCAACACGATCATTCCCGCAGCGGACATCAAGACCGCTACGATAACGGCCCCCCCAAATCCCCATTTTCCCGAAGGCCACGAAATACTGGAGTACTTCCTGACCAGATGAAAAGCCGGCGCCGACGATAAGGCCGACAACCGACATAGCAACAGCAATTGTTCTTTTGAACATCGAATCCTCAAGAAAGGGTTGATTAGCTTTCTATTGAGGAATCATACCGGCCGAGGCACCGCAACTAATAGTTAGCGCAACGCCTTAACTGCATTTCTCCACGATAAGCTGCTGAACACGAGCCGGATCAGCCTTGCCACGCGTAGCCTTCATCACTGCACCGACGATAGCGCCCGCTGCTTTCGTCTTGCCACTCTTAATCTTCTCGACAATGTCCGGGTTAGCCGCCAACGCGTCGTCGACAGCCTTCTCAAGGGCACCGTCATCGCGGACCACTTCAAGCCCACGATCCTTCACAACATTGTCGACGACGTCCGCGCTCTCGGGATCGTCAACGTTCTCCTTACCTTCGCCGACAAGGACGCCATCGATGGCGGAACGGGCCAGCTTATTGGTCAGCTTCCCATCGGCGACGAGTTTCGCCACGCGAGCAACCTGACGAGGGCTAATGGGCAGCGCATCCAGCTCGACTTCCTGCTCATTCGCCTTTTGCGCAAGATAGGACACCCACCACGAGCGAGCCTCAGCTGGCGTAGCGCCGGCTTCGACCGTGTCAGCCACGAGATCCAAGGCGCCAGCGTTCACGAGGTCGCGAAGCTCCTCGCCGGAAAGCTTCCATTCCTTCTGAATCCGGGCACGACGTACCCACGGAAGCTCGGGCAGCGTCGCACGGATTTCCTCCACCCACTCAGATGGAGCGACGACGGGCGGTAGATCAGGATCGTTGAAGTAGCGGTAATCCGCCATCGTTTCCTTCGGACGGCCCTTCGACGTCGTGCCGTCGATCTCCTGGTAGTGCCGTGTCTCCTGGACGATCTCGACGCCGTGCTTCAGGCACTGAGCCTGACGCTGCATCTCAAACCGCACAGCCTGTTCCACTGAACGCAGCGAATTGATGTTCTTTGTCTCCGTGCGGGTGCCGAACTCTTCCGTACCGATCGGCCGCAAGGACAGGTTCGAGTCAACACGCATCGAGCCCTGGTCCATGCGGGCGTCCGAAACCTTGAGGGCTTTCATCAGATCGCGCACGGCTGTGACATAAGCACGAGCCACTTCCGGCGCACGGTCGCCTGCACCCACGATGGGCTTAGTCACGATCTCGATCAGCGGCACACCAGCGCGGTTAGCGTCGACAAGAGATTTTGTTGCGCCAGCAATGCGACCACCCTGCCCACCGATGTGGGTCAATTTACAGGTGTCTTCCTCCATGTGGGCGCGCTCAATCTCCACGCGGAATATCGAGCCATCGTCGAGCTGAACATCCAAATAGCCGTCGTATGCGATGGGCTCGTCGTACTGGCTAATCTGGTAATTCTTCGGCTGATCCGGGTAGAAGTAATTCTTTCGCGCAAACCGCGACCGCTCGGCGATAGAGCAATTGAGGGCTAAACCAATTTTGATTGCCCATTCGACGCCCTTCTTGTTCACCACGGGCAGAGCACCCGGCAAACCTAAACAGCACGGGTCGGCGTGGGAATTAGGGGCGTCACCGAACTCAACCGAGGACGACGAAAACATCTTCGATTTCGTCGTGAGCTCAACGTGAATTTCCATTCCCATAACGGGATCAAACTGCGCGACGACGTCGTCATAGTCCATAACATCGTCGGAATAATCCTGAATCGACTGAGCGGGAGAAGTCATAACCAACAGTGTAGCGCCAGAGTGTTCAACAACTTGTAAAGGGACAACAGAGCCGAACGCCTACACGTCGTTGCGGTCGAGGATGTCGCGCAACACATCGTCATCAATATTCGACTCGCCGATGAGGTGCCGGAGCTGGCGCTTCTGTTTAGAGGTGAACCGCTTGGTGGGGTCCAACTTTCGCTCAGCCAACTCATGGAGCTTCCGACGTCGGTCCCCCTCTTCCTGAATCTGGATCCGCGATTTCCTCCACGAATAGACCAACACGATCATGAGGACGACACCGACATATCCCAAGATTGGATAGACATTCGACACCAGCGTTTTGAACCCAAAGAAACTGATCACGAAAGCGACCAGAGCTGTCACAACGAACGTCGGGCGGAAGCGTTCCTCATGGTTTGCAGTCAACCGACGGGCCAGAGCGTAGAAAACGCCCAGTGCTGTATTGAAGATCATGCCGTAAATGACAATCGACATGATCCACCCGAACGGGCCGTTGAAATTCGATGCGAGAGCAAGCATCGGAAGATCCGCATCTTTAACATCATCGACCTTCACATACAGCGAAAATGCGATGACGATCAGCAAGAACCCGAAAATCAGGCCTCCGAGGCCGCCACCAATTCCGGCCTGGCGCGGATAAAAATAGGAACCGCCGATCACGATGGCCATGGACACACCACAAATAAGGTTGAAGCCCACGTAGTTGAGCGCCGAAATCCACCAATTCGGCAGATTCGTATTAATGGTGGCTGCGGACGCATCTAAGTGGCTGTAGTCGGGGTGAATTCCGATCAATGTCACCAGCCCGACAATCGTGATACAGACAATGATGAACGGCGTAATCGCACCGATAATGGCCGAGACTTTAGAGATATCCAACATGCCTGACGACAGGACGAGGGCCAGGAGAATTGTCGCGCCGACCCACGTCGGCAGGCCATATTGCTGATTGAGGTTGGAGCCTGCACCCGCGAACATCACGAACCCGAGCGAAAACAGGGTGACCAGAATGCCGATGTCCAAGAAGATGGCCAGGAACTTGGTCGCGGAACTATCGATGACTCGTTTGTGCTCTTGAGCTCGGTAATAGCTACCGAGGATAAAGACGGAGGTGCCGGCAATGCTCATCAAGATCGCGGCGAGGACAACGCCCCACAAGCCCCAGCGCCCAAAGGCGACGAAAAACTGCAGCCCCTCCTGCCCAGAGGCTGTTCCCGCGCCAACGATCAGCCCCACAAAAGCTAAAGCGATCGAAAGCGTATTTCTGAACATGAGGGGTTCTCCTTGGAACAAAATCACCAGAGAGCCGGGAAGGCTCGACTACCACCGGCAAAGGTTACTCGACCGTTGGGACAAAGACCGCTATTTAACACGAACGCTCGCATTTGTAACACACAATTAATGAAAAACAATGATGGATGTCACAGCGACTCCATAGTATAAAAGAATGAATCCGCTCCCCCATCGACAAACGTCGAAAACCCAACACAACTCGTCGCCGGTATTGGTTGCGATGCAATCAGAACAAGTACCTCGTCACAGACGGCTATGGGCGTCGTTAATGAGTACGTTCGTTTTGCTTATTGCCAGCGGGTACACACCGGTCACACGAACAGCGCACGCTGAACCCCCGGTGCCGAACCGGGATATTTCCGTCGCTCCCGAATCAAATACCGAATACCGCCCCGACATGGTGGCGGTGCAGACGGACTCATACTCAGTGTCCACGGCCAATCCCGTATCGACGGCTGCCGCCCGCGATGTATTGGCCGCTGGAGGAACTGCCGCTGATGCGCTGGTCACAGCCCAACTTGTGTTAGGGCTGGTGGAGCCTCAATCGTCAGGTATCGGCGGTGGTGGGTACATCCTCTATCACGACGCGGCGAGCGACTCCATCACCGCCATCGATGGCCGTGAAACCGCACCCAGTGACGCACCTGACACCTACCTGTCACAGATATCTGCCACCGACACCCGCACACCGCAACCCGACGCGCGACGTTCCGGCAGGTCAATCGGCGTACCGGGAATCATGGCCGCCTTGGGCACACTCCACGCACAACACGGGAAAACGCAGTGGGGCAACCTTGTTCAACCCGCAATCACCCTGTCTGAGAATGGGTTCGACATCAGCCCGCGGCTCGCGACAACAATTGAGGACAATGCCACCGAACTCGCCCGCGATCCAGAAGCCGCGGCCTATTACCTCAACCCGGATGGAACCGGGAAGAAAACTGGCACGCGCCTCGCTAACCCTGCCTATGCCACAACACTCACATCACTCAAACAGGATGGGCCGCAAGGGCTGTATTCCGGGAAAATCGCCGACGACATCGTCACCCGAGCACGCAGTGAGCACGGCGGGACAACGCCATCGTCCTTAACGACGGCTGACCTCGCGAAATATAACCCCATAGTTAAACAAGCACTGTGCCGCCCCTACCGCACCCATATCGTCTGTGGAGCACCGCCGTCGACCTCGGGCGGCGTCACGGTAGCAGCTACGTTGGGGATTCTTTCTCACACGAATCTCTCCGCCATGAAACCGCTCAAGGTCGACAACAATGGTGGCGTTCCCTCCCCTGAGGCGGTCCATCTCATTTCCGAAGCGGAACGCCTCGCCTACGCGGACCGCGACGCCTACCTGGCAGATACTGCTTTCGAGAACCAGCCCGACGGCGATTACACGAAATTACTCAACCCGGACTACCTCGCACAGCGGTATTCGCAGATCGACCCAGAAAAATCCATGGGAACAGCGAAACCCGGAACCTTCGAAACCGACCACGCCCGCGGTGATGATCAACCCGAACACGGAACCAGCCACATTTCCGTCGTCGATTCTTATGGGAACGCTGCCAGCATGACAACGAGTGTGGAATCGGCATTCGGCTCATTCCACATGGTCGACGGGTTCATGCTCAACAACCAGCTCACCGACTTTGAGGCAACACCTCGCGACGACGACGGCCAGCTCAAAGCGAACCGAGTTGAGAGCGGGAAACGGCCGAGGTCATCCATGTCCCCGACGATCGTGTACACCATGACGAAGACCGGCGAGCGGGGAGATCTCTATGCCGTCGTCGGGTCTCCCGGTGGAGCAGTCATCCCGCAATTTGTGATCAAAACCCTAGTAGGCATTCTCGACTGGGGGCTTGACCCGCAGCAAGCCATCGCTCTTCCCAACTTCGGCGCGCGAAATAAACCGGAGACCGGCATTGGTGGTGAGCATCCAGACATCGGCAATGACGGAAAAGCCACGCCAGAGGCTCAGGAACTGGTCGACGATCTCACACGTCGAGGGCACACCGTCAACCTCGACGAACAATCAAGTGGACTATCCGCCATCATCCGAACTCGCGACGGGCACCTCCTCGGCGGAGCGGATCCGCGCCGAGAAGGAGCCGTCATGGGCGGATGATTAACCGAACAGGGCAGCCGCGGCCTCGTACCGCTCGATCGGAACAACCTTCAGCGTGCCCACGGCATCCTGGAGGCTGACCAGCCCAATATTCTCTCCCTGGAGGGAAGCGACGGTTCCGTACTTACCTTCGTGAGCAGCGCGGCAAGCGTGAACACCGTAGCGCGTGGCAAGAACGCGATCATAAGCCGTCGGCGTACCACCGCGCTGGATGTGTCCCAACACCGTGGTACGGACATCGTGACCCAGGCGCTCATGGATAGCGTCGGCAACTTGCTGGCCAACGCCGGTGAATACCTCGTGGCCGAACTGGTCGATCCCGCCCGTCTTCAGTTCCATGGTGCCTTCTTTCGGGCGGGCACCCTCGGCGACGACGACGATTCCGTATTTCTCCCCCATCTGGAAACGACGTTCCATGGATTTACAGATCTCGTCGATATCGAACGGAACTTCGGGGATCACGGTGTAGTGGGCACCACCAGCCATACCGGCGTGGAGGGCAATCCAGCCGACGTGCCGGCCCATGACCTCCACGACCATCACACGATTGTGCGACTCTGCGGTGGTGTGCAAACGGTCAATCGCATCCGTGGCGACGGAGACGGCGGTATCGAAACCGAAGGTGTAGTCCGTCGCATTAACGTCGTTATCGATGGTTTTAGGGACACCGACCACCGGAATTCCGTTTTCATGGAGCCAGAGAGCACCCTTAAGCGTTCCCTCGCCGCCGATGGGGATCAATGCATCGACCCCCGCGTTCTCTAGGTTTTCCTTAATCTGTTCAATTCCTTCGCGGAATTTGTCAGGGTGTAAACGGCCCGTGCCCAAGATAGTTCCACCCCGGAGGAGAACCCGGTCAATCTCCTCATCGTCGTAGAGCTGAATTCGGCGATCCTCGAGGAGCCCCACCCAGCCATCTTCATAGCCCACCACGGTGGAGCCATATTCAGAACTCGCGGTGCGGACAATTCCACGAATCACCGCGTTCAGTCCCGGGCAATCACCACCGGAGGTAAGAGTCGCAATACGCATAGTGACTACCCTAGCCGGATCGCCGGCGCGTTGCCTATCCGGGACCACCTACTACTTTCCGCGCGTTGCAGCTGTTGTTCCTTGGAATTGCGTAACGACGACCAAACCGACCAACAACACCACTGCCGGGAAAATCATAGTCCAGCCCAAAGAGGACACTGGGTCGGTATGCTGCATGAACACGTCGAGCGTCGCTGCCACCGTAGCGGAACCGATCACCGAACCAACTTGACGCGTGGTGTTGTACACACCCGAACCCGCGCCTGTTTTCTCCATCGGGAGGTCCCGCATCGTGGTCGTCGAATTGGGCGCCCACACGAACGCGTTGCCCAACCCCTGCAGAGCGATGGGCACAAACATCCACCACACCGACGTGTCCGGCTTCATCACAAGGAAGTAGCAGAGCATGGACAGCGTCATGAACGTAAATCCGGTCAGCGATAGCCGACGGGGTGGCACCGTATCTGACAAACGGCCGACAAATGGGGATAGCAAACCTGAAATCAGAGCCATCGGCACCATCATCAGGCCGGCTTTCAGAGCCGACATGTGGTGGAACTGCTGGAAGTAAATCATGATCGGGACCATCGGGCCTGCCACAGCGAAGCCCATCGTCGTGATCGAAATATTCCCCACCGAGAAATTCTTGTCCTTAAAGAGCGACAGCGGGACGAGCACCTCGACACCGCGCTGAGCGCCCCACTTCTCGATCATGATGAAAATACCGAAGACGACGACGGACGCTGCGATCATGATCCAGATCCACGGAGCCCAGTTCACGTTACCGCCCTCCTGGAGCGCGAAGACCAGCAAGAACACTGCGATGACAGAGGTCACGATGCCGCCCCAGTCGTAGCCGTGGTTTCTCGTCGGCAATTGTGGCACCCACTTGAGCACCATGATGACTGAGACCACGCCGATCGGGACGTTAACGAAGAAAATCCATTCCCAACCGATCCATGTGGTCAGTAACCCACCGAGAACGGGGCCGGCCAAGCCTGCCATTCCGGCGGTAGCACCCCATAACCCCATGGCCGCGCCGCGACGCTCACGGGCGAAGATTCGGTTAATCACGCTCATGGTTTGAGGTGTCAACAGCGCAGCACCCAGGCCCTGAACAGCACGAGCAGCGATCAGCCAATGAATATCCGGGGCTAAACCACAGCCCAGGGACGAGAGAGTGAAGACGACCATGCCGGCGACATAGACGTTCTTCGGCCCGATCTGGTCTCCTAATCGGCCTATGACCAGCAGTGGGACTGCGTAGGTCAGGAGGTACACCGACGTGACCCACAGCACTTGGCTGTAGTCGGCGTTCAGCGCACTCTGAAAATCAGGGGTTGCCACTGCCACAATGGTCTGGTCCAAAAGGATCATAAAAAAGCCGATGCAGAGCGCCACTAATGCGCGCCACGCGTCTTTCTCTGGGATCATCCCCTGGGGTTGTCCCGCCTGAGCCGAGCTGGCTGAAGGGTTATTCGCTGCTGTGTTGGCCGTCGTCTCTTGGTGCGACGATCCGTTGAGGTGACCAGTCAAAAACGCTTCCTTACCTCTTAATTATCCACCACTATTTATCTACTCATCGCTACAAAAGAAAAGAGTGAACGCTGACGGAATTCGGGGTTGATGTTCCGTGAAAGTCAGCGCACATGTCCGCTGAGCCTTCACAGAACTACCCGAAACTACTCGAAAAGCGAACTATTTAAGGTGAAAGCCGTGCCCTCAGCACAGACTTCACCTTGTCCATCCAGACAGGTTACGCGCACACAAAGATCATCGCGAAACCTTAATTCGAGCCCACAATCAGATGGTGGCCACGAACCTCGGGGTCGTACATCGAGCCCCCTAGCCGTATCTTGCCGAACCCCGCCTCATACAGCGCACCTATTCACCGAGGCTACCTAGAGGCTACCGAGGCACCACCCACAGCGCACCCTCGCCGGACTCATTAGCGCGCATCGTCGGCTGAGAAACATCGCCACGCTGAACGACACTCGACGTCATCGGCAACGAGCTCCGGAACGGAGCCATTAAATCCAAACTTTCAATCTCGGATTCCGGCACCCACACCAGTTCAATGGATTCATTATTCTTGTGCACCTCAAGCGGATGAGAAGCAAAAGCCGACACTGTCGTATATGTCCACTCGCGCACACTGGGGTCCATGAGCCCCACCCAACGCTTCCCCGTCATCGAGGTGTACCAGGGTAAACGCGGCCAATCTTCGGCCGGTGCTCTCCGCACCGCATAATCCACGGGGACCCGCGTCGTCACTTGTTTTTGAACGACGGTGACATCGTCGGGATTGAGGCCGGCTTCTTCAATGGCTTCACGTAACGCGGCTTCTTCGACTGTTTCATCCGCATCACGTGCCCCGCCTGGTACACCCCAGGTGAGAGGCATTGCTGTCCACTCGGCACGATATTGCATGAGGACCATAGGAAGACCATCAGGCCCCGGCGCTCGAAGCAGCAAACCCGCTGCTCCTTCGACTCCCCAGAACCGCGCACCGTTTGCTTGAATTGCCCAACCGTCTCCACTGTGGTCCATAGGCCCTAACCTACTCTTGTGACTCTCCCGAGCGAGCAGCCTCATATGCGGCACCGACGCGATACAGTCGATCATCCTGGTGTGCTGGGGCCATAATCTGCAGGCCAACGGGAAGATTCGTATCAGAGGCAAGCCCCGACGGAACCGACATACCGCACAAGCCTGCAAGGTTCAGCGGCAGCGTGCACAGGTCGAACCGGTACATCGAAATGGGGTCATCGCCCTTGGTGCCCAACTTGAACGCCGTGGTCGGCGTCGTCGGAGAGACCAGCACATCGGCCTTCTCGTACGCCTTGGCAAAATCGCGGGCAATCAACGCACGAACACGCTGAGCCTGCAGGTAGTAGGCGTCATAGTATCCGACAGAGAGCGCATACGTTCCCAGGATGATGCGTCGCTTGACCTCAGAACCAAAGCCCTCTTCACGGGACAGCTCCATCACGTCGTTGGCCGAGTGGTGGCCATCATCACCGACACGCAGACCGTAGCGCATGCCGTCGAACCGGGCGAGGTTCGAGCTCACCTCACACGGAAGAATGAGGTAGTACGCGCTCAACGCATCGTCGAAGTGAGGACAATCCACATCCACGACCTCCGCACCCAGGCGAGAGAGCGTGGCCACGGCTTCGTTATAGGACTCGAGGACGCCGTCCTGGTAGCCATCGCCCGCCAATTGTTTGACGACGCCGACCTTCAGGCCGGAGAGATCCCCCTTCGCACCCTCGCGGGCGGCCTGAACCACCGGCGCAACGGGGCGGTTGACCGACGTGGAATCATGCGGGTCGTATCCAGCGATGACCTCGTGCAACAGTGCGGTATCCAGGACTGTGCGCCCGGTCGGGCCACCCTGATCAAGCGACGACGCACACGCAACGAGGCCATACCGCGACACCGTGCCATAGGTCGGCTTCACCCCGACCGTATTGGTCAGGGCCGCCGGCTGGCGGATAGATCCACCGGTGTCGGTACCGATCGCGAGGGGCGCCATTCCCGACGCCAACGCTGCGGCCGAGCCACCGCCGGAGCCACCTGGGGTCCGGGCAAGATCCCACGGATTGTGGGTCGGCCCATACGCGGAGTTTTCCGTGGACGACCCCATGGCGAACTCGTCCATGTTGGTCTTTCCGACGATAGGGATACCGGCCTCACGCAAACGCTTCGTCACCGTCGCGTCATACGGGCTCATGTACCCTTCAAGGATTTTTGACGCACACGTCGTCGGCGCGTCCGTCGTCGTAAAGACGTCTTTCAAGGCTAAAGGAACACCGGCAAGAGGTGATGACGGCTTCTCACCACGGGCGATGCTGTCATCAACTTTCTTGGCCGCTGCGAGAGCTTCGTCGGCAGAAACATGCAGGAAAGCGTGGATATCGCCGTCGATCTGTGAAATTCGGTCCAGGTGCGCCTGAGTCGCTTCCACCGAGGACACGTCGCCGGAGTGGATTTTTTCAGCCAGATCCGCCGCGGTGTACGTCGTTAGATCGTCAGCATTGAAGTTCGCAACGCGATATGTGGTCTCCATGGTTTACTCCCCCAGAATCCGCGGTACTTCGAAACGGTCACGCTGGCTAGCCGGGGCCTGATCCAAGGCCTGCTCAGCCGTCAACGTCGGATGAACTTCATCCTCGCGCATAACACCGGCAAGATCAGAGGGATGGCTCATCGGCTCAACGCCCTCGGTATCAACATTCGATACTTTTTGGACGTGCTCGATAATGCCGTCGATCTGGTCAGCGAATTCATTCAGCTCGTCGTCGGTGAGAGAGAGCCGAGACAAGCGCGCAAGGTGCGCGACCTCGTCGCGGGAAATAGAAGACACAGTGGTTCCTTCACCTGGTGTGACAATGATGACTCCCCTAGCTTAGCCGGTTCCGGGATTCATGTGGCCTTAGGGGGACGGCCGCCGACGGTCGCCACGCGCATCGGGGTGCAACAACCCGAAATGCACCAATCTGTCTATTTCTGTCACCCGGTTCCCACGCTTGTCACGAGGAACGCCTACACTGTCTAGTTGATCACAGCGCAATGATCACACCGCACCGTCGAATAAAGGGTTTTCTATGTCGTTCCTCCTCCGCGTCTTCCTGCCTGATGCTCCCGGCAGCTTAGGCCGTCTTGCCGCATCGATCGGCGAAGTCGGCGGGGATATCCGCAGCGTCGATATCGTCAGCCACAATTTTTCCGACGGTGCCGTTGTGGACGATATTGTCATCGATCTTCCGCCCACATCCCTCCCCGACACCCTTATTACCGCAGCTCAACAGGTCGATGGCGTCGAGGTCGATTCCATCCGCCCGTTCTCTGGCTCGGTGAACCGATCCGGTCAGGTCGCCATGTTGGCATCGATTGCCCAGGCACCATCCCGAAGCAAAGCTCTCCAACTTCTTGTCGACGGACTTCCGACGACGATGTCGGCGGGGTGGGCCATCGTACTGAGCGGACAGACCGACGTGCATCGCCTTGCCGCGTCCATGGCCGCCCCTGAGGATGATGGGCGCATTCTTCAGTCCACCCCGGTGACGACGGCCCGATGCCTTGACCGTGAGGACGACGATTGGCTGCCCGAGAGCTGGACGGTCATGGATTCAGCGCTAGCGGCCGCACCGATTAGCGACGAGGACGAGGTTCTCGTCATCGGCCGCCCAGGCGGCCCGGATTTCCTTGCCGGGGAGGTTGAACACCTCGGCAAGCTCGGCACCATCCTGAGCGCCATGATGGACTAGCGCGGGAACCGGGAGCCTACGATAAACGCCCTATGACTTGAGGAAGTACGTGTAGGCCACAGAGTCCGTGACCTCCTTGAACTGGTACCCCAGTTCTTGCATGTGATGGTCGAAATCATCATCCGACCCATCGCCCGCCGGGTTCTCCGTGTCATCGAATCCGCAGAGCACGCGACCGTAATCCATACCGTGGCTCCGGTAGTGGAAAAGGCTAATATTCCAGTGCGTGCCCAGGACCTTCAGGAAGTGGAGCAAGGCACCAGGGTGCTCAGGGAAATGGATGGAGAACACGCGCTCGTTGAAATGCCTAGGTGCTCGCCCGCCAATCATGTAGCGGACATGTTCCTTCGCAGCGTCGTCGCTGGATAAATCGACGACATCATAGGAACGCTCCTGCAAGTCCACGATGATGTCGTCGCGCTCTTGATCCCCCTCGTGGAGCTGAACACCCACGAAGATGCGCGCACGATCATGGTCATCCACGCGATAGTTAAATTCCGTCACAGACCGGCCGCCGAGAACCTGGCAGAACTCGAGGAACGCGCCTTTACGCTCCGGAATAGTCACACCCAAGAGCGCTTCGCCGTGTTCACCCAGCTCAGCGCGTTCGGAAATGTACCGGAGGCCATGGAAATTCAGGTTCGCACCAGAGAGCACGTGGGCCAGTGTCTCACCATGCACTCCGTGGGTCGTCACGTATTTCTTCAACCCCGCGAGAGCAACGGCCCCCGACGGCTCGGCCACCGCGCGGGTGTCGTCGAAAATATCTTTGACGGCAGCACTGATTTCGTCGGAATTAACCGTGATGACCTCGTCGAGATTATCCCGACATACACGGAAGGTCTCGTCACCGATGCGGGCGACTGCCACACCTTCCGCATATAGCGAAACACGGTCCAATGTGACGGGCTCGCCGGCCTTCAAGGCTGCGGTCAAGCAGGCCGAGCCCTCGGGCTCCACACCGATAACGCTGATGCGTGGGTTCAGTTGCTTCAACACGACGGCGACGCCAGCGGCTAGACCACCACCGCCGACGGGAACGAAAACCCGGTCAACTGTCGACGCTTGCTGGAAGATCTCCAGCCCGATGGTCCCCTGACCAGCGATGACATGTGGATCGTCGAAGGGAGGGACGAAAACTCGGCCCTCCAATTGGGCAATTTCAGAGGCGCGTTCCTTGGCCTCGTCGAAGTTGTCGCCGAAAAGAAGGACCTCGCCACCGAAGTTCCCGACGGCATCGACCTTAATCTGCGGGGTCATCGTCGGCATAACGATGAGTGCCGACACATCCATAATGCTGCCGGATAGAGCAATACCCTGCGCATGGTTACCCGCCGAGGCCGTGACCACGCCACGGCGTTTCTCGTCATCGGTGAGGGCCGCCATGCGAGCGTAGGCGCCGCGGACCTTGAAACTATGGACCGGCTGGGTGTCTTCGCGCTTGACATAGACGTCATTGCCCAATCGCTGCGACATCCGTGGCATCGGCTCGAGCAGCGTTCTCTCCGCGGCGTCATACACGGGGGCGCGAACTACTAAGCTCAAATAATCAGAATTGGAGGGGTGGGGGTTTTGGGCGGGAGGCATGTGTTACTCCTGAATGTCGTCTATCTCATGTCGTCTATGTCATCGTTAGCATCATGACCGAATAGTCGGCCAAAGGGAAAGCTGCTGCTTAAGCAGGGTCACTCACACGGCCTGTTTCTAAAAGCTCTTTAAAACCGTCCTCGTCGAGAATACGCAACCCGAGGTCCCGCGCTTTCGTCTCTTTCGATCCAGCATTCGCCCCGACGACAACATAATTTGTTTTCTTGGAGACCGACCCCGCTGCGCGACCTCCCCGCGAAATAATCGCTTCCTTCGCCGAGTCACGCGTGAAATCTTCCAACGTACCCGTGACGACGACGGTCGTGCCCTCCAAGGTCTGCGGTTGCGCTTGCTGCTTGTCATCCTCCATGCGGACACCGGCCGCGGCCCAGGCGTCGACAATTTTTATATGCCAATCGACGGCAAACCATGAGCACAACGACGCCGCAATGATGCTGCCGACTCCATCGATTCGAGCTAGCTCCTCCTCGGACGCGCTGCGAATGGCCTCGAGAGAACCATATTTCGTGGCCAGCGCACGAGCAGCTGTGGGGCCCACGTGACGAATAGAAAGCGCCACGATAACCCGCCATAACTCGGTGGACTTCGCTTCCTCGAGGTTTTTCAGCAACGCCTTCCCCGTCGCGTTGATCTTCCCCGCTTTCGTGGTAAACACCGACTTCAAACGAAGATGTGATTCATCGAGATCAAAGAGCTCGGATTCATTGGTTAGTGCTCCCGACCTGATGAGGTCCTGGATACCCGACACACCCAGGGCATCGATATCGAAGGCGGATCGGCCAGCCAAATAGGTCATCCGAGCCAGCAACTGACCAGGGCACCCTTGTGTATTGGGGCATCTCCAATCCGCGTCATCCGCCTTGGCCTGGACCAACGGCGTGCCGCATTCGGGGCAGACAGTGGAGAACACAAACGGCTTTTCGGCCCCGTCACGGGCGTCGGCCACCGGTCCCAGTACTTCGGGGATGACCTCACCGGCCTTGCGGATGGTGACTCTATCACCGATCAACACACCTTTGTCGTGGACCTCCGACGGGTTGTGTAGCGTCGCCCGAGCGACCGTTGAGCCAGCCACCAGGACGGGATCTAGCACGGCGTACGTCGTCGCGCGACCAGTCCGGCCGATGCCGATGCGAATATCGCGCAGCGTCGTCACGACCTCTTCGGGCGGATATTTGTAGGCAATAGCCCACCGGGGAGCGCGCGAGGTCTCGCCCAAATCCTCCTGCTCAGCTAGGTCATCAACTTTTACGACTAGACCGTCCATTTCGTGGGTCGCGTCGTGACGGTGCTCGCCCCAATATTCCATTTGAGCAATGACCTCATCTGCCGAGGTCACACGCTTGGTGTACGGGGATACCCGAAAACCCCACGCGGCCAAAACAGTGTACGCATCATGTTGGGTCGAAGGCTCCCAGCCCTCGCGTGCTCCGATCCCGTGGCAGATCATCGACAGATTCCGCTTAGCGGTTTCCGCGGGGTTCTTTTGACGCAGGGATCCCGCTGCGGCATTGCGTGGGTTGGCAAAGGGCTTCCGGCCTTGCTCCACGCGGTCGGCGTTAATCACAGCGAATTCTTCGACACCAATGAACACTTCGCCGCGCACTTCCACCAACTCGGGCACGGGGTACTCGTCCGTCGGAGAAATCGTTTGGGGGATATCCGAGATCGTCCGGGCGTTCGGGGTGATGTCTTCGCCGGTGAGGCCGTCGCCACGAGTCGCGGCGGACACGAGTTCGCCGTCGCGATACACCAGGTCGATGGATAAACCGTCGATCTTTAACTCCGTCAAGTACGTCGGCGCGGGGGTTCTATGCAGCCACTCCAGCAACTCGGACTTCGAAAAAACATTGTCCAGGCTGTACAACCGCTCGATGTGACGTACCGGGGCGAAAGTTACTTCGGCGCTGCTGGTCTCGGTAGGGGTCGGGACGGGCGCGCCCACTTCCGCCGTCGGTGAACCATTCTTGGCCAGCTCCGGATGGTCTGCTTCCAGGTCATGGAGGGTCTTGAAAAGGTGATCGAATTCGGCATCCGAGATCACGGGCTCACTGTTGTAGTACAGGTCACGGTGGTGCCGAACATCAGCAGCAAGCGAGTTCCATTGTGCTTGAAGATCGGTGCTCACGTCAGTGGAATTCCCGGAATTATTCACACGCCCAGCATAGAGGGATTTCACCGCCGGCCCACATCACAGCTGCCACTACCAGCGCACGCCGTGGACAACGTCGCAGGTGCTACCACAGGCGCTACCACGGCCAATGTCGGTGCAGACCGAACACCTATCCCCGTGTCCGACCCGTCGTCTAATCTATGCCTATGCCGCTTCCATCGTCCGCGCCGAGTCACTTTGATCCCTCCTCTATGCTCAGCTTCGATCTGGAGACCACGGGCACTAATCCTCTACAGGCGAGAATTGTGACGTCGGCACTCGTGTCCATCCATGGTGGATCGGCCAATTCCACCGAGCTACTCGCCGACCCGGGCATTGAGATTCCTGAATCAGCGTCACAAATTCATGGGATTTCGACGGAGTACGCGAGGGAACATGGTGAACCTCATGACGATGTCTTGCACAAGACGATTCGTGCGATTTACGACGGATGGGAGCGTGGGCAGACGCTCATCGTGTTCAATGCGGCCTATGACCTCACGATTTTGCGGCACCTGGAGCCATCATTCGTCTGCAGTGGATTAGTGTTCGACCCCCTGGTGATGGACCGGGCGTTGGAGCCACAGCGGACAGGCCCGCGTAAGTTGGGGACCTTGGTGAAGCGTTATGGAATTCAGTTGGACAATGCCCACAATGCCAGCGCAGATGCTCTCGCGGCGGCTCGGGTGGCGTGGAAAATGGCACGGATGTGGCCTGATTTGGTGAAGAAAACATCCGATGAGTTGATGGAGTTTCAGGCCGTTTCTTATTTCGACTACCAAATACATCTGCGTGACTATTTCGCGTCACAAGGCCGAGAGATGACGGATTTCTCCACCGCGTGGCCAATGCGGGATGGTTCACGCACGTGACCCACATGCAACAGTAGGGCTGCTACACAATGATGGGGTTTTTCTTCCCCGCTACTTTCACTCACCACAATTAAAGGTTAGGATAGCCTCATGCCAAGGATTTCAGCGAAGTCAGTGATTGAACACCGGCGTCAAACGTCCGAGAAAATCCTCGATGCCGTCGAAGAAATCCTCGAAGAATCCCAAACCGACCAGAACGCAGCCCCACTCACCGTCGGGACTGTGGCCAAGCGCCTCGGTATGGGCAGGTCAAGCCTCTACCGGTATCACAACAATGTCGACGACATGATCGAGGCCGTCGTCGTTCGGGATTTCCCCCGGCGCGCCCAGGTCATCACCGACCAAATGGACGATGCGCCA
Source organism: Corynebacterium sp. c7Ub_26 (assembly GCF_053760365.1). Lineage (NCBI taxonomy): Bacteria > Bacillati > Actinomycetota > Actinomycetes > Mycobacteriales > Corynebacteriaceae > Corynebacterium > Corynebacterium sp. c7Ub_26. The sequence continues at coordinate 426,444 of NZ_JBSNBL010000001.1, read as the reverse complement.
GGGCCGCTCAACACTATCGAGGCCTACGCCCGCGCCAGTTTCCGCGAGGCCCGCGAGTCCCGGCACTCGTGGAGATCCGCTCTGTCCCGAGTTCATCTTGACGACGACGCACGAGCACGAATTGGACGTCTGCATGCCAAATTGACCCAGGCTCTGGCGCGTGAGGTGGATAAACTGCCCGACATTCCGGCGGAATTGAAGCCGGAGCTGATCTCGAGTATCCAGTCGCTGATTAATGCTGGTGTCACCGCGATGGGTGGTCCCATGAATGGCCATGGTGCGGCCAAAGGGCCGCACGGTCGCGAAGTCACCCCAGGTTCCTCTGGTGAGGATAATGCCGATTCCGGACACGATTCTGTCCCCGTGATGCAGCACCACACCGCGGTGGAAACCGAGAACACTCGTGCTGTTGAACCGCTGGATAACACCGAAGTGGAAGATTGGTACGTGACAGCTATTCAAGCTGTGATTACTGCCGCACAGAGTTCTGTGCAGCGGCCAACTCAATCTAAGTAAAACGCGGGATCGGCGGGGCTGCCAGGGCGGTCACGGCTACAGCCGCCGCCAGGGCTATAGGTCTCCGCTATCGCGGCGGAGCATATCCCTCACATCGTCAGCTAAACGCAGCGATTCCGCGGTGGACTGCTCCCACCCACGTCGGCCATGTCCTTCAACAATGCTCACCCGCTCCCCCATAAGGATCGGGTTAATCCCCATCGCTTTCCACACGCGGGCAATGCGTACCGCGCGATCACGGGCGGGATCCTCACTAGCGTACGCGGTTGTCACGATGGCCTGGTCGCGATCGTGGTCACCAGTGTCACCACCGGCACGAGCACCAGCACCGTCGGCAGTAGCCCCGCGAACGATCCCAGCAGCATCACCGGCAGCACCGTTGTCGCCCGCCACGCCGATCACCATCGACCGACCATCAGCGTCGATAAGCTCACCCACTCGGTCGAGCATGTGGTGCGTCGACGACCCATCCGCGGCAGCGCGTTCCAGTTCATCCAACCCGATCAGCGGCATTGCCCACGCTGGCATCTCGAGATCATCCGGTAGCGATGCCCCACAGGACATCACAACACCAGTAACAACACCATGAGAGGCGTCGTCGGTAGTAACCCCTCCTAGCTCGTCGAACACGCCCCCGATGGTCCTGTCCCACTCAGTACTCAGAATATCGTTGTGGACGGGAGGAATAATGTCCCAATCAGTAGTCCCAGCGATACGTCCCCGGACGAGCGTGCCCACGTAGTGCTCCTCAATATGCAGGACAATACGCTTGCCAAACCGGCGGTGGATCTCCGAAAGATACTCGGCAACACCGCCGCTCCACTCGTCGTGAAAACCGCGAACCGCCGACCTATCCGACACGATACGGTGGCCATCCGATAATTCCGTCGCTACCGCCAGTGACCACGGGCCCATAACCTGAACCTTTATCTCCTGGCTAGAGAGCGCGGAACCCCCTTCCCACGCTTCCTCGTACACATCGATGTCGCGATGGATCTCATCGTTGCGGCGGCGTGATGCCACCGTCGGGCCCGACATTTGCCACGATCGTGGCCCCTGAACATAGGAAGAGGACAACAAGGACAATGTCGATCCCGACAATGACGACCCCACACCCCGGTTAATCAACTGCGGGATGAACGGCAACGCAGCCTCCCCCGCGATAATGCGAGCCGCCTCGCGAGGATCGCCAGTCTCCAGCGCTCCCCACCCCGACGCCCACGTCGCGCCGGCCGATTTCTGGTTCATGGCCAGCATATTAGCTGTTCGAGGACGCGCCCGCGGTGGTTGGTTGCAGCTTAGAGACCGGCACCGTGTCACAAATCGTCCCCGAACCCAACACAATGTCGCCATCAGAGTCGGGACGGTAAACCACCGCGGCTTGACCACGCGCAACACCAGTCAGCGGGGAATGGAGATCAATCGTTGCCACACCGTCGTCAATAGTTACCGTGGCATCGACAACACCGCCATGGGCACGAACCTGGACCTGGCACTCCTGCGTCGATCCTTCATGCTCATCGAGGCGAATGAGACGATCGGCATACAACCGCCCCACACGAAGATCGTCGCGCGTGCCGACGGTAACAGTCCCGGTGTCAGCATCAATATCGGTGACATACCTGGGTTTACCGTCGGGCGCTGGACCAGGTAGACCGAGCCCCTTACGCTGCCCAATGGTGAAACCGTAGATGCCATCGTGATGGCCGATCACGTTGCCATCCCGGTCTTTCAGATCACCCGACCGGACGCCAATGTGGTTGCCCAAGAACGCCTTCGTATTCCCATCCGGGATGAAGCAAATGTCATGGCTATCGGGCTTCGAGGCCGTCACGAGTCCAGCAGCCTCCGCCTCTTTGCGGATATCCGGCTTGCGGGTGTCTCCCAGCGGGAATAAACAATGGGCCAGCTGCTCATCATTCAACACCCCCAGGACATACGATTGGTCTTTCTTATCGTCGATGGCCCGGCGGAGTTCACCGTCCTTCAACCGCGCATAATGGCCCGTCGCCACGGCATCAAACCCCAGCGCGATACCACGGTCGAGCAGCGCCTGGAATTTGATCTTCTCATTACACCGCAAACAAGGGTTGGGGGTCTCCCCCATCTCGTACGAATTAATAAAAGGATCGACGACGTCCTCGCGGAATCGATCGGAAAAGTCCCAGACGTAGAAAGGGATTCCCAGTGCATCGGCAACACGGCGAGCATCGCCGGAGTCTTCCAGCGAACAGCACCCGCGCGAACCGACGCGCAACGTCGTCGGCGTCGAGGCTAGTGCTAAATGAACGCCGATGACCTCATGCCCCTCGGCGACCAATCGCGCAGCGGCAACGGATGAATCAACACCGCCACTCATTGCTGCCATTACACGCATGACAATCCCATCTGTTGAATACGAAACTAAGCCACACACTTTAGGTAGTTGTGCTCACCGGGACAACCCTGCTTATGCCATCCCGGCAGCACGCGCCTGTTCGACAATCTTCGGGAGGACCGCTTCTAGAGCGGCGACGTCATCCTCCGAGGTCGGCCGACCCAAGGTAAACCGCAGCGTTCCGCGGGCGGCGACGGGCTCCACGCCGATCGCCATGACCACATGGCTCACCCGATTCACGCCAGCCGCACATGCCGACCCGGTCGACGCGTCGAAGCCGGCTTGGTCCAACAACATAATGAGGCTGTCGCCTTCCGCGCCCGGAAAACTCACGTGAACGTGTCCCGGCAGCGCTGGGTCCGCCGTATGAATTAACGAATCCGGAATCTCTCGCTTTATGAAGGACAGTAAGCGGTCCCGAAGGCCGGAAAGCCGAGCGCGTTCGGCCTCCATCTCGCGACAAGCCTCGGTCAAGGCAGCAGCGGTCCCCGCCGCACCGGCAACATTCAGCGTTCCTGGGCGAATGGACCTTTCCTGCCCGCCGCCGCGCAGAATCTTGTGAAGATTCGTCGCACGTCCGCACAACAACAGGCCGGTTGATCGCGGGCCACCAAATTTGTGTGCCGACGCCGCAATCGTCGTTGCACCCGACGAATGGAAGTCCACGGGAACGTGGCCAACGGCCTGCACGGCATCAGCGTGCCACGGGACGTTGTGCTCTGCGGCCAGCGATGCGATCGCATCAACCGGTTGTAACGCGCCGGTTTCATTGTTCGCCCACTGGAGAGCCATGAGTGTGGCTGGTCCGTCGGTAAGAACGTCGGCAAGAAAATCGGTGCGGTAATGGCCGCTGGAATCAACGGGCACCTCAATAACATCTGCTTCTGGCCCCGGAGATGACGGATCTGTGCCCAGCGCTTTGGCCGGTTCAAGCACGGCGGGATGTTCCACCGATCCGACGATGACACGGTGTGGCGATGAATTTTCATGGGCACGTTCGGCATAAAGTCCCTGCACAGCAAGGTTATCGGCCTCTGTTCCGGATGCCGTGAAAATGACCTCGATCGGCTCGGCGCCGAGAAGACGCGCGATGGTCTCGCGGGCTTCTTCCACAGCTTTGCGTGCATCACGCCCTGACGCGTACTGGCCCCCGGGGTTCAACAGATCCCACGAGTCCATGATGGCGTCTTTGGCAACCTGTCGGAGAGGACTTGTTGCGGCATGATCCATAAAAAAACGAGCTGTAGTCACCCTTCGAAGGGTAATACAGCTCGTTCAAGCCTTCATCTAGTACTCACGCACCGAGCGGTGCAGAGTCATCTAGCGGCTTTTAATGGCCTCCGTAGCCTGAGGAGCCACGTCGAACAGGTCACCGACGATACCGAAGTCGGCGATCTCGAAGATGGCTGCTTCCTCATCCTTGTTGACCGCAACGATGGTCTTGGATGTCTGCATACCTGCCTTGTGCTGGATAGCACCTGAAATACCGAGCGCAACATAGAGGTCCGGCGACACCGTCTTACCCGTTTGTCCCACCTGGAACTTGCCCGGGTAGTAGTCAGAGTCGACGGCGGCACGGGAAGCACCCACTGCAGCGCCGAGAGCATCGGCCAAAGGCTCGATAACGTCGGCGAACCCGTCGGCGGATCCGACGCCGCGGCCACCAGAGACCACGATCTTCGCTTCGGTGAGCTCGGGGCGATCGCCAGCCTCTGCCGGGGAGAAGGACGTGATCTTCACGGCAACTGGGCCGGGCTCAGGCATCTCGACGGGCTCAATATTTCCTGCGGCCGCCTGGGGCTCGGGATCCACCGAACCGGGGCGGAGGAGGAAGATCGGGGATGATCCTCCGACGGAGAGCTCGACGGTGTAATCGCCACCGAAGATAGAGCTGGCGGCGGTATGGTCGGCATTAATCTCTGTCACATCGCAGAGAACACCGGATGCTACGCGGGCACCGACGCGCCCACCGATCTCTTTGCCCGTCGCGGAGGACGAAATGATGACAGGCACCTCGAGGCCAGCTGCCAGGGCAGACAAGGCATCGACAGAAGGCGTGACCAAGTAGTTAGCAGCATAATCGTTTTCTGCTGCGTAAATGGTTTCCGCACCCGCAGCGGCTAAGTCGTCCTTCAAGGCTTCTGCTGTGCCTGTAGCGCCGACAACAACCGCCCCCACGGAACCGAACACGCGACCAGCGGTAATCAGTTCGTTGGTGTTGTTGGACAAGGCTCCATCAGCATGTTCGACGAGAACTAGTACATCAGTCATGGGAAAGTCCTTTCGTTACCGGCCATTACTGACCGAATATTCCTGTTAGTAAACAAACAACGATGGTGAGTTATGGTCTCGATGCCACGTTTAGATGAGCTTTTCGTTGGCCAAGAATTCCACGAACTTCGTTCCGCCATCGCCTTCGTCGGTAATGATTTCACCAGCGGACGTTTCCGGCTTGGGTGCGTATCCGGTCACGGACGTCGCAGCATTTTCCAATCCGACGTTGGCAGCGTCGACTCCAATATCTTCAAGATCGACCTGCTGGATCTTCTTCTTCTTTGCGGCCATGATTCCCTTGAATGCAGCGAAGCGGGGCTCGTTGGCCTTCTCAGTTACGGAGATAATGGCCGGTGTTGGAGCCTCCAGGCTGTAGACGCCCTCTTCACGAGCGCTTTCGCCGGTGACCGTGCCATTTTCGACGGAGAATGAACGCAGACCAGTCACCGCAGGGATCTGGCGGTATTCCGAGATCAACCCAGGCACGGTCCCCATATTGCCGTCGGTGGACTCGTTGCCACAGATAATGAGTTCGATGTCATCAACCAAGTTGAGGGCCTGCGACAGTGTCCATGCAGTTCCCAGCACATCGGAGCCAGCGAGGGCATCATCACATACGTGGATAGCTTCGTCGCAGCCGAGCGACAATGCCTTCCGCAGTGCTTCCTTGGCACTTTCGGGGCCGACGGTCAACGCGGTGACTGTGTAATCCCCTCCTGCTTCCTTGAGCTGAAGGGCTGCTTCCACGGCGTTTTCATTGATCTCGTCGAGAACCTGATCGGTGCTCTCGCGGTCGACGGTGTAATCGTCCTCGGTGAGCTGCCGCTCGGAGTAGGTGTCCGGTACTTGCTTAACTAACACGACAATGTTCGACATTCATTCACCTTTCTCATGGTGTCGGGGGCGAAAAACCGGAGGCTGCAGCCGTCGCCGGCGTACCTCACATCAATATCTCGCTCGTTTTGAAGACCACTTTAACGCACTTTTGTGGCCTAGCACACAAAAGTGTGTTCAAACTCTCTAGACCCGTGACCAATGCCCCCGTTTGTGCGGGCCACAGCGCCGACATCATTCCCGCGATCCGATCTGCTTCCCGCGGTCTCACCGGGATTACTGGCGTTGTTGTCAATGGACCTTATTAATGGACTTCTCGCGGACCGCAAATGAACGCGACCGAGGAATTCTTGCCTTGTCTATCCCCCACCTGCGTGATCACGATCGTGTAACTGCCACCTGACACCCCAGACGACGGTGAGTCCGCAGTCGCCTCCGCTTGAGACAGTCGGTGAGCAGAGGCTTCGTTCTTGCGCTGATTCCGCGTCTTCTTCCCCGAATGCTTCCGCACAGCAGACATGATTTTTGCCCGAACATGATCGGGGTTCGCTGCCACACCACGCACGAGAATTTCGATCTGCTCAGGAGCACGCTTCGCCATCGTCGACGTCAGTTTGGACAGTGGCACAGCATCCAGCACCTCACACGCTAAAACACCTGCTGGCGGAGTATCACCAGTTAAGAAGGCAATATGGGGATCGATCTGACGCATCCCCCACCGGTACGCGGCTTGGCGCACCAATCCCGCCCGAACAATCGCTCCATCCGGATCGACGATGTACCGATCGGCCAGGCTTTTCTTTCCGCTTTCCGTGGCCTCATCTATATCCGACGAAGGTGCCGAAGAATCTGCCGTTTGCGGGACTTCTGGATCCGTATCAGTAAACATATCGACGGATCCATCCGCATGGATCAGAGTTGCCCGGCGCGTAATCCGTCGCTGGTGATCCGGGCTGTCATCATCCGTATGACCGTCACCCGTGAGTAGCGCACGAATTCCCGACGTTGACGCCGCGATTTCGGGCGTCCACAAACATGCCTCTTTCACCGCACCGGCGACGGAGATAATCTCTACTTCCCCATCCCAACTGGAGTAATCGATCCCTGGGGCGCACTTCACGACGAGCTCCGGCGAACTATCAGGCGTCAGACCACGCCATATGTCAATCAAGCCAGGTAGCGGCGGGATTAAATCCTGGGGCTGAGAGATTCGTCGACCTTGAGCACGCCGTGCAGGATCAGCGATAACAACAGCCGGAAACGACACTGGACACAAGGCATCGGCTCGGGCAATCAACGGGCGAATGAACCGCTCCGGGTCTACGCCATCTATTCCCGAGCCTACTTCCTCTCGCGCAGCCTTCTCAAGAACCGACATATTGTGCCGGGCCATGGCTACCCTGCCGGGATCGATATCAGAACCGATCGCAGTCAACCCCTCACCAGCAAGAGCAGCAAGCTCACTACCAATGGAGCATGTCACATCGTGCACCAGCCCGCCTGCCTGCAGCGACGGCGCCAACGCCAGCCGTCGCGCCCTGTACTGAGCAATCACCAGGGCAGTTGCCTGTTGAACCGACTCCGCGTCGACAAGCCACTCGTCAACAACACTCTCGGATACTTTGGCGTCCACCGGTCGAGGACCCCGCGCCGACCGTCGAGCAACCATTAATTCAGTCAACGCGCGACCATATTGGCCATATTTCGAGCGCAACCGAGCCCCGTCGGCAAATTCAGTGGCCTTCGAAAACTCCAGCGGTTCTGCCTCGGCGCACGCGTCCGGATGGCTCGTTATCCACGCAACGTCGTCTCGCGATAACACCGTTAGGCCCACCCACGGGCATAGTAGGTGTCGAAGGAGCGTTCCACAGTGAAATATTCATCCATAAAGGGACGATCCCGAACCGCGCCGGTCACAGGTTCAACAGTCAGATCCGAGGCGTACCCCAGCACTTCATCAACAGTTCGGAATGTGTCCAACATACGCAACTGCACCCACGTCGGCGGAAGGAGACGGATTTTGCGGTAACGCCAGCCATCGAGCAATGTTGACGGCCTAAACCACCCGCTCGACGCGGCCTCTATCGCATCATCATGGGTATTCTGGCCTTCCGGCTGCGCGGCCACAAAGAAGTGGGTGTCATAGCGCGCCGTGTCCCCGGGTGGGCTCACCCAGTTTGCCCAGGGTCGCAGCAGGTCAGCACGCAGATACAGACCAGTGTCGTCCAGGAAATTAGAGAACGCCAACTCGTGGCTTTCTAGGCGCGAGCGGAAAGGAATGTAGGGGTCGGTATCGCCCACAACATTGCCATCGTGCAGGCCGGCCAGCAGAGTTCCCGATTCTTCAAATGTTTCTCGCACAGCGGCACAAACCAGTGCACGGGCATCGTCTCGCGGAACTTTCAAATGACGCGCCCACCACGATGTATCGTGACCAACCCACCGAAGCTCCGGCGAATCCACGCCATCACCGTCAGCATCCCCAGGAAGATCACGCTGGTCAACTCCGCCACCAGGGAAAACGGTCATTTCCGGGTAGTGGACCATGGTGGAAGCGCGTTCTTGAACGTAAACCTCCATCCCCCACACCGTGTCCCGCAGCAACAGAACGGTAGAGGCACGTCTCTCACCTGTCGGTGTCAGAAACATGACCCTCCCTTTCTGCCAAGCAGACAACTTGTACACCACACTGCTATCTCACAGTTTCGTCCGTGAGCATCTTCTGCGAGCATCGTTCTCAGTGAGCATCGTAGATTAGCTCAAACACTACCGGAATTATCAACGATGACGCCGCGACGATTTCACTCGGTGAGCGAAGAAACGACCGTCGACGGTATCCAACGTAATCGGCTGATGGAACGTCTTCGTTAAATTCTCTCCGGTGAGGACCTCGTCGATAGGTCCGGCGACAACCTGTTTGCCCTCGTCAAGGAGCATTGCGTGGGTGAATCCCTGAGGGATTTCTTCCACGTGGTGAGTAACCATAACGATCACGGGAGCATCAGGGTTATCCGCCAGTGTGGATAGTCGCTCGACGAGATCCTCACGCCCGCCCAGATCAAGACCAGCGCCTGGCTCGTCGAGAAGAAGTAGTTCCGGATCGGTCATTAACGAGCGCGCGATTAATACCCGTTTGCGCTCCCCTTCTGACAGGGTCGACCACGTGCGGTCGGCTAAATGCATCGCGCCGAGATCCTCGAGGATGAGCGTGGCTTGTTCCTTATCGACGGCGTCGTACTGCTCACGCCACCGACCGAGAATGTTGTATCCGGCGGAGATCACTAAGTCGAGAACACGCTCGCGGCCCGGAATACGCTGGGCCAATGCGGACGACGACATACCGATCATCGTGCGCACATCCCGCACATCGGTCTTGCCTAAGACCTCGCCCATGATCACGCTGCGGCCCGTCGTCGGATACGTTTCCGCACCCGCAACCTTCATCAGCGTCGTCTTACCAGCACCATTCGGGCCGATAATGACCCAACGCTGCCCGGGCTTCACCACCCAGTTCATGGGCTGCAACAGCGTCGAACCATTCCGAACGACGCTCACGTCGTCAAGGGAAATAAGAGCGTCGGGGTCAATCGGAAGTGCATCAAGCTCCTCACGAGAGCGAACCGTCGCGTGAGGCTGAGAATCATCGGAACCGTGCGTGTGGGAAGAAGTGTCGTGTCGAGTCACATCACCATCTTAGGGCTAACCCACGACACGTTCCGTCACTTTGCACAAAGCGTCGTCACTTTCGACGAACTGCCGCCGGAAATGATCAGCCCAAAAAGGGGTTCTGTGCTGCGCGATATCTGGGTTGTCCTCTACTCTGTTGGAGAGAACGAGTGCGGAGCACGACAAAAAGGAGATACCTGTGACCGGACGGCTCGGAACCGTTGGACGACTCGGCATTGACGACGTCCGCCCCCGCGTATCCAGTGGCGAAGTACCCGCCAAGGCAGTGGTCGGAGAGGTCATCCCCCTCAGCGCTGTCGTGTGGCGCGAGGGGCACGACGCGGTCTCTGCCACAGCCATCGTGAAGGGGCCTACCTCCGCGTCGGGGCCCTCCGCCGTTCAGCGCATCCCCATGGTGCCGGCACATGGTGATCCCGACCTGGTCAACGCCATATTCGTGCCCGATTGCCCGGGGACATGGACGTTCCGTATCGACGCGTGGTCGGACCCCTACCGCACGTGGCGGCACGCCATCGAGGCCAAGGTTGAAGCTGGTCAAAGCGCTGAGGAGGTCGCGAATGACCTCGAAATCGGTGCGCGGATTATGGAGGACACCGCCAACAACGTTGCCTCCGTCACCGACCGCCCCCACCTGTTGTCTGTGGCCGCGTCATTGCGGTCCGATCGCGATATTCGCGCGCGCATTGCCCCGGCACTGTCGGCAGAAACGACGAGCATTTTCCGACGGACACCTCTCCGCGAACTGTTGACGCGCGGCCGCACCTACGAGGTGTACGTGGAGCTTCGGCGCGCGCTCGTCGGATCCTGGTACGAGTTCTTCCCGCGCTCCACTGGGGGCGTGGAAAATGGCGAACCGGTGCACGGAACGTTTGCGACCGCCGCCGAGTCTCTCGACCGGATTGCGCGAATGAACTTTGACGTTGTGTATCTCCCGCCGATCCACCCCATCGGCCATATCAACCGCAAGGGGAAGAACAACACGCTTGACCCCACGCCGGATGATGTCGGATCTCCGTGGGCCATCGGGTCATCTGAGGGTGGCCATGACGCGGTCCACCCCGACCTCGGCACGCTCGACGATTTTGATGGGTTTGTTGCCCGGGCTCGTGATCTCAACCTCGAGGTAGCGCTCGACTTCGCGTTGCAATGTGCCCCCGACCACCCGTGGGCTGCAGCTCACCCCGAATGGTTCACCGTTCTCCCCGACGGCACTATTGCCTATGCGGAAAACCCGCCGAAGAAATATCAAGACATCTACCCCTTGGATTTCGATAATGATCCCGAAGGATTATTCGCCGAAATTCATCGCGTCCTGGTGTTCTGGATCAAACGCGGAGTCCATATCTTCCGTGTGGATAACCCCCACACCAAGCCCACCGCGTTTTGGGCGCGCCTGATTTCCACGATCCACCAGACCTACCCCGACATCGTGTTCCTGGCGGAAGCGTTTACACGTCGGCCAATCCTCTATGGCCTGGCAAAAGCTGGTTTCTCACAGTCGTACACCTACTTCACGTGGCAGACGTCGAAAAAAGAACTAGAAGCATTTGCTGAGGAAATTCGCGATGCGGCCGATGCCTGCCGACCCAATCTGTTCGTAAATACACCCGACATTCTCCATGCAAGCCTTCAGCACGGCGGAAAGGCGATGTTCGCGATCCGTGCAGCTCTCGCCACCACCCTGAGCCCTTCGTGGGGAATGTACTCCGGTTTCGAGATCTACGAACACGTCGCAGTCAAAGAGGGCAGCGAAGAATACCTCGATAGCGAAAAGTACCAGCTCAGGCCACGTGATTTTGAGGGCGCTCGCCTCCGCGGTGAATCACTGGAACCGTTCGTGACGGTGCTTAATACCATCCGCAAGGAGCAGCCTGCTCTTCAACAGCTCCGGACACTCAGGCTAGTGCCGTCGGATAACGACAAGATCATGGCGTACACCAAGGTTGATCCGCTCACTGGAAATGCGCTGGCCATCGTTGTCAATCTAGATTCTGAGAACGTTCAAGAGACGACAATTCACCTTGGCCTGGAGTCGCTGGGGCTGCCCTCGACTGTTGAGGTTCACGACCTTATTACTGACCAACAATGGACGTGGGGTGAAGACAATTATGTGCGCCTCGATCCGACCTTCAACGTGTGTCACATCGTCAAATTGCCCGAAATCCCCACTGGCTATCGCGATCGCAGCGGCTTTGCTCCTCACCACGAGTATCGCTACACCTGCTAAGACCTGCTAAAACGACGGTACCCGTACACGCCGCCCACCCCCTGAGGAGAGACCATGCCAACTATCGACCCGAATGACCGCGCACGAATACTTGCAGGTACCCATTACAACCCGCACTCCGTTCTTGGGGCTCACCCGCACGACGACGGTACGACGACGATCACGGCGTTTCGCCCCGGCGCGGAGTCAGTCACCGTGGAGACCCCGTCCGAGACTGTCGACGCGGTTAACGACGGTGATGGTTTCTTTACCGCATCCATCCACGGCGGAGTGACTGACCACCGGCTGCACATCACCTATCCCGATGGTGAGACCTTAACGATTGCTAACGGGTACACGTGGCTACCCACACTCGGGGAAATGGATATCCACCTCATCGGCGAGGGACGACACGAACGCCTGTGGGAAGTGCTGGGTGCTCATGTCCGCCATTACGACACCGAGATGGGGAGCGTCGACGGTACATCATTCGCTGTGTGGGCGCCGAATGCACAGGGCGTGACCGTGACCGGATCTTTCTGCGCGTGGAATAAGAACCAGTTCCCCATGCGCTCGCTGGGGTCGTCGGGAATTTGGGAAGTTTTCATCCCCAACGTCGCTGCCGGGGCGTACTACAAATTCTGCGTGACCACGCCTGATGGGAATCGGATCGATAAAGCCGATCCCATGGCGCGGCGGGCTGAGGTGCCGCCGGCTACGGCGTCGATCGTGGCCGATAGTGATTATTCATGGTCCGATGACGAGTGGATGGCCGAGAAAACGCGGAAGAATCTCCACGACTCGCCCATCTCGATTTACGAAGTGCACCTGGAGTCCTGGCATAAGGGCCTGTCCTACACAGAACTCGCGGATGAATTGGTGTCCTATGTCTCGGATATGGGATACACGCATGTGGAATTCATGCCGGTCACCGAATATCCGTTCTCGGGGTCGTGGGGGTACCAAGTCACCTCGTATTACGCCCCCACATCGCGCTTCGGCACTCCCGACGAGTTCCGCGCTCTTGTCAATGCCTTCCACGAAGCTGGAATCGGCGTCATCATGGACTGGGTCCCCGGGCACTTCCCCAAGGACGAGTGGGCACTAGCCCGCTTCGACGGCCGGGCCTGCTATGAGCACCCCGATTGGCGACGAGGGGAACAAAAGGACTGGGGTACCTACGTCTTCGACTTCGGACGAGCGGAAGTGCGCAACTTCCTCGTGGCGAACGCATTGTACTGGGTGGACCAGTTCCACATCGACGGACTGCGTGTCGACGCCGTCGCCTCGATTTTGTACCTGGATTACAGCCGTAAAGAGGGCGAATGGCTCCCTAACCAGTACGGTGGGCGCGAGAACCTCGATGCCGTTCAATTCCTGCAGGAGATGAACGCTACCGTCGAGAGGGCCTATCCCGGAACAATGACCGTGGCGGAGGAATCCACCTCGTGGCCAGGGGTGACGGCCCCCACGTACGACGGCGGCCTGGGATTTACGTTCAAGTGGAACATGGGGTGGATGCACGACACCCTCGAATACATCTCCAACGACCCCATTTACCGCCCCTGGCACCATGGAGATATCACGTTTTCGCTGGTCTACGCCTGGTCTGAAAAGTTCATTCTCCCCATTAGCCATGATGAAGTGGTTTATGGGAAGGGGACGCTATGGTCGCGGATGCCGGGCGATACGTGGAATAAAGCAGCAGGGCTGCGCACCTATCTGGCGTTTATGTGGGCGCACCCCGGTAAGCAACTCTTGTTCCAAGGGCAAGACTTTGGGCAAACCACCGAGTGGAACCACGACGAGTCTCTGCCGTGGGGGCAGCAAGAAGGCTGGGAGGGCGAATACCACGCAGCGGTGTCGCGCCTGGTCAAGGACCTCAATGGCCTCTACTCTGCTACCCCTGCGCTCTATACACAAGACAACGAACCCAGCGGTTTTTCGTGGATTAACGCTAGCGACGCCCAACGCGGCGTGCTGAGCTTCATGCGGTATGGGTCGAACGGGCAGCGCGTCGCCTGTGTGTTCAATTTCTCCGGAACCACATATCCCCAGTACCAACTGGGCCTCACCAATGCTGGACGGTGGACAGAGATCCTCAACACCGACTCGTCCGATTATGAAGGCGCTGGCGGCGGAAACCTGGGTCAGATCACGGCGAATAGCGGTGAATACGACGGCTACCCTGCCTCAGCGACTATCTTCGTGCCCGCCATGAGTGCCCTGTTCTTCCGCTTCGACGGGTAGCGCGGGGATGACGTAGCCGGCCGGGCTAGTAAAAGGAACCGCCACCCGTCTGCTGGCCAACCAGGCGGGCGCTTTAGAACAGGGCGCTCGCCATTTCCCGCCTGGCTGTGGCTACGCGCGGGTCAGCGGGATCACACAGCGTGAACAGTTCGATCAACCGATCTCTAACCTGGGTCTTTTGATCTCCTGCTGATACCCGCAGGAGGTCTAGAAGCACACGAAAAGCGTCTTCCTCCTTCGACGAGATCATGTACTGGTCGGCCTGGGCGAAGGTCTTCTCTAGTTCAGACGTCGGGTCGTCGGATGCCTGCACCTCCGACACTCGTTTGAGGAGCGACACGTTCGCACGCGCAGCCTTGGCTTCAGCGTTGTGTGGCTCAGCGTCGATAATCTTGTCGTAGGCGGCGAGGGCAGCATCGAAGTCGCCGTTATTAAGGGCCTCTTCAGCGGCGTCCAACCGTGGGTCTGATGGGGGTTCTTCATTCTCAGTAAACGACGCTTTATCGGCGTCGGGAATACCAGGCAATTTGTCGCCGATTACCTGCAGGATTTGGTCGATCCACCCCTGTAATTGTTCTTTCGGCTGTTGCCCTTCGCGAGCATCAAGCGGGCGGCCATTCGCCAATGCTATGACTGTCGGAATAGCGCGGACCCCAAAGGCCTGGACAATCTGGGGAACTGTATCTGCACTGACATTGGCAAAGATCCACTTGTAATTCGCCTGACGCGCCATGGACTCAAGATTCTGGACAATGTCTTGAGAATCTGGCGAGCGCGTCGAACTAATAGCGACAATGACCGGGACCTGCATAGACCGCTTGAGGACGTCATTTTCAAAATTAGCCTCGGTAACATCGACGGTCATCTGCGCTGCACCACTCGTAGAGCCGTCACCAGGAACGCCGGCACCGCCCGGTGCATTATTCCCAGCAGATGAACCCGCCGTACTGCCGATCCCGCGCGCTTGGCGCTGACGTTGCTTTTCCACCTCGGCCCGAGCTTCAGCCCGTGCTTTAACTTCGCCTAAATCAACTGCACCAGCTATAAACCGCTCAGGGCCTTTTCCCGGAGATGTCATTACTGTCTTGTACCCCTCTCAGTAAGAATGTCTAATTGTTCTGTATCGTCACTATATTCTTGGCGATGCTGTCGGGCGGTGCTACGTGGTACGACGCTCCGCCCGTCCGTCATTCACTTCTCAGATGACGACGCGAGACGACGGTTCACCGCGTCCACCTTCTCGGTGAGCTGATGGTCGTAACCCGGGCGAATATCGGCTTTCACCACTAAGGACGTCCGCGGGCTCACCGAACTGACAGCTTCCGTTGCCCGCTTCACGACGTCGAAAACCTCGTCCCATTCACCTTCGATCAGAGTGAACATGGCATTTGTCTCGTTCGGAAGACCAGACTCCCGAACAACTCGGATTGCCTCAGCAACCGCATCCGCGACACCACCATCGTCGTCAGTAGAAGTAGTCGGAGCAACAGAAAACGCAACAATCATGGCCCCGATGCTAGTCCAGCCTGACTGACAATGTCGTACAAAATCACACCCCTGAATACGCCTGCGAAGAAGCAATATTGGCCGCGGGGGGCTTAGCATAGAAGCATGAGTAACAACGAGTACAGCACCGAAGTACCGCACGAACTAGTCAACTGCCTGGATCACGTAGGTATCGCCACAGCTGACTTGGATGCCACGCTGGAGTGGTACCGCACGAACATGGGGTGGATTTGCCACCACGTCGAAACAAATGAAGAGCAGGGTGTTCAGGAGGCCATGGTTGGCCCGAAGACCCTCACGGAGCTGCAGGGCATGATTCAGGTTCTGGCCCCGCTGAACGAAAAGTCAACTATCGCTAAGTTCCTTGACAAGAAGGGCCCGGGTTTGCAGCAGATGTGTCTGCGCACGACCGATATCGACGCCCTTTGTGACCACCTGCGTAAGCAAGGTACCCGGCTTCTTTATGACGAGCCGAAGAACGGAACCGCCGGTGCTCGCATTAACTTCGTCCACCCGAAGGATGCAGGCGGAGTTCTTCTCGAACTGACTCAGCCAGGAAAGTAAGTTTTCCTGTCGCTGTGGGGTCCACGTTGGTGGGCCCCATTTTTGTTGCGGCCCGACGGAAACGGCGGGCCCTTTATTGGGGCCTCATTTTCACTAGACGAGCGGGCACCCGGACCCTAGCACGCTAAAAAAGACGAAGCTCTTGCGACGGGGTGCCACGCAACTCGTCGTAGTCGACGGTCACGCACGTAAACCCACGATCCTCCGCAAGCGTCCGCGCCTGCGGTTTGATCTCCTGCGCCGCGAAAAGCCCTTTCACAGGGGCTAAGATTTCATCCCTGTTGAGCAATTCGACGTACCGCGTGAGCTGCTCAACGCCATCAATACCGCCGCGGCGTTTTACCTCAACGGCCACGGTCTTCCCGCTAGCGTCCCTGGTCAAGATATCGACGGGCCCAATAGGGGTCGGATATTCGCGCCGAACGAGCGTAAAGCCCTCCCCCAACGCTTCCGGATGCTGCGCTAACAGCTCCTGAAGATGTGCTTCCACACCATCCTTCGTGAGGCCTGGATCCTCGCCCAGGTCATACGTGGTGTCGGAAATCTTGTCATGCACCGTAATGCGGAGCTGTTCCCCTTTTTTATTCTCGACGACCCAAAGCTCTTCCTCATGTCCGGTTCGAGCCGAGCCGTCGGTCCCCTGTTCTTCAGAATTGTCGACGGAGCTACCGTCAGTCAGGCCGGCGTCGGAATCGTCGATAGTAATCGGGTGAACCGTGAGCGTACACGGCGGGGTCATCCAATTGAGCGGTTTATAGGCCCGGTCATCGGCGTGGACTGACACTGATCCGTCAGCTTTGACCATGAGTAAACGAGTTGCTTTGGGCAAGTGGGCGGTTAAACGACCCACGTAATCGACGGAACACGTAGCGATGACAAGGCGCATGAGCGAGAGAATACCAAATCGCGTTCTCTCAGAACCTAATACGTCACGGCCTCGAACAAAGCGCTGCGGCCTTTAGCCACGTACTACGCCAACACACCTTCGCTCAATAGCCGACGTCGTAAACTGTGGCGATGGAAACTGTATCCCCGTTCTTTAACCCGTCGGGGGTGTTTACTGAGCCGCTGAATCCTGGTGCTCGGAGCGGATTCCAACCACGCCACCAATGCCATATCCATAGCGTGTCCCCCGGCTACATCCACTCGTACATCCCCCGCTTGAAGTTCGACTATCCGCGGATCGGCTAATAGCCGTAATACCCCCGTTTTGACGTCTCGTCGGCCAACAATTTCTATGTTGTGCCTTTCACACGATAAGTCTGCCCCCGGTTTAAGAGACCGTAGCAAGTAAAGCTTTGCGGCGTCTTCCCCCAAAATGATGACCCCGTGTTGCCAGCGATGTCGTCGGCAGTCACGATAAACGGCGGTACAGACTGGTATGCCACGGGGCCGGATCCACGAAAATCGCCATATGGCAACTCCCATTCCCCATACGAGGATGGCCATACACGCCATTGTCACGGTGAAGAGAACCATGGGCCACCTCTCCCATTACGTCCGGCGACGGCTCGTCATGCACGTCGTTCCTTGAGCTGAGTATAGACGACGAAACCCCCGTGTTCCTAAGAAATGGCCTTAGAAACTACGGGGGCGTAGGTGAGAGCTATACAGTCGACCTACTTTTCTTTCGCACGCTGGACTGCTCGCAGCTCGGATTGAGCTTGAGCACGGTCACGCGAGTCCGTGTCGGAGCCTTTGTAACTCTGCTCTGCGCTGGAAACATCCACTTCTGAAGACCACGTGGCGTGGTCCGCCAGAATAGATACCTTGTGCTTGCCGACGGACAAGAAACCGCCCTGTACTGCAGCGACTTTCTTTTCGCCGTCGGTGGTACGGATGATGACCACACCGTTTTCTACAAGCTGCCCAAGGATGGGTTCGTGTCCGGGAAGTATGCCGATTTCACCTTCTGTGGTCTGTGCGGTGACAGACGTCGCAGCACCGGACCATAGCGCTCGCTCAACGGAGACTAACTCAGTGGCAATTTCAGCCATGGTGTCCCTACCTTACTTCTCTTGCAGCTTCTTGTATTCGGCTTCGACGTCGTCGAGACCACCGAGGCCGTTGAAGCAGCGCTCGGGGTATGCGTCATATTCGCCATCGCAAATACGGCGGAAGGCGTCGATGGTGTCCTTCAGTGGAACGTAGGAGCCTGGCAGGCCGGTGAACTTTTCAGCAACGAAGAAGTTCTGGCCGAGGAAGCGCTCGATACGACGTGCACGCTGGACGGTGATCTTGTCTTCTTCAGACAACTCGTCCATACCAAGAATGGCGATAATATCCTGCAATTCCTTGTTCTTTTGAAGGATATTGATGACTCGCTGCGCAACTTGGTAGTGCTCCTCGCCGACGATTCCAGGCTCGAGGATACGAGACGTGGAGGTCAGCGGGTTCACAGCGGGGTAAATACCCTTCGATGCGATGGAACGGTCGAGCTCTGTGGTCGCATCCAAGTGGGCGAACACGGTCGCAGGAGCCGGGTCGGTGTAGTCGTCGGCGGGGACGTAGACAGCCTGCAGAGAGGTAATCGAACGGCCCTTGGTCGACGTAATGCGCTCCTGGAGCTCACCCATCTCGTCAGCCAATGTTGGCTGGTAACCCACAGCAGAAGGCATGCGGCCCAGCAGCGTGGAAACCTCGGAACCTGCCTGGCTGAAACGGAAGATGTTGTCGATGAAGAGTAGCACGTCCTGGTGCTGAACGTCACGGAAGTACTCCGCCATCGTCAGCCCCGAGAGAGCCACACGCATACGAACTCCCGGCGGCTCGTCCATCTGGCCGAACACGAGGGCCGTATCTTGGAGCACGCCCATCTCCTCCATTTCGAGGAAGAGGTCCGTGCCCTCACGGGTACGCTCGCCGACGCCGGCGAATACTGACGTACCGGAGAACTCGCGGGCAATACGGGTGATCATTTCCTGGATGAGCACGGTCTTGCCCACACCAGCACCACCGAATAGACCAATCTTTCCACCCTTCACATACGGGGTGAGAAGGTCGATGACCTTAATACCGGTCTCGAGGATTTCGGTCTTACCTTCGAGTTGGTCGAAAGCCGGTGGCTTACGGTGGATGGACCATTGCTCGCCGTCACGGCCGAGCCCTGGCTCGTCAAGGCAGTCGCCGAGGGCGTTGAACACGTGTCCCTTGACGGTGTCCCCGACGGGAACGGAAATCGGTTTACCGGTGTCTTTCACTTCGGCACCGCGGATCAAACCATCGGTCGGTGCCATCGATACGGCGCGGACGATGTTGTCACCGAGGTGCTGGGCAACCTCGAGGGTAATTGTCTTGGCGACGGCCTCTAGATCAACGTCGACGGTCAGCGCGTTGAATAGCGCCGGTAGTTCTCCGCGAGGGAATTCCACGTCGACAACCGGGCCGATGACGCGTGCGACACGGCCGCTGAGGCCCGTCTGCTGCTCACTAAGAGCTGTAGTCATTGGTTAGTCACTTTCTCCGCTGTCGTCGAGCGCTCCCGCGCCACCGACGATCTCTGTAATTTCCTGGGTAATTCGTGCCTGACGAGCTTGGTTAGCTGTACGAGACAACGTCGTGGCAAGCTCAGTTGCGTTATCCGTCGCCGAACTCATAGCTGTACGGCGTGCTGCGGATTCTGACGCAGCTGACTCCAGCAGCAAGGCATACAAAGCGCGAGACACGTAGTGCGGGAGGAGCTCCGACAGCAACGTGGTCGCGTCGGGCTCAAATTCGTAGTTGGCGCTAATTTCGGAATCGTCTGGGTCAGACAGCATGTCTTCGCCAGTCTCTACTTCCTCATAGTCGATGACGGCTTCCATCGGAAGCATCTGCCGTGCGACGGCCTTCTGAGACAGCATCGACTCGAACTTCGTGTAAACGACGTGGAGCTGATCGAAGCCTTGCACACTCTCGCCCTCGGGCGCGGTGAGCCCGGGGCGCCACTCTGCTTTGCCCGATGAGCTAGCAACGAATGCGTCGATAAGGTGCCGACGCATCTGGTGCGTGCCTTCGTACTCGGGGTCCTGGGAGTATCCGGTCCAAGCACCTTCAAGGGCCTCACCGCGGAAGCGGTAGTAGGTCAGCCCCTTGTTGCCGAAGACATAGAGGACAACCTCATAGCCCTGCTTTTCCAACAAAGCGCGTAGTTCAGCAACTTTCTTGAAAACGTTGTGGTTGTACCCGCCACACATTCCTCGGTCGCTGGACACCACCAAAATAGCGGCACGGTTTCCGCCTTCGCGTTCGCGGAGCATCGGGTGGTCCAGTGAACTTGCCGATGACAAGCGATGGACGACCTTGGTAATTTCCTCCGCGTACGGTTGCGAGGCAGCTACCCTGGCCTGCGCTTTCGTGATCTTCGAAGTGGCGATCAGCTCCTGGGCCTTCGTGATCTTCTTAGTCGAGTTGACGGACTTAATCCGGTCTCGCAGTTCACGTAACGTAGCCATTTACACTCATCGCCTCCCTTCGTTCTTATCCATTGCGCGCACCGCCCTTACTTGCCCGAGGGCTTACGCGACACAGTGATTTGTTCTTTACCCAATTCGGATTGCTCCATTGGGTCTACATCGGGCTCGTTGATAACAGGTTTGCCGTCGGAGGCCTGGAAGTTCTGCTTGAACTCATCCACAGCGGAGGAAAGCTCTGCCTTGGATTCGTCATTGAGTGGGGATCCACCCTCGACCTGCTCGAAGACACCAGCATGCTTCGAATGGAGGTGCTCGAGGAGTTCAGATTCGAACCGACGAATATCTTCGACGGGAACGGAGTCAAAGTCGCCGTTGCCAGCAAGGTAGATCGACACCATTTGGTCTTCCACAGCCTGCGGGTGGTTCTCCGGCTGCTTCAGCAGCTCAACGAGGCGAGATCCGCGCTCCAGCTGTGCCTTGGAGGAATCGTCGAGGTCCGACGCGAAAGCAGCGAATGCTTCCAAGTCGCGGTATGCGGCGAGGTCAATACGCAGCGAACCCGAAACCTTCTTCATGCCCTTCTTCTGGGCGGCACCACCGACACGGGAGACCGACACACCGACGTTAATAGCGGGGCGAACACCCTGGTTGAAGAGGTCTGACTCCAAGAAGACCTGACCGTCGGTAATAGAAATGACGTTGGTCGGAATGAAGGCGGACACGTCGTTCGCTTTGGTCTCGATGATCGGCAGGGCCGTCATAGAGCCGCCACCCAAGTCGTCGGAGAGCTTAGCTGCACGCTCCAACAAGCGGGAGTGGAGGTAGAAAACGTCGCCTGGGTACGCTTCGCGTCCCGGCGGACGACGCAGCAGCAAGGAGATTGCACGGTAGGCCTCAGCCTGCTTGGTGAGGTCATCGTAGATGACCAGTACGTGCTTGCCCTTGTACATCCAGTGCTGTCCCAGTGCGGCACCAGCGAAGGGTGCGAGCCACTTAAAACCAGCTGAATCTGATGCGGGAGCAGCGACAATGGTGGTGTAATCCAGGGCGCCGTTGTCCTCTAGGGTCTTACGGACACCAGCGATTGTGGAGCCCTTCTGACCGATGGCGACATAAATGCAGCGAACCTGCTTTTCCGGGTCCCCGGATTCCCAGTTGGCTTTCTGGTTAATGATGGTATCGAGGCAAACAGCCGTCTTACCGGTTTTACGGTCACCAATGATGAGCTGTCGCTGGCCTCGCCCGATCGGGGTCATCGCGTCAATAGCTTTAATACCGGTCTGGAGTGGCTCCTCGACTGGTTGGCGCATCAACACTGAGGGCGCCTGCAGTTCCAGGACGCGATCTTCTTCTGCCTCGATGGATCCCAGGCCATCGATTGGCTGGCCCAGGGGGTTAATAACGCGGCCGAGGAATTTGTCCCCAACCGGAATGGATAGGACCTCTCCGGTCCTTTTTACTTCGTCGCCTTCCCGCAAGGTCTCGTAGCTTCCCAAGACCACGACACCGACTTTATCGGTGTCAAGGTTTTGGGCGACGCCGATGACGCCACCTGGGAACTCGAGCAACTCATTAGCCATGACTGATGGCATACCCGAAACCTGGGCGATACCGTCAGCCGCACTAATGACCACGCCGACCTCCTCACGGGAGGCCTCCGCGGAGTAGCTCGAGGTGTAGTTCGCAATCGCGCTACGGATCTCGTCGGAGGAGATCGTCAGCTCCGCCATGTTCTTCCTGCTCTCGGTAGTCTCTTCCAGCATTACTTGTTTATTACGTCGTATTTCTGGTCGCGGTCACGACCGGCATTCCGTCCGCCGTGGGCGTCAGGCAAAAGCTCGCCGTAATTTCTCGAGTTTGCCCGATGTGCTGCCATCGATACGCTCATCTCCGACCCGGATGACCATTCCACCGAGGATGCTGGGATCGACCTCTCCGTGGATGGACATCTTGTGACCATAAATTCGACCGAGCTTATCAGCCAGGGTCGATCGTTGGGTATCGCTCAATTCGCCGGCAGTCACAACATGAGCAACTTCGTACCCACGCAGCTGCGCTGCCTCCCGCGATAGCGTTTCACATGCTTCGACAGGACGTTGTTTAGCACGAGAAATCGCCTGCAAGGCAAGAGTTTCTGTAATTGAAGTAACTTTGCCGTACAAGACTGAGGCCAACAATTGGCGACGTCGGTCCGCACTAGCTT
The DNA here is from genome assembly GCF_053760365.1 of Corynebacterium sp. c7Ub_26. NCBI lineage: Bacteria > Bacillati > Actinomycetota > Actinomycetes > Mycobacteriales > Corynebacteriaceae > Corynebacterium > Corynebacterium sp. c7Ub_26. Next base: position 403,633 of record NZ_JBSNBL010000001.1, on the reverse strand, counting down.
GTCGGTCTGCCAAAAGCATCTCCAGCTGCGGGGCGTCTTCAAAAACCCTCGCCAACTGGAACAACTCAGATTCGACGGTCGTGAGCTTGTCGTCTGCCTCGGCGGCGCGGAACAGAGCCCGGCGGCCAAGTTGAACAAGCCCATTGCGGAAATCGCGCGTATTCGACCAGTCTTTATCTACTGCAGAACGCAACACGCTGCGCGAAGCCTGATTGAGCTTCTCACCGAAAACGCGATCGGCAAGGTCTGCACGTTTCTCGGAGGACGCTGCGGGATCAATAAGCGCCACACGCAAGTCACGGTTGGAGTCCAAAACCTCAACGACGTCGAAAAGCTCGGGTCCGATCTGTGCGCCGTCGACGGCGGCGTTGGACTGGGCAACGGTGTTGTCGAGGGTAGTCGCCAACTCGGTCATCGATTCTCGGCTCGCTGCGTGCATACTGATCACTTCCCTGCCGGAATGTCATCCAAGGAAGACAGGAAAGAATCCACTGTCTCCGCGCGCTTGGCATCGTCGGATAGATGAGAGCCGAGGAGCTTCTCCGCCAGATTGACCGAATTCTGACCCATGTCCTTACGCAGGTCAGCGACGACGGCATCACGCTGAGCAGCAAGTTGCTTTTCGCCTTGAGCGATAATGCGGTTGCTTTCCTCCGTTGCTTCGGTCTTCATATCCGCAACGATCTTTTGCCCGTCAGCACGAGCTTCGTCGCGAATACGAGCCGCCTCTGCACGAGCCTCAGCGAGCTGGTCATTGTATTTTTGCAACGCAGCCTTCGCCTCGGATTGCGCGGCCTCCGCACGTTGAATACCGCCTTCAATGCGATCTTCACGCTCAGAAAGAACCTCTTGGAACTTCGGAAGAACAAACTTCCAGAAGAGCCATAGGATCAGTACGAAGCAGACGATGGACCAGACGAGGTCGTATGGCAAAGGGAGAAGCGGCAAGTTGCCCTTTTCGAGAGGCAGCGTGTCCTCAGCCAAAATAAGTGAGTTCGTCATAGTCTCCAGCTTTCGCTATTTCGAATATCAGGATGTAGTGAAAACAACCTGATTAGAACAGGAAGCCGGCGACCAAGCCGATAAGGGCAAGGGCCTCAGTGAAGGCGATGCCCAGGAACATTGTGGTACGCAACTGGCCAGCCATTTCCGGCTGACGTGCCATGCCTTCCACCGTCTTTCCGGCGACAATACCGATACCGATACCAGGGCCGATAGCAGCGAGGCCGTAGCCGATAGCACCGAAGCCGTCATAGCTGGTGGAGTCTGCAGCGAGAAGGATCTCGTTCATGGGGTGTTCCGTTCCCTTTCAAAATGCCGTTGGTTTTCCAACGACGTATTCGTGAAAAACTTCGAGTGGGGTGTTCAGTTAGTGTTCGTCCGCATGCAGGGAAAGCTCAATGTACACCGCAGTCAGCAGGGAGAAAATGTACGCCTGCAGGAAAATCACCAAAATCTCAAACAGCGAGAAGGCAAAAGCTGCCGCGATGGTAAAGCCGGACGCAACAAGCCAGCCGTTCATCTGCCAGAAGAAGAAGTTGGTTGCCGAGTACAAGAGCACCAGCACGATGTGACCTGACAGCATATTGGCCATAAGACGAATGGTCAGCGTGACAGGCCTCAAAATGAAGGTCGAGAAGAACTCAATCGGTACGACCAAGAAATAGAGAAGGAAAGGCAACCCCGGAATTACCAGAGAGCTCTTCATGTACTTCCCGAACCCGTACCGCTTGGCGCCTGCGTAGATCATGCAGATGTAAGCAACCACAGCCAAGAGCAGTGGCATACCGATACGAGCATTGGGGGAAACGTTCAAGAACGGGATCACCGATGGTGCGTTCATGAACAGCACAAGGAAGAAGATCGTGGAAATAATCGGAAGGAAGCGACGTCCTTCTTTTCGACCAAGAATCTCCTCACTGATGTGGATACGGACGAAATCCAACAAGTACTCAGCGACGTTCTGTACGCCACGCGGAACTAACTTCGGCTTCCGCATAGCGAAGAAGAAGAACAGCCCCATGAGCACCATCACGAGGAGTCGGACGAACATGATGCGGTCGATGGCGAACCAACCGTCGGCAAAATTACCGAACCAAAGGTTGATGTGATCACCATGCGCCGTCTCGGGACAGCGTGACTCACCGTCACTGCCGGTCCCACAAACGAACCCCGGGAAAAAGTCGTGGTCCAGATCTGGGGCGTGGAAATGCCCCTTCATGGACAAGGTTGTAACGCTCAGCGTTCTCTCCCGTGTTCGGGCCGCTTTCTGCCAAACAGAAAACGGTGCGATGGAGGTCTATGTGCATAGCCCACCGCGGATTCCGTCGCACATCATCGCGGGGGCCCGGGGGTTATTCGGGGGTGGCTACGCATAGCGACTTTTCCTTATAACCCGCAGTTGACGATAGCAGCTTAATTCAAGTTTTTCCCAAGCGATCTCTCAATCCGACCCCCCTAAAACTACACCTGATTCACCCCCATGCAGGCTATTGCTGGTGGTCCCGTTCTTCTGCCCATTCTCGGTCAGCGATATAGGTCACACGCGCGGTCAAGACACCCCATGTTTCCGAGACCAGTCCAACGATTAACGCGGCGATAACCGTGACCGCCAACGCTAGGTGGTCATAGAAATACATGTTCTTCAGAACGACCAAGACGAGTAAGACAACGACAACTTTGAGGAGCCACGTCCCCATCACCACAGCCATCGTCGTTTGGGGATTAGTCCGGGAGGTGATGAGCACACTCACGATAGTGAGCAAAACAAAGGCACCACCAATGACAGAACCGATGAGCGCTCCCCAGACACCTCGCATACCTGATTGTCCGCCCCAGGCCAACAACGAAACTACAGCTAAACAGGCAATTGCGATACCACCCAGCCGTGCAGCCTTCAGCAGTGGCCACCGCGGATCCGACACATGCCGGTTTCTCTTCGCAATCACGTCGTCGATAGACGAACCACCGTCGGTAGACGAGCTAGCCGACGAGTTCGACGTTTCAGAAGGCTTCTGCCCATCGGGTTGTTCCGGTGTATTTTCGCCCGACTTCCCCGATGCGAAAGTGGAGTATGGAGACGTCGGCTTCGACGAGGCGCTGTTCGGTTCGCCAGAGGAGTGGGAATCAGTCACGCTGGCTGATTGTAGCGGTCCGGGTGCCGACGATCACGCGAGCGCGGTACAGACGTAATCCCGACGGCAATGATGATCGCTAACCCCACCGCAATGAGGGTAATGTCCGTCGGCAAAATTGTTGCTGCCACCGCACTGAATGCGACGACGCTCACCCACGTGTAGAGCACAAGGACCACCCGTCGGTGCGTGTGCCCGAGCTGGAGCAGCCTGTGATGCAGGTGCTTTTTATCTGGGGCGAACGGGCTTTTCCCGTGGCCAACCCGGCGAATAACAGCCATGATGAGGTCAAGCATCGGGATGAACACACTCGCTGCCACCACGATGATCGGGCTCAGCAGCGCGAAAATGTCGGCGGCACCATAGAGCGACATGGTGATGCGGCCAGACGCTGAGGTCGATGCCGCCGCGAGGAGGAGGCCGATCAGCATGGATCCCGTGTCGCCCATGAAAATCCGGCTCGGCTCAAAGTTGTGGGGCAAGAAGCCCGCGCAGGCTCCAATCAATACGGCGGAAATAATAGCCGGCGGATAAGCGCTCACCGCTCCCCCTTGGTCGTGGAGAATGGTGAGCGAAAATGCGAAGAGCGAAATTCCCGCGATTCCCCCGACGCCGGCCGCCAACCCGTCAAGACCGTCGACAAAGTTAATCGCGTTGATCAGAGTGACGGTGAAGACGACAGTCAGGGCTGTGGACTGGACTTGATCCAGAATGACCGTGGTGCCCCCATGCCAGGGAACGTAGAGGAGGTACCAACTCAGCCCCAGCAGACTCATGACTGTCGCGCCTGCGATTTGCCCGACCAGTTTCACGAGAGCCGGAATGTCATACAAGTCGTCGATGATGCCGACAACAACGATGATGAGCGCAGCCCATAACACGGCTCTCAAGTCCGGAGTCATGGGAGGAAATCCACGGTTCAACGCCGGTAATTGGTTGGCCACCAGTAAGGCTGCAATGACGCCGGTGAACATCGCGACCCCACCCAACCGCGGGCGGGGTTGTTTATGGACGTCACGGGCACGCGGGATCGCTACTCTCCCAGTCCGCACCATGACGGATCGTATGCATCCTGTTGTCAGGAACGTCACGATGCAGCCCGTGCAGAGAACAAGGATGAGTTCCCGAATGGGCACACCGGTTCCCCCCACCGCTGATTGTGCACAAACGATCATGATGTTTCTCTACCCCGCATTCCCTGGACTATCCGCGCACGTGAGGCCGTTCTTTTCCCCTCGAACTATCTCTGACGCAGCGTAGCAGGGCTCGTTCCGATGACCTCGGAAATACGTTCTGCAGAAATGGCCCCTTCACGCAAAAGATGAGGGGTGGGCGAGGTCAGATCAATGATGGTTGACGGCTCCCCGATCGTCGCCTCCCCATCATCCAAATAAACGGATACTTCGCTTCCCAGCATCTGCTTCGCGGCAATGGCCGAGGTCGCCGGCGGCTGCCCCGAAATATTCGCGGAGCTCACCGCCATGGGGCCTGTGGCTCTCAGGAGCTCAATCGCGACCGGCTGTAGCGGCATCCGAAGCATCACTGATCCGTTAGTATCCCCAAGGTCCCAGGGCAACGACGGAGCCTGCGTCACCACAAAGGACAGTCCGCCGGGCCAGAATGCTTGGACTAATTCGCGCATCCGCGGAGTGACCGTCTGCACCAGGCCGTCGACGGTGTCCCATGACCCAACCAGCACGGGAACAGGCATGTCAGGGCCACGATGCTTCGCACGCAACAGTGCGGCAACAGCGTCGTTATCGAATGCATCGCACCCGATGCCATAGACGGTATCGGTGGGGATAACGACCAGCCGCCCGCCCTTTACTGCACTCTGGGCGGCCTCGAGGCCGCGACGTCGTTCGTCTTGGTCAGTGCAATCGTAAATTGTGCTCATGAGTGTTATTACGCTTTCCTTGTGTGTGCGGCCCGAATGCCCGTCACAAACCTATCGCGTCCAGCTAAGTCCTTATGTATTTCTACATCGGTAAAACCGTGATCATTCAAACATTGTGAGGTCACAGGCCCGTTGAGCTCGTCATGTTCCACAGCTACGACGGTGCCACAACTAGCCAGATCCTCAACCAGGGCCATCATCGGCACGATCACGCTCATTCCATCCGCACCAGCGAAAACGGCATTATGAGGATCGGCCGCGACTTCAGGCGAAATCGTCGTGTTTTCGGGCACATAAGGTGGATTCGAAACGACCATATCCACCTTCAGCTCAGGCGTCGTTTCACGCGTAGGTTCAGGATTGTCACCGTCACGCGTTTCCCGGCCACACAAGTCCCAAATGCTTTTCACGATAGTGGGATCTGTGACATCCCCTGCGTACAGGCTCACCGAGAGCTGATTGGCATCATCCTCTGACAGGCCAGCATCCAGCGCTTCGGCCTGCCAATTCTGCATGAAGGTCTCGACGTTACGACGAGCGTAATCCAGTGCGACGTCGCTCGTGTCAACGCCAACAATGCGGATTCGTGGGAGCTTGCCGATGCCTCCCACGTGCGGATTGACGGCCTTCTGCTCCCGAAAGTCGCGATGAAGAGACAACAACGCGTTACCCGCCGCGTGCGCAACACCCAACGCCAGGGTTCCGGGCCCGGTACACAAGTCAACGATGGTGTAATCCGTCGGCACAGGCTTCGAAGATCCGTCTTTATCGGACCGCTTATCCAATGCCCTGCGGAGTTGTTTCCCCGCCCATTCCACAATCAATTCGGTTTCCGGACGGGGAACAAAAGCCCCCGGGCCGACCAGCAAGTCGATCCCAGCGAACCGCACCGTCCCCATAATGTGCTGCAAGGGTTCCCGCCGCTCACGTCGGCTAATACACGCTTCGAAAAACTCGGCCGTGTCGGAATCGAGGTGGTCTTGGCGTCGGAAGAATAATGACGACCGTGTGACCGGTTCCGCACCCGGTGCGCCTTTAACAGTGAGCGCATGTGCCATCAGTAGCTCAGCATCGACTCGTGGTGAGTCCACCCCCGCAGCGCGTAGTCGTCCGCCTGCGTTGTTGATCATCTGGCGAACAGATGTACGGGGATACGTCATTCTGCCTCGAGCCGTTCGGCGCGCTCTGCGGACTGCAGCGCAGAGAAGAGGTCATCCAGGTCGCCGTCGAGAACCTGGTCGAGATTGTGTGCCTTGTAATTAATTCTGTGGTCAGAGATGCGATTTTCGGGGAAATTGTAGGTACGGATGCGCTCCGAACGGTCCATGGTCCGCACCTGAGCGGCACGATCGGCCGACGCCGCAGCCTCGGCTTCTTCTTCCTTCATCTGCTGCAACCGAGCGGCCAGGACCTGCATCGCACGCGCCTTGTTTTGGATCTGGCTACGTTCTTTCTGACAGGTCACGATCAGCCCCGTCGGCAAGTGTGTGATGCGGACAGCGGAGTCGGTCGTGTTCACGCCCTGGCCACCTTTACCGGATGAGCGGTACACATCGACGCGGATGTCTTTGTCATCAATCTCGACATCCTCGATTTCATCAGGTTCCGGGTAAACGAGGACACCGGCGGCTGAGGTCTGGATACGTCCCTGGGACTCGGTGACGGGAACTCGCTGAACACGGTGGACACCGCCCTCAAACTTGAAGACACTCCACGCACCGTCCCGGGACGGCTTCTTGGAGCGAATAGACATCGTGATGTCTTTAATTCCCCCGAGGTCCGTGGGCGCATCGTCCAGAACGTCGATCGCGAAGCCGTGTTTGTCCGCGTAGCGCTGGTACATCCGCACTAATTCGCCGGCGAAGAGGGCTGCTTCTTCTCCGCCCGCACCGGACTTCACTTCCATCACAATGTCATCGCCATCATGAGGATCCCGCGGAGCCAAAAGGTCAGCTAGCTTATCCGATAGCTCCTCTTTTTCCGACCGAAGACGCTCGGCTTCTGCCGCGAATTCCTGGTCTTCGTGGGCCATTTCCTCGGCGGCTTCGAGATCATCAGTAACAGCATTTAACCGGTCATTCGTCTGAATGATGGGCTGAAGTTCAGAGAACCGCTTCCCCACCTTCCGCGCGCGAGCAGCGTCGTTGTGTAAATCAGGATCAGCTAATTGAGCTTCGAGCCCTTGATATTCCGAAACAATGTCGTCGACCGCCGAAACATGCGTCGCCATGACCCAGAGGGCTCCTTTAACTGCTCACTACAAATACCGGTAACTACACGAATATAGCGCGACGGCGGCGGCTCAACCGAACCACCGCCCTCACCATGACCAGGAGAGGTTTACCTCCTGGCGCCACTACTTCACACCACTGCCTGGCTTCACGGCTTAGCGTCGCGCATGAGGGGACGAATTACTCGTCATCATCGTCGGGAACACTCATGGGTGCCGACGATGCGATCTGCATGAGGAATTCGCCATTGTTCTTGGTCTTACGCAGCTGCTTGATCAGCAGGTCAATGGCCTGCTGTGGGTCCAGTGCCGACAAGATCCGACGCAGCTTGTGCATGACGCGTGCCTCGTCGGGAGCCAGGAGCAGCTCGTCCTTACGGGTACCCGACGGATTCACGTCGACAGCTGGGAAGACGCGGCGCTCCGAAATCTTTCGGTCAAGCTTGAGCTCTGCGTTACCCGTGCCCTTGAATTCCTCGAAGATGACGGTGTCGCCGGCGGAACCAGTCTCGACCATCGCCGTCGCAATAATCGTCAGCGAACCACCGTTTTCGATGTTGCGTGCCGCACCCAGGAATCGCTTCGGCGGGTAGAGGGCGTTGGAATCCACACCACCAGACAGGATACGTCCCGACGCCGGGGAGGAGTTGTTGTAAGCGCGGCCCAGTCGCGTAATGGAGTCCAGCAGCACAACGACGTCCTGACTAGCCTCAACAAGGCGCTTAGCCCGCTCAATCGCCAGTTCAGCGACGGTGGTGTGCTCGCTCGGCGGACGGTCAAACGTCGAAGCGATCACTTCGCCATTAACCGAGCGCTGCATATCGGTGACTTCCTCAGGGCGCTCGTCGACAAGAACAACCATGAGATAGCACTCTTGATTATTCGTCGTGATGGCGTTAGCCACGTCCTGCAGAATCGTCGTTTTACCGGCCTTCGGCGGGGACACGATCAACGCGCGCTGCCCCTTACCGATCGGCATGATGAGGTCAATCACACGCGTCGTGAGCTTCTTCTGGTCCGTCTCCAACCGCAGCCGCTGGTTCGGGTACAGCGGTGTGAGCTTGGCAAACTCGGGGCGGGCCTTGGCCTCCTCCGGCGTCATGCCGTTGACCTTATCAACGCGCGCCAACGGAGCGAACTTCTGCCGGTTGCGGCCGCGACCATGCTGCGGACGGCTTGAACCGTCCTCACGGACCTTGATCTGCCCGGTCACAGCGTCGCCACGACGCATGCCCTGGGACCGAACCATGTTCATGGACACATACACATCATTCGGGCCGGACTGGTACCCCGATGTGCGAATGAACGCGGTGTTGTTGTCGACAACATCAAGGATGCCTGCGATCGGCTGGAAGGTTTCACCTTCGCGCAGCTGGTTCGGGTTCTGGTTGTCGCGATTATCCCGGTTGCGGCGGTTGCGGCGATTGCCGCGGTTATTACGGTCGTTGCGGTTATTGCGACCTCCGCGATCGTTCCGATTGTCACGATCATTACGGTTTTTGCGGCCACCGCGGTGGTCCTGGTTTTTGCGGCCACCGCGACCATTGTGGTCGTTGTTGTCACCGGAGTTGTCGTCATTGTGGCCATAACGGTCATCACGGTCGTCATTGGACCGTCGGTGATCATTATTGTTATTCCGATCATCATCCCGGAGGGAGTTGTTGTCATCCGAATCGTCGAAAGAATCGCGGGACGACGTGTTCCGGTCATCACCGTCATTGGAGTGGCCGTTGTGCCGGGCACGGTGACGACGCGCGCGACGCGCCTGGGAGCGCGATTTGTAGCCGTGATGGCGGGAATCGTCAGAATCGTCGTCGCGGCCGTTGTCATTGTCCGAGCCGGAGTCGGAGTGAGAGTTGGAGCCACCCGAGTGCTCATCCCCACGACGGTCGTCGTTACCGTTGTGTCGGTTATCGGAGCCGGAGCCATGTCCGTCGTTGTTTGCCGACGATCCAGCGTTAAATGAATCGGAGTTCGGCGATTCAGAGTTATCCGAATGGTGGGACTCTGCCTTCGGTTCCCCCGCTTTCCGTGTGGATCGACGGGGCCGAGAATACGGTTGGCCAGCGTCGGCGGCCTGGATGGCTGCGATGATATCCCCCTTGCGCAGCCCTGAGAGTCCTCGAATCCCCTTTTCGGCAGCTAGCGCCTTTAATTCCGGGATGCGCATAGCGGCCAAGTTGTTCGTGTCCGTATCAGTCACGGATGTCCTTTCGTTGCCAGCCCCTCCGGGACAATTGTCAATATTTGTCAGTGGATACGTGTCTCATCACGCGCTGGAGGGTTAGCCCTGTGGTGTTGTCCTATCGCGACGCTGCTTCATCGCTCTACCGTCGGTGGCCTCACGATGGTGTTTCTCCGATGGTGCAGCATGTCAACGGAATGTGCGTCATTTCGTGTCCGCTTGTGCCAATGTGCCGAAAGACACGTGACCTGCCCGAACTGCTATCGCGGTTTTTACCATTAGCCATCGCGGGCGATGCAGATTCGCGACACTACGCGCGATTACGAAATGAAGGATTCTTTGTAGTGTCCGGTCATCGGTGTTGCATTCAGGGTGGATGAGAAATCCCCTGGATCCACCACGCTTGCTAGGCCGGAAGCCGATGTTACACATCGTTCGGCTCGATGCCCTAGCGGGGAATACACAACCTGATGAGCAGTCCGAAAACTACAACCAAAGGAATCGCTCATAACCGTACCACTTTCCAGCACAAGTCGCTGCAATGGCACACGGATAGGCTTCACCTGTATTTACGGTCTGTCTGACTTAAAGTAAACGGCATGAAGTCGACGATGATGGACGTACCTCTTTCTGTCACCCAAATTTTCACCTACGGTGCCACTGTTTTCGGGGATACAGAGGTAACGAGTTGGGGCGAATCTGGGCCAGAAACCATCACGTTTTCCGCACTCGCCGGCCGAGCTGCCGCCTGTGCTCATGCTCTACGGTCGCTCTGCGGTATCGACGCCGACCAACGCATCGGAACCATGATGGACAACTGCGCGGAGCACCTCGAAGTGTTTTTCGCCTCGTCCTGCATGGGAGCCGTCTTTAGCCCCCTGAACTCGCATCTTTCCGACGATCAGATCGTCCACATCATCAACTATGCGGACCAGAAGGTCATCGTCGTTTCGCCCCGCAATGCACCCCGCCTGGCCAGGCTGATCACCGAGTGCCCGGGAGTCAATCACATCATCATCGCGTCCGGGTCGTCGGCACAGCGCGCTGAGGCCGTCGCTGCCTTCGATGCCATCCCTGACCCCCATTTTTCGGTCACCGATTATGAGGCTTTTATCGACGGTCAAGCCACCGAGTTTCCATGGCCGGATCTCCCCGAAGACACTGCCGCTGCTCTCTGCTTTTCGACGGGCACCGAGGGGGCGCCCAAGGGTGTGGCTTATTCCCACCGGTCTATGTTCTTGCACTCGCAGTCGCTGCTCGGCGTGGATTCTTTCGCCATCACTAATGGCGTGTCCTTCCTGTGTTGTGTGCCCATTTATCACGTCCTGAGCTGGGGTGTTCCTCTTGCTGCGTGGATGGCTGGTGCGCCGCTCATCTTCCCCGGCGAGGACCTTTCGGCGCCTCGTCTGGCGCAGGTGATCGCGACCTCGATGCCCCGTACAGCACACGGGGTCCCAACGTTGTGGGTGTCACTCTTTTCTTACTATTTCCAAAACCCACCGAAGCGTATGAGCCTTCGGGAGATTTTCGCTGGTGGTGCCCCTGTCCCGCCGGTGCTCATTAAAGTGTGGGAAGAAAAATTTGGTGTCGATGTCATTCATTGTTGGGGAATGACGGAAACGTCACCTGTAGGGACAGTATCGCGCCCTCCGGCAGGCTTGAGCGGGGAAACGAGAGATCTCTACCGCGAGTCCCAGGGGCGCTTCCCCGTCGCCATGAATTTCCGAATTGCCGACGACGCCGGCCGCGTGTTGGAAGGACACGACCGCAACCAGGGCGAAATCCAGGTGCGTGGCAATTGGGTGACCGGCTCCTACTTCCATTCACCGACGGGTGAAGGCGACGGCCCCGCTTCCCGCTTCCGCGGCGAACCCATCGATTACGCCGATGATCGTTTTACCGACGACGGATGGTTCCGCACAGGGGACGTCGGCTCTATTAACCGCGATGGGTTCTTAACGGTTAATGATCGCATTCGCGATGTCATCCGCTCAGGTGGGGAATGGATTTATTCCGCCGAGCTCGAGAACTATGTTGTCGACGCTCCCCCGGTTCTGGAGTGTGCCGTTATTGGATATCCCGACGAGACCTGGGGTGAGCGCCCGTTGGCGGTGACTGTCCTTGCCGACGGAGTTGAGCGGTCGGCGGCGACGGCGGAGCGTCTTCGCACACGACTGCGCGGAGTCATTCCCGGGTGGATGATCCCGGAGTACTGGGCGTTCGTTGACACCATCGATAAGACGAGTGTCGATAAATATGACAAGAAGGACCTGCGGCAGCACCTTGCTGACGGGAAGCTGGATGTCATTTCCCTGCAAGGCCCCCGCCGTAGTGGCGACAGCTATGGGGACAATGGTTCCTCTAGCTCAGCATCGCAGGCCTAGCGTGTGGGCGGGAAAGCCCGCCACGCACTCATCCCACGCATCTATCCCAGTTCTTTGCGATTGACCTGGATAGGCCCAGCGATGGGGAGTGTGAGAACGCGAAGCCCCTCGGAGGATGCGGTGTCAATGATTTCGGCGGGCAGATCCTCAGTGGAGAGAACCATAATGGTGGGACCAGCGCCCGACAAGTATGCCGCATAACCCCGGTTACGCAGGCGATTCACCCATTCCGCAGAGACCGGTAAGGCGTCTGCACGATAGGGCTGGTGAAGGCGATCCCTCGTTCCCTCCCACAACAGCTCGGGGTTGGTGCGCAACGCCACCGTCATGACTGCCGTTCGTGACACATTGAATCGTGCGTCGACATGGCTCACATCACTCGGCAGCACTCGGCGCACCGCATTCGTCGACGCCGTGAAATCCGGGATAAAGGCCGTCGCGCGAATGTCGGGGTGAACATCCACGCCGATCGCGTGGTACTGAGGGGCCGTTTCACCATCGACGGGTGTATCCGTCCAGGAGACCACTGCCCCACCCAACACAGATGCGGCCGCATTATCGGGGTGGCCCTCAAAAGAACTCACAACCTGAACAACCTGATCGGGGGTGAGGGCATTATCCGCTAAGGCATTAGCAGCACATACTCCAGCCGCTGCCGCCGCCGCGGACGACCCGAGACCACGCGATTGGGGAATCGCGTTTTCGCAGGATACCGCCAGGCCAGGCACGTCGGCATGGGCAACGCGGAGCCCTTCACGGATTGCCCGGACCACCAAATGCGTTCCGTCGAGAGGGACCTCGCCCGCACCTTCGCCCTGAACGTCAACGGTTAAATCCGACGCAGTGACCTCGACAGTCACGATGTCATACAACCCCACGGCCAAGCCGAGGGTGTCGAATCCGGGCCCTAAATTGGCCGACGACGCTGGCACGCGGACCGTGACCGAGCGCCCCACCGGGATATCGTGTGGCACTTAGTCTTCCCCCTCCATGCGCAGCACGCGTTCGACGGACAACACCGTATCGATGGATGAGACGTCGGCCACGGTCTTCTCGAGGTCGTCTTCCCGCGCCATGTGGGTCACAACAACCAGCCGAGCGCCGTTTTCGCTGCCCTCCTGGCGGACAGTCTTCAGCGATATGCCGCGGTTAGCGAAGCATTTGGCGACGTCGGCAAGGACACCAACCTGGTCCTTCACGTGCATCACAACGTGGTACCTGGTGTCGATAGAGCCGAATGGTGCAATAGGCAATGACGCGTACACAGATTCTCCCGGAGCACGACCACCCAAGACGATGTTTCGCGACGCACCGATGACGTCACCCAAGACAGCCGACGCAGTCGGATTTCCGCCGGCACCATTTCCGTAGAACATCAGACGCCCAGCGGCTTCTGCCTCAACGAACACCGCGTTGAAGGACTGGGACACGCTGGCCAACGGGTGGTTACGCGACACCAAGGCCGGATACACCCTGGCAGAGACTGATTCTTTGCCATCGCTATCGACAAGTCGCTCACACAGGGCCAGCAATTTGATGGTGCATCCCACCGCCTTTGCCGACGCAATATCCGCCGCGGTGATCTCGCGAATGCCTTCGCGGTAAACGTCGTCGGCGGACACGCGCGTGTGGAAAGCGATGGATGCAAGGATGGCAGCCTTGGATGCTGCATCGTATCCGTCGACGTCGGCGGTGGGGTCTGCCTCGGCATATCCCAAACGGGTCGCTTCAGCCAGCATCTCGTCATAGGACGCGCCCGACTCATCCATCGCGTCCAAGATGAAGTTCGTTGTCCCGTTGACAATGCCCATGACCCGGTTGACACGGTCACCAGCAAGGGAACGGCGCAGAGGTCCCACCACGGGGATCGCCGCCGCCACTGCTGCTTCGAAGAACAAATCTGCGCCCGACGCGTCCGCTGCTTCGGCTAGTTCGTCGGCGTGGGCCGCCACCAGGGCTTTGTTCGCGGTGACGACGGACTTCCCTGCCCGCAACGCCGCCAACACAAGCTTTCGTGGCAGGTCAATGCCGCCGATGACTTCCACGACGAGGTCGATATCGTCGCGAAGAACCAAGCTCATGGCATCGTCGGTGAGGAGGTCGGGATCAACGCCTTCACGCGGGCGGTATAGATCGGACACCGCTACACCGCGGATTTCTATTGGCCCACCAGCTCGTTCGGTAAATTCGTCGGCATATTCCTTCATGAGCCGATAGGCAGCCTGCCCGACGGTGCCAAAGCCGAGGAGGGCAACTCCGACGGTTTCCCCGGCCCCTTTTCCGGTGTTGTAGCTAGTTTGCTGGGTCATATTCCTATCCCTTGTGCTTCCCTTGTGTGGTGTTCGGTTTACAACGTTGTTGGCTCAACGTCGTAGTCCTGTATGCGTCGGCAGACAAAGCTGTATGAAGAATACTATATCTAGTATTTATGCTGGTCTACTCAGGTTTTAGGTGACCGGCAGATTCGATAAACGGATTCGACCTATCGTCGGCTGTGGTCAGCAATCATCCGCTGTGGTCAGCAATCTTCGTCGAGCGCAAGAAGGTCATCGATAGTTTCCCGACGGACCATCACGCGTTCGTGCCCGTCGCGCACCGCGACAACAGCCGGACGGCAGAACATGTTGTACCGCGACGACATAGAGAAGCAGTACGCGCCAGTCCCCGCGAGAGCGATACGGTCCCCAACCTCGATGTCGTCGGGATATATCCCGTCTTCGACGAGGATATCTCCAGATTCACAGTGCGATCCCACCAGGCGCGTGGGAATCGGGTTCCCGTGCATCAGGCGATTAATCACTCGACCATCGTAATGAGCGTTGTACAACGCGGGGCGGATGTTATCGGACATCCCTCCATCAACGGCGAGATAACGCCGAGTGGATCGCTCATCCGTGGGCACATCTTTAATTGTCCCCACCGTGTAGACGGTCACGGTCGACGGGCCGGCAATGGCTCGGCCAGGCTCGACCATCAACGTCGGCGGGTCAAAGTGCAGGTCATGGGCCGCTTTATGGACGCGAGCTTTAAGATCGTCAGCCACCGACCGGACATCCAGAGGCGAATCCGACGCACTGTAGGCAATACCGTAGCCGCCACCCAGATCCAGGATGTCCAGGGAATCCTTGACATCTTTTTTCTCGACGCCACCATCGCTGCCGTACCGCCCGAGTTGGTGGTGCAGATCAGCCATCAAGCCAAGCAAACGTTCGGCTGCCAGAGAGAAGCCGTCAGCGTCGAAAACCTGAGAGCCGACGTGGCAATGCAGCCCGGCGACGGCCAACGAGTCGTAGTCCATCGCTGCAAGGACAGCGTCCTTAGCTGCACCGGAAGCCAACGACAGGCCGAATTTCTGGTCTTCGTGTGACGTCGCAATGAATTCGTGAGTATCCGCGTGAACACCCGGTGTCACGCGAATCAACACTTCTTGACGGACACCAGCGTCCCGCGCAATCTTCCCTAGCCGATCTACTTCCTGGCGGGAGTCGATCACGATGTGGCCCACACCTGCCTGAACGGCCTTGGTCAACGTGCTGTCCAACTTGTTATTGCCATGCACGGTGATGCGCTCAGGGGGAAAACCTGCGCGCAATGCCACGTCCAACTCACCATCGGAAGCGACGTCGAGGCACAATCCCTCACTCGACACCCATCGGGCAATGCCCACGGTAAGGAACGCTTTCGATGCGTAATGAACATGGCCGGGGCCGTCGAAGGCATCGGCCATGGCCCGACATCGAGCACGGAAATCGTCCTCATCCACGACCATGAGTGGAGTTCCATACTTATTGGCCAAGTCGACCAGGCGAACACCGGCAATCGACACCTGGCCGTCATCGTCGCGGTGCGCGTTCATGGGCCACACGTGCGGTGGCAGAGCATTGAATTGGTCGGTTGAAAACTCGGGCAGGCTTGCGTCGGAGTAGAGATGCGCGAAGCCTGGTCCTTTACTCAGTAGATCCACGGGGGCTCCTACATGCGTTCGGGTGCGCTGACACCGAGAAGGTTCAATGCGTTAGCGATTGTTTGGCGCGTTGCCTGCGCTAATGCCAGCCGTGAGTGAACAATCGGTGCTGCGTCGTCGCCTGTCGGCTCTGATTTCTTGGGAAGGATTTGGCAGGAATCGTAGAACCGGTGGAATGTCCCCGCCAGCTCCTCCATATAGCGCGCAATCCGGTGCGGTTCACGAAGCTCCGCTGCGGTCCCCACCACAGAGGGGAACTCGCCCAACGTGCGAATGAGCGCACCCTCGTAGTCACTGGTCAGGAGAGAGTAATCGGGGTCCTTGGCTGCGATCCCCGCTGCCTGCGCCTTCCTACCCAACGAGCACAGCCGCGCGTGCGCATACTGCACATAAAACACGGGATTATCGTTAGTTTGGCGGGCCCACAGATCCATATCAATATCGAGCGTTTGGTCCACTGAACTGCGGATAAGCGCATAGCGGGCGGCGTCGACACCAATAAGTTCGACAAGGTCATCGAGGGTAATGACCGTCCCAGCGCGTTTCGACATCTTGACAGCTTTGCCGTCGCGCACCAGGTTCACCATCTGACCGATCAGGACCTCGACCTGGGTGGGATCGTAGCCCAGCGCCTGCGCGGCCGCCTTGAGGCGAGCGATATAACCATGGTGGTCGGCTCCCAACATATAGATGCACAGGTTGTGGCCGCGCTCGATTTTGTCCCTGATGTAGGCGATATCGCCCGCGATGTATGCTGCGTCGCCGTCGGATTTGATCACGACGCGGTCTTTGTCGTCGCCGAATGAGGTGCTGCACAGCCACCATGCCCCGTCGGCCTCGTAGAGGTTGCCGTTGTCTTTCAGTTTTTGTATCGCTTGATCCACCGCGCCGGATTCGAAGAGCGAGTTCTCGTGGAAGAACACATCGAAGTCGGTACCGAATTCGTGGAGGGTGCGCTTGATGTGCGCAAACATGAGGTCGACGCCTTCTTTGCGGAAGAGTTCCTGGCGTTCCTCGGGCGGCAGCTGCGTTGCTTCCGGGTGCTTATCGACGACGGACGACGCGATGTCCTGGATGTATTCCCCTCCGTAGCCGTCCGCCGGAGTGGGCTGGCCGAGAGCCGCCGCGACGAGTGAGCGTGCGAAGCGGTCGATCTGCCGACCGTGGTCGTTAAAGTAATACTCCCTGGTAATCGACGCGCCGCGGAATGCAAAAATGCGTCCGAGAGCGTCACCAACTGCGGCCCAGCGTGTACCTCCCAGGTGGATCGGCCCGGTAGGGTTCGCGGATACGAATTCGAGGTTGATGACCTCGTCGCTGAGTTCTGAGCTGCTACCGAACCGTTCACCTTCGGCGAGGATGCGCCCGACGATTTCTCCCTGAGCGGCGGCGGCCAGGCGAATGTTAAGGAACCCTGGGCCGGCAACATCAACAGTCTCAATGGCGGAGTTGGTGGCTAAGTCTTCTGCCAGCCAACCGGCTAGCTCCCGCGGTGATGTTCCCACTTTCTTGGCAATCTGCAGGGCCAAGTTCGTTGCGTAGTCGCCATGTTCCGGGTTACGGGGTCGTTCTACGGTCACCGTCGGTGGTAGTACCGCGGCATCTTTCCCGTGGCGTGACAAGACGGATTCAGCACGCGTGGCAATGAGAGTCGACAATTCTTCGGGAGTCATAGGCCCACAGTGTACGGCACCGCGCCGGGGTTCCCTATCACTGCCGAGTGCTGTTCCGGCTCGCTGTCGGTTTCGGTTGATTGAACCGTTTGTCAGAGCTGAGCGCTGGTGCCAGCTCATCGATATTCACCCCGAAAGTGGGTACATCTGAGTTTTTTATTTCCGAAACTTTGGTATTGCGTTAATGCACATACCCTTCTAGGGAATTTCCATGCACTGCGAGAATACTTAATAACGTCTCGCGACGATCATTTTCATTTCATCATCGGCTCATTTACCTGCGTCGATACGCGCTAACCACCTCTAAGGAATGAAGTTTTAGTCCTAAACTGATGATGACGACTTTAACCCTGAGGAGGGCTTGTGCGTATCGCACTATTTTCCACGTGTATCGGGGATGCCCTATTTCCTGACGCTTCCAAGGCGACGGCAGTGATCTTGTCCCGGCTTGGCCACGAAGTAGTATTCCCCGAAGGCCAGACGTGCTGCGGACAGATGCACGTCAACACTGGCTATCAAAGAGAAATCATCCCCCAGATCCGCGACTATGTTGACGCATTCTCGGATCCATCCATTGACTACGTCATCGCACCATCGGGCTCATGCACGGGCGCGGTCCGCCACCAGCACCACATGGTTGCGGAACGCTATGGCGATAAAGCACTCGTCGACGGTGTAAAGAAGACGGCACCGAAGACCTTGGATCTCTCAGAGTTCCTCGTTGATATCGAGGGGAAAACAAATATTGGCGCTTATTTCCCCCACCGCGTGACGTACCACTCAACCTGCCACTCACTGCGCATGGTGAAGGTGGGCGACCGCCCCTATCAGCTGCTCAAACAGGTCAAGAGCCTGGATCTTGTCCACCTGCCCGGCGCGGAGGAATGCTGCGGTTTCGGCGGAACGTTCTCGGTGAAGAACGCGGATACGTCGGCCGCCATGGTGGGCGACAAAGCTCGCAATGTTGTCTCGACCGGTGCGGAATTCGTCACCGCCGGCGACCCGAGCTGCCTGATGAATATCGGCGGTAGCTTGTCCCGCCAGCGCTCTGGGGTCCGCGCCCTGCACATTGCGGAAATCCTCGCATCGACTGAAGAACACCCCTGGACGCCGGAAAGCGCGTTCTACTCCAAGGAGGCAATGCTGTGACCATCAGTCTTGGTATGCCGACGATGCCACCCACCGCCCCTGACGGCGTCGGCAATCTTCGTGGCACGGAGAGATTCCAGCAAGCTGCCCGCCATGATCTGAAAAACTCGGTCCAGCGCCACAACTTGCGGATGGCGACGCACACGATTCGCGATAAGCGCGCCCGTGTCGTCGGTGAAATCGACGATTGGCAGCAGCTTCGCGACGCCGGGTCGGCCATCAAACGTGATGTGATGGCTCGGATGCCTGAGCTTCTGGAGCAGTTTGAGGAAGCCGTCACCGCCCGTGGTGGTCATGTGCACTGGGCTCGTGACACTAAAGAGGCCAATGAGATCATCACCGGTCTTGTTAAGGAGACGGGTGAGAAGAAGGTCGTCAAGATTAAGTCGATGGCGACGATGGAGATCGGCCTCAACGATGCTCTCAAGGAAGCTGGAATTGAGGCGCGTGAAACGGACCTGGCCGAGCTGATTGTCCAGCTTGGTCATGATCGTCCGTCACACATCGTGGTCCCTGCGATTCACCGTAACCGCGCTGAGATCCGGGACATCTTCATTAAGGAGATGCCCAACACGGATGAAAGCTTGACGGATAATCCCGCAGACTTGGCCGAAGCATCGCGACTCTTCCTGCGCAAGCAGTTTATGGATGCGAAGGTCGCCATTTCTGGCGCTAACTTCGGTATCGCAGAGACGGGCACCCTGTCCATCGTCGAGTCTGAGGGCAATGGCCGCATGTGCCTGACCTTGCCTGAAACCTTGATCTCCGTCATGGGGATTGAAAAACTCTTGCCGACGTTCAAGGACCTCGAGGTGTTTTTGCAGCTGCTTCCCCGGTCCTCCACTGGCGAGCGGATGAACCCCTACACGAGTCTGTGGTCGGGCACGACTGAGGGCGACGGGCCGAAGAACTTCCACATTGTGCTCATTGACAATGGACGCACACACGCGTTGGCGAATGCTATTGGCCGTGAAGCGCTGAAGTGCATCCGCTGCTCCGCCTGCTTGAACGTGTGCCCGGTGTACGAACGGGCTGGTGGCCACGCCTACGGGTCCACCTACCCCGGCCCCATTGGTGCCATTCTGACACCTCAGCTGGCTGGTATGGAGTCCGCTGAGGATCCCAATGCCTCCCTCCCCTACGCCTCGTCATTGTGCGGCGCGTGCTTCGAAGTCTGCCCTGTCGAGATCGACATCCCGTCCGCGTTGCTGGAGCTTCGCCATCAGAAGATCGAGCACCACCGGCCGAAGTTCGAAGGCATGATTATGAGCAGCATGGGGCTGGTCTTCGGGAATAAACAGATTTGGAACTTCTCTGCCCGGGCCGCTGTATTAGGACGCGCACTCGGATGGCCGAAGGGGAAGATCACAAGCCTGCCCGGCTTCCTCTCTGGGTGGTCGAATGTGCGGGATACGGCAATTCCGCCGAAGAAAACATTCCGTGCCTGGTTTGCGTCTGAGGAAGGCAAGAAGACGCTGGCCGCTGCCCGGAAGGAAGGCATTCCGGATAACAGTTTCCGCCATGCCGATCACAACACTGGTGACGCCTCCGAAGTGAAAGTCAGCGAACCTGGCGAGCGGAAAACGACATCGAAGCCTCTCGAGCATGTACTAGACGACGCTACTTCTCAGTCACATGCCGACAGCAGCAGCGCTAAGAATTCGTCGAAAGAGGGGAAGTAGTCATGGCATTCCGGTCTACGTCCGCTAAAGAAGAGATTCTCGGGCGAATCCGCAACGCAAACAAACTGGCTGGTGTGTCGTCGGAACCCTATCCCATTCCACGGGACTACAGAACCAACCGGACCCGGTCCACCGACGAACTGGTCAATCTCCTCGAAGACCGATTGGTGGATTACAAGGCCGATGTTCACATCGTTAAAGAGGCTGACCTGCCGTCGACGGTGGCTGATCTCTGCCGCGAACATGGCTTCTCCACAATCGGAGTAGCGGAGGGCCTCGACGAGTCGATTTATTCCTCGGTCTCAGCGAATGTTGAGAAGGACGATCACTCCACGGATCCTCATAAGTTGGGGCGCTTCGATGCGATCATCACCGAGTCTCACGTGAGTTCCGCCCAGACGGGCACGATCTACCTGGATGGGTCGGCGACGAATGGGCGACGTGCCTTGACGCTGGTCCCCGACTGCCACTTCTGCATCGTGCGCGAGGAGTCGATTGTCTACGGGGTGCCCGAGGCTATTGATCGCCTTAATCCGGAGATGCCGATCACTCTGATCTCTGGTCCGTCGGCGACCTCTGATATTGAGTTGAGTCGTGTTGAAGGGGTTCACGGACCACGAACTCTGATCGTGTTGATTGTTCGGAAGTGACTGGTAGACGGGGCATTATCGCGTGACGGCCAACGCGAGTTACCCCGCGTGTTCGTACTTTCACAGCGGAGTGCTAAGGTAGTTTCGTCGTGCGGTGAACATCCCGTTATCCATTGATTCAATGTCAGAGGATTGTGGTGGTGGTTTCGCCGGTGATGCCTCCGTAGCTCAGGGGATAGAGCGTTGGTTTCCGGTACCAAAGGTCGCAGGTTCGAATCCTGTCGGGGGCACACCACAACCCCGCTGTGATCAGTGGAATTCCATGGTCACAGCGGGGTTTAGTCTTGCCTAACTCGCTTGCTTGAGCGTCTCTACCTCAATATCGACCTCATCTTCCTTTATTCCAGCAAGATAAGCGATCGCTTCCCGCATTTCATCTGCAGCATCATCGAGGTTTTCCACCTGGGATACAGCGCCCATCTCGGGGCACACTAAAACTCAAACATCACTACTCGTTCCTGGTTCAGCTGTGACAGTAGAAGTAGACATTTTTAACCCACCATTCTTCTTTTTCTTCGGTTTTCCTCGGTCAGAGCCGGTATATCGCCTTATATTGTATTGCTGAACCCAATGGGGATGATAGTGATTCGAGGTAAAGGTCTCGGAGTTCTATTCCACAAGGACCACGGTGGCGGGCGGGCGAATCCACTAAATCAATAGTTCCCCTAAAACAAAGCCTGACGCAACAGCCGTCGCAATAGCCACCGTGCCGGGAATGAGGAACGGGTGGTTAAACACGTATTTTCCGATCCGCGTGGTGCCCGTGTCGTCCATTTCCACGGCTGCAAGAAGCGTGGGGTACGTCGGCAGAATAAACAAGGAACTTACTGCTGCAAACGATGCCACGGCTATAACGGGGCTTACTCCCACCGCCAACGCCGCTGGCATGAGAGCCTTTGTCGTAGCCGCCTGGGAGTACAACAAGGCCGCAGCAAGGAACAACACCAGAGCGAGCATCCACGGATAGTCCTTCAACACGTTCCCGGCTAGATCTTTAATCTGATCCAGGTGCGCATCGATAATGGTTGTTCCCAGCCATGCAACGCCCATGACGCATATGCACGCGGACATGCCCGACTTAAACACCTGGGTCGTCAAGATTTCAGCAGCCGGTAGCTTGCATACGAGCGTGATGATCGTGGCTGTAGCCAACATCAATGAAATGATGGCTTCATTTCTGGGCAATGTCGGATGCGAAATTAACCCCACTTGGTCGGAAATCAAGGTCGCGTAGACCATCACCGCAATACTTGCGACAAGGAAAATCCACACCGAAAGTTTGGAATTCTTTGCGGGGACATAAGCTTTCTGACCCTGGGTCCGCTTCACCAGACCTTTAGCTAGCCGATCTTGATAAATCGGGTCATCGCTTAACTCTTTACCCAGGTGATTGGTAATGAACGCTGCAGGAAAAATAGCCAAGAAAGTGGACGGAATAACCACAGCGAGAAGCGTCAGATAGCTCACCCCATGCGGCTCCATTAACGACGCCATCAAAACGACCGCAGCCGAAATCGGCGACGCGGTAATCGCAATCTGAGATGCGACAACGGAAATGGATAACGGCCTGGACGGGCGGACACCGCCCTCTTTCGCTACTTCGGCAATCACCGGAAGCGTCGAAAACGCGGTATGCCCTGTACCAGCCAATAACGTCATTAAATACGTGACAATCGGGGCAAGGAATGTGACTCGTTTGGGATTCTTCCGCAAGAAACGTTCAGCAACGTGAACCAGGTAGTCCATTCCTCCGGCCAATTGCATTGCGGCAATGGCCGAGATGACGGACATAATAATGCTGATGACGTCGAACGGGATCTGTTCATGGGACACCGGAACTCCGGTCAGTCCGAGGACAAGTACGCCCAGACCACCGGCGAAGCCGATTGCTATTGAACCTAACCGGGCCCCCAGGACAATAGCTGCCAAGACGATCAATATCTGCAGTGCAAGCAAAAAACGAGACTTTCTACTCACGCGTAAACAGGTGAATCAACGGGCGCGACCGCGTCATCATCGCCAACGTTTACAACGAGCCGTAGCCCGGAACGCTTGTGATCCGTCCACACACTAGTACCCCAGATTCACATCCCCAACACCCCAGGAAGAAACCACAATTACACTGACATTCGCTCTCGTCAGAGGTTCAGACGCGTGCCGACGCGTCTCAGGACGTGCCAACGCATGCCAGAAACGCGCAATTCGCCGTCGATAATCTCTTTATCGACGGCGAATAGGCGCTCAATCTAATAACTGAATGTGAGTTCTAACGCGCGCTCACCTGGCCAAATCGACTTGCGATCGGAGCCAGAACGAGCGGTCGTGCCGCCATCACAGCCGCTACCGCAACAGCAAGGCCACCGATGAACCAGAGGAAACCACCCCAGTCCGCAGAGTTATTACCAGCAAACATGTGATTCAGGTTCTCGCGGAAGCCCGTCGTGAAGACGAGGAAGACGTGAACGAAAACGAAGAACACGAAGAAGATCATCGTCGGGTAGTGAATATGACGAGCGACCGGGGCCGGGTACAGCTTGTTTAGGGTTTTTGCCTGTTTCGGCCACCATTCACTCATGCGCACGCCCGAGATCGCAGCTAGCGGGGCGGCAACGAAGATCACCAGGAAGTACATGATTTGCTGCAAACTGTTGAAATTCTCCCAACCGCGTTCCGCCGGCCAATCGAACGCCGCATACTGAAGAGCCGCGGACAAGGCGTTCGGGAAGACTTTCCAGCTCGTGGGTACGAGGCGCGTCCAGTGACCTGTGGAGAACAAGAGCACAACGAAAACAACACCGTTGACCAGCCACAGCACGTCAAGTGAGGTGTGCAGCCACAAGAAGATGCTGATTTTCTTACCGCCACGTTTCGATTGCCACACGGCAGGAGGCTTTTGCTGATGACGCACTTGTAGACCGGTCCGGATAATCAGCAGCATGAAGAAGAAGTTGAGGTAATGCTGCCATCGAGCCCACAACGGGAAACCGGGATCCGGCGCGGGCGATGGATCATATTCGCCGGGATACTTGTCCACCCATCGAGAGGCGGCATCCAAACTCATTAGCCAGCGGGCGCCAACAACCACGATGATTCCGAGGACAATAAGTCCGGCGGCAACGAGACCAGCGATTTTGCCCCACTGCATCAGACTCTTCTCACCGATCATGATCGGTTCGCGCTGCTTCTTCGAGTCCTTCTTCCCGGACTTCTTGGCCGCGTCTTTGCCGGTCTTGCCTTTTCCGGCCTTGCCCGCGCCCGATTTCTTATTGCCCGGCACCTTCGGACCACCGGGTTTATTCGCAGCTGGGGCCTTTGCACCTGGCTTGCCCGGTTTACCTGGCTTCCCTGGCGCACCAGGTTTCTTAGCTCCGGGTTTACTGGGGGCACCGGGAGCGGCTGCTCCAGCCGCCGAGGGTGCCTTCGGAGCGCCTGGAGCTGATGGGGCCTTCGGCGCGCCCGGTGCACCCGGAGCAGACGGCGCTTTGGGTGCGCCCGGAGCTTTAGGCGCTCCACCCGCCTTAGCGGACGTCGGTGCTTTCGGCGCACCAGGGGCAGATGGTGCAGAAGGGGCTTTTGACACGCCTGGCGCCTTGGGGGCACCGCCTGCCTTAGCAGCCGACGGAGCCTTCGCCGCCTTAGGAGCCGAGGGAGCTCTCCTCTCCTTCACATCGCCAGATGCCGACGGAGCCTTCGGAGCACCGGGAGCCTTCGGCGCGCCTGGTGCTGCCGGGGCGCCAGGCGCTTGCGACTTAGCGCTGAGCTTAGGTTTGTCGCCCGACCCAGCGTCGTCGCCCTGAGTCGTTGCGCTATCAACCTCGCGCGGCTCCACTGCGTCCTGCGTCGTGTCGTCGGCGTCAGACGCGGCTGGGGCACGCTTTTTCGAGGCCTCCGATGGGGATGGGCTCCCCGGTGGGGGTGGAGGAACTGGCGACATCGTAGATCTCTCCTCATCAATTCAAGCTCGTCATTAAATCGCGGCAATCCGGGTCCCGGTGTCCGAGTGCGACGGTTATACCCCACCGCCGGGTTGTCCACGCTGAGATAACCACCGATCAACGGTCAGCATCTTTCGTAGATAGCCCCGGCGAGCGGACTCACAGAACCGTCACGGCTGATCGTCGCGATGAAAGAATATCAACAGCTTACTGTGAACAGTGTCACTAAAGGGTGAAAAGCCACATTTCTGAAAATCACAACTCCCCCCGCCCACCCGAGAAAACGAGTAATCCCAGAGGACATCTATTACTGTGGCCATAATTTCGATGAACGCACACCGCATCAAATAACCTGTCTATATACTTGATACATAGTACTGCTTGGTGTTCGGATACGACCGAATTCATTCGGTCGCCTACCGGAATAAGCGTCGTCAATTGATTGAGATGAAAGGACACGGCAATGGCAGATACCGTTATCGAGACCTACAACGAAGATGGTGAGTGGAAGAACCGCCCTCAGGGTAATGAGCGTGCAACCAGCACCCACGAAACCAAAGAGGAAGCTGTCAAATACGGCCGTAACCTCGCTAAAGAGCGCAAGGGTGACCACATCATCAAGAATCTGGACGGCACTATTTCCGAGCGTCATTCTTACTCGGAATAGTTCGGAGCAATAAAGAACGAGCCCACGAAGAACACGCGGCTTAATATCCCGCGCCACTTACTGAGAGTGGCAGGGAAAGCGTAATAGCCGGTGCTCTTCTCACGGGCTCCGTTAATCACACCACAATTCCCAGCAGCACCGCTCTCCCACTGCGCGAGCATCGAGTGAATCTGATGTATCCCAATACAACCGTTATCTCTCCTACCGACCCACTTCCATCCAGTCTTCGCACCGCCCGAGACCGAGCGCGCAGCGTAGAAGTATTCACGGGAGCGGGGATGAGTGCTGATAGCGGTTTAGACACTTTCCGTGATGCAGAGACTGGTTTATGGAGCCACGTGGACCCCCAAGCGATGGCCAGTATTGATTCGTGGCGGGAGGATCCCGATCCCATGTGGGCCTGGTATCAATGGCGGGAACACTGTGCGCGTGAAGCACAGCCGCATGCCGGACATAAAGCGTTGGCCCGGTGGGGTGCGCGCGATGGGGTGTCGATGCACACCACGACTCAAAATATCGATGACCTGCACGAACGCGCGGGAGCGCAGAATGTGGCGCACCTCCACGGCCGCTTGAACGAATATCGGTGCAGTGTGTGCAGAAAGCCCGCGCCTGGTGAAGAACCCCCTGCTCATCCCGTTGAACGCCTCGCTCCCCCTCGCTGCGCGGAGTGCGGAGGAACAGTCCGCCCTAGCGTCGTGTGGTTTGGCGAGGCCCTGCCGGCCAAGGATTGGTCAGAGGCAGAAGCAGCCATGAACGACGCCGACCTGGTGGTCATCATCGGAACGTCCGGCGTCGTTTATCCGGCAGCATCATTGCCGACGCTTGCCGCGCGCCGTGGCACCCCCATCGTGGAGGTCAGCCCGGCCGAGACTGACCTCACCCAGTTAGCTACGTGGTCGATCCGGGCGAACGCCGCCGAGGGTTTGCCCTGGCTCGTCGACCAATAGTCTTCTTCTACTCCTCAAATTCCCCGCAGGGATCGTGGACATTCCCCACAAGATCTTTGACTGAGTCAATCACGCGACTCGGCCGGTAGGGGAAGTCCTCAATCATGTCGTCGTCGGTAATACCGGACCGGACGAGGATTGTTTTCATACCGGCTTCCATTCCGGCCTTGATGTCAGTATCCATGCGATCGCCCACCATAATGGTGTTCTCGGAGTGGACACCGATACGGCGAAGGGCCGACCTCATCATCATCGGATTCGGCTTACCGACATAATAGGGCTCTTTCAACGATGCCGTCTGAATCAGAGACGCAACAGCACCGGTAGCGGGCAGCACCCCTTCCGGCGATGGCCCCGTGATATCAGGGTTAGTACAAATAAACTTTGCACCTCGGCGGATGAGCCGAATCGCTGTCGTAATGGCCTCGAAGGAATACGTGCGGGTTTCCCCAAGCACAACGTATTCGGGATCCGAGTCAGTCAGAATCCACCCTATTTCGTGAAGCGCAGTGGTTAATCCGGATTCACCGACGACGTACGCTGTCGACACTTCTTTCTGGCTAGCGAGAAAAGCGGCCGTGGCTTTGGCCGATGTCCAGATACGCTCGGCGGGAATGTCAATCCCCGTTCGCTCTAAACGAGCCGACAGATCGCGCGGGGTATAGATCGAATTGTTGGTGAGCACCATATATTCGACGTCATTTTCGCGGAGCTCATTGAGGAACTCATCCGCGCCGGGAATGATCTCGCCTTCTTTAACCAACACACCATCCATATCTGTGAGGAAAGAGATGGGGTCGTCGCGTTGGGGCGGAGTATTAAGGACATCGGTGACGGGCACGCGTGGCTTTTCGCCTTGATCGACGCTACTGGAGGTAACGCTTTCTGCTTCTCGCGCATTTTCCGTTTTTTCTTGTCGTCTGACATGTTGTCTATTCTCGTCCTTTCAGCTATTGATCCACAATGTAGAACGTGGTGGGGTCGCGCCAGCAGTGGTCAGTTCCGGTGATTACTTAGTTCCGGTCATTTCAATCGTTTTCGCTGCTTGGACAGATTTATACCTTTCAGGAACACATGTCATGACGATGATCTGGTGTTTCTTTCCTGATTCCGTCAGGAGTTCATTCATTTTCGTGGCCCGCTCGGTATCCGCATAGCCGAGGGCATCGTCGAGGAAGACAGGCACACTTTGGTCTCCGACAAGCTCCGCGACTGCTAGGCGCTGGATAATCTGGAGTTGCTCGGCTGCACCACCGGAGAGCTCGGCAAGATTAACTGCTCGACCGTTGAGAACACGCTTCGAGATTGTCGACGCGCTAGCGGCTTGTTTGCTCCTGTTTTTCCTGCCTGTTGATCCGCCGTGAGCGGCATCGTCCTCTGAGGTAAATGACACGTCCGGACCGAAAACGTGGCCAGCCTTCTCGGTAAGAAGGTTGATATATGGCTCGAGGTACTCTTTCTTCGCATCCTCGTAGTGCTTTTCCACCAGCTCGTACAAGCGGCGAATAGCGTTGGCTCGCATCGTGGCAGCCTTGAGAGTGTTTTCTTTTTGCATGAGGATCGTCTTTTTCTCCTGAAGATCTGCATCAGGCGACCCAGATCCTTCAATCTGTCCTCGAAGATGATTCTGCTGTGCCTTCGAGTTTTCGATTGCGTGCAGAAGATCTCTTTCTCGGCGTTTGGCGTCCTCGAGTTTCTTAGTGTTCTGCTCAGGGTCAAGCGCCTTGAGATCGTGGACGGCTTTGTCATATGCGCCGCGTCGGTAGTCCCACTGTTCTTCCGCTTCATGGAAGCTATTCGCCAGAGCCTCGTCGGACAGAGCCTCCTGCGCTTCGGTTAACTTTTCTAAAGCTCTGTCGCGTTCCTTGTTCGCTGAATCGCGATTGGCTTTCTCACGCGATAGCTGGGCGGACACATCTTCTTGACGAAGTTTCTCCAGGTCGACGCGTGCCACATCACAAACGTGCTCAGCACGGTCCCTTTCCGCCCTAGCTAAATGAATGTCCTCACTCGACGGCGCACTGTCAACTTTTAACACCTCATGAGCTCGCCCTGTGGACGTAAGGTCACCATCTGAATCATGGTCAGAAGCACTCTGTTCCTCCCGATCGAGGAGTTCTTGATACTGCTCTTTACAGTCGTCGGCAGAACGACTCAGCTCTTGTAGCTTCGCCTCGATGGCTTCACGTGGTTGGTTTCCCCAGGCTATTTCTTGATCACGCTGTGCGACATCACGTTCATTGCGAGCCTGGGTATAGGCATTATGACGTTGTTCGGCGTCATCAAAGGATTCCAACCCATGCTTTTTTAACAAGCCTTTGAAGACCTCGTGAGCGGAATCGACGTCTTTCCTTCGATCACTCATTTCAGCAGAGGGTCGGATTTCCAGTGTGTATTCCCCTAGTTCAATGCGCTGGGGTCTATCCATAGGGTATTCCCCTACAGCGTCGTCCCCGTCGGGCCCCTCGATATGGATAGTTCCTACCGCAAGACCTAAAGCCTCTTCTCGGCTACGCCACACTTCTTGACTCTTTTTCAAATCATCAAATGCGTCATCGCCGATAATGGATGAGCCGTTATTGAGTTTGCTCTCAGCTTCGTGACGACGCTTGTTAGCAGCATCTCCTGACAGTAGCTTGGTCCGAACCTGTTCGGCCTCCTTCGTGGACGCGGCCCAATCTCTGTGAATTTTGAGCTTGTCCAACTCTAAATCCGCACACGTTTTAACCCGCTGCGCATCGTCATACGTATCTTGAGCAGCTTTGAGTCGCCCCTCATAGGATTCAGCTTGTTTTGCTACCTGGTTATATCTTTCTTCTGCCTTCGCTGCCTGCTGTTTCCGTTCGGCATAGTCATCGCGAAGCTGCGTCCGGCTTTGTTTTAACTCTTGCTGATGTTGAAGGGCAGATTCAGCGTCTTTCCGATCTTGTTCCGCTTGCTTCAGTTTCGCTTGAGCCTCATCGATTTTCTTTTTTTCATTTTGGGCACTATCCAGTAACGCACCCACGTCGATTAGTGTTTTTTTATTGTCGTCGAGTTTGTGGGTGATTCTCTCCAACTCTGCTCGCAAATTCGCTAATTTTTCTGCAGCATCTTTAGCATCTTTCTCATCATCCTTTGCTTCTTCATACCCACTGATAGCGTCTTTATGCACACCTGCTCGCGGTTTGCCCACTGCTGTGAAGTATTTGTCAAACTCACTCTTAATGTCTCCTCGCAAACCAATCGCGTCGCTATCGTCAGTACCATCAGATTCGGAGAGACTGTTTTCGAGTGCAGCATATTTTCCGACGTCGAGGAAATCCCATGTCCCACTGGCCTGACTGACCGTCAAGGCGTCAAAAGGCAATGATTGGTCGCTCGAGGAAAACACCTTCTTAACCCATTTCTCTGCGTCTTTTCCGGTCTTGGTTGTTCGCTGCGGACTAAGAATCGTAAGTTCTGCTTGAGAGTTTTTCAGCCACCTCTTGTACATCGAGAAGTGCTGTCCGTCGACGGTCATCTCCACGGTAACTTCGGGGGCAACATCCTTGTCCACGGGTTTGGCAGCTTTAACTTCCGCTTTTGAGCTTGAATACGAGGCAGATTTCCACATCGTCAGTGCTTTAACAACACTAGATTTCCCCACCTCATTCGGCCCAGAGATCACTGTTACACCAGCGTCCGGGAATTCTAAGGTAACGTGGTCGATAGTACGGAAGTTACTAATATCAATTTTGTGGATTTGCATGACCATTACTCGCTTTCCTGATACTTCTGATTAAGTTGGTAAAGAATTCTTAGCGCTTCCCTATCGGTATCGTCTTCAGGATCAAGATCGTCGAGAACTTTCCGAAAATACCCGTGTAAATTAAAGGCATCCGCATCGAGGGAATCCGGCACAATGCTGAGTTTGGTTTTACCCTCATGGTCGTAAAAAGCCGCGAACTTAGAAGCTAAGCGTTGTCTGTACTCCTCTATCCGGCTATCTTGTTCAAGGCTGATTCTTCCGGAGAGTGTGCTTCGTACGACGGTCGTTGAGGCGTCACGCATGTTATTGAGATCAGAAAACCATTGTTCTATATCCGCGTCAGTGGTCACTTCGCGCACATCGGAATGGAAGGACCACTCGGCCACATGGACAGGATCAACGGTCAACGTCGTTGTTCCATCGGCAACATCAATATCAACAACTAAGCAGTATCCGGAGTCTCGTTCACGATCGTCCAAATCAGTTGGCTCAGGAGATCCGGAGAACCACATACCTCCATGGTCATCGAGTTCTTCTACGGAGTGGGTATCTCCCATGGCGATGTAGTCGACCTTATGAGTACTTAATGCATGATCAACGTTGTCCAGGTCGACCGCGTGATCTGCGTAAGCCGTAGACTCATACCAATCCCGTCGGGGCTGACCGTGTCCTACCAGGACCCGGACCCCGGAAGACGGTTCAAGGTTGCGTAAGGCAGCCGAGACCGTATCTTCAGTTGGTTTATTGCTGGTCAGCGGTGCTCCTACAACTTCAATACCGCCAAGGTGGTGGATGGAATTGTCGGAAATAATGATTCCACCCGCCTCTTGTATGCGGGTAGCAAATGGCGAGTTCCACACGCTCCCGATCTGGTAGGGATCATGGTTACCAGGTAAGAACACAATGGGGATCGGAGTGAAGCGTTCAATCGCCTCAATGAAGCGGTTCTGTATCCGCTCCCCTACCTGCGGCGAGTCAAAGACGTCGCCGGCGACAACGACAGCATCACACTGTCGGTCATGAGCTATGTCTGCCATCCGTTTAATGACCGTGAACCGAGCTTGTGTGTAGAGCGCTTGGGAATCAAGGCCACCGTCGTCATTGGCCGTGTTTTTGTCTTTTTTCAGGAACCACCGTTCCATTCCGAGCTGCCAGTCTGAGGTGTGGAGAATGCGAGCATGACCGCGCGCTGAGGAATGCCCATGGTTAATCGTGCGTGTTACTTTCTCGGGGTGAGAGTGTGAGGGAGCCATAATTATCCTTCGTCAGTTATCCTTCGTCATCCGGTGTCGTATCTGCGTGTTCTTGTTGTTCGTCGGGGTGAGCCATTTCTGGCGGTGCGGTCATGAGGTGGTGATAAGCGTCTTCGAGGTCACTGCGTGCACTGAGCTGCCCCACCGCCCCATACGAAACCCAACTGAGGACTTTCATGAGGGCTTGTTGGTCGTGGTCTTCCAGTGCTGATGCTTTCTTCACGTCCGGTGGATCTGGGTAGTTGGTGGGCACGCCCCAAAACGTCTCGGGGTCGGTCTGCTGGCCATCGACGCCATAAGCAGACAAATTGCCCCCACCTGCATCCCATCCACGTCGCGTTGTTGCGTTGTTCTGTCCGAATGCATCAGAACTGGGGAGATCTGGAGTCGATGACGACGTCCCGTGTCCAGTCTCTGGGTATCCCTGGGCCTGATGGACTCGCCGCGAGATGTCCGCTCCGGTGGTGGTGGCTACGCGGAGAATACTGAAAGGGTCAGTGGTGAACTGGTCTTGCAGATATAGGCCAACGGCATAGATATGTTTGCACCACGGATCCAGATCAGGGCAGCTGCATGACCACCGTGCATCATCGAACGGGAACAGCATGCTTTCTAGCCGACGATCTTCCTGCAGCTGCACAAAGCGGTCATAGGCCTGGTCATCGTCGGCCAGGTACTTAATAGCGTGGTCGACGGCATCGGGGTCATGCGGAACATACGCGTGGATGGTGAACGGCTCCGGCTGGGACCCCATCACCTGCGCGACTACCTGCCAATCCTCGATATCTACCCGCAGGATGGAGGCCTGTCGGAAGTAATCGCGGCCTCGTTTTTTTCTGCCGGCCTCGGTGTTGTCATCGAGTTGACGCATGATTACTGAGGCTGGCCACGGGTGCGCGCTGCGATCGTCGCGGCCACGAGGACGACGAGAACTAGAGCGTCGCTTTCCCGCTGACTGTCGGTTCGCTGACGTCGCGGGTACGGCACGCTGAGATTGACGTGACCGTCGGTTCGCTACCGAGTTTTCTTGCCCGCCGGTGTCGGCCTCGGTGTCCCGGTATCGACCGAAGTTCAGGTAGATAACGTTATCGTCGACGGTGAGACGGCGACGCTTATCGCCTGATCGCGAGTGATTATGTGGTGTGTCACTCATGGTGTCTCCAGGCATTGCTGGTCGTTGGCAGGCTATGCCGCGCCCGAGCGTTGGTGTATTCGGACCGAATTGGCTTTGTGGATTCCTTCATGGCGACCAACTGGATCAGCTCATCGTCTGGCAGCTCGGAAATCCAGGCCTCACCAGTGCCGACAACAGCGCTGGCCAGCTGGAGTTTCCCTTCGATAATATCGTTGATTTTTTCTTCGATCGTTCCTTTACTAATTAGCTTATACACGCTGACGTCGTGTTCTTGGCCAATGCGATACGCACGGTCCGTGGCTTGATTTTCGACGGCCGGATTCCACCACCGGTCCATGTGAATAACAACACTGGCTCCAGTGAGGTTCAGGCCGGTTCCCCCCGCTCGGAGGGACAAAATCATGATCGGCGGGCCCGCCGGTGAATTAAAAGTATTCACCATGCGGTCCCGTTCTTTTCTTTCTACCGAGCCGTTAAGAAAAGGCACGTCAATTCCATATCGGTTGTTGAAATATGTTTTGAGCATATTCCCGAACACGACGAATTGGGTGAAGATCAGCACCTTTCGCCCCTGCTGGAGCGCTTCATCCACGAGGGGTTCGGCGGTGGCGACTTTGCCGGAACGATGGTGGGTTCCGTCCAAGAATGGTGAGTCGTCCCCCAGATACTGCGCGGGGTGGTTGCATATCTGTTTTAACCCCGTGAGCAGTTTAAATATGAGTCCACGACGATCCATTCCTCCCCGTTTGGACTCGAGTTCCTTAGCCACTGTGGCCGTGACGGCTTTATACAGGCTCGCCTGTTGTGGAAGCATCTCTGCCACCAACACGGCCTCGTTCTTTTCGGGAAGATCGTCGACCACAGCGGGATCGGTTTTCACTCGCCGGAGAATGAATGGTTGCGTGAGCGTTTTTAAGTCCGCTGTGAGGTTGTCGTCGTGGTACCGCTCAATGGGGATCGAGTATCGGTCGCGAAACTCGTTACGCTTCCCAAAGAGGCCTGGATTGCAAAAGTCCATCACTGCCCACAGCTCATCCAACCGGTTTTCGACGGGTGTGCCGGTCAGCGCAAGCCGGTGGGATGCCTGCAAGGTCCGGACAGCTTTCGCGTTCTTCGTACTGGGATTCTTCACTTGCTGGGCTTCATCTATAACAATCCGGTGAAAGTACGTCCGCCCTAAAACCTCTTGATCACGCGTCGCAATGGCATACGTGGTGACAATGAGGTCGGTTTCGGCGATCTTATCCGTCAGCGCTTCACCTTCGAGCCGCTCCGGACCATGGTGTAAGTAAGTGCTCAAGCCCGGCGCGAATTTTTTTGCCTCCGCAATCCAGTTCCCTATCACCGATGTCGGAGCGATAACAAGAACCGGCCCTGAGGGCACCGCATTTTCTTTTTCATAAGCCAATAGCGTCAGCGTCTGCAGTGTTTTTCCGAGGCCCATATCATCAGCCAGCACGCAGCCAAGATGTTGCGACGTCATCCACGCGAGCCAATCAAAACCTCGACGCTGATATTCTCGCAGTTCAACAGTGATTCCCGACGGCGTGTCCATGCGCTGAGGCGCAATGGCTTTATTCACTCCGATGAGCGCACTAATCCACGTCGCTACTTCCACCATCACGCTGGCGTCGTCCGTGTTGGGATCGTCGGGATCCTCTTCGCCGTCGCCAGGTGACGCCGCTATTCCGTCGGCAATAGTTGATCCTGTTTCGCCATCGTCACGAAGATCGCGACGAATCTCGTCGGTAGCGCGACGGAGCTGGCCTACTGTCACCTGGCTCTCGTCGGTACTGCTGTTGTCCTTGCCAGAAGTCCTGTTTACCAGGGACGATAAGTGCTTCGATGCCGCTTTGAGCACGCGAATATCGGCCTGCACCCATTTCCCTCGGATGTTGACGAGGTCCGTACTGGATTGGAGGAGGTCATCTACCTCGGCGGGCGATAGTTGGGTGCCGCCCATAGATGCGGACCATGAGAAGTCCAAGAGCTGGTCGAAACCCAGTTTCGCGTCGCCTGGCCCGTTCACCACCGCGGGCTGCGCTGATAGTGAGACTCGGACTTTTTCTTTTGTCCATGGCGCCGGAACGAGGACGCGGAACCCTATGTGCCGAAGCGCATCTGCACCCCGGTCAATGAATTCCACAATGTCGTTCGTGGATAAAAGGTAGTCACGCGTATCAGGGTCAATGCCATACGTGGCGAGTTGCGGCCACACATGGCATGCCCGCTCTAGTTGCTCGTCCACACACTTGCGAAGAGCAGGGTCATTGATCGGCTGCGGGATGGGTGCGGGCGCGTCGGTACCCGAGCGGTAAGCCAAGCGGATCCGCCACTGGATTTCGGGTTCAGGCTCCGCGGTGGCACCGAAGTCATGAACGTTGTCAGTTGTACCGATCAGGCGGGACGCGCCTTCATCGCGAACTATGTCCGCCTCCGCCAGATCACGGGCTGCACGCGGATCTGCGGGGTTGAGACGCGGTTCTTCCGTTTCCACATCGTCGGGTTCGTGGACAATAAAGATGAGGTCATAGCTTTCCGACGACATTTTGCTACGCCACGTATTGATATCGACGACCATCGACCCAGTCGCCCGATCCAGCGGCGATCCGTCGATAAGTGAGCGGACCAAAGGTTGAACAATCTCCTCTTGATCGGGCATGGACACCAACGTCCGCCGTGCTAAGGCGTCGATAAGTGGGACGGAAATTCGTTCAGCGAGATCACGGCCGCCGGAAAGCGTCAGCACATCTGGTGTTGTTTCAACCATCTGGGCCAGCCAGACACGCTCCGCCATGCCGACGGCGGGCTGCCACATCGGAATCCATTCCTGGTCAACCCACTGCATTCGGAACAGGACGCGCCCGGACATGCGGAGTTTTTCCAATCCGCGCAAGAGTGTGAGCACGAATTCCGTTTCCGGTGCGATGCCCACGTCGTCCGGGAGCTCATCATTGTCCTGCAACCGGGCTAGCGCTATCAGGAACTCAACCGCCTGATCCGGAGTGAACTCTACTGTCGGGATCGTCAACTCGCGGAGCCGCCCCTTTGGCGTTGATAGCACAGCATGTGCACGCCGTGGCGCCACGGTCCGTCGACCACGATTGGTTAACGCATCCAGAATGACCTGCGGAAATTGGTCACGCGGCAAATCAGAATAATTAGCCACCACCTTGTGGCCATCGGTCTCCTCCACCCACACATGCATGCCGGAATGCACCGGCCACAAAACATGGAGAAGATACGCAGTCATGGTTTCATTGATACCAGGCCCACGAGACAAACAGTCGAGACATCCACATAACACCGTCGAACATATTTTCGATAGAATCGCCAAAGCCACGTGACAACGACGTGAAAACCACGAAAAAACTAAGGATCAGTGTGGGCAAAACAGCCCCGCCGGATTTGATACGCCTACTTATCCGTGACACCCTGAAAACGCTCTTTTATCAATCCCCAATTTTTCTATTCGTATTTGTTCGTATTCTTTGTCCCTATTCGTAGCGGTTCATGATTGGTGGAACTGCTGTCCCAGCACGCTAACCACCGAGGAGTCTTTGTGAGTCAACAAACGTGGTTCATTATCGCCATGGTGATTTATCTGCTCGCCATGCTTGCGATAGGTCTGTATTCGTTCCGTCAAACTGATGAATACGACGATTACATGCTTGGCGGACGCGGCCTGCACCCGTTCGTCGCCGCCCTCTCCGCCGGAGCGTCGGACATGTCCGGCTGGCTCCTCATGGGGCTGCCTGGCGCCATGTACGTCTCGGGCTTCGGCCAGCTGTGGATGCCCATCGGCCTCCTGATCGGTTGTTGGGCCAACTGGAAGTGGACCGCCCCACGGTTGCGTTCCTACACGGAGATCGCGGATAACTCCATCACCATTCCGTCGTTCTTGGAAAAGCGGCTCAACGACAAGAGCCATGCGCTCCGCATCGCCGCTGGCCTCATCATTTTGATTTTCTTCACCTTCTACGTCGCGTCGGGAATGGTCTCCGGCGGCAAGTACTTCCAGTCGACGTTCGGCGGCGACTACCTCGTCGGCATGCTGGTCATTGCGTGCGTGACCGTTGCGTACACCTTCATCGGTGGTTTCTTGGCTGTGTCCTACACGGATACGGTCCAGGGCCTGATCATGTTCATCGCGCTGATCCTAGTCCCCACCTTCGCTTTGCTGCACATGCACGACGCCGGCTCAATCTGGACCTACCAGACCCAGCACAACTACGGCTTCCACGAAGCATTGAGCTCCAACCCCCACTGGTTCTCCCTGTTCAATGGCGTGTCCTTCATCACCGCCATCTCAGGATTGGCATGGGGCTTGGGTTACTTCGGACAGCCACACATCATTGTCCGCTTCATGGCCCTGCGTAAGCCCTCCGAGGCACGATCCGGGCGTCGCTATGGCGTTGTGTGGATGTCCCTTTGTATCATCGGCGCAACCATGGTGGCCGTCATCGGGCCTTCCTTCTTCGGCCAGGACCCCTCAATCCACATCGACGACACCGTCAACTACGAGACGATCTTCCTGGATATGGGACAGATCCTGTTCCACCCGCTGATCGCTGGTCTCATTTTGACGGCGGTTCTCGCGGCTATCATGTCGACGATCGCTTCCCAGCTGCTCGTTGTCTCCTCTGCGCTGGTTGAGGACATCTACAACGGTCTGATCAACAAGAACGCGAGCCACAAGACGTTGATCAACCTCTCCCGCGCTGCCGTGATCATGGTGGCCGTCGTCGCTGCCCTGCTGGCTTTGGATCCGAACAGCCAGATCCTCAACCTGGTGTCCTTCGCCTGGGCCGGCTTCGGTTCTGCCTTCGGCCCGATGGTGGTGGCCGCACTGTACTGGCGTCGTCTAAACTACCAGGGTGCGTTGGCTGGAATGGTCACCGGTGCGGTCGTGGCCTTCGTTTGGGGCCAGTGGATCGTTGACACGCCATTCGGCAACGGGCTCTACGAGATGATCCCGGGCGTCATTTGCAGCACTATCGCTATGATCGCCGTGACCTTGGCGACGCCCGAACCTGACAAGAGCATCACCGACGGCTTCGACGAGGCCTCCCGCCTCGCCCGCGTCGCGGAAGCCAACCCCGAGCTGAACATCGCCACAGCTCAGGAGAAGATCGAGGAAGGCAACATCAAGGCCTAGTTTTCCTTGGAACCTCACCACGTGGAGTTCGTCTAAACAGACGTGCTCCACGTTTTTTCATCTCCACATACTTATTGCCGACGCAGGCTCAGCGTCGTCACTCTCGTTCTGGTCGTCGGACTTCTTGTTGCAACAATCGTCGCCATTAAGCATCGCCCCGAGACCAGCGAGCGTCGCTCCTTGGACGCGCTTCTATCCTCGGCACGAATTATTGACTACCGGACCACAATTCTGGGATATCAGCGCGATAAATTCGGCGACGGGTGGGCACGATCC
Source organism: Corynebacterium sp. c7Ub_26 (assembly GCF_053760365.1). Taxonomy (NCBI): domain Bacteria; kingdom Bacillati; phylum Actinomycetota; class Actinomycetes; order Mycobacteriales; family Corynebacteriaceae; genus Corynebacterium; species Corynebacterium sp. c7Ub_26. Next base: position 365,581 of record NZ_JBSNBL010000001.1, on the reverse strand, counting down.
CCTACCTCACAAGGAACATGGTGCACCACCCGGCAACATGTTCTTCGTGAACAGCTTGATGACATAAAAACGGCTGACACCTGCGACGTTGTCGGCGGGCATGGACTCGATCCTTACACAGGCAAGAGCCTCACCATCGGATCTATCGACATCGACCACATCGTGCCGCTCGCTGCCGCGTGGGACTTGGGTGCGGCACAGTGGTCGCGCGAGGAACGGATGAGCTTTGCCAATGACAGGAAGCGGAATCTGGTGGTGACCGATTCCCATGTGAACAGGACAAAGAGCGACAAAACACCCGAAGAATGGATGCCGCCGAGCACGCGACAAGCCTGCTGGTACGCCACCACCTACGCGAAAGTGATTGTCGCGTACGATCTCGCGCTGACTCAACGGGACGCGAGCGCCCTTCGGGAGGCCTGCTGAGAAAAACAAACAGCAAACCGGGCCCAGCGCATCGTCACGCCACCACGCTCAACGTCGAATCTGACTTCGTGTCATGTCATCGACCCCTCGACCGGCCACTACCCGCTGGCAGGTACCCTATTGACAGACGACGTATTCATTGACGACCCCTGACCCCAAAGAAAAGGACACATCGTGCCTGAACATTTCATGGTGCTTATCCACGTCATTGCGGCGATCATCCTGATCGGCCCTGTCATGGTAGCCACCTCCCAATTCCCGAAAGCTGCACAGGCTGCGCATAACGGTGATGAGTTAGCGCGAGGCAGAGCCCAATCGCTGCACTCGATCACCAAAGCCTACGGATTGTGGTCCTTGCTCGTTCCCCTTATCGGATTTGGTGCCCTCTTTACCGTCGATGGTGCCCTCAAGAACTACTTCATCCACACCGGCATATTGCTGACGGTGATCGGGTGGGGAATCCTCTTCTTCGTGATCGTCCCTAAGCAAAGGACCCTGATCGCGGACCTAAACCTTCTCGACGAAGCCGACGACATCGAACCTGACGAGGTTCCGCCCGCACAATGGGACAAGACCCCGGGAATGCTCAACATGTTCTCCGGGATTTTCAACGCCCTGTGGGTTATCACCGCTATCTTGATGTTCTTCCGACCTTAAGTCGTTGACGCCACAGGACGTATAACTGCGACAAGGCCGACAGCGCAATGCTGCCGGCCTCCATTTGTTTTATTACTGGTCCAGGGCGGGTTCACTCCCGTCCAATTTCCGGTTTAGTACCGGTCGTCGCGACCACGCCCACGGAAACCACGGTCGTTAAAGCCGCGGCCGCCTCGGCCGTTCCAATCCCGGCCACCACGGTTCCGATCATTGCGGCCCCCATCACGACGATCATTGCGACCACCGTCGCGGCGTCGATCTCCACGATCCCATGAATCGCGACCACCGCGGCCGCGGTCATCACGGCCCCGATCGTCACGGCCACGCCCACGGAATCCACGGTCATTGAAACCACGGCCACCATCACGACCACGTGAACGACGGTCACCATGACCACGATCATTGAACCGTCCGCCGCGACGATCGCCCGACTGACGATCCCGCTTGTGCGCACCCGGTCGTCCCGCTGGCGCACCCGGATCCGGCTCGATCTTAATGAGCTGGCCGGACACACGCGTGTCCTCCAACGCCTCAAAAACTTCCATCGGTAGATCCGCAGGAAGCTCAACCAAGGAGTGCTCCGAGAAGATCGAAATCTTACCAAAATCACGGGAGTTGAGGCCGCCTTCATTTGCGATGGCACCCACGATCGCGCCGGGGCGAACCTGCTGACGCTTACCCACCGCGATCTTGTACACAGCCATTTCTTTACCTGTGCGATCCGTGAACCGCGGGGGCTCTTTGCCGCTGAAACGCTCGTTCAGGCTACGGGTATCGGGCTCGCGGTCATTCCGGCGGCCGCGTCGATCATTGCGACGATCGTTGCGTCGGATGGTGTCTTCCTTCAGCAGGAATTCGTCACCCGATTGCGATTGGGTTGCGAGAGCAGCAGCAATATCTGCCAGCGGTGTTTCGTGCTCCTCGGCGTAGGAGTTGATCAGGCCACGGAATAAATCAACCTGCGGGTCCGCCAAGGACTCCGTGATCGACTGCGCAAACTTGGCCTTGCGGGTCTCATTGACCTCATCAACCGTCGGCAATTGCATTTCCTCAATCGAGGACTTGGTTGCACGCTCGATGGACCGCAGCAAACGCCGCTCACGCGGGGTCACGAACAAGATCGCCTCACCCGAGCGCCCCGCACGGCCGGTACGTCCAATACGGTGCACATAGGACTCCGTATCGTGCGGAATGTCATAGTTGACGACGTGGGAAATGCGCTCCACATCCAGACCACGAGCGGCCACATCCGTCGCAACGAGAATGTCTAAGCGACCATCGCGCAACTGATCGACGGTCCGCTCACGCTGATTCTGCGCCATGTCGCCATTAATCGCGGCAGCAGAGAAACCGCGAGCGCGAAGCTTCTCCGCGAGTTCCTCGGTGTTCTGCTTCGTCCGAGCGAACATGATCATCGCGTCGAACTCGGTGACCTCGAGGATACGGGTCAACGCGTCCAACTTGTAGTGGTGGTTGACCAGCAAATACTGCTGGTGGATGTTGTCCGCCGTGCGCTGCTGCGACTTAATCGTAACTTCACGCGGATCCTCCAGGTACTGCTTTGACAACCGACGGATCGACGCCGGCATCGTCGCAGAGAACAACGCCGTCTGCTTATGTTCCGGAGTGTCCGCGAGAATACGCTCAACATCCTCCTGGAAACCCATGTTGAGCATCTCATCCGCCTCATCCAAGACGAGGTATTTGAGCTCAGAAAGATCCAGGCTGCCGCGTTCCAAATGGTCAATCACGCGACCGGGCGTGCCCACCACAATGTGGGCCCCACGCCGCAACCCCGACAACTGGATGCCATACGACTGGCCACCGTAAATCGGGAGAACATGCACGCCACCCAAATGATCAGCGAACTCCTGGAACGCATCCGCCACCTGCAGCGCAAGCTCACGCGTCGGCGACAACACCAATGCCTGGGGCTTCTTCTGCGAGCGGTCCAACCGCGACAGGATCGGCAGCGCAAAAGCAGCGGTCTTACCGGTACCGGTCTGAGCTAAGCCGACAACATCACGCCCCTGAGCGAGGATCGGAATCGTGGCCGCCTGAATCGGCGACGGGGTCTCAAATCCGACCTTCTTCACAGCACGGACGACGTCATCGCTCAAGTCCAGATCATCGAAAGACGGGCCCTCGTCCTCGTCATCATCGGTGTCCGTTGATGCATCTTTGTCCGACGATTCCTTGCCAGACGCATCGTCGTCGGAGTTTTCTTTGTCCGACGTTTCTTTGGCCGGCGCATCCTGATCGGACGCGTCGTCCTGCTCAGACGCATCCTCCGCACGGGTTTCGTCACCGCCGTTTTCGGTCGAAGCGGTGTGCGCCTCATCCCCGCTATCTGCCACGTCTGAGCTCGTCACCGGCTCAGACTTATCCTTCGAATCATCCACCGAATCAACAGAGATCACGTCGTCCAACGTCAACGCATCATCCTCAGCGCCACGTTGCTCGTCCACATTCTCATTCACACTCATGTCAGTGCCCTGCGTCGGGCCTTCACTCTCATTTCCCATTGCGGAGCTTCTGCTCTCGCCTCCCTTAACGGAGTCTGTCTCAAATTCGGTCGGGGTGGTGGGCTCGTCAGCCATATATTTTTACCCATCTATTTTCTGCCCGACATATCCGTTTCAACGCTCACATCCAACGCGCGTAACTTCATCGGAGGCCATCACTGGTGAACTCTCAACCGAGCTGGACACTCAACCGCACTTCGCCAACAGCTTTCACACTCGACTTCGCCAGAGCGTTCTGTCGCGCAATTTGCCCGCGGGTCACCCGAGAGCGCAAAAGATCGCAACAGTAGTAAGGGGAAGAAGGTCAGCGTCGACAAGAAGTAGAACGGTGAACACAGGTCAGAGGTTCACGAGTGAGGACGTAACGGTATTCGTCGGTACTCAACAACGTTTCACATCACGATAGCCACTCATTGGTCACCGGCTGTCTCAACAGCAACGACGACAAGCAGCTATCACACTCCCACGGGCGGACCTTGTGGAGCCATGCCCGTCGGAACCCAAACGCAGGTAAGGCAGGTGCCTATTCGCAAGAATGGTGGGCTCCAGCCGGTGCGCTCAGTCCCCAACAGGTTACGCGTCCGGCCCGAAAAAAGCGATTCGACCTGGTGGCGCGCGTGGCCACACCGGTGGCTAGGCCCGTTAAACCACCGTCATCGGATAGATCAGCAGCAAGAGCGGGGCGATCACGCCCATGGAAATCGCCAAGCTCAGCAGCAAACGGAAGGTCCTATTCTGCTTGTCTTCCTGTACCTGGGCAACGACCAAGGTGCCGGCGACGTGCACAGGGTTAACCACCATCAACGCTGCCGGCGCCGCAATCGCGGCAATGACCCACGTCATGTGCTCGTTCCCTGGGAACGAGCACATCGCGATCGGCAACGCAAGCCCCAACACGCCCAGCGTCGACGATTCAATATTGCACAACAGGGTGGTCAAGTAGACGATCGCGGCCAGGAGCAGGGCCGAGCTACCGATAGACAACATGCCATGCTGGATCGTATCCATCGTGCCTATGTGCTTCATGACACCCAGGTACGTCAGCAGACCAGTCAACAGGATGATGGCATTCCAGGGCACCGTCTTCAGCAGGGCCTTCTCCGGCGGGTTAAAGACCAACTGCAAAATGACGACCATCGCCATCGCGGTCAATCCAACATCCCAACCGAAGGCAATCACGCAGACGACGAACATGATCAAGGCTAGGCCCGAGCAAATTGCATAAACAGGCCGCTCCACGGCATCGTCGGCCGCGCCTTCGACGACCTGCTCAGGCTTCATATTCGCACGAGCACGGCCCCACTTCGTCGCGGTGAAAATAACCTGGAGCACAGCCACGGCAACCACCGCGGTCCCCATCGCAACAGCCCACACGCCCCACTTGGAATAGGACACATTGTGGTCCGCAGCGATCGAACTAATCAGAGCACCAACGGGGTTCAACGGCGACGGCCCCGCCATATTCGCCCCGATAATCACAGCAAGCTCGTTAATGAAGAACATGTGGCGCGTTCGCGACGACACATAGGCCACCATCGGCACCAATAGCGCAATCGGCGCGGTAGCAAACGCGCCCGCCGTCGATAATGCAGCGCCCAAAATGAACACTGCCCAGGGCAACACGTAAACCCGATCCCCTACGACGTCGAAAATTTTGACTATCAACCACGTCAAGGCGCCCGACTGTTTCATATGGGCGAAGAGCAGTGAAACACCGACAATCAGAACAACCAGTTTGCCATCGAAAAACTCGAAAACTTGCTTGGCGTCAACCCCCGCGATCACGGCGAGCGGAAGTGTGGCAGCAAGGGCCAAGATACCGATATTCAGCTTCTTACTGATGGCCAGTAAGAACACAAGAACCAGGAGTACCAACGAAAGTAGCTGGTCAAAGGGCATGAGCGATACCTTCCATCCGTGCGCTCCAAGTCAGGGGTGAGCGGGTATCACAGACGTGCCACTGAAACCAGTAACTATAAGCGCGGACTTCGGGGCATCCTCCGTGAACTTCCCACGGCTCTCTTGTAACGGTACGCTCGAGTGGGTGCGATCCATTAAATCCGACCCCATCACAGCAACAGATACCACCATGTCAACTGGCCAACAGGCCCCCATTCGAGGGCGCAATTACCGACGCACGTCGCTGAAAGTCCTTGCCGCAGGTGGCTCTGCTATCGCTCTGTGTGGCGTCGTCACCGGATGTTCCTCAAACTCGGACGACGACAACTCCACCAGCGTCGTCACGTCGACGTCGACCAGGACTGCTGCCCCGTCGGCACAAAAGAGCCCGGCCCCATCGGAGGACAATGGCGAGGGCCCCTCAATTCCGCCTAGCTCCGCTGCAGACCCCGCCGACGCTAAGCAGAGTGGTGCTGCAAACGACAACGCGCTGCTTAATGCTGTCGTCGGATCTGACAAGAAGAACACCGACGTCAAAGATGTCCGTGGAGCGGGCACAACCAAAGAGCTGGGCGAACCAGCCTTGGCTAGCGGTATGCCGTTCTATCCCCCGGGCGTGCAATTCACCCGCAATGGCAAAACGATGACCGTCTGTAGCCGTGGAAATGACGCGGCGATTAAAAAGGGCATCGAGCAGGTTGCAGCGCTGGATGGCACAAGTTGCGAGTTTGCTAGTGCCGCTGCAGGCGAAGCTTTTAACAAGGTGACCGGGTCCAAGAAACTGAGCCAGGTGACACCGCTATCGATTACCGCAACATCCCCGGTAAGCAATGAGAAGCTCACTTTGAAGTGCGAAAGCCAGGCGGATGTTACGGTCTGCGAAAGCAAGAGCGGCGCATCGGTCTTGATGTGGTAGCAGTGGTGCGGGTGTGCGACGCGGTATCCGTACCGCGCGTGCCGTAGCACTGTAGCCAGCGCTTACGCTTCGTTCACCCACGGATCACGCGCACTGCCTCCCCATGGATCGTTGGCTGAGTTGATGAGCTCAGCCTCCCAATTCTCCGCTTGGTCAACAGCGACACTGAGCACGTTGAACACCGTGTCATAGTCTTTGAATACGCCCAGATCCATGACTTCCACGGCGACGTCGTCAGAGAGATCGTCGTCGTTCTCAGATGCATCGAGGTCGGTGTCGTCTAGGTCGTCGGTGTCGTCTAGGTCGTCGGAGTCGTCGGTGTCATCAGGTTCATCCGTGTCATCTGCGTCGTCGGGGTCAATATAGGTCACAAACGCTACGCTGACGGACGGGGACGACGAATCCACCGTCGTCACCACTTCCAGGGACGACGACTCCCCCACATCCGCGGATAACAGCGTCGGATCCTCGTCATCTTGTTCAAAGTCCAAATCCGCAATACGCGCATCTGAGCCGTCGAGAAGATCTCGGATAATCGTCACGGCTTGGTCCGTCGCAACATGGAAATTGACCGTATCGACGGCATCCTCGACGGTAAATATTGCCGTGACCAGCATGGCATCGTCATCGGATGCATCGTCGCCCGGCGCGGTATTAGCGACGGCCACGTACACATTGGCTGCCGGAATGTCGGAATTGATCTCTTCACAACGGAGATCCACGTCCGGTGAGATGGGGACATACAGGGCCTCGCCCGATATACGGGATTCGATCCCTTCCCGGTCGAGAGCCGCCGCGATCAATTCTAGGAAATTCATGTCCCTCCACTACCTTTCCAACGCCGGCCGAACCGCGATAGGCGTTGCCACGAGTGTACGCCGAACCCGAGCCTTTCTACAGGGCATAAGGATAGGGTGAGCTAAAAGTTAGATGGCTGCGGGAGCTGGGTTTCGCGTGGCGGGTTTCAGCGGGAGCGGATGATTCCGCACAGGGTCCAGCATCTATAACTCAAGAAGGTTTCGCCGAGATTCTTTGTCCCGACGCGGACAGTTCGTGCACATATCCGCCATTGGCGAGCGATACATCATGCAGCACGACGACCTCACGACGACGACACGCTCCTCCCCCATCGCATCGGTGATCCACTGGGAACGGAACGGAGGGACCCGCACGCCCCACGTCGCCGCTTCGTCGCGAAACGCGTCCTCACACGTTGCCGCGCACTCCTCCCCTTCCTCCGGAGCGAAATCGTCGTTGCCCGCTTCCGTAGCAGCGCTTCCTAGAGCGTCGACGGCGATGGCCCGAAGCGGGGCCGGAGAGACCGAGGTCACCTCAGAGAGGGATTCGATGACGGGGCGGATGGTGTCGGCAAAAACCGCGCCGAATTGATCACGAGTTGTGGTTGCCCCGGGGTGGAAGCTCCACCACATGCCTTCTCTGTGCTGGAGGATCCCGTCGTCGATGTTCGGGCTAGGGCACACTGATTCCTGCACCGTGAGCCACAGCGAAGGGGCAACAAGGGTGTTGCAGAAACTGTAGAGCCACAGGTGGGCCGCGTCTTTTTCGGACTCTAGCTGGAATTGATGTTTAGCAGCGGCAACATTGCGGGTCATGACGCTGGGGTCTACGAGGTCGGAAAGGGTCCACCTCGCTCCAGCACTCTCCTGCTCAGGAGTCTGGTCAAAGCCCTGCTCAGACGTCGGACCGGTGGGGTGACGATTTTCATTACTCGACAGGGCGCCCTCATCTGGTCTACTATGAACACCGTTGGGTGATACGCCACCTATTTCAGGTGCGAATCGCGGCTGGCGGGATATGAGCCGAGCGAAAGCCCGGTCTAGTGAATCAGTTCCCATTCCACACACCGCCTCCCACTGTGAGAACACTCCGAAACACGCTGGATAACGCTATCAACTGTTTCTGTGAGGCATCTTCCACAGTACCAATACACATTTGCTCCCACAGCAGTATTCATTTTCCATTCAGAAGTCCGGCGCCATGGACCGCGCCTGAGTGGTACACAGGTGTCCGTTAGGGCCTCTGATAGCGGAAAATCCAAAATTTATATATTTAGATGTAACGCTTACATATGAATTTCACTAAATATTAAGTGGGTGCACCACAGTATCCCCTCGGACGCTGCCGAGAACCCAACACGATGTAACACGCGTCGTTTGCTCACAGACCACAACGCGAGCCAGACCACGACCGACTCGCGCCCCGAGCAAACGACACTAAGGAGAAGAATTACATGACTACGACACCACGCCGTAAGACAATCGGCATCCGATCCACCCGCCAGAGGGCAGCCGTCGAAGATACCCTCGCTGACCTTCCTCGGTTCGCCTCTGCCGGCGACATTCACCGTCGCATCGTCGATAAAGGCGAGAGCGTCGGGCTCACAACTGTGTATAGGACCCTTCAGGCACTTGCCGACGCCGGAGAAGTCGACGTTCTCAATAGCCTCGGCGGCGAGGCGCTGTACCGCAAGTGCAACTCGTCGACGCACCATCACCACTTGGTATGCACCAACTGCGGAGCCGCAGTAGAAATCGACGGAGGTCCCGTCGAAGAGTGGTCGCAACAGTCTGCCGACGAGCACGGCTACGTTCTCACAGGCCACACCGCCGAGGTGTTTGGCCTGTGCCCGCGCTGCCACGGTAAGAAGTCGTAAAACACGATGACTTGTTGTGCATGAGTGCACCCAGTGACAGCGGATATTAGCCGGCCGGAGATGAGTTCTCTGGCCGGCTTTATCATTGTGTGCTGCGTTGGCGCTGCATTGGTGCGGCGCTGGTGGGGCGCTTGGGGGTTTACGACAAAGGTGTGTCCATGTACCGGAAAACTGAGGGTGAATATGGGCGAAAATTGCCCATATACCCCCGCACTTTTATTTGAGGACGCATATACCCGCGCACTTTTCGGGCTCCAGGTGTAGCATTCCCGGCAGCTTTCCATGTACCGGCTCCTTGTTCCGCGCGTCGGTGCTTCGCACCCCAGGGTTCTGTCCGCACCGCCTTCTGCCGTATTACCTGGTGCTTGCGTGGAGAAATCCCCGAAAGGCCAACCAGGTTGCCGCCGGTTTAGCCCGAGAAAATACGCCCCAGCACGAAGGTCACACTGGCCGCGCCAGCACCGATCGCAAGCTGGAATAAAGCACGCTTGACCACAGAGGTCCCAGAGAGCAAACCGACGGTTCCTCCCGTGCACAAAAGCGCAATCCCCACCAGCGTGCAGGCCACCACCACTGCGGCAAGTCCCGTCATACCCAGCAAGAACGGCAAGACCGGAATAATCGCACCGGACGCAAAGAACAGGAAACTTGATATCGCCGCCCCCAAGGCAGTCCCCACAACGTCATGCGACTCCGCATACACCGGGTTAGCCATACGGCGTGCGGTATCACGCGCTCCCGGCTGCTCCTGCGCGGACATCGCGCGCGTGACTTCATCAAAGACCTCGACAGCTTTACGTTGGGCCTTCTCCGCGTCGTATCCCCTCGCCCGATAAACCAAAGCCAACTCATTAGCGTTCATGTCCAGCTTGGGGACGATATGCTTCGCTTCCGGGTTAGGCTCTGACGCCGCAAGCAGTTTCCGCTGGGAGGACACCGATACGTACTCTCCCGCCCCCATAGACAAGGCGCCGGCTAACAAACCGGACAGGCCGGTCACCAGGACCGTGTGATGCGAAATCCCGGAGCCGATCACACCGAGCACCAACGCTAAATTCGATACCAGACCGTCGTTGGCGCCGAATACCGCTGCGCGGAAACTCCCCGACATGTTTTCTCGCCCGCGAGCTGCCAGTCCACGAACGACCTCGGCGTGGATCGCTTCGTCGGCAATCATTTGCTCGGTAGCGTCGGTGTCTTTCAAATACGGGGAGCGGGTCTCTGCAGACTGCATAAGTGCCAAGACCCACACGGAGCCCATGTTTTTCGCCATCCAGCCGAGGAAACGCGTCCCCCAGCTGGGCGAACGCGGCATCCCCACCCGGTCACCGAGGCGCTCCAGCCAGTACTCCTCGTGACGGTGCTCGGCTTCGGCGATCTCTAAAAGAATGGTGCGCTCTTCCCCCGTTTTCTTCCGGGCGAGTTCGCGATACACAGCCGCCTCAGCGCGTTCATTCGCTAAATAGCGCTGCCACCGGTTGATTTGCCTGCGGGTAGGGGTAGGGACATCAGTGGTCTTCTTCGAATTCATCGATCACTCCTCGGTACACACCATCAACCCCACAACCATGCAGCCAGGCCCTGGCCGCTACGCCACTCCGTCGCCACTATTTAACCCCACCGAAACGACGGTCACGGTGAGCGTATTCATTTATAGCGGCCCAAATATGGTTCTTCGTAAAATCGGGGAAAAGAACATCTTGAAAAACATACTCCGCATAGGCGGATTGCCACAAGAGGAAATTCGATGTTCTTTTTTCTCCCGAGGGACGAAGAAATAAATCTACATCCGGCATTTCCGGATCATATAAGAATGATGAAATATTTTTTTCAGTGATACCCGAAGGAGAAATTTCACCACTCTGAACTTTTTCGGCCACTAATTTCATAGCGTCCGCAATTTCCGCACGACCGCCATAATTAATGCACATGTTGAGTGTCATTCGGGTGTTATTCACGGTCTGAGCCTCAGCCTTCTCCAGCTCACGAATAACGACCCGCCACAAACGGGGACGACGGCCGATCCAGCGAATGCGTACTCCCTTCGCATCCAGCTCATCGCGATGATCATGCAACACCCGACGGCTAAATCCCATGATGAAGCGAACCTCTTCAGGGCTGCGTCGCCAATTCTCGGTCGAAAACGCGTAGGCCGACAGAGTGTTCACACCAGCTTCGAGACACCCATCGACGGCGTCCATCAGCACGGCCTCACCGCGCTTGTGCCCCTCTGTGCGGGGAAGACCACGCTCCCGAGCCCAACGGCCATTCCCATCCATCACCAGAGCAATATGGCGAGGAATCAAATCAGCTGGAAGATCAGGCGAAGCAGAGGGAAGTTGAACAGATGACGAAGAATTCACACGGAATATTCTGCCAGACCGGTGTTGGTGTTCACGACCACCTGCCAACCTGGTCCGACGAGCAACCGGGCGCGGGCGCGTAATCACGCGAAGCCGACAGCCTAGCCTTCCATGAGTTCGACGGTCCGCAGCTTCATGCCGAGATGCCACTGCACATGCTCAACGACCAAGTCGTGGCACCCATCAGCGATGCGACGAAAATCTGGGGAATCGCCCGACGACATCCACGCATCGCGAACAGCCGCGTCGCGATCATGAGCAAGCCACCACGCCAAACGCAGGGACTCCTCGGGAACTGTCAAGGTTCCGGGCGGGCGGCACGCACCGCACACTGCCCCACCGATCGACGCAGAAAACGCATGATGCGGGCCTGGTTGGCCACACCCGGCACAGGAAAACAGTTGCGGTTCCCACCCTTCCGCGGCCAGGGCACGCAGAACAAACTTGTCGACGCGCAACGTCGGCAAGCCCTCGCCACGCACGCTGGACTGCTCCCCCTGTGCAGCTGAGCCCACCGGCCAAGAGTGCGCGATATCGCGGATGGCTGCTGCAGCGTCGTCACATAACGTGGCCTCCTCGCCCACAGTCAGCTTCTCGGCAACATCAAGCACCGCGCACGCAGCCGTGTACTTAGCGTAGGAATCAACAATCAACTGGTTGTAGGAGCGGACCGTTTCCGCCGACGTCAGCGTCGCCAGTGATCCCCGGCCAACATAAAGCTGCACATCGACGACGACGAAGGGCGCGAGGCGACCACCAAACCGACTTTTGTTCTTCCGTACGCCTTTCGCGACAGCCCTGACGACGCCATGCTCACGAGTAAGCAAAACCACGATGCGGTCGGCTTCGCTGAAATCGTAATGGCGAACTACTAAGGCGCGGTCGCGATAATTCCGACGCATAAAAGAATTAAAAGCCCAATCTTCCTAAGGACTTAGGATCGGACTGCCAATTATCAAGCACTTTGATCCTCAGATCAACAAACACGTTCTGCCCCATGAGTTCGATGAGCGACTTACGCGACTGAGAAACAATCCGACCCATCCGTCGATTATTTTTACCCAACAGAATTTTCTTTTGCCCGGGGCGTTCAAAATAAATGATGGCATGAACATCAAGAACGTTGGGGCGGTCGGGATTGGGTAAAATCTCGTCGACTTCCACGGCCACCGAGTGAGGCAACTCGTCACGCAGCCCTGATAGTGCGGCCTCACGGATTAATTCGGAGATGCGTGTGTCACGGTCTTCATCCGTCACATGCTCATCTGGATAAAACTTTGGCCCCTCGGGAAGATAGCTCGTCAATACTTCAAGAAGGGTGGAAAGCTGAAAATTATCCTTCGCCGAGCATGGGACAACATCGGCACCGTCGAGAAGATCATGGAGTGCGAGCAGCTGGGCACCGATTTCATCTTTTGATGCAATATCAGTTTTGGTGACAATGCCGATCAAGGGCATTTTCGGGGCAACTTTCCGGACGTTTTCCACGATCCACCGGTCCCCCGGCCCCAATTTCTCATTCGCGGGAACGCACACCCCGATGACATCGACGTCAGCGTACGTATCTTTAACCACTTCATTTAAACGCTCGCCCAAGAGCGTTCGTGGGCGGTGCAACCCAGGGGTATCGACGACAATGATCTGTGCATTGTCCTCATGAATCACACCGCGGATGGGATGCCGAGTGGTCTCTGGCTGGTCTGCAGTAATCGCAATTTTCTCGCCCACCAAGGCATTGGTTAACGTCGATTTCCCCGTATTCGGGCGTCCAACGAAGCTAACAAAACCTGACCGAAAACCGTCGGGTTGATCGCCCAGGGAACTGCCTTGTGGTGCGTCCATCGCGTTTATTCTCCTTCTAGTGTGTGGGGCAATTTGTTATTTATTGGGCAACGATATTTGGCGTGATTGAAATGTGCCCGCCATGCTCATCCCTAGTCATCATTCAGAATCGTGATCACCCGTGCCGCTGTGGACGATCCCGGTTTTCGAATCATCACCATTGACAGGTTCACTGGACGTGGCCGACCGGCTCACAACGACGCTGGTAATCCGAATGCGGCCTCGACGATCGTGCCCTCCCTCAGCGCGGAAAGTCAGCCCCGCCGTCGTGACCTGAGCACCCGGTAGTGGAACACGGCCTAGCTCAAACGCCAACAAACCTGCAACAGTCTCGACGTCCTCTAGCTGCTCCTCGGAGAATTCGATATCAATTCCCCGCTTCTCGTCGTAGAGTTCAACCAATTCGTCCAGAGAGAAGCGTGCCACTAGTCGGAACGATCCATCGTCGAGTTCCTCGACGGGGGCAACTTCGTCCTCGTCATATTCATCGCTAATCTCTCCCACGATTTCTTCCAAAATATCTTCAATGGAAATCAAACCAGCAATGGCGCCGAATTCGTCGACAAGAAGAGCGATATGGTCGTGGGATGTTTGCATGTCGCCCAAAAGCTCATCTAAGGGCAGAGAATCGGGAACAAATTCCGCCGGGCGCATGACTTCTTTGACCGGCGTCGAATTTTTACTGGGATCGTCATAGGACAAAGCCACGAGATCCTTTAAATAAACAACGCCCTCAATATCATCGACATTTTCGCCGACGACGGGAATGCGGGAGTGGCCTGAGCGGACACACAAACGGGTTGCCTGGCGCGCGCTCTTTTCCGACTCGATCCATAACATATCTGTTCGTGGAACCATCACTTGCCGAGCACGCGTATTAGCTAAGTCGAAAATAGCCTGAATCATTCGTCGTTCTTCGACCTGAACAACACCGCGTTCCGAGGCTATGTCCACCATTTCACGAAGCTCAACCTCATTAGTAAAGGGCCCTTGTTCGAATTTCTTTCCGGGCGTAAAAACATTTCCCAACCAAATGAGCAACGATGCCAGCGGGCTAAATAACTTCACAATCGGCCGTAAGAAAAACGCCGCTCGCAACCCAACCGTATAGGGGTTTTGGCGCCCCACAGTTCGTCCGACCACACCCAAGAACACATAAGAAAGGAGCGTAAGCAGGACAATCGCAACGACAACAGCAGCCTCGTGAATTAACCGAATAGCGAGGACCGTAATAATGACCGATGCTCCCGCCTCGCACGCCGTTCGAACAAGAATAAGGGGGTTAATAAAACGAGCCCGATTATCCAATATCGCCAATAACGTGCGGGTGCTCCGTGTCTCATCCATGTCTTCAACGCGGGCGTGTGAAATTGAGATCAATGCGGTCTCTACTGCTGTAAAAATCGCGGCAATAGCCAAAAGAACCACGACAATAACGCAGTCAATAAGGCCTTCAGTCAGAAAATTCACGGGTATGTAACGTCTTTCTATGACTTATCGCGATCAGTCGGCTCCGCGATCATCCCACCAACTGTCGACTTAATCATGTCCTGATCCAATGCCTCCCGATCCGCCGCGGTGGGAAACGCGCCAGGGCCCGTCGGCTTCGGCCCATAGGAAACACCGCGTTCTTCCAGGTCTGTGTACCAGTCAGCGAGAATATCGTTCTGGAGGGCGAACATCCGGCGCTCCTCCTCGGGGGCCACATGGTCATAGCCCAACAGATGCAAAATGCCGTGCACAGTCAGTAGAGACAACTCGTGGCCCAAACCGTGGCCGGCCCGATGGGCCTGACGCTCAGCGAAAGCAGGACACAACACAATGTCACCTAACATCGCCGGACCAGGGGCATCCGCATCTGGTCTGCCAGAGCCGGGTGTGAGCTCATCCATAGGGAAACTCATGACGTCCGTCGGGCCTTCCAAATCCAGCCACCGGACGTGGAGGTCCTCTATCGTCGGCTCATCAACAATAGAGATGGTCATATCTGCGGCCGGGTGAATATCCATCCGCATAAGAGCGAATTGCGCAACGTCGATAAGCGCTTCTTCGTTGACTCCGTCGTACCCGGATTCATTAAAGACTTCGATACTCACTCTGAGTCCTTCCACACATACCGCTGATGCTGAGGCCGCTCACCCTGCGTGTGGCCAGCATCCTGGTGGCTACCATGCTGCTTGCCTCGTCGCGACGTTCCCGAACGAGGGCTATCACCGTCGTCACCCTCAAAGGCTGCGTATGCGTCGACAATGGCGGACACCAGATGATGCCGAACAACATCCTCGGATTGCATACGAATAACGCTGATGTCTTTGACCCCATCCAGCACGTTGACGGCGCGCGCCAATCCCGATTCTTGGTGGGGCAGATCGACCTGGGTGAGGTCACCGGTCACAACCATTGTTGTACCAAAACCGAGACGCGTCAGAAACATCTTCATCTGCGCGGGCGTCGTGTTTTGGGCTTCATCCAAAATGACGAAAGCGTCGTTGAGGGTCCGCCCACGCATATAGGCCAACGGGGCGACCTCGATAATCCCGGATTCCATCAGCTTAGGAATGGTTTCGGGTTCGACCATATCGCGGAGGGCATCATGCAGCGGGCGCAAATACGGATCGATCTTTTCGTGCAACGTCCCAGGTAAAAACCCTAAATTCTCGCCAGCCTCGACAGCCGGCCGCGTCAGAATAATTCGATGAACCTCACGATGTTGCAGCGCCTGCACAGCCTTAGCCATGGCCAAATAGGTTTTACCCGACCCCGCCGGACCTATCCCGAAAACAATCGTGTTGCTATCGATCGCATCAACATAATCCCGCTGACCAGGCGTCTTGGGGTGAACACCCCGCCCGCGCCGCGTCACAATCGCAGCACTCTCCGACGGCAACGTTGCCGCCTCACCCCGAACCAATGTCACAGTTCTGGATACAGCATCAGCGGAAATGGGATGCCCCCGACGGGCCATCGACTGCAGCTCGAGGAAAATCCGACGTACCGCATGACAATCCGCGGGTCTGCCGGACACCGTGACCCGGGCGCCGCGAACATGGACATCGGCGTCCACTGACCGCTCCACGATGCGGAGGTTCTGATCCGCCGGGCCAAGGACCTGCGGTGCGTAATCGTCGTCAAGATCAAAGCTTAACGACGATATAGCCGACGACACGACGCTCTCGTGATCGTCACCGGCTAGCGCCCGCGGAGCGCCGGACCGTGGGGATTGACGTCGGGATGCCGAATTCGACGTACTCAGTGGAAACCTCCCTGGTTGGTGTGCTCACTCAGTGTAGCGTGCAGTGTGGTTCTCGTCGCCCCGACGCTCATATGCACGCCCATCACGCCTCGGACCAACGCCCAGCCAGCACATTCACCGCGCCCAGAGCGACGCTCGCGGCTGTGGCGGTTCGCAATACTTCGGGGCCAAGAACAACGGAAGTAGCGCCTGCACGAACAAAAGCATCATGCTCATCAGGAGCGATGCCGCCTTCAGGCCCCACAATGAGCATGATCTGCAACGCCTGACGTAGTTTGTCGCACAGCGCAGTCACGCGAACCGATTCCGATTCCTCCAGCACAAGAGCGAGACCGCCCGATTGCGTGACCTGTTCAATGGCATTGACGACGTCATCCGTCGTTGATAAAGCGGCGACCCGTGGAAAGCGCGTGCGCCGGGACTGTTTCGACGACGCCACAGCGGTATCGACCCACTTGGTGCCCGCCTTCTTCTCTTTGCCCTTCCACCGAGCAATCGAGCGGGACGCCGACCACGGAACAATTGCATCGGCACCCGCCTGGCACGCTAAATCAACCGCGAGTTCGGACCGATCAGACTTGGGAAGGGCTTGGACAACGGTGATGAGCGGGATGGGCATCGGCGTGTGGCCGGCCTCGAGAACTGTGGCCCTCAGCTGCGACTTTGACGGGGTGGACTCCACTGTGCACCGGAGCCAATCGCCCTCACCATTAACCAAGACGAGCGAATCCCCCGCCACCAGACGCTTCACAGTGACGGCATGACGGCCTTCCGATCCGGTAAGAAGAACGACATCTCCCACGCCGTACCGTGTCAGTGGCTTCTGCCGGTGAGCATCAGTGTCACCGCCGAGCTCACCATCGAGTTGACCGCCACGCTGCCCGGCGCCGTCATCACGCGGATCAACAACGTCGGCTAATGAGGGAAAGACTCCACCGGGATATCCAGCGAAGCCATACACAAAGACGGGATCACTCATGTGAACACTTAACGCCCAACAAATCGGCTACGCAGC
Source organism: Corynebacterium sp. c7Ub_26 (assembly GCF_053760365.1). Classification (NCBI taxonomy): domain Bacteria; kingdom Bacillati; phylum Actinomycetota; class Actinomycetes; order Mycobacteriales; family Corynebacteriaceae; genus Corynebacterium; species Corynebacterium sp. c7Ub_26. The sequence continues at coordinate 348,011 of NZ_JBSNBL010000001.1, read as the reverse complement.
CGGGAGAAGAAACCGCCACCTGATTCCCTGTCATTCACGATGGCATCGTCCTTGCGGTGGTTCTTCACCTGCTTCAACAGCTTCTCTGTCTTGGAATCCAGCTTGGTCGGCACGGCGACACTGACGTGAGCCACCACATTGCCCTTACGGTCGGACCGAATCCGCGGCATACCACGGCCCTCGACGGTGATGGTTTCATCCGGCTGCGTTCCCGGAGCAATGTCGAGGGGGAATTCCTCCCCGACCGGGTCCTTCACGGAAATAGAGGTGCCAAGCGCTGCGTCGACCATTGGGACCGACACGCTCAAGTGAAGGTCATCGCCCTCGCGGACAAAAACGCTATCCGGCGCCACGCGAACCTCAACATAAAGATCGCCGGCTGGTCCGCCACCGGGGCCCACTTCGCCCTGGCCCGAGAGGCGAACACGCATACCGTCGTCAATACCTGCTGGAATATCGACGGTGATGGGGCGACGCTTCTTCACACGGCCATCGCCATCACACTTCGGGCACGGATCTTTAATGATCTCACCGGTGCCGCCACATCGACTGCACTCCCGGACAGTTTGCACATTCCCTAAGAAGCTGCGCTGTGTTTCGACGACTTCACCCCGGCCTTGGCACGTCGGGCAGGTCACTGGCGACTGGCCAGACTGGGAGCCTTTGCCCTGGCAGGCGTCGCACAAGATGGCCGTATCGACGGTGACCTCTTTGCGAACACCGGTGTAGCACTCGGCGAGATCGAGCTTCATGCGGACGAGGGCGTCGTTACCGGGGCGCACGCGCGGTTTCGGCCCACGCATTCCTGCTCCCGCACCACCGAAGAACTGCTCGAAAATATCTCCCAGGCCGCCACCGCCGAAGCCACCTGAGAATCCACCTGCGCCACCATAATTGGGCTGTGCCTCGGGGTCACCGCCGGCATCAACGATGCTGCGCTTCTGCGGATCGGTCAGCACCTCTTGGGCGATTTTGAGTTCGTTGAATTTGTCAGCGGCTTCAGCGGAATCATTGACATCGGGGTGATACTTCCGCGCCTTGCGTCGGAAAGCTTTCTTAATGTCCGCGTCAGAAGCATTTCTATCGACGCCTAATATTCCGTAATAATCTCGAGCCACAGCTCACGTACTCCTTGTTTACCTACGTCAGTGTTCAGGGGTTAGCTTTATTCACAATTTAATAATGGTTAAAAGCGGGGAATCTCGCGATAATAATACGTTCTTCCACTCGTGCTCAGTTTTAGCACTCTTGTACTTTGAGTGCTAGTTTTCCTACGGCCTCTGCCGCGAGGTTCGCGGCTCGCTCCGATCACTCCCCGCTGATCACTCCCCGCGGAGAACGTCACCAACATACTTAGCGACGACGGCAACGTGCGACATCGTACCTGGATAATCCATAAATGTTGGCCCAACGACACCTAAACCACCCAGTCGCTCAGCCGCCCCGCCATATCCAGCAGACACGATGGACGCGCCCCGGAGCTCTTCGGTTTCGTTCTCCTCACCGATGGACACGTGCACGGACTCCAAATCCCGAGCAGCAGCCAGCAGTTTCAGCACCACCACTTGCTCCTCAAGGGCCTCCAGCACGGGCCGCAACGCGTTGGACCCCTCCTGAATACGGGTCAAATTCGACGCCCCGGCAAGAATCAGGCGGTCGGACGGGCGCTCAACAAGGGTTTCGACGATCACAGTGGCGCACGCAACAATGACGGACCGCAGCTCACGCGGCGCATGAGCCACCAATGATTCCATCGCGTCCGGAGCTTCCGCCAGGGTTTTGCCGCTCAACGCACGGTTCACCGCGTCGCGAACGCGCGGGACATCCTCAGTCGGAATTTCCGACGTGACCTCCACATTCCGCTGTTCCACACGTCCCGTGTCCGTAATTAACACCAGGAGAAGGCGGTGAGGCGTCAGCTGCACGATTTCGCAGTGCTTGACATGGCTGACGGTCAGCGTCGGCACCTGAACCACAGCAACTTGCCTGGTCAACTGGGCTAGCAACTGAACGCTGCGTCGTAAAACATCCTCCAAATCAACACCATCTTGGAGGAACGACAAAATGGCGCGATGCTCCGCCCTGGACAAGGGCTTAATGTCATGGATCGTGTCGACGAAGGCCCGGTAGCCCTTCTCCGTGGGAATGCGCCCGGAACTAGCGTGCTGCTGCGTGATGTAGCCTTCCGCTTCCAACACGCCCATGTCATTGCGGATCGTCGCTGATGACACGCCCAATTTATGCCGCTCAACCAACGACTTCGAGCCCACCGGTTCCCGCGACGTAATGTAATCGGTCACGATGGCCCGCAACACCTCAGCACGGCGTTCTTGAGTTCCGGCCATCAGTACCTCCTTATCGTGTCGCCGACCAACCGTGGCCCTCGTGACAGGCCGCTGGCTCGTAGAGCCTGCTAGTCATCTTCACTCACCAGGATATCGGTGATGATCCCATCCGCTAATAAACGCCCGCGGTTCGTGACCGCCACCCGATCGGGAGAAGGACGCCACAGCAACCCGTCATCGATGAACCGCTGCACGCACGATGTTGTTGATTCAGGCAGCTGGGATTCCTCGATCCCCTCGGCCAATCGCAAAGCCAACATAACGCGCTCCTCATGGCGTTCAGAGGGCGACAAGTCCTCGACGCCCTTCAAGGCAAGCGCGTCCTCGCTCCCGCTGATCATCGCAGAGTACCGGGCGGGGTGCTTGACATTAACAAACCTCTGGTTGCCGATGTGGCCGTGCGCCCCCGGGCCAGCACCCCACCAGTCCCCGTCGCGCCAATAGACCAAATTGTGTCGGCACTCGCCACCCGGACGCGACCAGTTGGAAACTTCGTACCAGGAGAAACCCTGCCCGCTTAGGGCGTCGTCGATAATGCCGTACCGACGGGCTAAGGTATCCTCATCGGTTTCGGTCAGCTCACCATGACGCACTTTGCGGAACATCGCTGTCCCCCGCTCGATGAGCAGCGAATAGGCCGAGACATGATCAACATCAGCACTAAGAACCGCATCGACCGAGCGCTTGACATCATCGTCCACTTCCCCGGGCGTGCCATAAATAAGGTCAAGGTTGACGTGCTCGAAACCCGCCCGGCGCGCCTCCTGAGCAGCAGCAACCGGCCTGCCGGGAGTGTGACGCCTGTCCAACACCCGAAGTACGTTCTCCGACGCCGACTGCATCCCCAAGCTCACCCGCGTAAAACCGGCCTCGCGCAGCCCCGAGAAGAACTCCGGCGAAGTGGACTCCGGGTTGGCCTCCGTCGTTACCTCTGCTCCCGGGCTCAAACCCATCGACGAGCGCACGGCGTTGAGTGCCCGCGTTAACCCCTCTGCCCCCACCAGGGATGGTGTTCCCCCGCCGACGAACACTGTATCGGCTGGTGGCAGATGGTAGCGCTCCGCGGCTCGGGAGAGTTCACGCTCGACGGCGTCGAGGTACTGGAGGACGGGCGAGGGGGCGTCGTCACGGACACCCAATTCCCGCGGCGTGTAAGTGTTGAAATCGCAGTAGCCGCAGCGTGTCACACAAAAAGGGACGTGGATATAAACCCCGAAAGAATCCTTCTTCTCAGGAGGCAAAATGGCCACCTTGGCGCCGCGACGCCACACTCGCCACGATACGGTCCACCCGCGCACGCTCCTCCAAGAACGGCGGCGGACAGGTTCCCCGCATCATCCGGGTAAAGGGCGGATACGGCCAGGCCACGGTGTTCTTCCACGCGTCAATGGCACTGACCACATGGTCGTAGGCTCGCACGAAAACGATCGACAAATTGGTTGACGACGCATCATCCACGACTAGGTTCGTCTGGTACTCCACCCAGCTGGCCACATCGGCGCACAGTCCCGACGCGGTCTCTGTGCGGCTCGTCAACGCGGTGCTCACCGTGTCCGCGTCCACCACTGTCGGAATGGGAAAGCGGTGAGTTAACGACTCCGCGGTGACCTTGAGCGGCTCATTCGGCAGACCCGTCATCGGGCGGCCAGAGCGTTCACGTGCCCCCGGTCCCGCCGAGAGCACCCCGCTTTTTAGTCCCGACGTCAGAGCGCGGCGGATTCCGTCGAGTTCGGGCACGACGCTGCGAATGTCCTCGCGGGCCTCGCGGATAATGACGTCACATTCTTCCAGGCAATCGTCGGCAAGATCGGCATCCCAATCAGCAAGGGCCTCGCCGATGTTGTCGATATAGGTGGCGACCTCGTCGCCAATATCGGAGACCTCCTGAGTGAGCTCGCGAAGCCTTTCCGTGGCGCTACACCGAGCGGGAGACTCTTCAAGCACAGGCGAACTCCTCACAGAATCGACCGAACCAGGCGATGGGAGCAGGAGAAATCATGTCGGAAATGGGTACTTCCGGACGACTGATCACTCTGCACAACCGGTATCAAATAGGGACGGGGATAACCATAAGGCAGCGGGAAGCCCATTGCACTGCGGCGCGCCGGAACTCACCTACTTCTGATACAGATTCGCAATGTCGCGCGAGAAATGTTGTGAAACCACATGCCGCTTAACCTTCAGCGTTGCGGTCAACTCGCCCTGCTCCTCAGTGAAATCACGGTCGAGAATATGGAATTTTTTCACTGCCTCCGCATGCGACACCGTACTATTGGCGTCGTTAATGGCATCTTGAATTTCTGCCCGCAATACCGGATTCGCGTGCAGTTCGCGGTTGCTCACATTGTCATTAACACCGTGGTCACGCTTCCACTTTTCCACAGCAACCTCATCGAGTGTGACGAGGCACCCAATGAATGGTTGGCCGTCTCCCACGAGCATCACTTGGCTAATCAATGGGTGCGTGCGCATACGATCTTCCAGAGGGCCAGGCGACACATTCTTGCCGCCCGCGGTCACCAGCAATTCCTTCTTTCGGCCTGTGATCTTGAGGTGCCCGGAATCGAGGATTTCTCCTAGGTCACCGGTGTGGAAGTAGCCATCGTCATCGAAGCATTTCTTAGTTGCTTCCTCGTTATTCCAGTAGCCATCGAAAATGATGGGGCCCTTTAGGCAGACTTCTCCGTCGTCGGAAATGCGGGCTGAGCAGCCACCGGACGGGCGACCCACGGTTCCGATGATGTTGTCATCGTAGTTGACGCAGAATGCGGCGGTGCATTCCGTCAGACCGTAACCTTCGTACACGGTGGTTCCGATGCCGCGGAAGAAGTGGAGGAGTTCAGGATTCATGGCCGAACCACCCGATATGCCGAATTGAACTGCTCCCCCCATCGCAGAACGAATCTTACGGTACATAAGACGGTCATAGAGAGCTCTCCGCCACTTCACGATCCCTGATGGACCGTCTCCGTCTAAGGCCTTCGAATACTGGATAGCTGTTGCCTCGGCACGAGCGAACAGGAGTATCCCCAACGGACCTCTACTCTTAGCTTGAGCCTGCACGCCATTGCGAATTTTTTCAAAAACTCGGGGAACTCCCAGGATCATATTCGGCTGCGCGCGCTGAAATTCGACGTTAATAGTAGAAAAATCAGACCAGTGAGATTGCTGTGCTCCCCCAATTGCCATCGCTAAAGAAATGGCCCGAGCAAAAACGTGTGCCAGCGGGAGAAAGGTGATATACCGCATGCCGGGCCGGGCAATAGTTCGGCCAATGTTGTGGGTGAGAACGGAACGAGCTTCGGCTAACCAGTTAGCGTGAGTGAGCCGACATCCCTTCGGACGGCCCGTCGTTCCCGAGGTATAAACCAAACTCGCTAAATCAGAAGATTTCGTTGAATGGATGCGCTCCCAAACGGCATCATCGGGAACATCACGGCCTTCGAAAGCAAGGGTATCTAAGGCTGAGGAATTAAATTCCAAAATGCGCCGGAGCTTGGTTGGAGAGCCTTTTAGGCGTGGTTTTCCATCACTATCCAATTCCAAAAACCGCATAAGTTCGGTGTGCTCACGAGTTTCCGTAATCGCGAAAACGGCTCCTGAATCCTCGATAATCCACTGAATCTGGCTTGCCGATGACGAACCATAAATCGGAACGGTCACCGCTCCTGCTGCCCAAATGGCGAAGTCCATGACCGTCCACTCGTATCGCGTTTCCGACAGCAATGCGACACGATCGCCATACTCGACGCCGTTGGCAATAAGCCCCTTCGCCACAGCCATGACCTCGGCAATGAACTCTTCCGACGTCACGCTGACCCACTCAAAATTCTTGGGGCGGGTGAATAACGCCAGCTTGGGGCGTCGTTTATTATTGTCCAGAACTGCGGTCAAACAGGTTTCATTCTCGCCCACTGAGTAGAGAGCCTTGGTCGAGCTTTCTTGCATTGTTCATTAACCTCCGAGTACCTGGATGTGTGACCTACGCTACTTTTGTGATTGGTGAATAATCTACGCTATTCCTCCCACTCAATGTGGGGGATCAAATAATTAATGCTATCCCCCACCACATCCGAGCCACCACCACCCCCACAAGCAGCACTCATTTTCCTGGCGCCGCCATTAACCCCCACCAGGTCCCCACGCGAGCCTGTTCAGACATCATCTTTCTGCAAGAATGGCCCCGTGACCTACTCAGAAAAACTCCGCTCCCTCAGCGCACACTGTGGCGTTGCAACGTCCTATACCGACTATCGCGGCTCCCACGTGGACGTCGCCGACGAAACACTCGAGGACACCCTGCACGCCCTTGGCCTGAGTTTTTCCCACGACGACGCCGGCATCGATGCAGCTAGCGAATACTTTTACACCAAAGAAACCACCCGCTCCCTTCCCCCCACTGTTATCGGAGTCGAAGGCGAAGATGTCACCTTCCCCGTTCACGTTATCGACGGCGAGCCCGTGGACGTCTGGGTAGTCACCGAAGACGGTCAGCGGCATGACTGCCGCCAGATTGAGGATCTCACCCCCGCGAGACACATCGATTATCCCGTTGACCACACTGGGGAGCCGCTGAAGGGCAATGAACCCGAGTCGGGCGCTGGCGGGGCAAGCGCGGCCCCTCACGCTCCCGGCGCGGCAACCTACGGGCAGGCGTCGTTTACCATCCCGAAAGACCTGCCACTGGGGTGGCACACCCTTTACGCATCGTCCCCCACACGCGGGCAGGCGGAAACGACGCTCATTATTACGCCCTCCCGCCTTTCTGCCACCGACGACCTCGTCGCTCACCCACAAGCGGGTTTGATGGCGCAGCTCTATTCGGTCCGCGATTCCGGAGCCTGGGGAATCGGCGATTTCTACACCCTGGGCACGCTGGCCCGCCATGCCGCCGCGCACGGGAGCGCGTTCATCCTTACTAACCCCCTTCATGCTGCGGAACCGGCCCCGCCGGTGGAGGATTCCCCGTATCTTCCCACCACGCGGCGCTATATCAACCCGATTTATATCCGTCCCGGCGCGATCCCCGAAGCCGCCCACCTTCCCGACGACGCCGCCGAGGCGCTGCAGGCACGGGGGCGTCGTCATTACCCGGAGAACACCTCGTCGGCCTATATCAACCGGGACCCTATTTATGTCGACAAGTTGCTGAGTTTGAAAGACATTTACGACGTCGAACGGTCGGCGACGCGGCAACACGCGCTCGATGCCTTTGTTGAGCATGAGGGCGACGGCCTCACCCATTTCGCGCAATGGTGCGCTGACCAGGCAGAACCGTGGTGGCGTGGGAAGCTCGGTCATGACAGTGACGACGATTCGTTCCCGCCACGCGACTATTGGGTCGGCTTTTACCAGTGGCTCCAGTGGATCGTCGATGAGCAGCTGGAAGCAGCCGACGTGACCGCCCGCGATAGCGGAATGAGCATAGGGCTGATGGCTGATCTTGCGGTAGGAGTCCACCCGGGTGGATCAGATGCGGAAGCACTGGCCCCCTACCTAGCGCCGGAGTGTTCAGTGGGCGCACCGCCCGATGGGTATAACCAAATGGGTCAGGACTGGTCCCAACCCCCGTGGCACCCGTGGAAGCTAGCGGAAGCAGGGTATCGCCCATGGCGTGACCTGCTGCGCACTGTCCTCCGCCACGCCGGAGGCATCCGGGTTGACCACATCTTGGGGCTCTTCCGCCTGTGGTGGATACACCGCCCTGCACCCGGCGAAGCAGCTGATCCCCGCGCCGGGACGTACGTGAACTACGACCACGCGGCGATGGTGGGCATTCTTGCCCTGGAGGCGGAACGCGCAGGTGCCGTCGTCGTCGGTGAAGATCTCGGCACATTCGAGCCGTGGGTTCAAGACTATTTGCAATCGCGCGGCATTATGGGAACGTCGATTCTCTGGTTTGAAAATGACGACGATGCGCCGCGTCACTCCGAGAATTATCGACGCTTGTGCTTGGCGTCGGTCACGACTCATGATTTGCCCCCGACCGCCGGATACTTAGACGGCGAGCACGTGACGCTGCGCCAAAAGCTGGGAATTTTGACGTCGGATCCGGAAGAAGAGGATGCGAACGACCTAGAGTGGCAGAACCGCGTTCTTGACACGGTGCGCGAACATGGTGATTTCGACGGAACTCCTGCCGACGTGTCCTACGACGGGCTGGCGCGCGACGAACGGCCAGATTCGGCGGCGATTATCGCCGGCCTTCACAAATTCCTGGCGGAGTCGCCCACTGCGCTGACCTGCACGAGTTTGGTGGACATTGTTCATGACCGGCGAGTACAGAACCAGCCGGGAACCACGGCGGATATCTATCCCAACTGGCGGGTTCCGTTGTGCGATGGTGAGGGGAATGCAGTGGTGCTGGAGGACCTATTTAGGTCCGATGAGTGGGCGCAATCTTACTTCCACTCGCGACGGTGACGCGCACTAGAGACGGTGACGCATACTCGCGGCGGTGACGCATACTCGCGGCGGTGACGCGCACTAGAAATGCGCCACGAGGTAGGCGACCACGATAACCGCGATGAGGAGAAAGAGGAAGTTTCTCACCTGGGAATTCTTCACGAGTCCTCCTTCCCATCATCGCCGTCCGCTGTCAGGTTGCGATCGTTAATTGCATTCTCGATCGGTATACCGACCTTATCAACAAGGTGAAGAACGGCCCACGCCCCACCCATCGACGCCACAACGACAATCGGTATGACAATGGGCGCTTGCCCCCACACAGATAAAGAGATTATCCACTGCTCTGCCGAATTCCATGCGTCCGCGATGGATTGAGACAGTGGTGACGGAGAGACCGGAGAAATCAGCGCGGCGTCGTGTACAGCCCTCGGAGCTGCACCAGATAAAGCTAAGACATCAGGGTGGATCACCATGGCACGATCCCCGCTCCTCCTCGATACAGTTGCTCAGTCATATTCTCAGTCAAAGTGCCCTCGACCAGACGGCTCCTATTATGCACGCCTTCGACGCGAGGCAAGGCCTCAAGCCTCTGCCATAAACGTGATTGAATAGTTCTATGACTTCGGAGCCGCCTACCGAACCGTCGAAGGATACGACGGCCCTCGACGACCACGCAGAAGATAGCCACGCAGAGGGCACCCACTCGCCTTCCACAGGTGATGATGCTCGGGATCGTCTCTACGCTTCCACGGCTGACCTCTACGATCGCGTGGCGGCACGCTTGTCTTCCCGGCTCATAGGCTCGTATTCAACGTCGTTTACCTTATCGACGCGTCTCCTTGGTCCACGAGTTCGGCAGGATATCCACAACCTCTACGGAATTGTCCGCGTGGCCGATGAGGTTGTCGACAGCGCAGCAGGCGGCCATGGTCTTCCCCTAGAACGTATTCGGGAAGTCCTCAACGACTATGAACAACGTGTTCGCGAAGGCTGTGCCACCGGGTTTTCGACAGATCCGATCATTCACGCGTTCATTGGCACAGCGCAGTCATGCGACATCAAAAATAGCCATCTAGCTGCATTTTTCGAATCGATGCGCGCCGATATTCCCTCATCTGTTCCCCCATCCGCTCCCGCGCCGTCCTCCGCCCACCAAGCACCCCAGTCCACGACGGTGTACGACGCCGAGACCCGCGACACCTACATATACGGTTCAGCGGAAGTCATTGGTCTCATGTGCCTGTCGATTTTCTTGCGCGACGAAACACCACCGCCCGCCGACCGTCGCACGATGGAAGAAGGTGCTCGTCACCTCGGGGCAGCGTTCCAAAAAATCAATTTTCTTCGGGATTATGCGGCGGACAAGGACGGCCTGAACCGCGATTACGTCGCGCACGGGAAGCCGCTCGATGACGAGACCAAAGATGCATTCCTGGCTGAGATCTACCGCGATTTATCTATCGCTCACCAGGAAATTCCGCTCTTACCTGTTAGTTCACGACTCGGCGTACGCGCTGCATATGCACTCTTTTTGAAGCTTGCTCATTCACTTGAGCACACACCGGCTCAGAAGGTGACGTCCTCCAGGATCCGGGTGGGGAATGCCACCAAACTTCTTGTGACGGCGCAGTCCGTCGTGGCCGGAGAAACTCGCCGCTTCCGCACACGCCGCCGTCGCGGTGCCAATTCTTGAGGCTCCCCCTGGTCTTCTCAACGCAACCTGCGTCGCCAAGGCCAGCGTCGGCAATAATGACTAGGCCTCCCAGATAGGTGAGGCCCAGATGAATGAGTTAGAACCGAACTGCCCAGTTCATCCCCCTGAATATGTCCCATGTCACCGATAACGACTATCCTTGCTGCCATGCCTGGCCACCAATTTTCCACCCTCTCGATAGAGGAACTGCGTGCCCGCGGAACAAGGAAGTGGACTCATTTCCCTCCCGACGTGCTGCCCGTCTGGATCGCGGAATCCGACTTCGATACCTGCCCGACCGTGATCGACGCTGTTAACGCGGGTGTTCGTCGGCAATATTTCGGTTATCCACCCGAACTCCCCGAGCTCGGGGAGGCTTTGAGTTCGTGGTGCCACGACGCATACGGGTGGGACGTTGACCCGACTGCCATCGTGGGCGTGCCCGATGTCGTTCGAGGTCTTCGGCTGGCCATCACGCACTTCACGGATCCGGGTAGCCCCATCGTCATCCCTACCCCTGCATATATGCCATTTTTCGCCCTGCTGGACGTATGCGACCGGCCCGGGGTTTTCGTCCCCATGATCCAGGACACCACGACCGGCCGATGGGTATTCGACCTCGACGGGCTGGAACGGGCATTCGCGAACGGTGCTGGCAGCATGATCCTGTGCAACCCACACAACCCGTTAGGCACCGCTTTTACTGCCGACGAACTTCGCGCGGTGACCGACCTTGCAGCCCGCTATGACGTGCGCGTTTTCTCCGACGAAATCCACGGGCCGCTGGTTTACGATCATCCGCATATCCCGACGGCGAGCGTGTCAGAAACCGCTGCCCGCGTAACGATCACCGCCACGGCTACCTCAAAGGGGTGGAACACGGCCGGCTTGAAATGCGCGCAACTGATCTTCACAAACCCCGCCGATAAATACGTGTGGGATACGCGCATTAACTTCCTGGATAAGGAGGGTGTATCGACGCTCGGCCAGCTGGCAGCGATCGGGGCGTACACGAATGGCCGGGAATGGCTCCGGGAGGAAATTGATTACCTCCGCGACAACAAGAACCTTCTTGTTGAGGCTCTCAACCGGATTCCGAATGTGCGAACTACTAACCCAGAAGCGACGTTTTTGTTGTGGGTGGACATGACCGATGTGGTCATTCCTGCTGTGCCGGATCAGGCGCAGGAGGGCGAGGACGACGACACCGCCGACGAAGGAATAACGTTCGGCGAAAGCATCCGGCGTGGTGGTCTCAACCCCGAACAATGGCTGGTCAAACACGCGAAGTTAGCACCTAATGACGGTGCCGCTTTCGCTGCACCTCCCGCCGAATCCGCACAGGGGAACAAGGCACAAGGGGATACGGACGACGAATCCCAACCGCTCCCCCACGGGTTCGGATGCATTCGGATCAATTTCGCAACCTCGCGCGACATCTGTGAAATGATTGCCACTACGTTGACCCAGCTCTTCAGCTCCACCGAGAATCCGAACGGCACACCACGTCACACCACACCGAACGGTGTCCCAGAGGCTCACTAACCACCAACGAATCACCCATGGTCGGACTTTTCACAGCACATACGTCGACAACCTCGACGTCGAAGCGTCGGAAATTGCAACACCTCGCCACAGTCACCGCAACAACCACGGTGGCGGCCCTCTCACTGTTCCTCGGCGGGTGCAGCGCAGGCCACACAGCGGTCCAAACTGGACGCGTCGCCTCCGACGACTCCGCTGTCATCGCGCTAACGGCAGCCCCCGCCACCCTTGACTTCACAAAATCCGGCGGCGCGGCGATACCCCAAGCGTTGATCGGGAATGTGTACGAAGGCCTGGTCCGAATATCGTCCCAAGGCGACATCGAACCCCAGTTGGCGACGTCGTGGGACCTCTCCCCGGACCGCACCACCTACACCTTTCACCTGCGGAAAGGGGTGCATTTTTCCAACGGCGACGAGTTCACCGCCGATACCGCAAAGTTCAGCATCGACCGGGTGAAGTCGGACGCGTGGACCAACGGGCTCAAATCGGGAATGAAGCCGGTGACGCGCACGCAGGCCGTCGATAAATACACGTTGGCTGTCACGCTCTCCGCGCCCAGTAATGGCTGGTTGTGGTCCATGGGCACGCTCATCGGGGCACAGATGACACCCCGTGGCGTCGACAACTTAGCCACTAAACCCGTCGGGACCGGGCCTTTTACCGTCGACGAGTACAAAGTCGGCCGATTCCTCACCTTGACGGCGAACAAGTCATATTGGGGCCAGCAACCGGCCACCCGCCATGTGGCGTTGCGTTATATGACGGATTCCACCGCGACAGCGAATGCGCTCCGATCGGGTGACGTCGACGCGATTGTCGGGATGGATGCCCCGGAGATGGTCTCGTCCTTCCGCGACAACACCCGGTATGCCGTCGATGTTGGCACGACCACCGGCAAGGTGCTGCTGACCATGAACAATAAGCGTGCGCCGTTTAACGACGTCCGCGTCAGGCGGGCGGTGATGTACGCAATCAACCGGCAAGCGGTGATCGATACTGCGTGGGGCGGGTTTGGTGAGGACACCGGTGGAGTGCCTGCCCCGCCGACGGATCCGTGGTCATACCATTCCACCGAGTACCCCTACGATCCTGATCGTGCTCGGCAGTTGCTTGACGAAGCCGGCGTCCACGATGTCGATATCACCTTCACTGTGCCAGCCCGCGCGTATGCAACCAATGCTGCAGAGCTCATTATTTCTGAGCTGGAGGACGTCGGAATTCACGCTCATATCGAATCGCAGGAATTTCCCGCTGTGTGGTTATCCCAAACTCTTACCCAACATGACTACGACATGTCCATCATTGAGCACGCTGAGGCCAGGGACATTCCCACATTGTTCGGAAACCCTGACTACTACCTCGGTTACGACGACGAGCAAACACGCACACTCTTGTCCGCTGCGGATTCCGCTCCCCCTGATGAGTACGCACCCCTCATGCGCAAAGCTGTTGATCGGATCATGAATCAAGCAGGTGCTAACACGATATTTATCTATCCCAACATCGTTGTGCGGGATAAAGACCTCACCGGTATCCCCACAACTATTGCTGGGCAGGGGCTCGAACTCGCTGGTATTACCCGCACCCATCACTCGACCGCACGGAGCGAATCATGACAGCTCATGTACGCATCGTAGGCAGGATCGCTTTGCGCTATATCGTGTCCCTGTGGGCAGCGTCGGTCATTATTTTCTTGATCATGCGGCTCATTCCAGGTGATCCCGCGGAGGTTTCCCTGGGTGAGACCGCGACGCCACAAGCTATTGAGTCGATGAAGCACACGCTGGGGACCGATCGACCGCTCATCACACAGTACTTTTCGTGGATTACGGGGATGTTGCATGGGCACTTCGGGGTCTCCTACTCCAGCGGAACGGACATCGGGCCAATACTGATGGACCGGGCCGCGGTCAGCCTCATTCTGGTTCTGACCAGCATGGTTCTTGCCATTGCACTCGCCGTCCCCCTGGGCACTTGGGCGGCCTTGCGTAACCACAAACCGGACGGCACTGCCCTGTCGGTGCTGGCACACGTGGGCATCGCCATCCCCAGTTTCCTCGCCGGCATCCTGTTGATCTCACTTTTTGCCATTCACTGGAGCATTCTTCCCGCTAATGGATGGGTTCCCCCGAACCAATCCTTCACCGGTTTTCTCCGACGCCTCATCCTTCCGTGTTGCGCATTGGCGTTCATTCAGGCAGCGATCCTGACGCGCTATGTTCGATCGGCCGTCTTGGAGGTTCTGCACCAGGAATACATCCGTACCGCCAGGTCAACGGGCTTATCGACGCTTCACGCCCTCGTTGCCCACGGTGCGAGGAATGCAGCTGTGCCCATCGTGGCGGTCATTGGCGTCAACATGGCCACGCTCGTCGTCGGAGCTGTGCTCATTGAGCAGGTTTTCGTCATCCCCGGATTGGGATCCTACGTCCTTGATGCGGTGAATAGCCGCGACATGATTACCGTCCAGAGCTGCGTCGTGATGCTGGTCACCATTACGCTCACCGTCACGCTGGCCGCCGACGCCGTAGCAACGCTGATTGACCCCAGAATGTCGAGGTCACGCCTTGTCTAACGCACGCACACAAGCACCACGTTCAGGGACACCGAATCCAGTAATGGCAGGGAAGAATCGACGGTTAACGGCGGTCACCCGCGCCAACCACCGCGTCATGTTCATGGTTGGGGCCGCCGTGGTGAGCGTGGTCGTCCTTGTCGCGCTGGTATCGCTGGTCTGGACACCGTATGAGCCGCAAGAGGCTAACCCAGCGTCGGCACTGCAACCACCGAGTTGGGACCACTGGATGGGAACCGACCGATACGGCCGGGATACGCTATCGCGGATCATGGTCGGATCCCAGATCTCACTCGAAGTGAGCGTTCTCGCGGTCGCAATTGGTGCCGGCGTCAGCGTTCCGCTCGGGATACTTGCCGCAGTCCGCGGAGGGTGGCTCGATTCCTTCATTATGCGGCTGTCGGATTTAGCGCTGGCATTCCCGGCTCTCCTGTTGGCGATCATCGCCGGATCGGTTGTCGGCGTCGGCACGTCATCAGAGATGGTTGCCATTGGGATTGCGTTTATCCCCAGCTTTGCTCGCGTATCGCGCGCGGGCACCCGACAAGTCCTCAGCCAGGACTACGTTTTGGCCGCGCGAAGTGCGGGAATGGGGTGGCTCTCTATTGCGACGAGGCACATCGTTCGTGGAATTATTGGCCTCATCATTGTCCAGGCGACGGTTTCCGTGGCGCTCGCCATTCTGGCTGAGGCAGGGTTGTCATTCCTAGGCCTGGGGACACCGCCGCCGCAGGCCTCCTGGGGCCGGATGCTCCAGGACTCGCAGGTTTTTCTCGATTCACACGCGGAGCTGGCTCTGTGGCCGGGGCTCGCTATCGCCCTCACGGTGCTGGGGTTCAATCTTCTTGGCGACGGGCTCCGCGACATCCTCGATCCGTTCTCCCACCGGGCAATGTACGACGCTCCAGCCACGAGCGCGGCTCATGAGGAGCCTGAGCGGGAGCCAAAATCAGAGGAGTCGCCGCTAAAATTGTCGGCTGATCCAGCGGCGGACGAATCGTCGTCGGCAATTTTGCAGGTGAGAAACCTGTCATTAACCACTCCGCCCTCTGCAGATGTGGCCGCGAGTGAGCGTCGATTAGTTGACTCACTGAGCTTCAGTCTCGAGCCCGGTGCCAGGCTCGGGCTCATCGGCGAATCCGGATCGGGGAAATCGTTAACGGCGCTGGCGATCATGGGACTTTTGCCCGGTGATGTGCGCCCGTCCGGATCGATCATGTTCGCTGGTAATGAGATTGTCGGCGCTGCCGATAGCACCCTCAGCCAGTTCCGAAGCGTGCGCATGTCGATGGTTTTTCAAGAGCCCATGACTGCGCTGAATCCGCTCATGACCGTGGGCAAACAAATCGAACGCGCATGCCGGGCCGGCACACGAGAGGCCAAGCGTGCTGGCCGGAACCGACTTTCGTCTGGTCACAGCCGACGGGAGCGTGACGCTAAAGTCCGTGAGCTTCTTGAGTCGGTGGGGCTCCCCGAGCGCGCTTACTATTCGTATCCG
Organism: Corynebacterium sp. c7Ub_26; assembly: GCF_053760365.1. Lineage (NCBI taxonomy): Bacteria > Bacillati > Actinomycetota > Actinomycetes > Mycobacteriales > Corynebacteriaceae > Corynebacterium > Corynebacterium sp. c7Ub_26. The sequence continues at coordinate 331,944 of NZ_JBSNBL010000001.1, read as the reverse complement.
TTTGAGCTCTCCGGGGGCCAACGCCAGCGAGTTCTCATCGCGATGGCGTTTGCGAATGACCCTGAGCTTCTTATTTGCGATGAGCCGACAACGGCATTAGATGTCACTGTTCAACGGTCTATTTTGATGCTGATCAACCGACTTGTTCGAGAAAACAACACCGCGCTGCTGTTTATCACGCATGATTTGGCGCTCGTTGCGAACATGTGTGACAACATTCTGGTCTTGAAGGATGGAATTCCGCACGAATACGGGCCGACAGAGCGCATCTTGCAGCATCCTCGGGATTCCTACACGACGATGCTGGTTCAGAATGCGCACGTTCATGAGGTGAGCGACGAACACGATGCACAGGGTCACGATGCGTCCGCCGAACAAGATGCACGCGACGAGATTTCGTCGACGCCGTCGTCAACCGATCCTCTCATCCAGGTCCGCCATGTGAGCCAGGTGTTCGATCAACGTCAGAACCGCTTTGGGCCGTCGTCGGCAATCACTGCTGTTGACGATGTGACATTAGACATCCACCGAGGCGAACGCCTTGGCATCGTCGGCGAATCTGGATCGGGGAAAACTACCCTGTTGAAGATTATGGCGGGACTCACCCGGCCGACATCCGGCGATGTCCGTGTCGACGGGCGCGCCATTACCAACCCGCACGATATGAGCCCCTATGGGCAGGTTGTCTTCCAGGACCCGCGTGGTTCCTTGGATCCCACGATGACTATCGGTGATTCGCTGGCCGAACCACTCCGCGCGCAACCACAACCCCTCCCCCGAAACGAGCAGCGCGACCGCATAGTTACCGTGCTTGAACAAGTGGGGCTGGACACGTCAGCAATAGATCGGTTCCCTCATCACTTCAGTGGTGGCCAACGCCAGCGGATTTCACTTGCCCGCGCGCTAACTACCCATCCTCAGATTCTTCTTGCCGACGAGCCCGTCTCGGCGTTGGACGTCACCGTGCGGAACCGCGTCATTGCGCTTCTCGACGACCTTGCCGAAGATTACGGCCTGACCGTGGTGTTCTTATCGCACGATCTTGACGTTGTGCGGCACATTTGCGACACGGTTGCTGTGATGAAGAACGGGCGCATTGTCGAAAAGGGAACAAGCGATCAGATTTATCGCAATCCTCAGCATGAGTACACGAAGGAACTGATTAGCGCTGCCCGCCAACCGGTCCCGCCGACATAAGACTCAACATAAATCTCAACCGGCCGTGACAGGGCGGCTGGTAAGCTCGCCGGCATGAAAGCTAAGTACCATTCTGATTCTAAGGGGGACGATTCCATCACGAATACCAATGAGCATTACAACTTCTATGAGCAGCTCAACCTGGATCCGTCGTTAGCGCCGGAAGAGCTTGTCGATATCTGCACGTCCCGTCTGCGCGAGCTGGAGGACAACGGTGTCCCTGAAACCGACGCGCGCGTGCAAGAGCTTTTAGCTGCCCGGACGATTTTCCACAATGACCGGGCGAAGGCCACCTACGACGATGCGCTGCAGCGGACTGATATCCCGGCGATGACTGTTCCGGCTTTGCGCCATCTTGCCCGCACAGGAACATTGCCGGACGAGTATGCCAGCACTTCGGCTTCCGGCACGCACGGTGATGAGGTCGGCGCACACTGGGGTGAGGGTAACGCGACTGCTGGCCAGTCCTCGGAGGAAGGCCTGGACGAGCAGGCTGGTTCTGAGACCGATGCCCGGTCCTCCACCAAGTCGCTGTCGCCATTTAGCGCTGCTCCGACACCGATCAAGATCAGTGTGACGCTGATCGGTCTGATGGGAATCATTGCGGCAATTGCCGTCGTGTGGTCCCGGTTCTCTGATGATGTTCGCGTCATTCAGTACAACCCCATGACTGGCGCTGTGATGTATAACCACCCGACGTTCACAGTCAACGAATCATGGGCGATGCTCACGATGGGGGCTGGCATTCTTATTCCCGCCCTTCTTGTGCCCCAGCTTCGACGTTTCATGCGCGTGCCTGTGCTTGCTTACGCGGTCACGGGCCTGATGCTGTCAGCATTTCCGTATAAGTCCGTCGTCATTGGTGAAGGCGACAAAATCGTGACCATCATTACCGCTCTGGCGTCGGCCGCGCTGATCGCGCTGGCCATGATGATGACCCCTCGCACCCGCACAACACCCGACACATCGGGCCAGGACGGTTTCACTACCCCGGATCCTGATGGCTCTTCCTTCGAGGCGGAGAACGCGGGTGCGGAGACCGCGGGTGCTGAGTCCCCAGCGGGTTCACAGACTGCAAGCGACGCAGAGGTTGCCGACCAGCACACCTCTGGTACTGCCGGCAAGCAGACTAACGAATAGGTTTGCCTTTCTCGTCGTACGTGTAAAAGCCTCGGCCGGTCTTCTTTCCTAGCCGACCGGCTTGCACCATACGACGCAGCAGGGACGGGCAGGCGTATGTTGGGTCGCCGTATTCGTCGACCATGACGTCGGCAATAGACGCCACAGTGTCCAGCCCCACCATGTCGGAGAGCGCGATGGGCCCCATGGGGTGTGCTGCACCATTGCGCATACCAGCGTCGATGTCTTCCTTCGTCGCCACGCCATTTTCCAGCATGCGGATCGCAGAAAGCAGGTAGGGCACCAACAAGAAGTTGACGATAAACCCGGAGCGATCCTTCGCCTTGATCACCGTTTTCTTCAGCACCTCACTGGCCCACTTTTCAGCCCGATCCGCGACGGCATCTGTCGTATCCAAGGTCCGAACGTGCTCAACTAACGGAAGAACCGGAACGGGGTTAAAGAAGTGCAGCCCCATCACGCGACCTGGGTTCGACGTTGCCGACGCAATCTGCTGAATCGGCAGCGACGAGGTGTTAGAGCACAAAGGCGCATCGGGATCCGAAACAATCTGGTCGAGCTTTCGAAAAATATCGGCTTTGACCTCGGGATTTTCAACAATCGCTTCACAGACTAACTGGCGGTCCGCAAATTCTTCCAAGTCAGTGGTGATGCGGATACGCCCCAGCGCGGCATCTTTTTCTTCCTCAGACAGCTTGCCTCGTGATACACCGCGCTCCAACGACTTGGTGATTCTCTCGAGGCCTTTGTCGGCGAACTCCTGGGTTGCTTCCCACGCTACGACGTCGGAACCATGACGGGCAGCAACCTCAATAATTCCTGACCCCATCTGACCAGCACCGACGACACCTACACGCAATGCCGAAATGTCGACCGAGTCCGATAACTTATCGTTGTTCGTCTGATCTGCCATGAGTATGTTGTCCCCTCTTTTGCTCTTAGTCGCTATGGTCAGCGTTTCATTGACGGTTTCCCTTACGAGTGTTTCCCTCATGGTAAAAACCTCGCTGGCTTTTCGTCGGAAAACACGAAAGAAAGTGGCAGTCGTGTTCGCCCAGTGCCCAACCTCGTACTAGCCCCCGCGCCAGTGTAAAGGCGTTTACCAGGTTTTATATTGCTTGTCGTTGACGAAAAAGCCGTGTCCTTCAGCGCTGGTACACGTCATTCCACGTGCCTTCGATGTGCATGTGTAGGTGGTTGTGTAGTTCCCCTGGACTGGAATTGTTTTCGATTGACCATAAGGCAGCACAGGTCCTGTCCGTGGGAACTCTCCCTGCAAGAGCCAGTGACATGGTTCCGCGTCGGGGCCTCGACGGAAGCCAATCATGGTGTCATTTCTCGCTTCGACGCCCAGATATGGGCACCGGTTTTCGTCGCCCCACCGGGGGTGCTGATGGACATCGCAGCCATCGTCATCCATCCCGCGGAACTGGCACACGATGTTGCCGCTGGGGCTCTGAAATACCGTCCGGCCTGGTGGGGTCGTGGTTGTGGCCCCACCTGCTGCGTCACTGCCGGCCCTGGGAGTTGCCGTCCCATTCTTAGCGGTTCGTGGCGATGCTGCGCGGTTCCCCTGAGCACCGCCCTGTTGTTGCTGGGCAGTTCCATTCGTCGCACCGCGCTGCGTGCCACTATGACGGCTGGTCGTCGTCGAATTGAGACTGGGATGCGGGTTGTCCTGCGGGGCCCCTGTCGCTGGCTGCGGTGCACGCGAGTTCGAGGGAGAATGAGCCTGCGACTGGGTTGCCGACGCTACAGATGTGTGATCGTGGGAAGAATTCGCAACGTCATCGCTGCTGCTACACCCAGCTAAACCACCGCCGACCATAATCCCGACAGCCACCGCGATGCCTGCTCCGCGTCGTGTGGTCTGCATGATCCGTCGACAATCGGTACTCCCAAAGAGGCCACGAGACTGGGACACCTCGTGGGTTCCCGTTAACTCGGGTTGGCGACGTCGACCATGGGGAGCATTCATATCACCGACAATACGTGACAACGCCGGGATAGGACACCCCCATTTCGCTGCACGAGATAGGTACGGGTAGGAAGAAAAACTCACTACAGAGGCCATCGCGACAAGCGCGGTCACTGTGAATGACGGCGACACCCGACGGTTTATCCGCAGTTTTCCCACGTCACCCCTATCCGAACTCGAGTTCGAATTTTGTGTGTATGATGTCCCTCATGCGAACGACGCGAGCACATTGTTCCAGCCACCGTGGACCATTGTTTTCCCACTATTCATTCTCAGCGCTGGTGGGCATTATTCTAAGCCTCGGCCTTGTGATGCCCCTTTCAGGCTGCGGCGACATCGCTACACAGGGCAACAACGGTTCATCTTCGGCAAGCTCTCCGGCTAACAATGATGCCGCTCCCGCAAACGACGGCACTGTACCAAACGACAATGGCTCAGCCGACGATGGCTCGTCGCCCGCCGATTCTCCTGATCAAGGCGCTAATGAACCACCCGCGGCAGGTGCTGCGTTCCCCGGTTCCCCACGTTCTGAACACATCGGGCAGCTGAGCAAACAAGAAAGCGCCGATGCACTCACAGCTCTGAATGTCCCCTTCCCCACCGGCGACATTCACGCACTTCTCGCAGCGCTGCCTGAATCACCGCGTCGTGGTGGCGCAGAGCGATACCAACGTAAGAATTTCGGCCCGTCATGGGCGGACGTGGACCGCAACGGCTGTGACACCCGCAATGACATCCTCCACCGAGACCTCACAGACATCACGACGAAACCGCCACAGGGATGCGTCGTTCTCACGGGGGAATTACATGACCCCTACACGGGCAACACCATCGATTTCCACCGTGGGAAGAAAACCTCGCAGGCAGTACAAATCGACCACGTTGTCGCGCTATCTAATGCCTGGGCCAGTGGCGCCTATGCCCTGCCGTATGCCGCGCGCACTGCACTCGCCAACGATCCGCTCAACTTGCTCGCCGTGGACGGCCCCACTAACAACGCCAAATCTGACAAAGACGCCGCCGAGTGGATGCCGCCGAACACCGCCTACCGGTGCGGGTACGCTGACCGACAGGTTCGTGTGAAGTCGAAATACCATCTACGGGTCACACGACAGGAGAAAGAGGCGCTCACCGCTGTGCTTAACCAGTGCGCGGTGTAGCGCCCCCACAGCCCGGCGCGGCCTACTTCTTGCCCTCGTCCGTGGACAAGGCCGCAACGAACGCTTCCTGAGGAACCGAGACAGAACCGATACTCTTCATGCGCTTCTTACCGGCCTTCTGTTTCTCCAAGAGCTTGCGCTTACGAGAAATATCACCGCCGTAGCACTTGGCCAACACATCCTTGCGAACAGCACGGACATTCTCGCGCGCAATGATCTTCGAACCGATCGCAGCCTGAATCGGTACCTCAAACTGCTGACGAGGAATAAGTTCCTTGAGCTTCGTCGTCATCTTATTGCCGTACCACTGCGCATTGTCCCGGTGCACGATGGCAGAGAACGCATCCACCGGATCGCCCTGCAAAAGAATGTCGACCTTCACGAGGTCAGCAATCTGTTCGCCCGCGTCCTCATAGTTCAAGGACGCATAGCCCTTCGTGCGGGACTTCAACATGTCGAAGAAGTCGAAGATGATCTCTCCCAGCGGCATGGTGTACCGCAGCTCGACGCGGTCCTCTGACAGATAATCCATACCGCCCATCTGACCGCGCTTGGACTGGCACAGCTCCATCGTCGGACCCAAGAACTCCGCCGGAACGATCACCGTCATCTTCACAATGGGTTCGTAGATCTCCCGCGGCTTTCCATAAGGCCAATCCGAAGGATTACGCACCTTGATCTCTTCGCCCGCCTCCGTGACCACGCGGTACACCACCGACGGAGCCGTCGAAATCAAATCCAAATTGAACTCGCGCTCCAACCGAGCACGGGTAATTTCCATATGGAGCAAGCCCAAGAAGCCACACCGAAAACCGAAACCCAGCGCCACGGACGACTCCGGCTCATAGGTCAACGCGGCGTCATTGAGCTGCAGTTTCTCCAAAGCGTCGCGCAAATCCGGGTACTGGTCCGCCGAAATCGGGAACAACCCCGAATACACCATCGGTTTCGGCTCTTCATAACCCTTCAATGGTTCCGTGGCAGAGTCATTCACCACAGTCACGGTGTCGCCCACCTTCGACTGGCGCACATCCTTCACACCCGTGATGAGGTACCCCACTTCGCCGACACCCAAACCGTCGGTCTTCTTCGGCTGCGGCGACACAACGCCGATCTCCAGCGTTTCGTGCGTGGCCCCCGTCGACATCATCTGAATCTTCTCGCGGGCCTTCAGCCGACCATGCATTACACGGACATAGGTCACGACGCCGCGATAGGTGTCGTACACCGAATCGAAAATCAGCGCGCGGGCAGGCGCATCCGCGTCCCCCGTCGGCGCAGGAACAACATCACACAACTTGTCTAACAGTTCAGGGACGCCGTCGCCCGTCTTCGCCGAGACCCGCAACACTTCTTCGGGTTCACACCCGATGATCAGCGCCAGCTCGTCGGCAAACTTGTCGGGATCCGCCGCGGGAAGATCAATTTTGTTCAAGACCGGAATAATTTCCAAGTCATTCTCCATCGCGAGATATAAATTCGCGAGAGTCTGCGCCTCAATGCCCTGAGCTGCGTCGACAAGAAGGATGGCACCCTCACACGCCTCGAGAGCACGCGATACTTCGTAAGTGAAGTCGACGTGACCGGGAGTGTCGATGAGATGGAGCACAATCTGCTCACCCGCATGGTCCCCGGTTTTAGGGACCCACGGCAGGCGCACGTTCTGGGCCTTAATCGTGATGCCCCGTTCGCGCTCAATATCCATATTGTCCAGATACTGGTCGCGCATGTCACGATCACCGACCACCCCGGTGAGCTGCAGAATTCGATCCGCCAAGGTCGATTTCCCGTGGTCGATGTGTGCGATGATGCAGAAGTTCCGGATACGCTCCGGGTCGGTGAACGTTGTTTCCGCGTAGTTGGTGGCCATAAAAGAGCTGTGATCCTCTCCGTCAGTACTCGGTGATCACAGTACTAGACGTTGGATTGCACCACTTTTCACACCGAATTATTGTGGGGACATGTTCGTACCGCGAGGAAATTCGGGCCCATTTTCATACGACTCTGAGCCCGAACGCCACACGCAGCGGTCTTCCCTGATCCGTCACATCACCGGCTTTCTTGCCCACAAGCGGGCAACCACAAGTGACGACGACTTCGAACTCCCTGATGCAGCCGGACGCTCGCACTCTTCACGCCGATCTCGTCGCGTGCCGACGTCATTCTCGCGGCCATTCCACCACGAAGGTGCCCTGGCCCAAGGCCTTGCTTCACTGCAGCAGGGGCTAGGTATGACGGACTCCAGCGTATCGACGTTTAACAACGAGGATGAGCCGGTTCTCGCACGGCCCACCGGTGCCTGCGCCTCTACGCTGATTTATGCGCCCGATATGGATGGGCAAGCCGATCCTGGCGAAGTCGTCTGGGTTCATTCCCCGAACAAGCAATCGGATGGCAGGGAACGAGCAATCGTTATTCTCGGTCACCACGAGCGATACATCCGCGGGCTTCTCATTTCGACGAATGACGAGCACTCGACCGATAACAACTGGCTGGAGATCGGCGCCGGGGGTTGGGACATGCAGGGCCGGCCCGCATGGGTTCGGTTAGACAAGATTATCGAGGTTCCTGACCACATGATTCGTCGGAAAGGGACGGTGTTGCCACGGCGGCGGTTTGAACGCATCGCCAGCCGACTGCGGACGGACTACAACTGGCGTTAATGGTGGGCTGCGTAGGCGCCAGTCGCCGTTAGCCGGTTTTAGCTTGGGTTGGCAGCGCTGATATTGGACGCAATTCTTGAAGCACTGTAGAGTGTCCTGGAGTTCTACCGCGCATGTGGACGATGAGCCGGAACAAGCAGGACCTTGGGTTTGTTCTTGAAGGTCGCTCATTCACGGGCTGATTTCACGGGCCGATGCCCTTATATCGCCCTCCACATGCTCTTCACATGAGAAATGACATGAAGAGTTGTGGTAGATCGCGTCATGCGCAACCAGTGCATGACAAGCGTAGAGAAAGAGGTAATTCCCGTGGCAAACATTAAGTCCAAGAAAAAGCGCATCAAGACAAACGAAAAGGCCCGTCAGCGCAACAAGGCCATCCGTTCGCGCTTGCACACCGAGAACCGCAAATTCCGTGAGCTCGTCGCTGCTGGTGACAAGGCTGGTGCCGAGGCTCAGCTTCGCCTGGCTTCCCGCGAGTACGACAAAGCCGTCACTAAAGGCACTCTTCACCGCAACAACGCGGCGAACAAGAAGTCTGCGATGGCTAAGTTGTTCAACTCAATGGACTAATTTTCCTACGAGTCCACTGGTTCGTGTGGGCGGCAAGACCGTGTGATCTCTCACTCACCCGTCTTTAGGCCCGCTGACCAGGGTGTTCCCCGCTCCGCCTGGAGCGGGGTTTTTCATTGCGTCCGCAGCTATTTCATTCGCGGTCATCTCATCCGTGCAAGCTCCGCCAGACGCCGAACACCTAGTTCAACAGCACTGTCTTGGTCACCCGCGGCACCTTTAATCCCCGCTTCCATCTGTGCGGCAACCTGCACGGCCTCGGCGATTGCAGCTTGCGACCATCTCTGAGCTATCGGCGCTGTCCTTTTCAGTTTCCACGGTGGCATTCCTAACCGCGACGCATCACGATAGGGGTCAATACGCCTATTCCCACTAAGCCGAGCGACCTCGCTGATCCCACGACACACCGCCGTCGAGATCGCCATGTGAGCCACTCCCAACTGAAGCGCCCGACGTACTTTTGCCACCGACTGGTCTACATTGCCGGCGATAACGTCGTCGGCAATGGAGAAACTGCTGACTTCCGCGGTACCGGTGTAGTACCGTCGCACGGCCTCGAGGTCGACGTTCCCGTCGTTATCGGCGACCAGCTGGCTCACTGCCGACGCTAATTCGCGCACGTCGGAACCGACGCTTTCAATGAGGGCGGAGACAACGTCCGGGCTCACCCGCACGCGGAAGCGGTGGAATTCTGACTGCACAAAAGTGGGCAGTTCACGGACCGGAATGGCGTCAGCCCGGTGTTCTTCGCCAAGCTTGAGAAGTTTGGACACCATGGCCTTCGTCCGGCCTTCACCCGAATGCTGAATGATCAGGGTGATGCCCGGCGCGGGGTCTTTCGCAGCAGCAAGCACGAGCGATGCCGGCTCTTTACCTGCATCATTCATGTTTGTAATGACGACGATGCGATCTTCACCAAAGAGGCTGGGACTCAGGAGCTCGGTGAGCTCAGGGCCCGTGATATCTCCCGCGCGAACTGTGGTGACGGTGAGTTCATCGCCGGTGGGCGAGTTCTCGCGGACACGTTTGACGATGGCATGGCGGTGACGGTCGGCGAGGAAATCTTCTGTTCCGACGATGATGTGTACGGGTGCGGGCGCGCCGGATCCCTCTGCAGGGTCGAATGTGGTGCGTGACCTCCATGATGGTGCCATGCTCGTCAGTCTACTGACCGCTGGGGACACAGCGCGGCTCAGGGGCAGAACCTCCATGAACAGGTTTGTCCGGTGCTGCGTAAGACGACAATGCCTTCGTCGACAAGCGTGGTGACCGGTACTCCATTGGCCAGTTGGGTCGGGCGAAAGGATTGAATACCGGCACCCGAATGCGATGATGGCGATGTCGGCTTGGTGATGATGAACCACCGTGCGGAGGACGACTCTGGATCGATCTGTTTTTTATCACCGACGAATGCGATGAATTCCCCGTCAGCGCGGTGTGAGGCATCGTCGGCAACAAGATTGCGAGAGGATAGTTTCAGCTCGTGGGCACAATCTTTGATTCTTCGCTGGAGGCGTGAGGCCACATCAGAGGTCACATCATCAGCGAGTACGGGAGGTTGTTTGTCGACGGTGGCCAGGATGTAGTGACTGTCTGGCCACATCACCACCGAGATGCTGGGCGAAAATGGACATACTGCGGCGGTCCACTGAGACGGAGGGAACGAAGGGGGCCTCACGAGGTGGGTCATGGCCCGGAGGCGGTCGAAGGCGTCGAGGGGTGGTCGCACCGCGTACTCCGATACCTGGTTGCTCGCTCCCCCAGCCGTCGTGCCCACTCCCGCGGAGAACTCTCCGGAGCGATCGCGCTCACCCGCAGTCGTACCACCGGTTGCTGCTACACACGTCGACATGGCGGCCGCCACAATTCCGGCGCTTCCCAGAGCCCTCGCCCACCAGCTTGTGATCCACCTCCTCCTCATCCATCGCTGGAGCCGTCTTTGCGCAGAAACGACTCTCGGACCGGGGCGATTGAATACCAGCCGTGAGAGAAAACCACCTGACCACAGCGTCGATAAGAGGAAACAAGACCCGACAACTGATGCAATAACGATGATTGCTGAACGTGATGATCCGACGACCAATTGGGCGGCCTCGCACTTGGCTATCGTGTGCCCGACCCAGCGAATCCACCACAAAACCGGTGTGCATACGCCCATGCCTACCGACGCCAGCCAAGTGGCTCCACGGCAGAACGATTCGCTGAGCCATTGAATGGCTTCACAGACTGTTCCCGCACGTGCTCCCACAAGGTGAGCCACAACGCTGAGCGCACACAGAACGAGCGCGATGGTCCCGATGACGGTTACGGGCGCGACAACAAATGCGACTAAGGAATTGGCCACGATCGAAAGAGCCGAGGTTCGGCCAATAACGAGCAAAATAATCGGTTGAGTGACCACATCTGCAGCTACGCATACGGCGCACCCGGTGATGATAGCCCGAGCACGTCGCGATACCTCACCGGACTTCCCACACACAGTCAGTACACGCACCGCGACCTTCTCAATGGCATCGGACAACGGTGGCGCAAGACAGATAATGCCGGCAGTCGCAGCGCACGATAAAGCAAATCCCAAGGACACAGCCATATCCGGGTTCCATACTACGAGACCGATAATCCCCGCACACAAGGCGGGCAACGCTTGCCGACGCCTCCCCGCCATCGTGGCAAGAAGCCCCACGCTCCCTGCGACAGCCGCCCGCAACACAGATGCGTCCAATCCGATGAGAAGGACAAACCCTACCAATGAGCAGCCCGCGGACAGATAGCGAACACGCGGACGCTCGGTGGACACGATCGCGGCAACCACTCCAAGAACGATCGCAACATTCGCCCCGGACACCGCGGATAGGTGACTGAGGCCAGAGGTGACAAAAGCTGCTTTATCGTCGTCGGATTGTAACGACGTATCGCCAATCACCATCCCCTGAGCCAAGCCCTGCAGATCCTCGGGTACATAGCGACGCGAGGCCTCAAGGAACTCCCGATGGACTGCGGACATCGCATGGCATACGACATCCCATAACCGGCTAACACCCCATCGGCCACGACGGAGACTGCTGCGCGACATGTAAGCCCCGGCCCGGTCCACCGTGTCCCGCAGATGAGAGCGTTATTGGTGCAGTGCCTGGCTGGAAAGCCTCTTTGACTGACACGAGCCCTTCAAGGCGCTGACCAGGGTTAACTGTACGAAGCTCAGCCCCACCTGAGACGAAAATATCCGACGGCATTCCCTTGAAGGATACCGATACGCCATACCGTTCCTGCTCCGGCGCGAAGGGCGATTCGGGAAGCCGACGTGGGTAGGACGTCGCGGTGCAGTCCATGGATGGGTCGATGAGCAGATGGCCGCCCTGCTTGTGGGCTAACCAATGGCTCGACGAGCGACGGATGGCGTAGATCGATCTGACCCCTCCGATGATGGCGCCGACAACCATCATGAGAAGCTGCAACTCCCATGAGCGACGCGCACCGCTAGTCATCCCCATGCCGTAGCTACCTTGACGGCGATTCATGTACCAGCGTGCAGCGATCACCGTAACTACTGTTAGTACCGTACACACCGCCACAGCGGATACGGGATGGCCGAGCCACCAGGCAATAAAGCCACCATCACCGTGAAAACTGACCGTTTCTGGTGTTCCCCATCGGAACCACACCACGACACCGCTCGCTGTCCATACACCGGCGGCGCAGGGCAGTAACCGGCCATCCAGCGGAACCCGTTCTTTTGTTTTCTCACGGTTCGGACGTGCGGACTGGCTGTCCCCCACAGAAGGCGGGTTGTCAGATCGTGACGGCATCGCGCATCGCGGCCAGTTTTGCGGGGCCTATCCCCTTAACTTCCGCCAATTGGTCGATACTTCGGAACGGCCCGTTCTGCTCACGGTAGGCAATGATCGCCGACGCCGTTTTGGGCCCCACACCAGGTATGGCGGTCAGCTCTGCTTCGCCTGCCGTATTGATATTCGTCCCGCCACCCGACTTCGCTGGCGGCCCCTGGCCCGGCGCGGATCCACCGCCCGCGCCTCCCGCCGGTGCCCCCGGTTGCGATCCTGCGCTCCCGGCCGGTTCACCGCCGATAATGGTGCCGTCTTTCCCTTCTTCTCCGACGCATATTTGTTGCCCGTCGAGTAGCTTTTGCGCTCGGTTAAGACCGTCCCACCTGCCACGATCGGTCAGTCCGCCGGCTGCGTTGATGGCGTCGTCAACTCGGGCTTGGGCGTCCAGAGAGAGTAAGCCGGGATGAACAACGTTGCAGACGACCGCGACCGTAATCGGCTGTGATGCCGGCTCGTAGCCGTTTTGCGAACCTTCCTGGGCCCCGGCCTCTTTCTTATGCGCCGATGCACCCGTTGAACCGTGGTCCGACGATTCCGTATCGGATTTCTCTCTGGCCTCCCCACGGTGGGTCTCTGCATCGGCCGACACCACCTGCGCCGCCTTCGATACGGGGCGCTGACTATTGTCCTCCCCCATCAACGCGAACCCGATCACAGTGGACACCACGAGTACACCAAGAACAACTATCCCGACGCACGCCCGTGGCGACATCCCCTGGAGAAGCCGGAGACCGCGCCGGGCATGTCCATCACGGGAGAAGTCATAAAGAGCAATGTTGCTATCTCCCTCGGCGCGTTCGGCATCGAACATCCTGATTCGATCGCGAACCGCGGTGTTCCCCGGTCTCTTCGAAGTATGGACAGGTGAGGGCAAGGTGGTGTCCTGTGGTCTCGACCGTGGCACGAAGTCACCTGAGATATAGCCATCTGGTCCACGCTCAAGCACATTGGTCTCATTGGCGACGTCCGCCCGCATCATCCCCACACTGCCGCTGCTACTCATGAGCCGGAGAGTAGAGAACTCCGTCCCTCATCGCTGGGCATATCAGCGGCAGAAACAGCCACGTTGTGGATAAAAGAAGTTATCCACAGATATTGACAGCGCCCGCTGTTCCCCGCCAGCCCAACCAGCGACAGCGCCCCCTACTGATCAGCAGCGTCACGCGTATTGATCACCGACACCGCTATTGCTCCAGCCCCAGTGTGCACCGCCACGGCCGGAGAGAGCTCAGCCTGCGTCAGTACTACGTCGGCAGCCGGGAGCTCATCTACCCCCCATCGTTTACCCAGGTCAACGAACGTCTTGTCCGCTTCCAAGGCCTTTTTCAGCCCCGCACCAACAATGCGTGCACGGTCATCGGCACCCGAGTGGTGAATGCAGATACGCACGGGTTCCGAATTTCCCTCCGCCTCATCGGAAACAGTCGGGACAGCATCCGCACCGGAATCCGCACTAGGGGCATCCTCATCGTCGGCACTGGTAGTCAGCGTCGCAGCATTCACCACCATGTCGACAAGTCGGGTAAAGGCTTTGGCTTGCGTCCGCGTCCGCGCAACAACACCAAAACTGCCATCCTGCAGGGAAAACAGCGATTTTACGGGCAGCGCAGATGACATCAGCGATGACATCGTGCTCATCCGCCCCGAGCGTCGCAAACCGTCGGTACGCTCAAGGTAGAGGAACAACTGCGAATGGCCAGTGATCATCGACGCACGTCTCGCGCATTCCTCCAGGTCATCACCATTCTGCGCCGCACGGGCAGCTGCCATGGCGGCCTCCCCCACCGGCATCCCGATCGAATCGGTTTCAATAACGCGGACTTTTCCCTCGAAAACCGCGGAGGCCGCCACCGCCGCTGACCAGGTACTACTGAGCTTTTGCCCAAGATGAACAGCGACGACACCATCGTCACCAGAACGTTCCATCTCCCGGCCGTACGCCGCAGCGAGCTCCAACGCGGTCAGCCCCGACGTCGAACTTGCGTCATCGGAAGAAACGACGTGCAGTGGGAGGACGGTAATTCCCCATTCCCGCGCGCGCTCGATGGGCAAGCACGATGAGGAATCAGTGATGACGCGGACAGTCACTGCAGCCCCTCGATCGACGTCCTGGTATGAGTCACACCAACGCCCTCATTACCCGGTTGAGCAGGAGCGAAAGGAATGCCCAGCGCGGACGCGTTCCACGCGTCCAAATACCACTGCGCATCGTCGATAATAGATTCAGTAAACGTCGCCACCGGGGTCGTATCCAACGCGGGATCCGTCGGTCGGTCACCGGAATTGTGGACGGTCGAGTGGTCGTAGTGGAAACGTGGGCGCGCCGTCAGCTGAGCCCAACTCGTATTCCCCAGTCCCGAAAACGACGAATAGTTGTCCGTCGGCAATCCCAATAATGAACAGGTCAAGCCGGCGATCGTGCCTCCGTGGGCCACACACACGACCGTGCCCCCCTCCCACTCGGGGAACGAATGCATGAGCTCATCGACAAGGCTGCGGGCACGGGCAGAGACCTCCAGACGGGTCTCACCCCCGGGCGGAGCCCAATGAGGATTATGCCGCCACATCGCGCGCTGACCAGGGTGAGCAGCGTCGATCTCCTCATGCGAATGAGCCTGCCACGACCCCAAATGGGTCTCGCGCAAGCGCTCATCGAGCACGGGAGTGAGCCCATGAGGTGCCGCAATAAGTCCCGCAGTTTCCGCTGCTCGCGACAGGTCAGAGGTCACCACCCGGCGGATATCCCACCGACTGAGCTCATCAGCAGTTCGCTGAGCCTGACGTCGCCCCAGGTCGCTGAGGTGTGTATCCATCTGGCCCTGCATGCGACCAGTGGCGTTGTAATCCGTCTGGCCGTGTCGAAGAAGAATAAGGCGGCGAGCCATCGGTACTACCTAGATTTCGTCCGCGTCGGGTTCACGGCCAGCCAGCGGAATGTCATCAATCACATCGGCCCGATGCGCAGCGTCGCTGGTATCAGACAGCCCACCGCGCTGGGATGGTTCGATGCCCTCGACCTCGATGACGGGGCAGTCTTTCCAGAGGCTATCGAGCCCATAAAAATCGCGCTCCGGTTCGCGCTGGACATGCACTACAATGTCGTTGTAATCCAACAACACCCATCGCGCTTCACGGCTACCCTCGCGTCGGACCGGCTTGTGGCCCGCTTCGGCGAGTTTGTCTTCGATTTCGCCGGCGATAGACATGACATGGCGTTCGTTATCGCCACTACATACGACGAGGCAGTCGGTGATCACCAGCTGGCCTGACACGTCCAAAACAACGATGTCCGACGCTATTTTGTCCGATGCGGCACGTGCGGCAATCTGCGCCATGCTCACTGATTCTTCTGATGCAGCCATAAAATCCTTCGTTATTGTTTTCGTTATTGTTGTTCAGTCTTGTCGGCGGGGAAGCAAAGTCTCATTGTGGCACGGGACCCAGCTTGCTACATACCCGACGGACGACACTACCCATTGCCTACCACATACTCGACGTCCCACTGTGTCCCGAGGGCAGGTACAGCTTTTCCTTCGCAATGTATTGCACCACACCATCGGGCACGAGATACCAAATCGGCCGATTCGCCCGGGCACGCGCGCGAATATTCGTCGACGAAATCGCCATAGCCGGCACCTCCACCATCGTGACACTATCCCCCAACGGTCCTAGCTCCATCTTCTCCAACGAATACCCGGGCCTCGTGACGGCGACGAAGGTCGCCAATGACATCATCTCGGTGCAATCGCGCCATGTTGCCATCCTCGCCACAGCGTCGGCACCGGTGATGAAGAACAATTCGGCGTTCGGGTATCGCTCGTGCAAATCATGGAGCGTATCGACGGTATATGTGGGGCCACCGCGGTCGATATCCACCCGCGACACACTGAACCGTGGGTTCGACGCCGTCGCGATCGTGGTCATGAGGTAGCGATCTTCAGCCGGCGTCACGGAGCGGTTCTTCTTCTGCCACGGCTGGCCCGTCGGAACGAAAAGTACGCGATCCAAAGAAAAAAGATCCGCGACCTCGGAGGCGGCCACCAAGTGCCCATGATGAATGGGATCAAAGGTGCCTCCCATAATTCCAAGGCGCGGATAGTTCGTCGATGTCTGCATCACAGAAGAAACTCTACGGGCGAGTGTGTCCCTCTCCATAAATGACCCACTTCGTGGAGGTCAATTCCGGCAACCCCATGGGACCACGCGCGTGCAGCTTCTGCGTCGAAATACCGATTTCTGCACCAAAACCGAACTGCTCACCATCGGTGTACGCCGTCGATGCGTTGACGTACACGGCCGCGGCGTCCACAGCAGCTTCAAATTCCTTCGCCGCCGACCAGTCCTGTGTGGCAATGGCCTCCGAGTGCCCCGTCGAATAGGTGCGGATCCAGTCCACGGCGCCCTGTTCGTCGGGAACAATCGCTGCAGCAATGTCCATGGACAAGTACTCCGAGGTCCAGTCCTTTTCCTCTGCTTCCACCACATTGTCGACGCCCAGGTCACGCAGTTCCTGGCGTCCGTGAATGGTCACGCCCGCGTTCTGGAGGGCCTTGAGTACAGCGACCTTGTCCTCATCAGGCAGGCGCCCGTCGAGAAGAACGGTCTCGGTCGCGTTACAGACAGAGCAGCGTCGGGTCTTGCCGTTGATCACCATGGCGATGGCGTCGGCAAGATCGGCGTCTTTGTGCACGTAGAAGTGGCAATTTCCGGTGCCTGTCTCAATTGTTGGCACCGTTGCACCGGTCACGACGGCGTTGATCAGGCCGGCACCACCGCGAGGGATCACGATGTCCACCAGGCCGCGAGCCGTGATCAGATCCTGGACGCTGTCGTGCGTGGTGCAGGGCAACAGCTGCACAGCATCCTCGGGCACGTCCTGCTCCGCGCAGGCCTGCCGGAGCACATCCACCAGCGCGCTATTGGAATGAACGGCGGACTTCGAGCCACGAAGCAGCGCGACATTCCCCGACTTCAGCGCCAGGCCAAAGGCATCAACCGTCACGTTTGGGCGGGCTTCATAAACCATGCCCATCACGCCGAGCGGGACGCGCACCTGCTTGAGCTCCAGACCATTCGGCAAAGTCGAGCCGCGAACAATGTCGCCCACGGGGTCGGGCAGCGCAGCCACCTGGCGCAGACCATCAGCAATCCCTTCGATGCGATCCTCGTCGAGAACCAGGCGGTCGATGAGAGCCTCGGACATCCCCCTCTCACGGCCAGCGACAACATCTTTGTCATTCGCCTCAATAATTGCCGACGCTGACTTCACTAATGCATCAGCTGCGTGGTGGAGCAGCTCATTCTTTTGGACAGTTGTTAAACGAAGCGTTTGGGCAACGTCATGAGCACGCTGAGCCTTATCGAGGACCTCAGCGCGCTCCTGTGCGCGCTCGTCGTCGAGCTTCGGGTTCTGGTCGGTCGTCTTGGTGTCGTTCTGGGGATTCTGGCTAGGTGTTGTCATGAAGCCTTTCCTCATTGTGGTTGTCAATCACGGCGCAGTAATCAACGGTTATCAATCGCCGCCGTGATGTCCTCACGATGCTTTTAACCTACTGCCCCACCTAGGCGCGGGAAGCGAAATTGGACAAATAATCCCGGTGCACCACGGGACGGTGGAGGTATTGGGGCAGCTCCTCCGAGGACCGCCCAATCATGTCCGCCAGTGTTGAGGAATCGTAATTAACCTCGCCGCGGCCAATGACCTGCCCCTTCGGGCCCACAATATCGACGATGTCACCCGCGGTGAAGTCCCCGTCGGCACGACGAATACCAACAGCAAGAAGCGACGAGTGCTTTTCCGTTACGGCTTTCATCGCGCCGGCGTCAAGACGCAACGTGCCGCTGGCGTCGGCGGCATACAGCGCCCAGAATTTCCATGCTGACAAGCGTTCTTCGCGTGGCCAGAACGCGGTTCCGACATCCGCATCATTCAATGCCGGGCCGATGTTAGCCGTGGAGGTTAACAGGACCGGAACGCCAGCGCGCGAGGCCAACCGTGCAGCCGAGAGCTTGGAAGCCATTCCGCCGGTCCCCAGTTTGCCGCCATCACCCGCAGCGACTTCCTTCAAATCGTTACCGCTCTTGACCTCAGGCACAAAGCGCGCACCCGGCGAGGACGGGTTGCGATCGTACAAGCCATCCACATCGGACAGCAACACCAACGCATCCGCAGAGACCAGGTGCGCCACCAGCGCGGCCAGGCGGTCGTTGTCGCCGAAGCGCATCTCCGAGGTCGCCACCGCGTCGTTCTCGTTAACAATGGGAACGACGTGCATGCGGCGAAGGCGATCAATTGTACGCTGCGCGTTGCGAGCGCGGTCACGACGGCCCGCGTCGGACTGCGTTAACAAAACCTGAGCGATGGGCCTGCCGTAGCGGGCGAACGTCCGCCCCCACTCTTGCGCCAACAGCACCTGGCCGACGGCGGCAGCAGCCTGTTTCGTCGCTAAATCGGCGGGTTTCGTCGGCAAGTTCAGCGGTTTCATGCCGCAGGCCACCGCGCCCGATGACACAACAATCACGTCGCTACCACGGGCCATGCGAGCCTCCAGCGCATCGCAAATGCGGTCCATGGCCTCCGGGTACACGGCCCCGTTGTCATCCGTCAACGAGGACGACCCAATCTTGACGACGATTTTCTTGGCGTCGGCAATGCGCTCACGAACGGTGGATTCGTGGCCAGCGGCACGATCATCTATGCCCTGGTCGGGGTCCGGGAATTGGAATTCTTTGGCCGGAACAACCGGGCCTGGCATATGTACGTGCACATCGTCACGCATGGGTACTCCCTCAGGGGCAGGTGCGTCTGGCTGGAAGTTCGAAGGGAGTTCGGCGTCGGGTTGTTGACCCGACACTTCCTGGTCAAACGGTTGTGGATGGTCGGGTGCGACGTCGCTATCGGCGTTCGTGTGATCTGTCGTGTTATTAGTCGTTTGTTCAGGGGTCAGGGTCTGGGTAGAAGAAGGCATCGATCCTGATACATCAGATTGAGAACAGAAAAGTGATGAAGAGATGAGGGCATACGTCCTCTGCCGCTCATCAAGCACGCTATCCAGTATTAGCAAGAAAAGGAGGAACTGTCATATCCCATCCGCCTATTATCGACGGTCTGCAGTGTCTTTTTCCTTGCATTATGGCGGGAGATGTGGAGCGCGTCACAGCGCGCGCGGATCGGCCAATTCCCTTCCTCTACTCTTCGGTGTTTAGCCTTCCCACCGCTCGCGTGACGCTTCTTGTCCCAGGTCGTATTCATCAATAAGTCCACGACGAACCTGCGACGCCCGCTTGCGCTCCTCTGCTGTCGCCCGATGGGTTTGCGACAAGCGCGCATCCGAACCACGACTATCCGGTGTGCGATCGATCCCCGCCGAGGTCGTCGGCTCCCACTCGAACGTGATGTCTCCAATTGTCACATCGCAACCGGGCTGCGCGCCGGCATCAAAGAGAGCATCCTCCACACCGATCCGGGCCAGGCGATCGGCCAAGTACCCCACCGCTTCATCGTTCTCGAAGTCGGTCTGGCGAATCCAGCGGTCGAGTTTCTTACCTTCGACGATGAAGCCGCCGAGTTCATTGTCCGTGCCGTTATCCGTGTGAACGACGAAATCCTCACCGGCGTTTTTCGCTGCGCTCTTGCGGCCCAGTTTTCCTCGACGCTTGTCAACAGGCTCGGGCCGAAGAACCGCCACAGGTTCCTCATCGACCGGGTGCTCAGACCGATACTTCTTCACGATCTCCCACAGACCGAAGCGAAGCTCGTCCAAGCCCTCATGGGCGACCGACGAAATCGTGAAAATGGGCCACCCGAATTGTTCGAGGGACTCCTTTTCCAGTTCCGCCATATCTCGCGCGTCAGGCACGTCCATCTTCGTCAGAACAATGACACGCGGCCGATCACGCAGATCCCCCAGCCCAGTGTCGTGATCCAACGCTGTTTGGTACGCGGCTAATTCTTCTTCCAACGCACGAATGTCGTCGACCGGGTTACGGTCAGCTTCCAGGGCCGCCGGGTCAACCACATGGGCGATCACCGCGCACCGTTCAATGTGGCGCAAGAAATCCAAACCCAGGCCACGCCCCTCAGAAGCCCCAGGGATCAAACCGGGGACATCCGCGATCGTGAAAGCGTCGTTATCCACCCTGACAACGCCAAGATTCGGCGTGAGCGTCGTGAAGGGATAATCCGCAATCTTCGGCTTCGCCGCCGAGAGCACGCTGATCAGTGACGACTTCCCGGCCGAGGGGTAGCCCACCAGTCCGACGTCGGCAATGGACTTCAGTTCAAGAACGACGTCTTTTTCTTCACCGGGCTCGCCGAGGAGAGCAAAACCGGGTGCCCGGCGCGCCTTGGAGACGAGAGCCGCGTTCCCCAGTCCCCCGTAACCGCCTTCTGCGATGGTGAAACGGGTGCCGACACCCATCAAATCCGCAACCACGGTGCCGTCGGGTTCCGTGACGACGGTTCCATCGGGCACGGGGAGGACCAGGTCTTCACCCCGAGCTCCATTGCGGTTGTCGCCAGCCCCATTGCCGCCACGGGTTGCCCTGATATGCGGGTGGAAGTGGAAATCGACGAGTGTGTGAACCTGGTTGCTGACCTCCAAGATGACGTCACCACCGTGTCCGCCATTGCCCCCATCGGGGCCACCCAGAGGGACGAATTTCTCGCGGTGAATGGACGCGCACCCATGGCCGCCATCGCCAGCGCGGACATGCAGCACAACGCGGTCAACAAACTGAGGCATGAATTCTAATCCTTCCGTGAAACGGCTCGGGTGAGCCGGATCAAGCGCTGCCGATCTTACATCTGATGATGCCGACTGATGTCGACATCGTCGAGGGGAACCATATGGGAGCGGGTAGTGAGCTTATGCCCCACCCACAGCGCAATGAACAGCGGTAGGCCGATGTACGAAGACAGAATGGTAGAGAAGCTAGACCAATCGAAGAGCGCTTGGTAGTTCTGTCCGATGATCACTACTGCGCACATCACCAGCGCGACGATCGGCCCTGCGGGGAACCAATGAGCACGATAGGGCAGATCAGCAGGGTCATTCCCTTGAGCGATGTAGGCACGTCGGAAACGGTAATGGCTCCACGCAATAGATATCCACGCTAGGAAGCCGGCTAGACCCGACGCATTGACCAGCCACTCGTACGCTGCACCCTCCCCAATCAACGACGTGAGGAAGCACAGCAAACCCACCGCCGTCGTGGCGAACAGTGCTGGCCGGGGCACGCCACGTTTCGACGTTTTTGCGAAGATGCGGGGTGCCACACCATCCTTCGCCATCGCGTACAGCATTCGTGTCGACGCATACAGACCGGAGTTCCCCGCCGACAAAATCGAGGTCAAGATGACCGCGTTCATGATGGTCGCAGCGGCGAGAACACCAGCGTTTTGGAACACCAAAGTGAAGGGTGACACGGAAATATTGTCGACGTCGGACCGAAGGAGGTTGGGGTTGGTGTACGGGATGAGGAACCCAATGACCGCAATCGCGCCGATGTAGAAAAGCATGATTCGGATGAAGACGCTGCGGATAGCGCGGGGGATATCTTTATCCGGGTTTCGTGATTCACCGGCCGCAACTCCGACGAGCTCCGTGCCTTGGAATGAGAATCCGGCGATCATGAAGACGTTGAGGATGCCTAGGAATCCGGCTTTGAACGGTGCTTCGCCGTGGGTCCAGTTGGAGAACCCTGGGGATTTTCCACCCAAGATTCCGGCAATCATGAGCACGCCTATGCCCAGGAATACAATCACCGCAACAACTTTGATGAGCGCGAACCAAAACTCGCCTTCACCGTATCCCTTGACGGAGGCGATATTCAGGGAAAAGAGGAGCGCGAGGAATATCGCGGACCACAGCCAGCCTGGCGTCGAGGGGAACCAGAATTTCATGACCAGGGCTGCCGCTACTAGCTCTGCGGCTACGGTGATCGCCCAGTTGAACCAGTAATTCCAGCCTGTGGCGAAACCGAAGGACGGAGACACGTAGGTGCGAGAATAGTGTGCGAACGCTCCCGACACTGGTGAACATGTCGCCATTTCCCCCAGCGACTGCATCAGCAGGAACACCATGAGGCCGATGGCACCATAGGCAACGAGGGCGCCACCGGGGCCGGCGTCGGCAATGGTGGCACCCGAGGCAACGAAGAGCCCGGTACCGATGGCGCCGCCGATGGCGATCATGTTCATGTGCCGTGATTCCAACCCGCGATCCAGAGATTCGCTGTGAGGGGGTGTGGTGCTATTCCGGCTGTGGTGGCTCACGAGTTCTCCCTCAACATCATTGGGGTTGGGGTGGGGTGGGAATGCTTGGCATACCTGCCAGGTCATTATTCCACATATAAAAAGAACTCCCCCGGACGATCAGACGCCGGAGGAGCTGCGGAGACGGCGAACTAGGCCTTGGCGGGCTCAGCTTCGACGTTCTCGACGATATTGACGGTGCGACGGTTACGCTTGCGAGCGAACTGAACTGCACCTGCCTTCAGGGCGAAGAGCGTGTCGTCGCCACCACGACCGACGTTTTCGCCGGGGTGGAATGAGGTACCACGCTGGCGAACAAGAATCTCGCCCGCCTTGACCTGCTGGCCACCGAAGCGCTTCACGCCGAGGCGCTTTGACTCTGAATCGCGACCGTTGTTTGAGCTGGCCGCACCTTTCTTGTGTGCCATTGGTTGATTTCCCTCCTTGGAAAAACTCGGGCACGTGGCAGCTGTGAGTGATGAACCCGCAGCGGCCGCGAGACTTACTTGATGCCGGTGATCTTCACAACGGTCAACGGCTGGCGATGCCCGTGGCGACGCTTGTATCCGGTCTTGTTCCTGTAATGCATATTGCGGATCTTCGGGCCCTTGGTGTGCTCGACGATCTCGGCGTTCACTGCCACTGAAGACAGATCATCACCTGAGGTGATTGAGGCACCGTCGACGAGCAAAACCGGGGAGAGAGCCACGGACGAACCCGGCTCACCCTCGATCTTCTCGACCTTGACGAGGTCACCTTCAGCAACCTTGTACTGCTTTCCGCCGGTCTTGACGATCGCGTACATAAGAGGGCTACCCCTTTTTATTTTTCGCTCGGCTCAGGGCTAATCACCCTGACTGGACTATTAACGTGTTCGCGGCATGAGACATGAATGGTTGCCCGGGCGCAATCATGAGCACACACGGGCCTAGACAGTCGGCCTGCGAACAGCGACTGCTCAAGACTACCCGGTCACCGATGGATAACAAAACCGTCTATATCATTGTTACCAGTGTGAAACGAATCGACGTTTGCTCCCGGGCGCCTTGGGCTACCGATCACTTCTTCGTGGAGGCCCTCCGCCGCGCACGACGTCGACCATTCTTGCGCGCGGACGATCCACTGCGAGAGTCGTTGTCCCGCTTGTCGGAGCGCTCTGACCGGTTGTCGGCCGATGACTTATCCGACTGCTTCTGGTCTGGAGCGTTCGACGAACCACGTCCCGTTTTATCGGTTTTACCGTCTGGATAGTTTTCCTTTTCCGGCGGTACATCGGACCGGGAGTTTCCACGAGTAGCTCGCCGACGCCGTGGCGACCGGTCGAACTGCCGTTGTGCCTCCTCATACGTTTCCTTGTGCTGAGACGAGGTATCTGCTGAGAAGGATTTCTTCCCTCGGGACCGGGACGATGATTCTCCTGAATCCTTCGAGCGGGATTTGGTTCGGGACGCATCCTTAGTCTGGTGCTCGTCCTTGGCGCGAGAAGCGTCCTCATTGCGGGACTTCGATTGCGACGACGATGCCACCTTCTTCGCCTGCGATGCGCTCCGGCGGGTCGCGTGACGACGACCACGCTGCTTCTTACCGCGTGTGGTCTTGTCGCCGCTCCCCTTGTCCGCGTCGCCGTCAGCATGGTGGGCGGTTTCCTCGTCACGCTTCGTCGCGTTCTTCGAATCGTTTGCCTCCGCACCATCGGACTCTGCGTGGTCCGCTTTTACCTGGTCCTCACGCTGGGCACGGGATGAGCGCGTTGCTTTACGACGCCGCCGACGACGGGGACGCCCGTCCTTGTCACCAGATGAGTCGTCGTCGCCACCACTCCGAGAGTCTTGCGCAGCTGGGAGATAATCAGCGCCACTGGGCTCATCGGGATCTTCGTCGTCGGCAAGAATTACTGCAGCTGCAGCGATTTCCTCGATGGAGCGACGACGCGTGGCCGCCTCGTCAGAGTCGCCCTGTTTTTCAGAATGACCCTGCTTCCCAGAGTCGCCTTTTCCAGCATGGTCCTTCTTAGAACGGCCACCTCCAGAACGATCGCCCTTAGAGCGGTCATTCTTGGAATCGCCCGACGTGGAATCACTTGACGCATCGTCCGCGTGATCGTCGGTGTCGTCGTCAAACGAGTACTCGGGCAGGTCATTGTCGACATTGTCCTGAAGCGCCGCGCTATCGTCATCGGATTCATCATCATCCGTGCTGCTCAAGAGGATGGGATCGTCGTGGACGATGACCCCTCGGCCGTGACACTCGCTACATGGCGTCGAGAAGGTCTCGACCAAGCCTTTACCCAGCCGCTTACGGGTGATCTGGACAAGGCCCAAGGACGTCACTTCACCCAGCTGGTGGCGGGTTCGGTCCTTGGCCAGGGCTTCACTGAGGCGACGGAGCACCAGTTCCTGGTTCTCTTCCAGCACCATGTCGATGAAGTCGACGACGATCATGCCGCCAATATCACGCAGCCGCATTTGACGGACGATCTCGTCGGCCGCTTCGAGGTTGTTGCGGGTCACGGTTTCCTCGAGGCTGCCGCTCGAGCCGGTAAAACGGCCGGTGTTGACGTCAATGACCGTCATAGCCTCGGTCTTCTCGATGACAAGCGTGCCTCCGGACGGCAGGAACACCACACGGTCCAGCGCTTGTTTCAGTTGCTTATCAATGCCCCAGTGGCCGAACGCGTCCTGCCCCTCATAGTCCTGACGCTCATACTTCGACAGCTTCTCTTCCAAGTCCGGTGCAATGCGGTGGATGTACGACGACACCATCGACCACGAACGGTCACCGTCGACAATAAGCTCATCGAAGTCCTCATTGAAGAGGTCACGCACAACCTTAACCAGCAGGTTCGGCTCTTCATGCAGTGTTTGCGGGCCATCAAAGTGCGGCTTCGAGCCCTTCTTGCCGCCCTTTGAATTCTTCTTCCCGGAACCTTTCCCAGAGGACGCCTGCGACCCCGGCAGAGTACGGAGCTCGTCAGCCTTGTCAAGGATCGAGTCCCACACATTCTGCTGCCGACGAACATCACGAGCGATGTCCTCGGTATCGACGCCCTCGGCGGCTGTGCGGATAATCGCACCGCCCTCATCAGGCAAAATGCCGGAAACCGCTTTCTTCAAGCGCTTCCGCTCGGGCTCCGGGAGCTTACGCGACACCCCGTGCGCACGCCCTTCGGACACGTACACCAGGTACCGGCCTGCCAGCGATATGTGGCTAGTGAGCCGCGGCCCCTTGTGTCCGACGGAGTCCTTCGTGACCTGAACCAGAATCGGGTCGCCCGGCTTGAGTGCTTTTTCGATCTTCCGCTGACGGCCGGTGTGTCGAGTGTGCCGCCAATCAATATCGCCGGAGTAGATCACACCGTTGCGGTCAGTTCCGATATCGACGAACGCGGCTTCCATGCTGGCCAGGACGTTTTGGACCCGTCCTAAGTAAATATTGCCGACGAGGGTCCGCGTGCGTTCCGACGTCACGAAGTGTTCGACTAGCTGATCGTCTTCCATGATGGCGACTTGCGTGACTTTTCCGGAGCCGTCGGATCGCACTGAATCGCGAACGATCATCCGGCGGTGAACGGCATCCCGGCGCGCCTGGAACTCAGCCGTGCTGATGGTCTGGTGTTTGTCGCGCTTGTTTTCTTCGCGACGCTTCCGCGCGGCCGCAGCACGTGTAGAGCCCTTGATCTTGGCGGGCTCATCGGACTTCGGCGACTCCTGTTTCCCCTCGCCGGAGCCATCACCGTTGCCCGAGGAGTTGTTGCCCGAGGAACGCCCCTTCTTGTTCTTGTCCTTGCGTTTGATGCCGTCGTGCTTGTTGTCTTTCTTATCCCCCGACTTGCCCTTCTCGCTGTTCTTTTTCGACCGCTTCGACGACGACCCACGCTCATCTTCCGAGATGTCGTCCTCGTTGTGGTCTTTGGAGTTTCGAGATTTCGGCGACTCGTCGACGTTTTTCTTGCCCCGGCCACGGCGACCCCGGCGCCGTCGATATGACGACGGTGAGTCGTCATTATCCTCATTGTCGACGTTGGATGTCTCCTCTGACTCTCCCGCCGAATCCTCATCAGACGTGGAGGAATCGCCCGAATTGCCGCGGGATTCCGAGGACTCCGTGGCGACCGGTGTGGGCGCCATGAAAATCGGAGTCGGAATGGAAATATGATTCGCTTCTTGGTTCTCAGCCGACTCCGAGTTCTCAGTTTCTGGCTTTTCGGCGTTTTGCTCGTCGGTATCTGACTCATCAGCCTCGGCTTTGTCGGCGTCGGCCCTTTCCGCCTCATCCTCTTCTACTGTGGGCTTATCGACGTCGGCGTTCTCAGTGTCAGAACCGTCTGCCTCAGACTCATCTTCATCAAGCGTCTCAGTATCCGACTTGCCGACGTCGGCGCGCTCAGTTTTATCTTTCTCGGATTTATCTTCCTCAGACGTCCTCGCCTTAGCCTTATCCGCCTGCCCCTTATCGGTATCAGCGTTCTGAGAGTCGGCATCACGCGCAGGGTCAGAGCCGCCTTTGTCTGCAGCTTGGACGCGGTCGCGGAATTCGGCCACTTGTTCACGCGTGACGGTCGATTGCGCACTGCGGACGGTGATTCCGACGGCACCAAGAAGGGCAATGACTTCTTTGCTCGTGTGCCCGATGAGTTTCGCTAACTGGTGAACACGCGTTTTCGCGGCGAGGTCACTCTCGTCGAGGGAAGAGATGACTGCTTTTGTTCCAGCAGATAGGGCACTTAATTCGGTGACCATTTCCGCGTGGGCCGCTTGCGAGGCCCGAGTGTTTCTCGACTTCGATTGTGATGATGTGTTTGTCGTTCGTTTTGCCGAACGACGACGGGGTGTACGGCTTGTGTCAGCCACAATTCTCCTTTAGCAGCACCGCAGTGGTCGCGCCCCAGATAGTTGGCACGGGCCGGTGGTCCAGTCCGTCATGCGCACGATGGCTTACTCATTCCGAGCGACGTCTGCTCGGCACCATCGAACACTGACTAGCACAGTGCGTGTATAAATCCGGCTGGACAGCGTGTGCAGTGCGGTTCTTTTGTCATGGTAAAGCTTGCTGGCGGAACAGAAACGGGGGCGCAGCTTGCAGCTATCTTCTAAAAGCTCGCGGTTATAAACACCGGGGTGAATGAAGCGATCCCGGACGGCCCCTCGCTGTTAAACGACATACATGGGGCACACACAATGTGCGGTCATGCGCTGCAGCGCAGCTTCGCCCGTCTGCATTCCGAATATTATTTTGTCATAGGTGGACCAGAGGACGGCGGATCAGCAGCCCTCACCCACCACAATTCCCAGTGAACAGGCCATATGCCTGGGCTAACGGAGTGTCATTATCGTTCCCGCACCATCAACATGTAGTCGTTCGCCATGTGGTCATGGTACGGGCGATAAGAATTTAAAGGTTCGGGAACCAGATGCCGATTTCGCGTTCTGCCGATGCCGGCGAGTCCGAACCATGAACGACATTGGCATCAACATCGAGAGCGAAATCTCCGCGGATGCTCCCCGGTGTCGCTTTCTTTACAGGGTCGGTACCCCCGGCGAGCTGCCGCCAAGCCTCGATAGCGTGTGGGCCTTCGACAACTCCAGCAACAAGCGGCCCCGATGTGATGAACTCGATAAGGTCTTTGAAGAACGGCTTGTCTTTGTGCTCTTCGTAGTGCTTTTCCGCGGTTTCCTGGTCCGCCACGCGCAGATCCAGGGCGGAGAATGTGAGCCCCTTGCGCTCGATACGGGCGAGAATCTCTCCTACGAGGCCTCGTTTGACTGCGTCGGGCTTAATCAGAATGAGGGTACGTTCAGACATACCATCATTGTAAGTCATGAATCGCCTACGCTTGAAAGGCTCAGCAAAGCGTTTTTCCTAGATAGGACTCCCCGCCCACGGAATAGCCGGACAGCATCGAGATACTCAAACAGCTTCCAGATCCTCGCGTCACAACACCGACTGGAGGAAAGCTTGGAGACGATCTGACTTCGGGTTATTGATCACGTCCTGCGGAGCGCCTTGCTCCACGATCTGCCCTTCATCCATGAACACGACGTTATCGGCCATTTCGCGAGCGAACCCCATTTCGTGAGTCACCACGATCATGGTCATTCCACTCTCAGCAAGCTCTTGCAAAACAGTGAGAACTTCAGAGACCAACTCAGGGTCCAGTGCCGACGTCGGTTCATCGAACAACATAATCTCTGGGTCCATCGCCAACGCACGCGCGATAGCAACACGCTGTTGCTGCCCACCCGACAACTCACCCGGATAGTGTGTCGCGCGATCCCCTAGTCCAACTCGTTCTAGGAGCTCAATTGCCCGTTTCTTAGCCTTCTCTTTGGGCACACCTTTAACCTGGCGCGGTGCTTCCATAACATTTTCCAAGGCAGTCATGTGAGGAAAAAGGTTGAATCGCTGGAACACCATCCCAATACGGGAGCGTTGCCGGGAGATATCTCCCGCTTTCAGACGCTGAAGACGCCCGTCGGAAAGTGGTTCTTGTTCATACCCCTGCAGCTCTCCATCGATCCAAATGGAACCTGCCTGAATTTGCTCGAGTTGGTTAACACATCGCAGCAGAGTCGATTTGCCGGACCCTGAAGGGCCAATAAGCACGGTCACATCGCCACGATTCACCGACAATGACACGTCTTTGAGGATGACCAGCTCACCAAAGGCTTTCCACAAACCGTCAATGACGACTAGTGGCTCACCTGAACTGGGCGTGGCCGCCGGCGCCGACGTCGTATTCGTCGATATATCCTGATCCGGGTTTACGGGCTTACTCACTGTTCAACCTCCGGGATTTTGCTCAGTTTCGACGGATCAGATGCCACTTTTTGGATTCGTTTGGAGCTACGGTTCTTATCGAAACCGCGGCCGAAGTATCGCTCGAGGAAGTACTGCCCAACCATGAGCACGCTGGTCACCACGAGGTACCACAGCGCCGCAACAATCAGCAGCGGGATCGGTGCATAGAGACGGTTGGCAATAGCATTTGTTGCGTACTGCAAATCCAGGGTAAATGGAACGGCCAGAACCAAGGAAGTCGTCTTCAGCATGCCAATGGTTTCATTCCCTAACGGAGGGATAATGACGCGCATCGCCTGCGGGATAATAATTCGACGAAGGACGGTGCTGTGCTTCATTCCCAGGGCTCGGGCGGCCTCATGCTGGCCTTCATCCACGCTCTCCAAACCGGATCGGACGATTTCGGCAAGGTAGGCACCTTCGTTAAAACCAAGCCCGAGTGTTGCAGCCCAGAACGCGGTAATGATGTCGGATGTATCAAGTGTGAAGAACTCTGGGCCGAAAGGAACCCCCATGGACAACTTCGGATACAGAACAGCCAGCAGCCCCCAGAAAACTAACTGGGTGTAGACCGGGATTCCACGGAAAACGAAAATATACGCCCAGGCAACGGAGCGAAGAACAGGGTTCTCACTCTGCCGCATAATGGCCGCGGTCACAGCCAGCACAACACCGATCGCCATGGACAGAACGGTCAGCAACAAGGTCCAACCGACACCTTTAACGACGTTCACGTCGCGGATGTAGTCATTGACCACGTCCCACTGATAATTGGTGTTTGTGATCAGGCCGTGGATGAACATCGCGACCAAGACTGCAACGATGACAGCTGCAATCCATGTACCCGGATGGAAAACCCCACGTTCCCGAATGCGACCGGGAATAGGATCGGTGTGATGTGAAGCCATGTTGGTGTCTCTCGTTACGTGATCAGTGCGGGAATGAGGTACCCGCCAGGCTGAAGCAGCTAGCAACGGCCTAGCGAAGACCTATTGGAGGGTCAGCCCACAGGTCGCAATATTATTGATGTTTGAACATATTATTACATCAACATCCCGAAGACGAGGTCGGGCTCTAGTACGACGGATCGATTAGCTTCCCGACGGCGGCCACGGCGATATCCCCGGCTCCCCCGATTTCCCGATTACACCGAATCCCCAACAAACGATCCCCTCTGGTCCCCCTGGTCCCGGTACTCTACGCGGACTCATGTGTGCTGGGTAGTTAACAGACCGCGTTTCATCCGCTCGATCAAGTTTTTGCGCAGGTAAACGATATACGCCCAGACGAGTGCGAAAACGATACCCATCACGCCCATTGCAGGATGAACAATAAACCCGATAATGGCGACAACCTGCAAAAACAAGTCGATGCAAAGGGCCCACGACTTCCCTTGCAGGAACGACATCACCAATAAGGCGACGCAAAATACAATCACCGACACAATGTTGAAAGGCGTGTTATATGCCCCCTCGTCAACTCGGGCTACCACGGGGAGAACCAGTAAGAAGGTGATGAACTCCATGATCAAGGTTCCGGCCATCACTCCCCGCAATCCTTTCAACGGGTCCTTCACCGGATCATGTCCGGGTCCCAGGGGGCCATACTCGATCGCCTCGTCGCCCTTCGCTCCGGGAAACTGACTGCCGGACCGCTGCCTGCCCTGCCGCTGTGCGCCATCGCGACCCGAATCTGTTTCTCTTCGATCCACCACTACTCCGGTTCCTTTCCTAGCAGCGCACGCGCACGACCTGCTGAATAAACACTTCCCGTTATGACGACCCCTGTTCCAGCCAAGCCGTAGCCTTCTTCCTCGCCTTCCTCTTCGGCGAGGGCGACAGCGTCTTCGATGGCGTCGGCCATCGAGGCTGAAACGTGGACACGTTCGTCGCCAACAAGGGTGCGGGCTAGCTCAGCTAACTCGTCAACGGGCATAGCTCGTGGCGAATCGACCTCGGTGACAACGATTTCATCAAATGTGTCGCGCAGCGTTTCCAACACTCCGACGACATCTTTGTCTTGGAAGATGCTGACGATGCCGATGAGGCGTCGGAAAGAAAAGTCGTCATGAAGAGTTTCTGCTAAGGCCCAGGCGCCTTGGGGGTTATGGGTGGCATCAACAAAGACGGATGGCGAGGTTCGGATGCGCTCTAAACGAGCTGGTGAGCTGACGTTACCAAAACCCTCACGGACAGTGTTGACGTCCAATTGCCGCCCGCCTCCCGCGCCAAAGAAAGCCTCGACGGCGGCAAGTGCTGTTGCAGCGTTCCTGGCCTGGTAGGCACCAGACAACGGTAGGAAGACGTTTTCGTACGTTCCACCTAAGCCGCGGATGGTTAAGGTCTGCCCGCCAACAGCCACGGATCGCTCAACGATGCCATATTCGCTACCAGCGCGGGCCACCGATGCATCAACGGACACTGCTTGTTCCAGGATCACATTCATCGCGGCAGGGTCCTGCTCAGCGATAATTGCGACATTATCCGGCGGAGTCAGAAGGTCATCCTTATCCCACCGAGACTTGATGATTCCCGCTTTTTCACCGGCGATTTCTTCGATAGTATCGCCCAGGTATTCAGAGTGGTCCATTCCCACCGGGGTTATCACGGTCACGTCCCCGTGCACTACATTGGTTGCATCCCAACGGCCGCCCATGCCAACTTCGACAACAGCAACGTCGACGGGGGCGTCGGCGAATGCTGCGAATGCCATCGTGGTGAGCACCTCAAAGGTGCTCATACGCGGTCCCCCCTCGTCCTCAGATCGACGGTCAACCATCTCGACGAAGGGCTTAACGGATTTCCAGGTCTGTACAAAGTCGGCAGGGTGGATGGGTTCCCCATCAATGGCAATTCGTTCCGTCACCGACTGCAAATGGGGGCTGGTGGTACGGCCGGTGCGCCGATGAAACGCACGAAGGAGGGATTCAATCATCCGGGTAACGGAGGTTTTCCCATTCGTTCCCGCAACATGGATAGATGGGTATGCGTGCTGAGGGTCCCCCAAAAGATCAAGTACCTGATGCATGCGATCTAGGGTGGGATCAATCTTCGTCTCTGGCCAGCGCGAATTAAGCTGATTTTCAACGTCCGCCAGTGCCTCGAGATCGTCCGGTGTGATGGTGCGATGCACAACTTCCGGCTTTGTCTCGTCGCTCAAGGGCAACGTGAGCCCGGCATCATCGACTTCGAGATCGTCGGAGATCGCAGCGTTGATGTCCTCCGGACTCAATGATGCCGGATCGACTGAACTGCCCTCGATCTTGTCGTGATGGGAGTTAGGGATGCCCCCATCATTATCAAGGCCATCCTCGTCACGGCCTGCCACCATTCATACCTTCTTTCTCGTAATCTCGCTTCGTTCTATGCCGTTCGACGTACGCCGTCAATCGTACGTTCGCCCGCACTGACCGCGGATTATCCCCATGAACTTATCCGAGGCCCGCCAACCGCGCTGAAATCCTGGCGATCTCTTCCTCGGCAATAGCTCGACGCTCACGGATCTTGTTCACCACAGCGTCCGGCGCCTTCATAAGAAAGTTCTCATTGGCCAGCTTCTTACCGGTGGTTTCCAGTTCTTTGTTCGCCGCTTTGAGGTCTTTCTCCATTCGCTTCCGCTCAGCGTCCTTATCGACGGTGCCGGAGGTGTCCAGTTCGACCGTAATCGTGGTTTGCGATAAGCGCAGTTCAATGGACGCCGTTGCAGAGAATCCCTCTGAGGGTTCGTCGATACGGGCCAAATTCCGGATAGCAGGTTCTTGTTCCTGAAGATCCGCAGCAGAACAATCCACCCGTGCCGGTACCCGCTGTGACGGTTTCACGCCCTGGTCGGAGCGAAAACGGCGGATTTCCGTCACTAATTTAATGAGGTCTTCCACACGACGTTGAGCAACTGGGTCCGCGTCGGCACCATTTGTTGTCATCGACGCATCGGGCCAGGAAGAAACAACCAAAGATTCTTTCTGTCCTTCTACCCCAGTAGTGAGCGCGGTCCACAGCGTTTCTGTCACATAGGGCATCGTCGGGTGGAGTAAACGAAGAATGGTGTCCAGCACTCGGCCGATAACGCACTGGGTAGCCTGACCGGTTGCATCATTGTTCTCGGGGTCACGGGGGATCTGTGTCTTCGCAATTTCCAGGTACCAGTCGCAGAAATCGTCCCACGTGAAGTGATAGAGTGTCTCGTTCGCTTTCGCGAATTCGTACTTGTTCAGGGACTTATCGACGTACTGTCGGGTGGCCTCTAGCCGGTCTAGAATCCACCGGTCAGCGTCCGTGAGCGAGGAGCGGTCTGGCAACGGGCCAACCTGCGCGCCGTTCATCAGCGCGAACCGCGTTGCGTTGAAGAGCTTCGTCGCAAAGTTGCGCGAGGACTGCGCGGCGTCGCTGCCGAGTGGCAAGTCTGTTCCCGGGTTTGCACCGCGAGCCAGCGTGAATCGCAAAGCGTCGGCGCCATAATCGCGCACCCAATCCATGGGGTCGATGCCATTGCCCAGTGACTTCGACATCTTCCGGCCCTGTTCATCGCGGACAAGACCGTGCAAGAAAATGTCCGTGAACGGTACCTGGGGACGGCCGTCCTTCGCTGTCGCGCCCTGGCCATCGTGAAGGGTTGAGTCCTCAAGGGTATCGGCGTAGGTGGCGAACATCATCATTCGGGCCACCCAGAAAAACAGGATGTCATAGCCTGTGACCAAAACGGACGTTGGGTAGAACTTGTCTAGATCCTTGGTGTGCTCCGGCCAGCCCATCGTCGAGAATGGCCACAGACCCGAGGAAAACCAGGTATCCAACACATCGGGGTCCTGATGCCAGCCCTCACCTGTTGGCGGTTCATCGTCGGGGCCGCAACAGACGACCTCACCGTCGGGGCCATACCAAATCGGAATCCGGTGGCCCCACCACAGCTGCCGAGAAATGCACCAATCGTGCATGTTGTCGACCCAATCGAACCAGCGGGGTGTCTGGCTTTCCGGGTGGATGACGGTATCACCGCTGCTCACCGCTTCAGATGCCATCTTGGCAAGGCCATCGACCTTCACCCACCACTGCTCGGACAAGCGGGGCTCAATGGCCTCCTTGGTGCGCTCGGAGTGGCCCACCGAGTGGACGTAGGGGCGGATCTCCTTCACAATCCGACCCTGTTCGCGCAGAGCCTCCGTGATCGCCTTCCGCGCCTCATACCGATCCATGCCATCGAATTGGGTTCCGGTATCCGCAATATGCGCCGTCTTATCCAACACAACGGGCATATCCAGGTTATGGCGCTGCCCCATCGCGAAGTCGTTGGGGTCATGAGCCGGCGTGATCTTCACAGCACCAGTGCCGAATTCCGGATCGACATAATCGTCGGCAATGACCTTCATCATGCGGCCTTCGATAAAGGGGTGCGGCAGCTCTTTACCGACGAGATCTTTGTATCGGTCATCGTCAGGGTGGACGGCCACGGCGACGTCGCCCAGCATCGTCTCAACACGCGTCGTCGCGACAATGACGTGTGGCTCGTCGTCGTTGAGCGAACCGTAGCGGATGGAAACAAGCTCGCCCTCGTCGTCGGAGTAGACGACCTCGATATCCGAGATCGCGGTCTCTAACTTCGGCGACCAATTCACCATTCGGTTAGCACGGTAAATTAATCCTTGATTATAAAGCTTCTTGAACATGGTCTGGACCGCACGCGAAAGCCCCTCGTCGAGAGTAAACCTCTCACGCGACCAGTCCAGAGAATCCCCCAAGGCGCGCATCTGGTTACCAATTTTTTCGGCATAGTCTTTCTTCCACGACCACACCTTGTCGACGAATTCCTCGCGGTCGTAATCGAAGCGATCCTTCCCCTCTGTCTCCTTGAGAAGCGCTTCAACCTTGGTTTGGGTGGCGATACCCGCGTGGTCCATCCCCGGGAGCCACAGGACCTCATAGCCTTGCATCCGCTTCTGGCGAGCAAGGGCATCCATAATCGTGTGGTCGAGTGCGTGTCCCATGTGCAACTGCCCGGTCACATTCGGCGGCGGCAAAACAATGGAATACGACGGCTTCGATGAGGACGCATCCGCCGTGAAGTAGCCCTTGTTTACCCAGCTCTCATAGAGTTTCTTCTCAACATCCGCAGGATTCCACTGCTTAGGTAAGAGGTCTGCGCGGTTCGTCGTAGAGGATTTCGATGATGACGAGGAGCCTTGCGGCGTGTGAAGGGCTGAATTCATGAGGTTCATTCTAAAACGGACCGAGGGCATATGCCGTTTCGGGGCAACGACGGCACAAGGCCCGACTCTTCCACCAGGGAGAGCTGGGCC
The DNA here is from genome assembly GCF_053760365.1 of Corynebacterium sp. c7Ub_26. NCBI lineage: Bacteria > Bacillati > Actinomycetota > Actinomycetes > Mycobacteriales > Corynebacteriaceae > Corynebacterium > Corynebacterium sp. c7Ub_26. Next base: position 296,043 of record NZ_JBSNBL010000001.1, on the reverse strand, counting down.
TTTGACAACCGTTCATCAACGGTTTATCAACCGTCTATCAGTCGTCGAGGACTGCCAGGGCTAGATCAAGCCACTATCCTCCACGATCTTCTTTTCGTTACGGAGCTCCTCCACGTTGGCGTCGATGAGCTTGCGCTGTGCGTCGGAAATCTCCAGGTCCTTAACAACTTCCCATTCGCCGTTCACCGAGCGGCACGGCACAGAGGCAACTAGGCCTTCGTCGATGCCGTAGGAACCATCCGACGGAAGCGACACGGATACCCAGTCGCCCTCCGGGGTTCCGGCGAACCAGTCGCGCATGTGATCAATAGCTGCCGAGGCTGCCGAGGCCGCGGAGGACTTACCGCGAACCTCGATAATTTCAGCCCCACGCTTAGCAACACGCGGACGGAATTCGTCGGCAAGCCACTTCTCATCGACCTTGTCGGCAACAGACTCACCATTGACCGTGGCGTAGGTGACGTCGGGGAACTGCGTGGCAGAGTGGTTACCCCACACCGTCATCTTCGCGAAGTCTTTCACCGGGGCACCCAGCTTTTCAGAGAGCTGAGCCAGCGACCGGTTGTGATCCAGACGGGTCATGGCGGTGAAGTGGTTGGCCGGGATGTCGGGGGCGCTGGCCTTCGCGATCAGGCAGTTGGTGTTGGCAGGGTTGCCCACGACGAGTACGCGCACATCTTTGGCAGCGTGGTCGTTGATTGCTTTACCTTGGGGCCCGAAAATCTTGCCGTTTGCTGTGAGGAGATCGGAGCGTTCCTCCCCTTTACCGCGGGGCTTGGAACCAACCAAGAAAACCGCCTGAGCATCCTCGAATGCTTCCTCGGCCTTATCGGTGACCGTGATACCGGTGACCAGCGGGAATGCAGCGTCAAAGAGCTCCATCGCGACCCCCTGAGCAGCGGAAACAGCCTGCGGAATATCGAGCAGCCGGAGGTGAACCGGGGTGTCCTTACCAAAGACGTCGCCTGAAGCAATGCGGAAGAGCAAAGAGTACGAAATCTGCCCGGATGCTCCGGAAACAGCAACGTTGACGGGATTCTTTCCTTCAGCAGTCATTAAAACCTTCCCTACATATCGGTGTACCGCGTACCACCCGTTCACAGTCGGGCCATCCACCTACTACTCGAGGGATCAGTTGCCCGGAAAAGAGCTACGGAACGGTAGGTCCGCACGCCTCCAACGATACTCCTTGACGCGGCCACCCTGCATATACAGACCTGCGTAGACAGAGTTGCGTCGCGGGCGGGCCGGTCCACCCCACCCCCTCCCCACGGCAACATTCATGGTTCCTACCATTCGGTAGGTTCTTTCTGGGCAAGGGGGTAGTTGCTCGCGTCGATCGTATAAAGGTGGGCATTGATTGGGACGCTATGTACTTAACTACCCCCGAATAAGGTCAAAAATACTCTACGAACTGGGATAAACCACGAGATAATGCAGAAAGTAGAAACTAATGTCTACGATTGTGTTGGTAATTATGGCACCAGGTCGAGACCGTAACTGTTCCTCTACCACCGTTAGTCGATCAGCATCACTAGCACGTGGAGGTTGGTGGCGGACTGGATCATAGGCTCGTCGATAATGTGGATCATTCGATGAAGGATCAAGGAGCATGAGGCAACAGACTCAGCACGCCGCGAACTGAAGCCATAGATGTCAACCCCGTTCGAAGTAATGAGTATGTCAACATCGCCTTTACACAACGACTCCCCCTCAGCACCCGACCTCATTTCCATCGATACCGGCCCTATCTCAAAGGACGCTGAGACCTCAGCCCCCGAGCATGAGGAAATTCTCGACGCCGCGCTGACCGTTTTTTCTAACGTCGGTTATAACGAGGCTCGACTGGAGAACATCGCGAGCGCGTCCGGTGTCTCTAAACGGATGATCCATTACTATTACGGCGACAAAAAAGGCCTGTACATGGAGTGCCTGCGCTATGCGGAAAGGCTCCTCCACCCGAAGGCAGAAGATCTTATTCCTGACAGTGACGTGCCGGTTGAGGCGATCCGGCAACTCATTGACATCCTTGTGAAGAAGTTCTTTGCTGAACCGCGGTCGGCCAGGATGTTGGCCATGGAAAACCTGCTTGGGATCCTCCCCCAAGATGCCGATGTTCACATCTTTTCCGGGTCACCCGCCGTTCTGCAAATCGGGCGGCTGCTGATGAATGGTCAGGATCACGGCGCATTTCGGCCAGGGGTTTCAGCGATTGATATCTACTTCATCATCTGCGCGTTGGCGATGTTTCCCGCGTATAACCAGTCGACATTTCGGTCCATGTACGACGTAGCTACCGGCGACGAAAGCAACCGCGATGGCATTAATGCGCTCATTCAAGATACTGTGATCAGTCTCTTGACGACGACGATGGCCACGCGAGAAGGAGATTCCTATACCGTCACCGCCGAACAGCTTCGCGCCAGCGAGCGGGACAATACGCCGCTATATGGCGACGGTGATCTGTTGGACGGCAGCGAGGCGCCGGCGTCTAATGAGACCAATCGGTTCGACGAACAATTTGGGCCGTTCTCGGAGTTTTACCGCGACTGATTGAACGTTGGGCCGCGGTTCGCGCTCCGACACCTTGGTTTCCGCACGTGAATCGTCGTCAACCATTTACGGGTTGAGGTGGCCGGCCTTTGGGGTCCGGGCGGCCGGCTTTAGGCGGATTCCCTTTCCGCCTCTGTGGACGAAATCAGCCTCGGTTCAGCACCTTCTGTGACGCATTCTTCTGGAATAACCACTTCGGTAACGTCTTCCGAGTCAGGAACCTCGAACATGACCGGTCCTAAGATCTCCTCCAGGATCGCCCTCAGGCCACGAGCTCCCGTACCGCGTTCGATAGCCTTATCGGCAATGGCATTAAGCGCACCCTCCTCCATGGTCAGGGTTACGCCATCCATGTCGAGCAGCCTGCTGTACTGCTTGAACAGCGAGTTCTTTGGTTCAGTCAACACACGAACCAGTGCTTCACGGTCAAGATCATTCACAGTAGCGACGACCGGGAGGCGCCCAATGAACTCAGGAATTAACCCGAACTTCACCAGGTCTTCTGGCTGAACATAGGAGAACGCATCGAGTTCGTTTTCCTCCTTCGAGGACACATTCGCGCCGAATCCGAGCCCCTGCTTTCCGCGTCGCTCGCCAATGACTTTCTCCAAGCCCGCGAACGCACCGGCAACGATGAACAGGACATTCTTGGTATCGAGCTGGATAAATTCTTGGTTCGGATGCTTCCGGCCACCCTGCGGCGGGACCGAGGCCACCGTTCCTTCGAGAATTTTCAGCAGTGCCTGCTGAACACCCTCGCCTGAAACGTCCCTGGTAATCGAGGGGTTTTCCGATTTGCGTGAAATCTTATCGACCTCGTCGATGTAAATGATTCCGCGCTGAGCACGATCGACGTCAAAGTCCGCAGCCTGGAGGAGCTTCAGAAGAATATTCTCCACGTCTTCACCGACATAGCCGGCCTCCGTCAGGCTGGTTGCGTCGGTCATGGCGAAGGGAACGTCGAGCATGCGGGCCAGTGTTTGCGCCAGGTAGGTTTTGCCGGAACCAGTCGGGCCGAGCATGAGGATGTTGGACTTCGCGATCTCTATATCGTCGTCAGACTTATGGTGGTCATTCTCATCGGCTTGGATGCGCTTGTAGTGGTTGTAGACCGCCACGGCTAAAGTCCGCTTTGCGGCGTCCTGGCCGATGACGTAATCACCGAGAAAGTCGACGATCTGCGATGGCTTCGGTAGTGCCTTGTCCGTCTTCTGCACGGGTGAATTATCAAATTCCTCTTCGATAATTTCATTGCACAGGTCGATGCATTCGTCGCAGATGTACACACCTGGGCCCGCGATGAGTTTGCGGACCTGCTTCTGGCTCTTTCCGCAAAAAGAGCACTTCAGGACATCGGCGCTTTCCTGCATACGTGCCATAAATTCCCTTGACCCCTAACGACTTCGTAGGCGTACAACCGTTCATGGTTGTCTATCCGAGACCAAAGCCCAGAATAGCAGCGGAGCTAGTCGATTCCGCGCTCATTCTGGGCTCGTTGTCATCTCATTATAAAACTGGGTAGCACACCGGCACTTCCGGTTCATCAACCCTGGTGACGTAGGTACTCCGCCTTATTTCTGTGCAGAGGCCTTCCGGTAATCAAAGACTTGGTCAATGATTCCGTATTCCTTCGCACCTTCGGCAGTGAGGATCTTGTCGCGGTCGGTATCGATCCGGATCTGTTCCGCTGATACGCCAGTATGGCGAGCCAAGGTGGTCTCCATCAACGTCCGCATACGCTCGATCTCTGCGGCCTGGATTTCGAGGTCGGAAACCTGCCCCTGCGTACCCTGCGTCGCTGGCTGGTGAATAAGGACGCGCGCGTTCGGTAACGCAGCACGCTTGCCCGGAGTACCGGCTGCCAACAGCACCGCGGCTGCCGACGCTGCCTGCCCCAAGCAGACCGTGACGACGTCGGGACGGACGTACTGCATGGTGTCGTAAATCGCCATGAGCGACGTGAACGATCCGCCGGGCGAGTTGATGTACATGGTGATGTCACGGTCCGGGTCTAGCCCCTCGAGGACGAGGAGCTGAGCCATGATGTCGTTGGCGGAGGCATCGTCGACCTGGGTGCCGAGGAAGATGATGCGCTCTTCGAAAAGCTTGTTATAAGGGTTGGATTCTTTGGCCCCAAACGAGCTGTGCTCGACAAATGATGGGAGGATGTAGCGGCTTTCTGGCATCTGCATGTGGGAAACCCCGTTCAATTGAGAAGAAGAATACTGGTTGAGTTCATCGCTAGGGTTCATAGCCACTACTCTGTCTCCTCCTTCGCCGATGTAATCACGTGGTCAACAAAGCCGTACTCTAAGGCCTCCTGGGCATCGAACCAGCGGTCACGGTCGGAGTCTTTCTGAATCCGCTCCAGTGACTGGCCGGTGTGCTGCGCGTTGAGCTCGGCCAAATCGCGCTTGGTGCGGGCGAACTGCTCTGCCTGAATGGCAATATCAGCTGCCGTTCCGCCAACACCTGCCGACGGCTGGTGCATCAAAATGCGAGCGTGAGGCAAAGCGTAGCGCTTGCCTTTTGTCCCCGCGGTGAGGAGGAACTGGCCCATGGAGGCAGCCAGGCCCATCCCGTACGTGGCGATGTCGCACGGTGCGTACGTCATAGTGTCATAAATCGCCATGCCTGCGGTCACAGAGCCGCCGGGCGAGTTGATGTACAAGGAAATGTCCCGCGTCGGGTCCTCGGCCGAGAGCAAAAGGATCTGTGCGCACAGCCGGTTGGCGATGTCGTCATTAACCTCGGTGCCGAGGAAGATAATGCGTTCCCGCAGCAGTCTCTCGAAGACGGAATCGTTAAGGTTCAATCCTGCTGTCCCATTGTCCATGGTGGGGGCAGAATAACCCTTCTGAGCATTAACTCCAGTGTCGTTTGAGGAAAAGTTCATTATTTACGCTCACTTTCCAATGTTTTTGGGTGCACCCCAGACTAGCTAATTCGATGAAGCGTGGCTCGCCTTTTGTGCTCTGTTCGCTGTTAGCGTGCGTCGGCATGAGATGCCGATGCCCCCACACCTTTCGGGGCGTGGGGGCAGTGTCGGAATTATCCGCAAGTCAACGGTTTATTTTTCAGCGTTCTCTGAATCGTCATCGGTGGGCGTTGCCACGGGAGCTTCCGCCGCTTGATCGAATTCAGCCGATTCTTCGGTCTCGGTGCCCGACGGCGTTGCTTCGCTGTTTTCAGATGCTTCGGCATCGGCGGACCCGGTCGAAGTCTCGTCGGTGTTTTCTTCTTCACCGAAGTATTCTTTCGGATCGATCTCGTTGCCATCGGTGTCCTTGACTGAAACCGTGCAGATGGATTCAGCCAAAGCCTTGCCACGACGGACGTCGGCGTAGAGGGCACCGATCTGGTCCGACGCCTGAATGGCCTGCATGAACTGCTGAGGCTCCATGCCGTACCGCTGGGCGGTGAACATAATGTGCTCGGTGAATTCCTGCTGGCTCACCTCTGGCTGAAGCTCATCAGCGAGCGTGTCGAGGAACAGCTGAGTCCGCACGGCTTCCTCTGCGCTGGACCGAGTGTCGCGATCGAACTCTTCGCGGCTGCTGCCCTGAGCGGCGAGAAGCTGGTCAAAGGCTTTTTCATCACCGTTGAACTGCTGCAGAAGCTGGTTCAGCTGGCCCTTAACTTGCTCTTCGACGACGGCTTCAGGCAGCTCGAAGTCGGTCTTTTCCAGAGCCTTTTCGAGAACCTTGTCCCGGATCGACGACGCTTGCTCGGCCTTCTTATTCTCCTCAACCTGCTTGGCCAAGGACTCACGAAGCTCGCCGATGGTGTCGAATTCCGATGCGAGCTGGGCGAAGTCATCGTCAGCCTCGGGAAGCTCACGCTCTTTGAGCGACTTCACGGTGACAGTGACCTCGGCCTCTTCGCCTTCGTGGTCACCTGCAACGAGGTTCGACTTGAAGGTCTTTGATTCATCAACCTTCATGCCCTCGAGCGCGTCATCTAAGCCCTCGATGAGCTCACCGTTGCCAACCTGGTGGGAAAGGCCTTCGGTCGTGGCCTCGTCAACGGGTTCGCCGTCCACAGTTGCGGACAGGTCGATGGAGACGAAGTCATCCTTCTGAACTGGGCGCTCGACTGCCTTCAAGGTGCCGAAACGTGCGCGGAGGTTGTCCAGCTCAGCGTCGACAGCGGCGTCGTCGGCAACGAGCGGATCGACTTCGACCTCGATGGTGGAGAAATCAGGAAGGTCAATCTCCGGGCGGACGTCAGCCTCTGCGGTGAACTCAACAAGCTCGTTATCTTCCAACCGGGTGATGTCGATAGTCGGCTGCGTGAGGACCTTGAGGTCATGCTCTTCAACAGCCTGGCTGTATCGGCTGGGCAGCATGTTGTTGATGGCCTGGTCGAGGATAGCCCCACGGCCGAGCCGTGCTTCAAGAACGCGCGGAGGAACCTTGCCTTTACGGAAGCCAGGGAGTGTGACCTGCTGCGCCAGCGAGCGGTAGGCTTGGTCGATCTCCGGCTGAAGCTCGTCAAAAGGAACTTCGACAGTAAGCTTTACACGAGTCGCGCTCTGTTGCTCAACGGAGCTCTTCACGGATGCACACTCCTGTGGTGTCGTTGGTTATTTGGAATACAATTTCTCTCTATTTGTGGAGACCCGGCCTGCCAAACGTCGTGTCTGACCGGCCGGGCCACTCCTGGTCGGGGTAGCGGGATTCGAACCCACGACCCCTCGCTCCCAAAACGAGTGCGCTACCAAGCTGCGCCATACCCCGGTATGAAAGAAAGTCCACCGGCCACGTGTGCCGAAGACAACTAGAGTCTACGGGCACCGTTTTTGCCACTTTCAATGACCCCCACTATTCAGCGTTATCCACCGCAAAATACGTGGTGAAAGAGCTTTTTGCGATATTACACGGTCAGCTTAGGAGTTAGCAATGGAGCGAGGCTGCGTCGTTTTCTACTCTCCGTTGTGACAGCAGCTCTATGCCTTACGTTCCCTGTCTCACGACGGGCACTGCCGACATAAAGAACCCTCATGATCACATACGTGGTCATACGACGAAACCCGGCTAGTTCTCCGCAAGCGTGGAAAACCAACCGGGTGATATTGTCGTCGGGACTCTCTATGTCTCCGACATAATGGAGGGAATGACGGGAATCGAACCCGCGTCTTCAGCTTGGAAGGCTGAGGTATTAGCCACTATACGACATTCCCATTGCGAAAAACGGTACCTGAGCACGTGAAACACGACTTACGCCCATTTCAACACTCACGAACCTTCTTTCCGCGGTGTGTTGCCATAGTACATTTCGTTCGCGGTTTCGCAAAACCCGAACTCCCCACAAATTACGCATTCCCGATCCCGCTACAACGCTGCCTTTTAAACACCGCATTAAACGCCTCACGAACAAAAAACCCACTAGTACAGAAGCATCAGCTTCACACCAGCAGCCGCGTCGCCAATTAGGCAAGCACCACCAGCAGCAATAACGCCCAGAATGTTGGTCACCTAAAGGCCCGTCGCGTAAAATAATGGTGACGACACTACCCCTGGAGGAACCATGCCTACCGATTCTCCTGCCACCTCACTATCAGGCGATTCTTCCGCATCACTGACGGCAACAACTCTCTCCACTGATTTATCCCAGACGCAACTTATCGCCAACGGCGTCAGTTTTGATTATTCGGGAGTACCGGTTCTCCGCAATATCGACCTCACCTTGTCAGCGGGCGACGTTCTCGGGCTGGTCGGCGATAACGGCGCTGGTAAATCGACGTTAATGTGGGTTCTCTCTGGCCGACGCAAGCCCACGAGCGGCGTCGTCACCCACGTCGGACAACGTGTTCTTGGTTTCCAGGAATTAGAGGCCCCCTTCGATTCGACCGGCGAGATGCTCATTAAAGAGGCACTGGGGCCGTCACTCCGTCGCTTGCACGCATTCGAGGAGGCCACGGAAGCACTTGCCGACGCGGAGACGGACGAGGAAGTTGCCCAGGCAAATGAGCACTATTCCACGATGTTCTCCGATGTCACGGCCCACGATGATTGGAATGCCGAACATAACGCGGACATCATTCTCGACAGCCTCAGCCTCACCAATGATGACTCCACGACTGTCGATGGCGAACCGCTGCTCTCACGCAGGACAGCCGATTTATCTGGTGGCCAGCGGGCGCGTCTTGGGTTAGCGCTCACCCTCATTCGCAATCCCGAGATTCTCCTCCTCGACGAGCCCACGAACCACCTCGACGACCGTGGCAGAGAACTTGTTATCGATCACATTCATAACCACGCTGGCGTGGTTGTCGTCGCTACGCATGATCGAGATTTTCTCGACGCGGTGTGTACCCAGATCGGCGATATCGTGCCCCGGCGCGAGGGAGTTCACATTTTTAGGGGCAATTACACCGCTTATGACAATCACCGTCGGCATGAGCGCGCGCTGTGGGAGCATCAATGGAAGACGGAGCAGAGGGAGAAAAGCCAGCTAGAGCAGGATATTCAGGCGCATCATGAGTCGGCCGGTCCGAAGAAGGCGAAGCGGGACAACGAAAAGGCCATGTATGGGATGGCCGGTAACCGGGCCGAGCGTCAATTGTCCCGACGAATCCGTGCGGCGCGCGTCTTACCGAGCTCGAGGAGAACGGTGTGGAACAGCCCCCGCAGTTCTCGGTTTCGATGAACCCTTGACGGCGCCCGTACCGCGTCGTCGGGTCGCGGCAGGATCCGAGGAGGACTTCGCCATTAAATTACAAGGACTCGTCGTCCCTGATCGTGTCCGCGTGGGGTCTTTGACTATTCGCCCGGGCGAAAAAGTAGTGATCACAGGCCCGAATGGAGCAGGCAAGTCGTCATTGCTCGGGGCTATCTCCGGCGCGGTGCCGACAGAGAGCGGGCAAGTTCGCATTGGGGAGGGCCAAAGTGTCGGTGTTCTCCGCCAAGAGCAGCGATGGGATGATCCCACACAATCAGCAGAGGATCTGTATGCATTGGCACCCCACCCCACTGTGAGCTTCGACGAGCTCGGACTGCTGGCTCCTGAGGACGCCATTCGGCCCGTCGGGGACCTCTCTATAGGCCAGCAGCGACGAGTAGCGCTTGCGCTGATTGCAGCCGGCCCGCCTCATGTTCTCCTTCTCGACGAGCCGACGAACCACCTCTCCGTGGACTTGATTGAAGAGGTGCAGGATGCCATCGCGAGTGCTGAGGGAACAGTGCTTGTTGTCACTCACGACCGTCGGATGATTGAGCGGTTGGAGGCTCGGCACCTGATTGTTGACCACCACGAGGTGGTGGAAGGACAACGAGGGCACCGTTCAGTCGAGTTCCAATAATTAGTTTTGGCAACCATACCATTATCAGTACCCCTACTATGGGGTAACTTTTTTACCGGCTCGATAACGAATAGTTAACGATTCTTTATCGGGCAGAAATCTGCAGATTCTTTGGTAAGCAGCGCCTTTAAACGTGGGTTGAACACATACGGGGGTGTAATAAGTAGTTTAACGGATTTCATGCCGGTTTAGCTGGAGTTTTGCTACATAGCGCTCCCCTATTTTTCGGGCGTACACTCCTGACTCATGACACCGATCCTTCTTGACAAAGACTCAGGACACGAGCTGTGGACCGCAGCGCAATGCGCTGAGTTTTCTGGTACAGCGCGGGGTACATTCACCAGCTATGCGGGTCGTGGTCGCGCACCAAAGCCTGTAGCAAAGTTTCAGGGGTTGACTCTCTGGGACGCTGAAGACGTAAAGCATTGGCACGAGAATCGAGTTGACCGTAGGAGAAAAAACGACTCCGACACCGACGGTTAAGCGCCACCCTGACCAGGCCATAGCCACGCTGTCCGATGATGAATGCTCCTCTTCGGTGGAGGGCGAGCTGAAAGAAGATAACACCGGAAAAGGAAAAGCATCTCTTGCACATTGTTGCACAAGAGATGCTTTCTTTTATGACACGTTCGTGCCCGAGCCCCGACGGCAGCCCGAGCGGCCTACTGGTCTTCGGGCAACGCAGGTGCCATCCCCGTACGTTCATACTCCGCAAGAATATCGAGCCGCCGCTGGTGGCGTTCCTCATTTGACCACGGCGTCTCGATGAAAGCGTCGACAATCTCGAGGGCTTCCTCCTCGGAGTGCTGGCGAGCCCCTAAACCGATGAGCTGTGCATTGTTGTGCTCCCGGGCAAGCTTGGCCGTCTCCACGGACCAGGCCAAAGCACAACGGGCTCCCTTGACCTTGTTGGCAGCGATCTGCTCACCGTTTCCGGAACCGCCGATCACGATGCCCAATGATCCGGGATCATTCACGACCCGGGCAGAGGCCTCGATGCAGTAAGCAGGGTAATCATCCTTGGGATCAAAGGAATGAGCCCCGCAATCAACGATCTCGTGGCCGTTCTTTTCCAAATGAGCAGCAATAGTATTTTTCAACTCGAACCCAGCATGGTCCGCACCAAGATAAACGCGCATAGTTCTAGGGTAGCTCAGCAGACTTGTTTTCTGGCATCTCTGTGCGAGATCGTTTCAATTCGAAGAAGTGTGGGAACGCTGCCAAGGCCACTGCCCCATCGAAGATTCGTCCCACATCTTCCCCGCGCGGTACACGGGTGATCACTGGCCCGAAGAACGCGTTATCGCCCAACTTCAGCACGGGCGTCCCCACGTCGTCGCCGACCGCGTCCATCGCGCCCTGGTGGTGACGGCGTAGCGAATCATCCTGCTCAGTGGAGTGTGCCACCTCGAGATACGACGCCGGAAGGCCAATCTCTTCCAAGGCATCGCGGAGCACGTCGTCGAATCCCTCGCCGGCGTGAGCGTCCACTTCTTTCTTATCGTGAATCCGGGTGCCCATTGCGGTGTAGTAGGCGTCTAATTTCTCCGGATTTTCGTCGGCAATGAGGGCGGCAACGCGAGCTGGGCCCCACGTCTGTTTCATCATCTTCTTGTAATCGTCGGGAAGATCATCATTGTTTTCATTGAGAACCGACAAGCTCATAGGATGCCAAACCACAGTGATATCCCGGACTTTTTCTACCTCTTTAATCCACCGGGATGTTACCCAGCAAAACGGGCAGGAGACATCAAACCAAAAATCGACTCGTTGTTTGTCGGCCATGTCATTACCTCCATGATCTGTACGTTGGCGCTGTGCCCACCGAGGGCTCATTGCTCCCGCGATTTTTCATCACCTAGTAGTCTCAATATCTGGGAACTTTATGCTCTCGCATATTCCAAAGCCCTCCAGTGAAAGGACACAACGCAGGAATGTCATCAACTAATCTCACCTGGCAAGAGGCCAAGGACCGGGCCGCACTCATTGGAGTGGACCGGTACTCCATAATTTTAGACCTCACTGACGGACATGGGCTTCCTGGAGAAAAAATCTTTACGTCAAAGACCACAGTGTGGTTCCACACACGCGACGGTGTGTCGGAGGGCGATCTGGAGCAAGGAACCTTCCTGGATCTCCGCGCCTCGCGGGTAACATCTGTGCAACTCAACGGGACCGATGTCACGACCGATGCGATCCGTTATTCGGATAACCAGTATGACGAGGAAGCCGGTATTCAGCTTCGCAATCTGGAACCTGGCGACAACCGCGTCACGGTGTGCGCCGAATGCCGCTACTCAACCTCAGGTGAGGGACTTCACCGTTTCGTCGATCCCTCGGACAATGCGGTCTACCTGTACACACAATTCGAAACTGCCGACGCCAAACGCGTCTTCGCGTGCTTCGACCAGCCGGATCTCAAGGCCACGTACCGTGTGCAGATCATCACGCCTGATTCGTGGCGGCTCATTACTAATGGCCCTGTCAGCACCACGGTGACCTCTCCCCGCGCGGGTATTCTCACGACCGACGGCGACAACCCACAAACAACGGTCGCCATTCACGAAGCTGAGGTTGATTACCCTCTCTCTACCTATTTAATTGCTTTCATGGCGGGGCCGTACACCGAAGCCACCGATGTCTGGCGCGGAACCATTACTCCGCACCCCGAAACATCGGACAAATCAACCGAAACGTCGGACGAATCGGCCAGCCAGGAAGTCGAAATTCCCCTCGGTCTTTATTGCCGACGGGCGCTGGCCGAGCACCTCGATTCCGAAGAACTGTTTAAGGAAACAAAACAGGGATTCGATTTCTACGCTAAGCACTTTGGCATCCCGTATCCATTTAAGAAATACGACCAAGTGTTCTGCCCTGAATACAACATGGGGGCAATGGAAAATGCCGGGGCCGTCACGATCCGTGAAGACTATGTGTTCCGGTCGGCCACCACTCGGTACCTCTACGAGCGTCGCAATGACACGATCCTCCACGAGATGGCGCACATGTGGTTCGGCGATCTCGTCACCATGAAGTGGTGGAATGACCTGTGGCTTAACGAATCATTCGCCACCTGGTCCTCGGCGCAGGCTCAAACTGAGGTCAGCGAATTCACCACCGCGTGGGTCACATTCGCCCACGTCGAAAAGGCTTGGGCATACGCGCAAGACCAGATGTCGTCCACGCACCCGATTTCGACGGACGCGTCGGATATCGAAACCGTCGACCAGAACTTCGACGGGATCACCTATGCCAAGGGCGCGTCGGTTCTTAAGCAGCTAGCCGCTTATGTCGGGCTCGACGAATTCTTCGCCGGTGTACGCCTGCATTTCCAGCGCCATCAGTACGACAACGCGACCTTCAATGATCTCCTTGACGCGCTCGAGGAATCGTCGGGACGCGATCTGTCCCAGTGGGCTGATCAATGGCTCAAGACCACCGGCGTCAACACCTTGTCCGTCGATGCGCAGGCTAAAGACGGGGCCTACACCTCAGTTGCTGTCAAGCAGAGTGGTGCGCAACCGGGTGAAGGCGAACACCGCGATCACCGCATCGGCGTCGGCATCTATTCCCTCCAGGATGGTGACGTCGTTCGCACAGCTAACACCGAGCTGGATATCCACGGTGAGAGCACCGACGTTCCTGAACTCGTCGGCACTCCCGTCGGCGATCTCATTCTGCCCAATGATGGCGACCTGACATATGCGCTCATCGATCTCGATGATGCTTCCAACGAGTTCGTGCTGAATCACCTGCCGGCAATTAAGGATCCCATGGCTCGCGCTCTGTGCTGGTCGGCGGAGTGGGAGCGTCTGCGCGTTGGTCGTTTGCGCGCTCGTGATTTCATCGCGCTTGTTGAGCGTGGTCTGCCTCATGAGACGGAAACCGCCGTCGTTCAGCAATTAGTCCGACAGGTTGTGTCCGCAGCGAGGAACTATGCCAACCCGACGTGGCTTGCCGACGAAGGCTGGGATGCGGTTGCTCATGCTTTGGTATCGACGGCACGCGCGGCTGCTCCGGGTAGCGATACCCAGCTCGCGGCGGTCAAGGAGCTGCCCAATGTGGAGCCCACCGCCGAGACTGTTGCTATCGCGCGCGCGATTGTCGATGGCACCCCGGAGAGTGTCGAACTGGACGGTCTCTCCATCGATACCGATATGACGTGGCTTGCGATCAAAATGCTTGCCGCGTCCAGCGGTTCCCACGGGGTGTCAGAGGATGAGGTCACAAAGCTGATCGACGAAACCTCCGCGAACGACCGTTCGTCGTTGGGTGAACAAGCGGCGATTGCGGCGCGGGCGCTCCTGCCAACGACGGAAAACAAGTCTCGCGTGTGGGATGACATCATGGGCGAGGATGCGTCGACGCTGTCGAACCGCCAGTTGTTGTCGAATGTCGCAGGATTTAGGACTGCCGGCAGTGACGAGCTCTTGGCCGGTTACCGCGATCGTTATTTCGATGAGGCCCTCGGCGTGTGGGAGAACCTCAATGGCGAGATGGCTCTGCGCGTGCTCGCGGGAATGTATCCATCATGGGATACATCGGACGAGGCTATCGCTCGAGCCGAGAAACTGGTTGCCAACGAAGAATTGCCCGCTGGTTTCCGCCGACTGATCGCGGAAGGTAAGGATAATCAGCGCCGCTTCGCTGCAGCACGTGAACACGACCGGAGCTAAAAGCTATAGCCTCGATGTCTCCTGAACTAGGGACGCCGAGGCCTCCCCGGCCATACGGACCGGGCTGGGTTTACATATTAAGTAGGTTCAGCCGATTCCTGCGTTGTGCAAGGACCGTTCCCAGCCTGGTATCCGTCCTGACCCAGAGAGGCGAAACGGATACCCGCATAATATCGCCTCCGATAAAACCGAGGCTTCCCAGGGCGATAATGGCTCGCGACGTGAGCTGCGCCGTCTGTTCCGCCGTCGACGATTCGACAGTCATAATCTTTTGGTCCAACAGCGATTGAGCTATCCCCGCTGGCCCCGATTCTGCCGTGGCTGTATCACGGACATCGTTATATAACGCGGCAACAGTGTCTATTGCTACGTCATCAATATGGGTGAATGTCTCTGTCAGAGGCACAGGTCCGGGCCACATTCCCGGCGTACCGGGGTGCTCCAGCGACAGAGTTATCGGACCACCCTGTCGGGAGTGAAAATGGGTCGACGCATCGATGGCTCGCCGCACGTTCGCACAGTGCGTGATGACGTCACGAGCCGAGTCATTGCCCCACACACCACGGACCCGTCGCAGCCCAAAGGGGCCAAGCGGCGTCGTGACATAAATATCGAACCACTGATGACGCTGGTCACGGGCCTCTACGGCAGCTCCCGCGGCATTGGGTTGGCGTGATCTGGTATCCGCAGGATGAATCCGGACCAGCGCCGTCGAATCGAGGCGCTCTGCCCGAGACATGAAGGTAAAGAGGTCTCGAGCAACGCCGTGCTCAATAGTTATCGGCATGGTGTCCCCTGGATAAGGCCGATGGATTACTCCGTGGAATCCGGAGGCACGAGTTGGTCGATATCGGGTTCATTATCTTGGCCCCGTTCGATCTCTCTCACGGGCCGGGTGATCATGGACTCGAGGACCTGCCGTTCGCTGTCCGTAATTTCGCGCGGGGAGCTTGACCGCAGGTCGACAGCAACCTGCGTGATCTTCACTTCGCAACACACGATCCCGTCGCTATCGAGGATCAGTTGCCGAACACCAAACGACGTCCGGCCAATCCGAGTCACCTCTGAATTCACGGTCACAGTGTGGCTGGATGGCGAAATTCCGCGTCGGTAATCCAATTCGGCATGGCGTACGAACACCTGAGGCACCGAACCTTTACCGGCGATCGACTCCATTTCCTTCAAGAATGCGACGCGGGAATCCTGCGAAAACTCAAGATATGCCGAGTTATTAACGTGCCCATACATATCGAAGTCGGACCAACGGAGTGGCAGCGACAGTGTATGAACCCGGCCAGTGCGTCCGAGTACTTCACGGAACGGCATATTTCACCGCGACCTAACGAGTTAGCGAGTTAACTTCCGGTGAGTCACACGGTGGGGACGCGCAACTTCTTCACCGAGCCTATCGACCTTGTTCTTCTCATAATCCTCGAAGTTGCCTTCAAACCAGTACCACTGGCCTTCGGCAACATTGCCTTCCCAGGCGAGAATGTGCGTACAGGTGCGGTCCAAGAACCACCTATCGTGGGAGATCACGACGGCACACCCTGGGAATTGTTCGAGAGCGTTCTCCAAGCTGGAGAGAGTTTCGACATCCAGATCGTTGGTGGGCTCATCCAATAGGATCAGGTTACCACCCTGTTTCAACGTCAGCGCCAGGTTCAAACGGTTACGCTCACCGCCGGAGAGCACCTTGGCCGGCTTTTGCTGATCAGCACCTTTGAAACCGAAAGCCGAGATATACGCGCGCGATGGCATTTCATTCTGGCCGACGATGATGTAGTCCAGCCCGTCAGAGACGACTTCCCACACGGTCTTTTCGGGGTCAATATTCTCGCGGTTCTGGTCGACATAGCTGATGTCGACAGTTTTACCGACCTTCACCTCGCCGGAATCCGGCTCTTCAAGCCCCACAATCGTCTTGAACAAGGTGGACTTACCCACACCGTTCGGGCCGATAACGCCGACGATGCCGTTACGAGGCAATGTGAAGGACAAATCTTTAATCAACGTACGGCCGTCGAAGCCCTTATTGAGGTGGCTCACCTCCACAACCTGGTTACCCAGGCGCTGCGGGGTCGGAATCTGGATTTCCTCAAAGTCAAGCTTCTTGTACTTCTCGGCCTCCGCAGCCATTTCCTCGTAACGCTGCAAACGAGCCTTATTCTTCGCCTGACGTGCCTTCGCGCCCGAACGCACCCACTGCAGTTCCTGCTTCAACCGCTTCTGCAGCTTGGCATCCTTCTTACCCGCAACCTGCAGGCGCTCGGACTTCTTCTCAAGGTACGTGGAGTAGTTACCTTCGTAGGGGTACAGCTTCCCGCGATCGACCTCACAAATCCACTGAGCAACGTGGTCAAGGAAGTAACGGTCGTGGGTAACAGCCAACACCGCGCCTGGATAGTTACGCAGATGCTGCTCCAACCAGAGCACGGACTCAGCGTCCAAGTGGTTGGTGGGCTCATCGAGCAGCAATAGATCTGGCTCAGCCAAAAGAAGCTTGGCTAGCGCTACACGACGACGCTCACCCCCGGATAGCGTCGTCACTGGCGAGTCTGACGGCGGGCACCGCAGCGCATCCATGGCCTGATCGATCTTCGAATCCAGTTCCCAGGCGTCGGCAGTGTCGATCTTCTCCTGCAGGACAGTCATGCGTTCCATGAGTTCATCGGAATAATCCGTCGCCATCTTTTCGGCGATTTCTTCATATTCACGCTTGACTTCCCAGATCTCTCCGAGGCCTTCTTCCACGTTGCCGCGGACGGTTTTTTCCTCGTTGAGTGGAGGCTCCTGGAGCAAGATCCCCACAGAAGCACCGGGATCGAGGAACGCCTCACCATTGGAGGGCTGATCAATTCCCGCCATAATTTTCAAGATCGACGACTTTCCGGCACCGTTTGGCCCCACCACGCCGATCTTGGCCCCCGGATAAAAAGCCATGGTGACGTCGTCAAGAATGACTTTTTCTCCATGTGCCTTGCGCACGTTTTTCATTGTGTAAATGAATTCACCCATACAGTCCTCAACTCATTTTTCTATGCCACACGAACCTAGCATTCTCTGCTCACCTACTATGGCCGATGACCATAGGGTTCACCACCTCGAAAGCTAATCTCCAGGATCAACCTCGAGAGTTAAGAGGTGGGATGGTCCCCGCGCAAGTTCCTCAGCAAAGTCTAACCGTTGAGGGTACGCAAGCACGGTCCTAACAACAACCAGTTACGACGACTCCTTCACGGAGGCACGTCCTCATGCGCTAGCCAGGGCGACGTCTCGGCTGTATGAGTCCTCCTGTTCGCTCAGAGTGCCGGAGTCCCTCAGGACTGTGGAGTCGGTGGAAGTGCTCGAATCACTCGACGAACCCTCGGGGAATGGATTTCCATCCGGCGTGGCCGTCCCGTCCCAATCGGTGGCGAGACTCGTCACCTCCCCTGACCCCTTGGCTGCTCCAGCAGAGGAGCCGATTTCCAACGGAACCAAACGTCCTAGGCGGCTGGTCATCGCGGACGTAATGACGATCCTGTTGAGGTCAATTCCAACATGAGAGGCCTTTATCCTCACGGAGCTCCGCATGATTTTCTCCCCCGAGTCCAGGGTCGCCTCCCACGAATGAGTAATCAGCCGACCGTATATAACAACTGGCATCCCCTTCGTTACCGATTTCAAACAGTTTGTGGCTAGTGGACCGGACATCTGGACGTCGATAAATAATGAGTCAGATGACTGCCACACACCGTCGTCGTCACGCCATCGACGATCCGACGCAACGCGCATAGTTGCGAAAGGGGTTCGACCTGATGGTGCTCGATCAACTGGATCACTGACGACGTTTCCCACAACGGTGACCATTGCAGAATTTTGTGCCATGACGTACCTACTCTCCCTCCCACGAAGGGCGCTCCCGGTAGAGACTGAGCAGCTGAGTAGCTGATTAGCGCAGTACCGTGAAGTCCTCATCGATAGAGACGATCTGAAAATGACAACCTCAGGGTGGCACAAGGTGGGCCGGAAATTAGGCGCGTGAGGAGCTCATCGGGCCGCCGCTGTGGATAACTAAAGTTATCCACAGATTTTTATACGTGTGTTTTTCTTGTTTGCACAGTGAATCCACACAGTGAAAAAGATCGGTGAAACAAAAATGCCGACCCGTGCCGACAGAAGGGGTGAGTGCCGAAAGCAGGCGTCGTCGATAAAACGAATAATCGCATAACGATAAAGAAAAACCGGACCGCGCTATCGCACAGTCCGGCTCATGTCATTGAGAGGCCTCGTCATGACCTCCAATGACGAACAGGGAAACACGCTGCTGAAGACCCGTTTAAGGGTTCAGCTAGGCGCACAGTGAAGATCGATCTGTACTACTTTCCAGATGGAGTACGGGTCTCGGCACTGATGAACCAAGCCTGCTGCTCCAGCTGCTTGATGTATTCGTGCAGCAGATCAGCACTCGTCGGGTCAGCCTCGTCAACGCGGTCGTGAACCTCACGCATGGTGTTGGTTGTCGCGTTAATAGCCTCGACGACGTGGGAAATAGCGTCGTGAGTAAGGATCTCTCCTGCCGGGAACTCCGGAAGGGACGAACCTGCGGCTACAACGGCCGTGCGACCATCGGGAATGCCATTCAAAGCACGCATACGCTCAGCGATTTCGTCGGTGCCTTCACGAGCAACCGAAACAAGCTCGTCTAAGTTCAGATGCAGATCGCGGAAGTTCGGTCCGAGAATGTTCCAGTGAGCTTCCTTGGCAACCAGGCTCAAATCGATGAAATCAACGAGAACCTTCTGCAGATCAGAAACAACGTCGCTAGGAGCACTAAAGGCTGGAGTTGTTTGAACAGAGCTCTCAGCGGAAGCCGAACGCCCAACAGATGCTTGCGCGGAAGTCATATTTTTTTCCTTCTCTCGATAAGTTGGTTTGTCGTCTCAGAGCTACGTGGACTGTGCCCGATACCGAGCTTTTCCTTCGCTCTGCCCCTAGTTATACACCCTTCCTATACGCGTTGCAACTATTAATAAGCTGGCTTTAGATAGGGCTTAGCTATTGCCGACTTTGGGCCCCGGCGAGGCTAATCCGGCCGGTTATCAGCTCAGTCCCCTTCACTGGACCTACCGTTCCCTGAACCTTTTCCACTGACATCCTGCTGCTCAGCGTCAACACTGCCGGTTGGCTTATCGGCAGGCGTTTTTGCTGATGAGCGGCGTGCCTTCGGTACGTTATGGTGCTCAAACTTCTTCTGGTGGAAGTAACTCCGCACCTCGTCAGACGAATAATCTGAGCTGTAGTAGTCCTGCAGTTCCCGATCCCCTGCGCCAGAGTTCAGCGCCGCGAGCATCTCGTTGTAGGCATTGAGTTCGGCCTCGTGGGTGCGGTCAGCCCGACGCTCATAGCGTGCTGTTTCTCTACTATCTTCCCGAAGCCACTGCAGGAAGTGAGCTGCTGTCACAATTAACAGTGGGATCTCACCGGTTGCCCACGCGATCTTGCCGCCCAGGTTCTGATCAGCCATGTAATCGACGTGCCACGGAATACCGAAGGTTTCATACATCGGTTGCCCGAGCGGGTAATTCAACTGCATGAGGGCGATTGCAAACCAAGCGTGGAACGGCATTGTTCCTAAGATGGTCACCATTTTGATGAACGGAGAGGTGTGGCGAGGTGCCGCGTCGATACCAATTGATATCCAGTAGAAAATGTATCCGGAGACCAAGAAGTGGGCGATCATGAATAGGTGACCGAAGTGATACTTCATGAGAGCCTCAAATAGAGGCGTGAAGTACATAATGTAGAAACCAATAACGAATTGCGCAGCAGCCACAACGGGGTTCGTTAAAAACCGCGAAACCGGGTTATTGATAAAAGCAACAATCCACTCACGTGGCCCAGGGACACCGTCGCGCCCCGCAACAGGCAAGGCGCGGAGGAATAAGGTCACCGGACCAGCCAAAACCCAGGCGATCGGGATCGCCATCGACAAAATCATGTGCTGGATCATGTGCATCGAGAACGACACCATCGCGTACATCCCGAGGCCAGAAGACGTCGCGAAAAGTAGAAGAATGTTCCCTAGTGCCCACCACAACACCCGCCTAAAAGGCCACTCCCCGCCCTTTTTCCGGAGATGGACGTAGGCCCACACATATAAAACCTCCGCAATTATTGCGACGGTTCCGTAAATCATGTCGAACCGCACCATGCCGAACAGACCACCCCACGACGGTGGCTTCGTCAGACTGAAGCCCAGCTCGAGCTCCATGACGTTGAGGTTCAGCTCTTTCGGCAAGGGTGGTGGAATACGAGACAATGACACGGCGACGCCGATTGTCGCGGCCATCACGACCAGTTCCACGATCGCGATTTGAGAAAAGGCGAGTCGGTCCGACGGATTCTTTTCCAGCTTGGGGATCGTCATTCGTCGGTGAAGGAATCCAAAAATGCCCAGGACGATGAGCAAAACCGCTTTGGCTGTAATTACTCGGCCATAATCACTGGTCAGGAGTTCATCGACGCGGATGCGGAGCAACGCATTAACTACTCCTGAGATTGCCAAAACAATAATCGACACCAATGCTAAGAAGCTGTATCGCTTGACAATGACGTCCATGTGGGGCCCTTTGCGCAGGGCGTGCTGGATCATTGCCGCCAAGCCGCCGACCCACAATGCACAAAACACAAAGTGCCACAGGTACGAATTAACGCCATAGTCGTGATTACCGCCGGCCGCGGAGTGCCCTTCGAGGCTGATAGGAATCAACGTCACCAGAGAAAACGCGAAGAATAGCATCTGGAAAATCCAGCGCCGCGTGCCCAGGGACCACACCACAGTAATTAGCGCAAAGATAGCGACCCACATCCAGGAACGCGCCACGGATACTTGGTCGATCGCTTCGCCCCAGTGTGCCGGGCTAAGCGTCGTCGAAAGTGGGGCTCCGGAAACGTCCGACAAGCTCATCGGTATGAGGAGCAGCGCGAGAACAGCCCATATAAATAAGCACCATGTGCCGGTTCTGCTTGCTTTATACCCGTCGACGTCGAGAAAACCATCTTTCCGCGGCGGGGTACCAAAAGCCGACATCAAGAATGATCCGACCCCGATGAAACCGAACATCGTGGCCAGGCCACGGACAAATGGGAGGCCGAATGATACCGAGAAACCCGGATCGGGAATTCCTAGGGCAGACAGTGATTCGCTGTACAAGGAATACCCGATCGCCGCCCCCACTATTCCGGCCACAAGTCCGGCGAGCACAAAGTAACCGGTAGCTGACCGGACAGGCACCGAAGAACCAGCTTTCGTCTTTACCTCCGTCATACTCCCAAGCCTACCCAGCACGGAGACAATCTAATCAACCCGAAGGACCAGTTATCAGCAAAGAGTTCAGTACTGTTATATTCGTCTAGTGGATTGCGACGAAAGCGCAACCCACGATCGATAAAATGCCCCTGTAGCTCAGTGGATTAGAGCATCCGGCTTCTACCCGGAGTGGCGCGGGTTCGAATCCTGCCAGGGGCGCCACACTACCCCGCGATGACTGGGTACACGGTCTGGACGACGTTTTATTTGTCAGCCCTGGTGCGTTCTGACAATCAATGGACTACATTTGTGAAGTTCTATTTCTTAGGCCGGCTATAAATCCAATATATGACCCCAACGAGGGTTCCAAACAGGAGCGTTTTCCCCCATTCCTCCCATGAAAAACGAGTCCTCTTTGAAGACCAAAGACCACAAGTAGAAGAAAACTAAGAGTCCGACGGCCATTCCAATCCACCATCGAATAGCTTTCAGGACCTCACCGGTTCGCTTCCGCATCGGACTCTCCTTTCAACTAAGCGGCCCACGTCCAAAAACAGCAGCTAGAACTATCGATGAATGCTGAGAGCATAAAGCGTGAGCTCATTCAAGCTTAGGTAATGCAACCTAAGCTGTCTATATGGATGTCGAGGGAGTTTTTTATTGAAGTCTGGAATGGAGGCCTACTTTAGCCTTCCTTAGTAGCTTTCTGATTGCCCCTTGACATACATCAACTGGACAATGATGACTGCCACGTCGTTGTTGTCTAGCCCAAACCAGAAGCACCCAGCGCATTGCGACACGACTCGTGTTCTTCCTTCTTGAGGAATAGCTCTTGGTGGTGCCGCAGTACTTATGGATGCCCAGCAGTGTTGATAGCTTCCACTCTCATGACACAAATCCGGATAGTGCTCAGAGGCAGATTGGCACTAAGCGGCGTGTACCTTGTTCTACCGATTAGGTTGGTGGAGTGGTCCGTGGACAGGGACGCTGTTCAGCGTGAACGCCCCGCAATCACTATAACCCCAGCTGTATCAGGCAAAATAAAGTCAAGTTAAATAAAGCATGCGTACAAGCACTCAGCATTAGTTGATTGAGGTTGAACTGTGGACAGTCGTGATGAGCAATCCCTACGCGCGGCAAAAATGTATTACCGCGACAACCTTAGCCAAGCAGAAGTTGCTCTGGCTTTAGGCATTTCACGACCAACAACATCCAAGCTCATTCAGCATGCCCACGACCGTGGCTTCGTAACCATCACTATTCGAGATCCGCGGGAAGCGTCGTCCACCACCGCAACGGCACTAGCGACAAAATACGGTTTAACATCTGTGCGACTTGCACAACCTGTATCGCAGACCACCGACGATATCGTCGATGCCCTCGGTCATGTCGGTGCGCAAGCCCTCCGTTCCCTTGTCGTCGACGGGTCCAGTGTCGGTGTGTCGTGGGGGCGAACAATGTATTCCATTGCCCAGCATCTCACTGAGAAAAATGTTCACGACGTGACGATCGTTCAGCTGAAAGGCGGGATGTCATATACCGACCGGAAAACGAACGATATCGAAACGATCACGTTGTTTTGTAAAGCCTTTCACGCATATGCCCGTACCCTTCCCCTCCCCGTCATTTTTGATAATGCCGAGACCAAAGAACTTGTAGAAAAAGACCGGTTTATCGCGAATGTTCTCGAGCAAGGGAGAAAAACTGACATCGCCGTTTTCACGGTGGGGTCAGCGGGAGAAAACAGTCTCGCCCTTAATCTCGGCAGCGTTACCCCAGCTGAGCGCACGCAGCTTCGTCAACGGGCGGTGGGTGATATTTGCTCGCGGTTTTTCGACGCCAACGCGTCCGTCGCCGTGCAATCGGTGGACGAACGCACTGTCGGAATAACCATGGAAGACCTAGCGCAGCGCCCGGTCCGACTCCTCGTCGCGGGCGGATTACACAAAGTGCGCGCCTTGAAAGTTGCGCTGAAAGCGGGAATGGCAACGCACTTAGTCACTGATCAAGCGTGCGCAGAGCGCTTACTTGAGGAATGATTGCCCACCCTAGCTTGCGACGACTCCCACAATTGCGGCGTTAATCATGTTGACGCAGAAACCTGCCAGAAGGGCAAACATTCCGAATTTGGCTATCTCACCGCGACGCTCTGGTGCTAGTCCACCCATCGATCCCATTTGAATTGCGATCGAGGAGAAGTTGGCAAACCCAGCCAGCGCGAAGGTTGAGATCATGACGGCTTTGTCGGAGAGTTCATCGACGTGCTTCCCGAATGAGGTGTAGCCCACGAACTCGTTGAGCACCGTCTTTTGCCCGATAAAGTTACCGACGTCAACGGCATCGTGCCATGGAACGCCGATAGCCCAAGCAAATGGGGCCAGCGCCCAACCGAATATTCCTTCTAGGCTCCATTCGGAATGGCCGAACCAGCTACCGATTCCTCCGATAATCGCTGACAAGAAAGCGATGACCGCGATGAAGGCGATCAGGAGGCATCCGACGGTGACAGCAATGCGTCCACCATTCATAGCGCCGCGGCCAAGAGCATCAATGACGTTCTTTGATTCCTCATCGCGGACATCCCGGACAGTTGCGTCCAGTTGACTCTCTTCTGTTTCCGGGAAGAAAGCCTTGGCCATGAGTAGCGAGCCCGGAGCATTCATCACGCTTGCCGCCAAGAGGTATGGAAGTGGAGCCCCCAAGAGAGAGTAGCCAATCAAGGTGGACCCCGCGACGGAGGCAAAACCGCCGGTCATACAGGTAAATAATTCGGACTTCGTCAGCTTCTTGATATACGGCTGAATAAGGAGTGGTGCTTCACTCTGACCCAAGAAAATAACGGTTGCGGCGAAAACCGATTCCACCTTGGACGTACCCATAAGTTTCCCGA
Source organism: Corynebacterium sp. c7Ub_26 (assembly GCF_053760365.1). NCBI lineage: Bacteria > Bacillati > Actinomycetota > Actinomycetes > Mycobacteriales > Corynebacteriaceae > Corynebacterium > Corynebacterium sp. c7Ub_26. The sequence goes on along the minus strand of NZ_JBSNBL010000001.1, from coordinate 271,327 downwards.
GGGCACCGCCAACGTATTCAACAACAATTTGAATGACCCGGAGATAGTACAGAACACCAATGATCGCACCGAGGAAAATGATGACTGGGAGAACATTGAGTGCAAAGACGAACCCGATTTTGTCCCCAAACAAGGGACCGAAAACGAATTCTGTTCCTTTGTCGGTATAGCCGATGAGCTGGTCGATGCCCTCCGCTAGCCACTTGAGGGCATGATATCCGGGCCCCCACTTCAGGACTAAAAGAGCCAGAATTACTTGGAGGGCAAGGCCGGTGCCCAGCGTTCGCCAGTTAATTTTAGACCGGTGTTTAGATAACGCAACGCCGAGAGCAAGGATAATGGCAATACCAATTAGCCCTTGAAATCTTTCCATAATTACCCCTCCAGGTCTTCAGGGCCGAAGGAAAATGGGAGAATTGATTCAAAGGGCAAAACAAATGGGCGCGATTCTTTCTCCACGATGACACGAGAACAACCGAATTCCCTCAAAACCTGCCGGCAGGCACCACAAGGCCAACACGGTTCGGCTTTGAGACCAACAATGGCGACTGTGTCGATACGGGGAACGTCTCCACTTTCCGCGATCATGCGAAAGGATGCTGTTCGTTCCGCGCAGTTCGTTAAACCATAGCTGGCGTTTTCTATGTTGCACCCAGTGATGGTCTTCCCCTCCGTGGTGCGAATAGCAGCACCGACGGGGAACTCACTGTATGGCACATATGCACCTTTGGCAGCGTCACGCGCTTGTTCTAGCAGTGCGATATCCGCTGCCGCATCAGAAAATTCACCCCGAGAACTGCCGACGTCGGAAGCGTTCTTTTCAATCATGATGTGTCCTCACGATCAAGGAGCCACGAAGGGTGGCGTCGTCAAGTAAGCCTGCGAACATATGTGAAAAAAGATATTGACATACGTTCCGACTGTTATTATAATTGAGATCACAACGGGGAAACAAGAGTTGGTTACGTCACACTTTAAGCCTTATGACGCATCCCCACTCCCGCCTCACAGGTGACCTCACGGTACACCGGAACACTGATTGGAGTACTACATGGCTGAGCATTTCGATGCCGTCGACGTTATCCGCACCAAAAGAGATAAGGGGGAGCTTTCCCAAGATCAGATAGATTGGGTTATCGACGCGTACACCCGCGGAGTCGTCGCCGATGAACAAATGTCTGCTCTCGCAATGGCTATCTTCCTCAATGGGATGAACCGGCCAGAGATCGCGCAATGGACTCAGGCGATGATTAATTCCGGTGAGACTATGTCCTTTAGCTCACTGTCGCGTCCGACAGCGGATAAGCACTCGACAGGTGGCGTGGGTGACAAAATCACCCTCCCCCTCGCTCCATTGGTGGCTTCGTTTGGAGTCTCCGTTCCACAGCTCTCCGGACGAGGGCTCGGTCACACTGGTGGAACACTGGACAAATTGGAATCGATCCCGGGCTGGCAGGCAAACCTGTCTAACGATCGCATGATGCAGATGCTCGAAGACCCCGGATGCGTCATCTGCGCCGCCGGCTCAGGGCTCGCACCAGCGGATAAAAAGCTCTACGCACTGCGCGACATCACCAGCACCGTGGACTGCATCCCCCTGATCGCAAGTTCAATCATGAGCAAAAAGATCGCGGAGGGCACGGGCGCGCTCGTCCTCGATGTCAAAGTTGGTTCAGGAGCTTTCATGAAAACTCTTGACGACGCGCGCGAACTGGCTCAAACAATGGTCAACTTGGGAACCGACGCCGGGGTCAAAACGGTCGCACTGCTCACAGATATGTCCACGCCGCTAGGGAAGACTGTCGGCAATGCCCTCGAGGTCCGGGAATCGCTGGACGTTCTCGCCGGTGGAGGGCCCGCCGACGTTGTTGAGCTCACCTGCGAATTAGCCCGTGAAATGCTAAACCTAGCCGGAGTTCACGACGCTGACGTTGAAGAAGCTTTGAAGAATGGCCGTGCAATGGACACCTGGAAATCCATGATCCGCGCCCAGGGCGGCGATCCCGATGCCCCACTGCCCACCGCGAAACACACAGAAACTGTGTACGCGGATGCAGATGGCGTGATCACCGAACTCGACGCTCTTGCCATCGGTGTGGCTAGCTGGCGGTTGGGCGCCGGGCGTGCACGCAAAGAAGATCCAGTTCAGGCTGGCGCTGGAATTGAAATCTTCGTGGACCGCGGCCAAAAGGTCACGAAAGGCACCCCCTTGTTCACGCTTCATTCTGAGGACACGGACCGATTCGAACGCGCTCTGGAATCACTCAACCAAGGCTGGAGTATTGCTCCTAGCGAGGAGGGCGTTCCTACACCACGTCAGTCCGTCGTTATCGAAAAAATCAACTAGCCCCGGCCGTTGTTCAGTGCCCGCAAAAACATTGAACAACTTTTGTTCAATTCTTAGGAGAAACTGTGCCTACTACGCCAGACAGTCTTTCATCTGGTACGAACACACCCTCGCGCGACGAAGTCGCCTCCATCGTCGACCACACTCTTCTCAAACCCGAATCAACGCATCACGACGTCGCCGAGCTGATCCACGAGGCCACTGAGCTCGGGACGTATTCCATCTGTGTCTCTCCATCGATGCTGCCCGTCACCGTTCCCGACGAACTCCATGTAGCGGCGGTATGTGGCTTTCCCTCCGGAGCCCACGCCAGTGAGATCAAAGCCGAAGAAGCCCGCCTGGCAGTTAACAATGGCGCAGATGAAATCGACATGGTCATCAACCTGGCAGCAGCAGCCGAAGGCGATTGGGCAACCGTCGAAAAGGACATTCGCGCGGTCCGGGATGCCGTTCCCTCGCCCACTGTTCTTAAAGTCATCCTAGAAACTGCTCTTCTTTCCGACGACGATATTGTCGCCGCATGTAACGCTGCGAAAAATGCAGGCGCGGATTTCGTCAAGACATCGACAGGTTTCCACCCGAGTGGTGGTGCGAGTGCTCACGCCATTCGCCTCATGCGCAAGACCGTCGGGCCTGACATGGGAGTTAAGGCGTCTGGTGGAATTCGGACAGCAGAAAAAGCACTGGAGATGATTGCTGCGGGGGCAAACCGCCTGGGTCTTTCTGGAACACGAGCCGTTCTGGATGGCCTCGCAGATTCCCCTCAAAGTGAAGACGCTACGCACAGCGACATCCTCGCCCGTGCGGAAAAATGGGCTGACAGCGATGTTGATTCCACAGATGCTGAAACGATCCGAGAACTCATCAAAACACGGAACATCGACGAATTAGCCGCTCGCTTCTCTGGACCACTGCAATTCGGAACTGCTGGTTTACGTGGAGAAATCGGCGCCGGGGAATCACGGATGAACCGGTCCGTCGTCATCAAAGCCACCGCAGGTCTCGTATCGTATTTAACCGAATCCATCGGATCCGCGCCCGTCGTCGTTATTGGCCATGATGCTCGCCACGGGTCGGCAGATTTCGCTACCGATGCGGCTGAGGTTATTAATGCTGCTGGGGGCCATGCGCTACGTTTACCGAGCCATTTGCCTACCCCGTTACTCGCGTTCGCGGTTCGGAATTTGAAGGCTGATGCCGGCATTATGGTCACCGCTTCTCACAATCCACCGCGGGATAATGGATACAAGGTCTATCTAGGTGGACGCATGACCGACCAGTGGGGCAACGGCGTACAAATCGTCCCGCCAGATGACAGCAACATTGCTAATGCAATCGCACAAACAGGTCCGGCGAAGGACATCCCGCGTTCGTCAGAGGGCATTACCTTCCTTGGTGAGGAAGTGCGGGAAGCCTATCTCGAAGCTCTCGAGAAGGAAACGAAACCATTCCGCATGGCGGAAACCGCCAGCAAGGGCGATGACTTCCCCACGTCCGGCGAATCCCACAGTTCGTTCCACGGTGATATTTCCATCACACTCACCGCAATGCATGGTGTTGGGGCCGAAACCGCCACAAAGGCGCTCAACAAAGCGGGGTTCACCAATATCACCCTCGTCAAGGAACAAGCTGAACCGGACCCGGACTTCCCCACCGTTTCATTCCCCAATCCGGAAGAGAAGGGAGCCCTGGATCTCGCCCTCAACACCGCTCAACGCGCTCAGGCTGACGTCGTGGTCGCTTTGGACCCCGACGCTGATCGGTGTTCTGTCGCCATTCCTACAAAGACCAGCGACGCCACCGGGAGCGATGGGTCATCGACGGAACCGACGTATCGCCAACTAACTGGTGACCAAATTGGTGGTCTGCTCGGTGACTTCGTCGCACGCACAAAGTTGCGCCCGATTCACCATAATTCAGGCTCGGATGCAGACGCAGCCTCAGGCGATGGGACCGCTCAGACGTCGGATTCAGTCTTTGCTAACTCCATCGTCTCGTCTCGGCTACTGGGAGCTATTGCAAGCAAGTATGGCCTCAATTACGGCCCTACCTTGACGGGCTTTAAGTGGATCGGGCGCACCCCGGACTTGGCATTCGGTTATGAAGAAGCGATTGGCTACTGCACCTACCCACGCATCGTCCGGGACAAAGATGGGGTGTCGGCAGCCGTCACCGTCGCTTACCTCGTCGATTCTCTCCATCGAGAAGGTAAAACGGTAGACGACCGGCTCACGGAGATTGCTCGCGACAACGGCGTCTACGCCACGACTCAGGCCGCGTTCCGGGTTGAGAACCGCCAACGAATCGTCGATGGCATGTCCAAGCTAAGGACAACCCCGCCGGCTGAATTTGCCGGATCGCCCATCACGGAGTCCGCTGACCTCGCGGACGGTTACCACGGTTTACCGGGGACAGATGGTGTCCTGTTCCTCACTGAGGACAACACACGCGTCATCTGTCGGCCTTCTGGGACTGAGCCCAAACTCAAGTGCTATCTCGAGGTTGTCTTACCCGTTGATGAGGACGCGACAGCAACCGAAATCATGGCACTACAGACTAAAGCTCAGGCAAAGCTCGAGCAGGTCCGGGCAGAAATAACCGTAGCGACCGGGTTCTAAGCACCCGCCTGAATGAAGGCCTTTGTGGGTTTCTGGTGCCCGCCGACAACAGGTTTCACACCGATTGTTTAATCAATCGGTGCAATCCTGTGCATGTCGTATACCCCCCGTATAAGCCATATTTTATGAAGACCTTTGGGTATAAAGAATCCCCAGCTAGAGGCTTAAACGACATTCTAGCTGGGGTTTTAGTGCGCCATCAGGGACTCGAACCCCGAACCCGCTGATTAAGAGTCAGCTGCTCTGCCAGTTGAGCTAATGGCGCAGAAAACAACGATCACCTTGGTGGTAAACGTCGCATTGTTGCAATACAAGAACTGGGTAAATCCGCGGTGTTGCAACGAGGAAGAACTATAGCAACCTCTCCCGAAACCAACAAATGTCCAGCTCATTACGATATAAAACGACACCGAACAATCGTCGGCAACAAAATTCATACCGGCTATGCAGCCCATCTCGCTCGTGGGAAACTCAACAGACCGATCAATCAACTGATCAATCATGAGCCCCACTCAGAGTGTTTGAGCAACCACATTGAATTCCACACAAAGCGTTATGGAGTCGTTCAAGGATTGTTCCCAAGTTGTTACCGCGCAAACACCCCGATTCTTTACAACGTCGCTTAAAGTTCTCTAGTACGATAAGAATCAACTTTATGGACACATCACTGAAGGCGCGTGATCCAGAAGGTGTAACGCGAGGATCCCTCGCTGATATATCGTGTATGAACGGCTGCACACACGCAGCGAATGACGAATGTGTAAGGGTGGAAAATGCCACAACGTAGGTTCATGCGTAGCAAGCACGCACGCATGATCATTTCCGCTTTGGTGGTCACCGGAGTGATCGGAGTATCGGGCTGCACACTCCAAAAGGTTGAAAGCGGAAGTACGTCCAACAGAGCGAAAACCTCTGAGATGAAAGAGGACGCCAAGCCTGTTGCCAGCGTTTCCGACGGCGATACCAATGTTTCGGTCATTGATCCCGTCACCGTTAAGGCTGGTAGCAAGCTATCCAACGTCTCACTCACCTCTTCGGATGGGACAGAAGTTAAAGGTCAATCAGAAAACGACGGAAAGTCGTGGAAAACTGACGAGGACCTTGGCTACGGCAAGACCTATACCTTGACCGCCACGGCCAAAGACAAGAAGCTTAATTCGACGTTCACGACGGTGTCTCCAACCTATCCAATGTCGCCAACCGTCACCCCTGGTGATGGCATGAAGGTCGGCGTTGGACAGCCCTTGAGTATCGACTTCGGCGACTACGTCACCAACAAGAAGAAGATCGAAGACAACGTTGAAGTCACCACAGAACCCCACGTCGACGGATCCTTCTATTGGGTGAACGAACGTCTCCTGCGTTGGCGCCCCAAGGATTACTGGCAGCCAGGCACAAAAGTCACCGTCAAAACCAAGCTCTACGGTAAAGACCTCGGCGAAGGCTCCTATGTCAACGACGATGTCAGCTCCAGCTTCACGATCGGCGATCAGATTATTGCCACTGCCGACGACAACACCAAAGAAATGGTTGTCAAGAAGAACGGCGAAGTTGTGAAGACGATGCCCATTTCCATGGGTTCGGCTTCCTACCCCACTCCGAACGGCGTGTACTTCCTGGGAGACCACAACCCCTCCATGATCATGGACTCCTCGACGTTCGGTCTGCCGACCACTGCGGCCGGCGGATACCGCAGCACGGTGAACTACGCGACCCAGATGTCGTTCTCCGGCATCTGGGTCCACTCGGCACCGTGGTCGATCGCGCAACAGGGAAATACGAACGTTTCCCACGGTTGCTTGAACGTCAGCCCCGACAACGCGAAGTGGTTCCTCGAGAACACCACCATTGGTGACATCGTCGAGGTAAAGAACACGCAAGGTGGACAACTTTCTGGCACCGATGGACTCGGCGACTGGAACATTCCTTACGACAAGATCGTGGAAAGCGGTAAGAACGGGACAGTAGTCCAGTAAATACCTATTACCCTTCACCCTAAAGATGGCCGACAGCTACGCCCCCTAGCTGCCGGCCATCATTGCATTCGTACGCCGTTCGGACAGCGCCGTGCACAGCCACAGCCCTCACACAAGGCGCAGCCACCCACGAGACGCATTCACTCACGGGCGAACTAGTGCACCCCAGAGCTGCCGTCGAAAAGATGACGAAGGACCTGAACAACCCCCGCCTCCGTATTAGCCGGAGCCCAGTAATTAGCTTCCTCCATGATCGTGGGATGCGCGTTCTCCATCGCGAACGAGTACTGCCCCTCGGCAATCATTTCGCGGTCGTTGAGATAATCACCAAACACTGTGGTCTGCTCGCGAGTCACCCCCAGAGCCTCTTGTAACCGACGCAGCGCCGCCCCCTTATTCACGCTGCTATCCATAACGTCGATCCAATGCTGCCCAGACACCACCGGTCGATAACGTTCATCGAGCGACCCAAAGATGCTTCCCACCGCGGACTCGGCATCGTCGAAATCATAAATAGCGAATTTGAGGAAATCATCCTCAACATCGGCAACATCGGGGACGACGTCTAACGACGCATAGTACTTACGCGCTTCGGCCAGGAAAGCGTCGTCGTCCCTGTCGACATACGCACCGTCTGCAGCGCACATGACCAGACCCAGGTTTCGCCCGTCATCCACTCCCCGGCGGACAGCATGGATAACTTCGTGGGCAATCGATTCTGGAATGACGCTCTGCCACACTCTCTCACCCGAGTGGATAACGAGGTTACCGTTCTCGGCGATAAAGTCGTTCGTCTGCGGCAGAGAAACCTCTTCGCGAGCCCCTTCGACTTCTTCCACGTCGTCAACGCCTGTCGCACCACTATCGGCCGGCTGAAACATCTTGGTTAACGTCGCTAATTGACGCCCACTAGCTGGCACAAACGTGACATTGCGCTCGGTTAACAGCCTATAAATCTCCCAAAATCCGTCGGGAAGTTGCGAATCACCATCCAACAGGGTGCCATCCATATCGCACACAACGAGGCGAATATCGAGCTCACGGGGATCTATATCTCTCCACATAATTCCGCGATGCTGCATAATCCACAGCTTACGGAAAGGCTATGTCGCGGTGTCACCGTGGCCCACATCATCGGGCGGACTTTGTCACTGGGGCGAACTACACTGACAGCCGGGAAGAAACCACATCAACTAACGACGAGCAGTACACGTAGGAGAGCAGCAATAATGACAGAATCCAACGAATCAAATACCACCGACGCGGCAGCACGCAAACCTGAGGACTCGAAGCTGGACCGCATTGTGTGGATCGACTGCGAGATGACGGGCCTCGATCCCAGCACACACGTTCTCGTCGAAATCGCCGCCATCGTTACCGACGCGAACCTCAATATCCTTGACGAGGGCCTAGATATCGTCATTCACGCCACTGATGACGAGCTGGCGAAGATGGACGATTTTGTTACCCAGATGCACACTAAGAACGGCCTCACTGATGAAATCCGCAAGTCCACTGTGTCCGTGGGTGAGGCAGAGAATGCGGTTCTCGATTACGTCAAGAAGTGGGTCAACGCGCCGCGGACTGCACCGCTAGCAGGTAATTCCATCGCTAGTGACCGGAAGTTCATTGCGGCTTACATGCCGAAGCTGGACGAGTTTTTGCACTACCGCATGATCGACGTCAGCTCCATTAAAGAACTCGCCCACCGTTGGTACCCCAAGGTCTATCAGAACCAGCCCAAGAAGGGACTAGCCCACAGAGCATTAGCCGACATCAAAGAGTCGATCAGAGAGCTGGACTACTACCGCCGAGCTGTCTTCATCACAGACGGTCAGGGAGCCGACGAGCGAATCACATCAGCCGCAGATGAGGCCTCTCGACGGTACCCGATTTAGCAGTTCACGACGTGATTTGGGAACTGCCCACCATCTGTTCTAGTATTTACAGCGCTGCGCAGCGTTCTTGTGAGAACATTGTCGCAGCAATGGTGACTGTAGTTCAGCTGGTAGAGCACCAGGTTGTGATCCTGGGTGTCGCGGGTTCGAGCCCCGTCAGTCACCCCAACTAGCCCCTCCGGCACTTCGGTGTTAGAGGGGCCTTCGTCATTCCGAGGCCACTAGAATCCGCCGCTCTCAAATAAGAGTCTCGCAGCCCTCATAACAAAACCGCACTCCACAAAGAAGTGCGGTTAGTGTGAATCTGCTAAAAGGGCTAATTGTTCCTATGAGCCGACAGGAGCTTCTGGATTTCCTTAATCTCCTTGGATTGCTTCCTCTTGCTCCGCATTGTCAGCAGAACCACACCAGCCACGGCGACGCCGATACCGATGAGAACCTTCTGAACCTTCGGGTCCTGAATAAGCGACGTTGCCTTCTCTTTAGCATCGTCGGCAATCGCATTCGGGTTAGCCCGGTCTGCGAGCTCATCGAGGGTGCTGGCTAATTGGTTACGAGTACGTTCAAGATCACTCTGGATTGCATCGATGCTGCGAGCCACAGGGTCTCCTTAATCCGGTCACGGATGCTAGTCCCACGGGCATTACATGGCCCACGAAATAGCACTTTTCTGCTCTTACTCTACGGTAATGGACAACCACAATGCACGACTAACCAGGGTGCGGCGATACCAAAATTTCGCAAAACAGAAAACTGCTTGTTCGACCGTCAAGACCAAGACAAAGTCCCTCCGGGAAAGCCTCCATGCTGCATCTGGTCGCGATGCACGCCCTCTCCCATGAGATGGACCGACCACCGAGAATTCACTCCCGGGTACCCTCAAAAGCTATGAGTGGTTCAGAGTCACATACACAGCCATCGGCCGAGCAAAACTCGTCGACCCCACGTCGGCTAGAAAAAGGCGATCCTGCCCCGCAGTTTTCGTTGACCTCAGACGCGCAAACACACGTGTCGCTGTCGGATTATTCGGGCAAGAAAGTGCTGGTCTACTTCTATCCCCGCGCGAACACACCCGGATGCACTAAGGAAGCATGCGATTTCCGCGACAATCTATCTGTGCTTGCCGACGCGGGAATTGACGTCGTCGGTATTTCCCCCGATTCCCCCGAGAAGCTCACGAAATTCAAGGAGAAGTACGAGCTTTCTTTCCCCTTGCTATCGGATCCTGACAAAGAAGTTATGAAAGCATGGGGCGCTTTTGGAGCGAAGAAGAATTACGGCAAACTTATCCACGGTGTCATCCGCTCCACCTTCGTCGTTGGTGAGGATCAGACCATCGAGTTGGCCAAGTACAACGTCCGAGCTACCGGCCATGTTGTCCGAATTCTGAAGGATCTTGGCCTAAACGATAAATAGTTCGTGGCGGTCCCCGACCTCACGAGTGCTTTTATTTCGCTAACCCGACTACTCCACGAGCCCGGCGCGGCGGAGCCATTCCGTCACCATTACCGTCGACGCGCTCCTCAAGGCTGGTCCTTTGCCAGCCGCGTCATTCCGTAGAGACACAATGTCAACACCATGGGCGCGCAAGTCGCTTGTGTGCCCGATCAACCACTTTTCGACGGAAGACGAGTCGAATTCCGGGTGGAATTGGAGCCCCAGCGCCCAGGTGCCAATGGCGAAGGCCTGATTGGGATATCCAGGCGTATTGGCGAGGTTCACTGCGCCCGGGGGCGTCGAAAAGCAATCGCCGTGCCAGTGGAGGACGTCGACGCCCGCAAGCGTTTTCATGGGCGACTGAGCGCCTTCCTCGGTGACGTTGAGAGGCGAAAACCTGATCTCCATTGCGCCCGGTGAACCGCCTAATCCACTCCCCGCGGGTTTCACTTCGCCTCCCGCAGCTAGCGCCATTAGTTGAGCGCCCAGGCAGATTCCGATGATCGGTGCCTTCTGCGACATCCGTCGCTTGATCGTGCTTTCTTCGTCGGCAAGAAATGGGTACAGCTCTTTATCGTGAACACCGATGGGGCCACCGAGGACAATCAGCAAAGCTGCATTCATGACCCGGTTTTCTTCAAGAAGATCGACGCCCATGTCGATATAAGCAACACGAAATCCCAGCTGAGAGAGGGCTTGTTCCCAAGTTCCCAGGTCCTCGAAAGCTAAATGTCGCAGAACGAGAACCTCACGAGGTGATGCACCATAACTGGGGTTATCGTGACCTGACTGTAATTGTTCCGAACCTTTATGTATTTTATGACCCTGTAACGGATCTTTCTGAGGATCGGCGCTGGTACATTTGCCGGGCTGTAAATGAGAGTTCTGGGCGGAGGCCGTATTCATGTGCTTATTCTAACCGCCAAACGCTCTACTCTGGAGTGCTTAGCGTGGCTGGAATGCTCAGCGTGACATATGTACACGAGACGGATCCACTTAATAGATGAAGAACGCGAATCGGAGATTAAGATAATGGAAATTAATGCCTACTCCACTCTCACGGAATACAGTGAGCCACGGGTGGCATCTAGCCCTGTACAAAGCCAGGGTTTGCCCCATATCAATCCCACTAATTCTTCATCTGACTATCCGGCTGGCTTCGAAAACTCGGACAACGTCGAATCCCCCTCGGCCACATCAGAGGGGCAGAATTCGAGCGAAGCCACAGAGAATCAAAAGCAGTCGAGCACTCTCGATTATGAAGCGCTAAACACTTTTAGTGCTCACATTCACGAGCTTTATGAATACATTTTTTCTCGCTTTAATGTCAGTGCGGGAAGTGGGCAATTCCCTCAGGAAGCTTTAGATCTTCTGGAACACTTACGATCAACGCAATGGCATTACAGTTTCGAAGCCAATGCATCCGATCCGTCTACATATCGTCAGCTTTTGCAGTGGTCAGCACAAAACAACGCCGTGCTCCTCATGGAAGACGGGATGTTTATTGATCCCGCCGGGCAGCCGTTGCTTCCCACGCCTAGCGTCACGACTCTAGGCCACCCGCCCATCATTGATTCTGCTCAGGAGCGGTTCACAACAATCCAACAGCAGATTCGCGACAATATCGGCGTCGATATTCCCGATACTTTCACGCCTGTGCGCGCGCCGGAAGAGCTCGCTATTAAACCGGCGGAAGATATTCAACTGCGCGCTATAGCCCTGTGCATGGTCGCGGATTACGCGGATTCTGTTCTCCGCGGCGATCCGATTGACCCCGCGCTCATGGAGGAAACGTCCCCCGAAGGGTTTGCAGCACGGACTAAAGAAGAGAAGAAGCTCTTCGAGACCGCAGATCCGGGGCTAGCAGAAAAGCTGTCCTGGCGAAGCGAGGCCGTCGGGGCCCTGACCTGGGCGCTCGGCAGGTATGAACTGCCCTCGGCTTTCACCGGGGAACCAACCGACGGTGCAGCAGCGTTCCCCACCGCCTTGGACATGGATGAGACCCCCACCGTCCGCGATATCGACGAACTGCTCGACGCACAGCAGACGTACCGAAGCCTCATGGCAGCTGCGCGACGCGGAATGGTCAGGGGCACGAACTTTGACCCTAACAGCGGCATTGAGCGTCTATGGGCCCTTAACTGGCTGCTCGACGGACACACCTTGGAGTGGGACACCACCGACGTATCGGTGTAGCGGTTGCGGTCGTGAGAACTTCGACCCGGTACAGTCCGTTCTGAAACGTTAAAAATTACCCCTCACCCGCGCAAACAGGGAGGGGTTTCGTGCGCTTGGGGGGACTTGAACCCCCACGTCAAAAGACACTGGAACCTAAATCCAGCGCGTCTGCCAATTCCGCCACAAGCGCAAAACACATGAACATCCGAACCAATCAACCACAGCACCACACGGCGCACCAGCTGTTTGTGAATTCGGAGATACGAGCCGACTGCACGACCCGAACATGCGCGACGTAATACTAGCTGACAGCACCAGCCAATGAAAACCTCCAGCACAAACACCACTCACACCCTGGCACAGCAACGGGTAGACTGTGCCACGTGAGTACAGAGGACAAAGCCGACCGCGTGCACGGGGACGAATCCCTGACCAGCGCCGACGGAGGACAGCAAGAGGTGCCGCCCCAGCACACGATGCCGTCCATTCGGGTTCGCATTGTTCAAATCATTTTTCTCATCGCAGCAGTGGCCGCAACCTTATTCCTAGCCCACTGGCAATGGGACCGGTACACGTCGGACTCGGGTACCGCTCAAAATCTTGGCTATGTTTTGCAATGGCCGGCGATTGGGGCCTTTTTCATTATCGCGTATCGTAAGTACCTCCAGTACGAACGGGAACTCGCGGAAGGTAATGCCGAACCCGGCGCGAGGCGTGAAACCTCACGTTCTCGCCGTAAGGGATCATCGCGAAAAGGCGCGGAAAACACAGCCTCCCGCGAGGACGATGCTCCTGTGCGGGAGATACCTGAGGATTTCTTACCTCAGCGGTCTCGCCCCCAGCCTGAGCAAACCCCGGAGAACCCCAGAAAAACTCATTAAACGTAGGTACGCAGGAATTCCACTATGACTAACAACTCCCCTGTGAATGACGCACAGTCGACTGGTGCGCCCAATAACGACGCACGCCTAGCCGATGCACAATCATCCGACGCGAATCGCGCAACCAATCAACGACGACGCGACACGCCGCGGATCAATCCCGCTCGGCAAGCGCGGGTGGCTTCCGCACTTAAGCGCTACTCAGTGGCCGCCTATGTCACAGGTGTGTGGCTACTTCTTCTCTGCGTGGAAATGGTCTTCGACCACCTGATTCTTGATAATCCACCTGACTGGTTCATGTATATCGGCATGGCACACGGCTTCTTCTTCATGGTCTACCTCATCATGACGCTCGACCTCGGAACCAAAGCACGGTGGAAGCCCATCAAATGGCTCACCACATGCCTAGCGGGAACCATCCCGTTCCTCTCCTTCGTGGTGGAGGCACGTCGTCGGCACGAAGTCCAGAAGACATTCAACCTCTCGTAGCGCCGCCAGCGCCTACATATCGCCTATCGATCGCAAAATCGGCACCAACTGGGCCAAAGCCCGCCCTCGGTGCGATTGAGCATCCTTCTCTTCAGCGGATAGTTCGGCAGAAGTCCGCGGCGCAATGCGAGGCCGTCGGCCCTTCACCGAGTGATCCGACTGATTAACACCTTCGCCATCCCCGTCACCCGCATCCCTCGGGGAATGTTGAATCTGGGCGCGGGTGTCTTCCTCCTCGGGAACAAAAATCGGATCGTAGCCGAAGCCATTAGTGCCCCGAGGCTCGCGAATAATACGTCCCCGCCACTGGCCACGAACCACAAACTCTCCAGGTTCCGCCGGAGCCGAAAGAGAAACGCCCTCACTGAACTTTTGTAGCGAAGGAACTGTGAGGCCTGCCGCCTTCGCCCGAGCCATCAGGCTTTCCGGAATAACTAGGGCGCATACCGAAACGAACGCAGCCCCACGTCGTTCATCGGGGACATCATTCATCTGCCCCAAAACCAGGTTCGTGTTGGCATCATCATCGCCATGCTTACCTGACCACCGAGCTGAGAGCACCCCCGGCATGCCATTGAGCTCGTCGATACTCAAGCCAGAATCGTCGGCAATCGACACCAAATTAGTGTGCTTGGCAGCTTCCCTAGCCTTCAGCAGAGCATTATCACCGAACGTCCGGCCGGTCTCTGGGGCCTCGGGATACTCGACAACATCTTTCAAGCTGAGCAACTCAATCCCAGCAACATGCCGTGTATCCAGAACTCTTTGGAGCTCTCCCAGTTTCTTAGCATTCCGACTGGCAACAAGGACCTGCACATTTCCTCCTCGTCCTTTAGCAAGCACCCATCCTCTGTTACGCGTTCTTCGTTAAGCGTTCTTCTGGTTCGGTAAAGGCTTCGGATACGGCTTCGACAGAGCTTCCTTCTGAGCACGAATCAGCTCCGAGCATCCCTTTTCTGCCGCATCCATAAACTGCATCAAATGGTCACGGGAAAATGTGCTGTGTTCACCCGTGCCCTGGATTTCCACGAACTCGCCCGATTCCGTCATCACGACGTTCATATCGACCTCCGCGCGAGAATCCTCTTCATACGGCAGGTCCAGGCACACATGCCCGTCGATAAGACCGACGGACACCGCAGCAACAGGCGGAAGCAGGGCATTCTTAGACACCAGCCCCTCCGCTTCCAGGTACGTCAACGCATCGGCGAGAGCAACATAGGCGCCGGTAATAGAGGCAGTACGCGTACCACCATCCGCCTGAAGGACGTCACAGTCCAAAGCGATGGTGTTCTCCCCCAGCGCTTTCAAGTCGATCGCAGCCCGAAGCGAGCGCCCCACCAAACGGGAAATCTCATGTGTCCGCCCCTTGACTTTCCCCCGCATTGACTCGCGCGGCATCCGCTCCGCCGTCGCCGAGGGAAGCATCGAATACTCGGCCGTCAACCAGCCTTCACCGCTGTCCTTTTTAAAGCGAGGCACACGGTCCTCCACCGAGGCGGTACACATCACACGTGTGTTCCCGAATTCCACTAAGACAGACCCAGCGGGATTCGTCGTAAAACCACGAACAATACGGACAGGGCGCATTTCATCAAGGGCACGGCCATCAGCGCGTACAAAATCACTCATGCTCCCCACCCTACCGGTCCCCCGGACACGACCGCTAAAACTCGTACGTCTTCTTCGGAGTGGCTACATCGATTTCACCCGAAAAATGATCCTGAGCAGCACCAACAGTGGCCAGCGCATCAATCCACGGCGGGATGTGAGTCAAAATCAACCGCTCCACACCAGCTCGCGTTGCTGTCTTGGCCGCCTCCGGGCCACTCATATGCATGTCAGGTGCAGCATTCTCCGACGACACTCCCCACGACGCCTCACACAAGAGCGTGTGCGCCCCCTTGGCCAAGTCGACCAGCTGGTCGCAGTAGGCGGTGTCCGCAGAGAACACCAAGGTGTGGCCGGTTTCCCGCTCGACTGCCCGGAGCGCGTACGTCTCCGTCGGATGAATGACGCGCACCGGTGTGAAATCAAAAGCCCCCACCGACTGAACAACACCCTCGCGCCAACTATGGATGACGAAGCTATCGGAGAAATCGTCCACGTCGCCTGGCGCGTCGGCACTGGCTAGCCCCAAATGCTCAGCAGAAAAATCCGGGCCGACGAAGGTATGTTTGGATTTTGCTGCTAATTGGGGATGGAACCGACGCCATACCAGCAGCGACGGAAAGTCAAGGCAGTGGTCAGCGTGCAAGTGGGTAAAGACGATATGCGCTCGACCAGGGTCGGTGACCTGCGGGAGAACCCTCATCGCCCCGGGCCCCAGATCCATGATGACAGGATCCGACCCATCTTCCGGCGTCAATAAATAACTCGATGCCGGAGACTGCAAACCAGCGAGGCTTCCTGAAGAACCGATAATCGTCAACCGCATGTGTTTATAGTGCCAGACCAGCGCACATCATGGCGATTAAAGCTGCAATTTTGCGCGCTTTTGTCTCGATCATCACTCCATCATCTGGGTGAGATGAAGATCACGGTTCTACATATCCGTGAGACCCTCCACGTGGCTCACTTGGGTAATCGACGGGCCCAAGAAACGCCTGGCCAGCCTAGCGAAACGATGTGGATCACCGGTCGACTCGAATGTCCGGACAGGTTCAGGGCCGACATAGTCATTCACGACGTTGGCGTCCACCACATCCAACGACTCTGCTTCAGGGTTCGCGTCGTTAAACAAATCCTCCTGATAAAGGACCCGCGGAACCTCCTTACCCTCCTCCTCGGAGCTGCTCACCAGGGTCACATTATCCCCCATCACCAACTGAATTACCCCTGCGAGCAGCGGATAATGAGTACATCCCAGCACCACAGTGTCGACGCCGACATCCTGTAACGGCTCCAAGTACGCCGCCGCTAGGCCCATGATCTGCCGGCCCGTCGTGATGCCACGCTCGACGAAGGGCACGAATTGCGGGCAATCGACGGCATGGACCTCGATGTTCGGATCCAGATTCGCTATGCATCGCTGGTACGCTCCCGACGCGATCATTCCCGTCGTTCCAATCACCCCGACGCGGCCATTTCGCGTTGCCGCAACGGTGCGTCGCGAAGCCGGCTCGATCACTCCCACGACGGGGACGTCGTATAGCTCCCGCGCTTTATCCAAGAACACTGACGCGGCCGTATTGCACGCGATTACGATCATTTTGGCGCCGCGGGCGACGAGGTCGTCGGCAATCGCCGTCGAATACCGGATGATATCTTCGCGGGGCTTGGGGCCGTACGGGGCGTGCGCGGTGTCGCCGACATACATGATCGACTCGGTTGGGGCTTGGTCCACGATCGTCCGGGCAACAGTTAACCCACCTACCCCGGAATCAAAAACTCCGATGGGGCTATTTTTCATGAGCGCCACGCTTCAAGTAGCGATTCCTGGCACACCGCCAGCCATTCGACGAAATTCCGATCAAACCCTGCGTCGGGGCCAGCTTCAGGCAAATGCCCCTCGTCGTCAATAAAGGCTGCGGCCTTATAGATGCGGATGTCGTTCAGCCCGGCTAACCAGCGTGGAACGTCGTCATAGGTCAACGACACATTCACCGAACCATCGGGGCCTAAAGCGTCGACAATATAACGAAGATTCGTGAGCTTCTGGGAAATAATATCCGGTTCGTGAAGCTGACGGAGCATCCCATTGTCGCCCTCAAACTCTTCAGCCTCCGACGTTTCAAAGTCGGGAAGCAAGCGCGCCAACCCCGGATCCTCCGGTTTTTCGGAGTGGCCCGAACTGATCCCCGTCATCTCCTCGAACACATCCTTGGGGGCGCTCCGCTGGCGTTCAATTAATGCATTGCACAAGTCTGCCGCCGCGTCGCCCAGAAGTTCCCGCTCCATGGGCTCAAAGGTCGTGTTTATTGTCCTCTTCTTCAGCAACCCTTTACGGGTTTTCCACGGCTCCACAGCTTATCCCTCACGTGATTCGTCGGTACGTCATACGAAGCGAGTACAACTACAAGCAGCTTACCGCCCTAGCTTTAGCCCTCAGAACGCTGCATGGTGGCCCATAAACCCGCAGTCTGCAGCTTTTTGACATCGACTTCTACCTTATCGCGTTCCCCCGACGACACGACCGCCTTGCCCTCCGTATGCACCTTCATCATCAGCTCCGTCGCCCGAGCACGCCCGTAGCCCAGCACAGTTTCAAACACATAGGTGACGTAACTCATCAGATTGACGGGGTCATCCCACACGATGCACAGCCATGGGAGATCAGGTTCCGTCATCGTTTGTGTGTCTGTTTCGGGGGTAGCTAAGGGAGCTGCGGCAGGACTCATGGTGTCCACTTTAGCCAGAAACCATGCCGACTCACAGGAACCCAGCGGACCGTGCCGACGCCTCACACGGCGACCAGGTGGGCGGGTTGTCCATTCATATACGTTTGTCCCCGGCACCCACTATCATGATCGCCATGAACGCTTCCCACCCCCAGGACACCACTCGACGCTCCAGCGCACTGCTCACTGACAAGTATGAACTCACGATGCTCGACGCAGCCATTAAAGATGGGACAGCGGATCGACAAGTGAGTTTCGAAGTTTTCGCCCGACGGCTCCCCGGGCAGCGTCGGTACGGAGTTGTTGCAGGTACTGACCGAGTTTTACGCACTGTTCGCGATTTTGTCTTTACCGACGAACAACTCGAATACCTCGACTTCCTCAGCGACGAAACAATTGAGTACCTGCGCAATTACCGTTTCTCAGGCCATATCGACGGATACTCCGAAGGCGAACTCTACTTCCCGTACTCTCCCATTTTGACGGTCCGCGGAACATTCGCTGAGTGCGTGGTGCTGGAAACAGTCATTCTGTCCATCATGAACGCCGATTCCGCCGTCGCAACGGCAGCAGCACGAATGGTTACCGCCGCTGAGGGGCGGCCCATCATGGAGATGGGATCCCGACGCACCCACGAATATGCCGCGGTCACCGCCACCCGCGCCGCCTACCTCGCAGGCTTCTCATCCACCAGCAACTTGGAGGCCGCCTACCGCTACAACATCCCCTCAGCGGGAACGGCAGCACATGCATGGACTTTGGCACACACCACCAAGGACGGTGCCCATGAGGACGAGGCATTCCACACGCAGATCGACACCCTCGGCATAGGAACGACGCTTCTTGTCGACACGTACGACATCGCCGCCGGAGTGCGCACCGCCATCGATGTCGCCGGCACTGACCTGGGAGGCATTAGGATCGACTCTGGCGAGCTGGGCGTTTTAGCACGTCAGGTCCGCGATCAGTTGGATTCCTTAGGAGCGACGAACACGAAGATTGTCGTGTCCTCCGACCTCGACGAATTCGCAATTGCTGCGCTGCGTTCCGAGCCCGTCGACGCGTACGGCGTCGGCACGTCTGTGGTAACCGGTTCTGGGCACCCCACCGCCGAAATGGTGTACAAGCTCGTTGAGGTCGACGGACTGCCCGTGGCGAAACGCTCAAGCCACAAGATCTCGCACGGCGGCACCAAGCGTGCCTACCGCGCCGCCCGGGAATCTGGAACCACGGTTGAGGAAGTTATCACGCACTTCGACGACGAGGCACCGAAGCTCTACAACGGACTGCATGCACGCCCGTTGACTGTGGCCCTGATGCGCGACGGAGAAATAACAGGCAATCTCCCCTCCCTCGAGGCGTGCCGCGAGTACCTTTCTCAAGCGCTCATCACGTTGCCGTGGGAAGGCCTTGCCCTGTCCGCCGATGAGCCGGCTATTTCCACCCGGTTCGTCGGGTTCTAGGCGGCCCACCGGAAACATATGGGTTCGAAGACTCGTCAAACAGATGCTCAGCCAAGCAATGATAATGAAAAGTACGACGCTGAGCGCCTACTCGACACCGTCGTCACCGCGATGGGAGGTGCCCGGCGCGATGGCCAATCGCGGATGACCTCCTCCATCCAAAAAGCGATCAGGATGGAGAAGCATCTGGCGGTGCAAGCTGGTACCGGAACTGGGAAGTCGATGGCTTACCTTATTCCGGCGATCGCGCATGCCGTCGAAACGGATACCACGATCGTCGTGTCGACAGCGACGATTGCGCTGCAACGTCAGCTGATTTCCCGGGACCTTCCCTGCATCGCGGAGGCATTGAAACCCACGTTGGGCAAGATCAATTTCGCGATCCTCAAGGGACGGTCTAATTATCTGTGCCTGAACAAGCTCGGTGTTGAGGACGACAGCGAGAGCCCGCTGATCGACCCCAGTCAGATTTCGCGCGTCGGACAGCAGGTCAAGGAACTGCACGAGTGGGCGTCCGATACCGACGACGGCGACCGCGACAGCTTAGAGAGCAGTGTCTCCGATCTGGCGTGGAAGCAAGTCAGTGTGACCGCGAATGAGTGCATCGGCGCGTCGCGGTGCCCGCATGGCGAGGATTGTTTCGCGGAGCGTGCGCGCGATAAAACGCGTGATGCGCACGTCATCGTCACGAACCACGCTTTGCTGGCCATCGATGCATTGTCTGAGGGAAACATCCTGCCCGAGCACGACATCGTTATTGTCGACGAAGCGCATGAGCTGGACGGGCGTATCACGTCGGTCGCAACGCAGGAGCTTGCAGCGCCGGGTATGAGGGCGACGGCGCGTCGCGTCGCCAAGTTTGATGACGAGGCGTCGGCGTCGCTGATGAATAGCATTGATGATTGGCAGTCGTACATCGACGCTGTGGTAGATGATGGGCGGTGGAAGCCATTTCCGGATGGCGCTGCCGGCAATGTGGAGGATTTGCGCAAACATCTCAATACCGCGTTTACGGCGGTGCATAGTGTGTCCGCCGATTCGTTGTCGAATGATCCGGAGAAGGCGGCGGAGCGGCAGGCGGTGCTTTCGGCTCTGGATGAGCTGCTGCACACCTGCGCGCGAATTCTTTCGTATGGCAATCAACTCGAGCAGCAGGGTCGCAGTACTTCCCTGGAACCGGACGATGTGGTGTGGAAAGAGAATGGGGAGAACGGCAGAGTGATGGTGGCGCCACTCTCGGTCGCACCGCTATTGAGCAAGAATCTCTTCGACACCAATACAGTGATTCTGACCTCGGCGACGCTGGCCCTGGGTGGGAAGTTCGATGCCATGGCGGCGCAGTGGGGTTTGCGCAAAAACACGTACACGACGCTTGACGTGGGGACGCCTTTTGATGCACGACGCTCGGGGATCCTTTACGTCGCGGACCACTTGCCACCTCCCGGCCGGGACGGCATGTCACAGCAGGCTGTTGAGGAAATGCGCACTCTCATTACCGCTGCTGGCGGTAGAACGCTGGGCTTGTTTTCGTCTCGGCGCGCCGCCGATGCTGCCGCACACGCGATGCGGGAGGTTCTGCCGTTCGACATTTATTGCCAAGGCGAGGACTCGATAGGCGCGCTGGTCACGTCATTTTCCAACAATGAGAACTCGGTGCTCTTTGGCACGTTGTCGTTATGGCAGGGCGTCGATGTCCCCGGGCCATCGTTATCTTTGGTTATTATCGACCGGCTTCCGTTTCCCCGTCCCGACGATCCACTGTTAAAAGCTCGTTCCGACGTGGCCAACGCGGCCGGACGCAATGGTTTCATGGAAGTCTCGGCAGCGCACGCAGCACTTCTAATGGCGCAGGGATCCGGACGGCTGTTGCGATCTGTGAATGATCGTGGTGTCGTCGCTGTTCTGGACCCGAGGCTCGCAACGAAACGCTATGGTTCGTTTATCGCAGCGTCCATGCCAGACTTGTGGCGCACGACCTCATTAGAACAAACACGGGATGCGCTCAAGCGGCTAGTCAAGAAATAGCCACATCAGGATCAAATGCGACCGCAGTTCTGCTACCTGGAGCTACTTCGGTGAAACCAGCATCAACAACCTCGACGTAGTGGCCAGCCCCATAGCGACGGGCAGCGGCCTCCAGCTCGCTACTCGGCACCTCGACGATGGTGAACCGCGGTTCATGGAGCCACCGTTCAACGGTCGGAAATGACGCGTGAGCAGCCCATAACATCGCTGCGTGCCCCACTTGAGCTGCAGCTTTTCCGACCGACATCTCCAAGTCCTCGTTTAATGCGATGGTTGGGCACACGGGATCGCTACCACCTATGCGCTCAGTCTGCTCTTCGTCCTCGCGCGGGAGATCGGTACCGGAAATCTGCAGTTTTCCAATTCTCGGATCAACATCGCGGACCGGACCTGGAAGAAAAGCACGCGCAGACGACTCCCCAATCGTGACCGTCACGCCCAGAATGCTCTGCACTTTCGACCACTGCCCCGACGTCCGAGCACGTCGCGCAATTTTTCGGATTCGTGCTCCATACCACCGAGATAGCGATTCTCGCCATGCCCCGTCACACCCGGCATGAGGGTCGAGGCACACGAGTGCCGACGCTAACGCCGCGGCTTCCAACAGTTCCCGGCGACGGGGCGGCGATGATTTCGGCATGTTTAGCACGATCGGCATCGCTTGAACAGTGCTGGGATCACGAGGGTCTTCCCCATCGGGCTGGTTGACGCCATCACCGAGAACCGACGCTAACAGCGAATGTGCGTCTCTGATGCCAGATATCGCGCTGCCTTCCGTGCGTCCATCGTCATCAGTCATGAGTTGCTTCCTGGGAAGTCGCGTCTTCATCGCCAGTTCCTTCGTCGGCGGTTTCTTTGGCATCGGAAGCGGCATCAACGTCGTCGCGGTCGATTCCCAAAATGCTCAACACCTCGTCGAGGAACGGGAAGTTCACGGACGCGTCAGCTACCTCTTGCAACGCTTTCTTAGCGTTAAAGGCGATACCGAGCCCCGCCGCGGACAACATGTCGATATCATTCGCGCCATCCCCCACCGCAACGGTCTGATACATCGCCAGTCCCGACGTTGTGGCGAATTCCTTGAGGTATCGCGCTTTCGCTTCCCGCCCCACAATATCGCCGACAACTCTGCCGGTTAGCTTGCCGTCGACAATTTCTAATGTATTGGCCCGGACGAAATCGATATCGAGGTCATCAATCAACGGCTGGATAACCTGGATAAACCCTCCTGAGACAACCGCGGTGCGGTATCCCATTCGCTTGAGTGTCCGGATCGTCGTTCGCGCCCCGGGCGTGAGGACAATGTTTTTCGCGACGTCCTCGATAACCGTGCTGTCTAAACCGCGCAACGTTGCGACGCGCTCCCGCAGCGATTCTTCGAAGTCGATTTCCCCGCGCATCGCCCGGGCTGTCACTTCTGCTACTTCTTGTTCTCTGCCGGCGTGGGCTGCCAGCATCTCGATGACTTCGCCCCGGATCAACGTCGAATCGCAATCGAAGCAGATGAGACGCTTGGAGCGCCGAGCCAAGCCCGCGCGCTCAATAGCAATGTCGACACCGATCCGCGTGCTGAGCTCAGCGAGTGCTTTGCGTAGCGCAATACTGCCGCCGGGCCGGGGATCCCGCACCGAAACCTTAAGCTCCACACCGGTGACCGGATAATCAGAAATGCCCCGGTAGGTATCAATATTTGTTCCGTAATCAGCCAGAACTTGCCCAATCTGGGAAATATGTTCCGCAGTAACTGGATTACCTAACACGACGACGGCGTGGCTGGAATATGGGCGTGACGGTACAGCCTGGTCATCAAATTCGATCTCGACGGTGCAGTCGTAGGTGGCTAGCGTTGCGACGAGATCGTCACGCAGGCGACCGATTTTGTGAGGTGGACATCCGACGAGCGCGGCCAGAGACAAGTGCCCACGGAAGATGGACTGTTCGATGTCGAGTAATTGACTGCCATGTGCGGCGAGAACACGGAACAGTGCAGCACTGACACCCGGGCGGTCGGGACCGGAGGCGATAACGACGGCGGGGCGAAAGCCATCTATGAGGTTAATGGATAGCGTGGGGGCCATGGTGTACTTCAGTTGCTCCTAGGCGTGGATGGGGCGAGGCGAGCGGTTTAAGCAGGCCTTGTAATCGTGCCTGCGTGGCGTGGTGATAGCAGAAACGGCCCCCACCCATGTGGACGGGGGCCGTCTCATTTATTCAGGAGGTCTGGATACTTTGTTTCTCGCATTGAGCGAGCAAACACACAACCACTCTCATTAAATCTGCCGACCGATGTGGGCTTCAGCTCGCATCTTTTCAACCATCTGAGGATGGTGAAGCTCGAAGGCTGGGCGCTCGGAACGGATACGAGGCAGCGAGGTGAAGTTGTGGGTCGGGGGCGGGCAGGATGTTGCCCACTCGAGGGAGTTTCCGTAACCCCAAGGATCGTCAACGGTAACGATCTCGCCGTAGCGGAACGACTTGAACACGTTCCAAATGAACGGCAGGAAGCCGATACCGAGGATGAAGGAGAAGATCGTGGAGAACTGGTTCAGACCGGTGAATCCGTCGGTCGGGAGGTAGTCAGCGTAACGACGTGGCATACCTTCGTCACCCAGCCAGTGCTGGACCAAGAACGTTCCGTTGAATCCGATGACTGTTAACCAGAAGTGAATCTTGCCCAGACGCTCGTCCAACATACGTCCCGTCATCTTCGGGAACCAGTAGTAGACGCCTGCACAGGAGGCGAACACGATGGTACCGAACAGGGTGTAGTGGAAGTGGGCGACCACGAAGTAGGTATCCGACACGTGGAAGTCCAGCGGCGGTGAAGCCAGCATGATGCCGGTCAAGCCACCGAAGAGGAATGTCACCAGGAAGCCCATGGTCCAGAGCATCGGGGTCTCAAAGGTGATATGACCGCGCCACATCGTTCCTACCCAGTTGAAGAACTTCACACCGGTAGGCACCGAGATCAGGTACGTCATGAATGAGAAGAAAGGAAGCAGGATAGCGCCGGTCACGAACATGTGGTGAGCCCACACAGCAACCGACAACGCAGCGATAGACAGGGTTGCGAAAACCAGGCCGGCGTAACCGAACATCGGCTTACGGGAGAAGACCGGAACGATCTCAGAGACGATACCGAAGAACGGTAGGGCCAAGACGTAAACCTCAGGGTGACCGAAGAACCAGAACAGGTGCTGCCACAAAATTGCGCCACCATTAGCGGGGTCATAAATGTGGCCACCCAATTTGCGGTCGTACAGCACGCCAAGGGCAGCTGCAGTCAGCATTGGGAAGATCAACAGAACGATGATCGAGGTAACCAAGACATTCCAGCTGAAGATTGGCAGCCGGAACATCGTCATACCCGGCGCGCGCAGGCACACAATCGTGGTGATCATGTTAATCGCCGACGCGATAGTTCCGACACCACCAGCACCAACGCCGACGATCCACATGTCAGAACCGATACCCGGCGAGTGGAGGGAGTCAGACAAAGGAGAATAGATGGTCCAGCCGAAGTCAGCGGCTCCACCAGGCGTAAAGAAGCCCGACAACATCAGCACGCCACCACCGACTGTTAACCAAAAGCCCAGTGCATTCAGCCTAGGGAAAGCCACATCGGGCGCGCCGATTTGTAACGGCATGATGTAGTTTGCGAAGCCCCACACCACAGGCGTGCCGTATAGCAACAACATAACGGTGCCATGCATGGTGAACAGCTGGTTGAATTGTTCATTAGACAAGAACTGGAGACCCGGGCTGAAAAGCTCAGCACGAATCAAAAGGGCCATGAGACCACCAAGGAAGAAGAACAAGAACGAAGTGATGATGTACATCATTCCGAGCTGCTTATGATCCGTCGTGGTCAGCATACGCCAGGCAAATCCCCCCTTCGGGGTGGTCCCTGACGGCTTTGGCCTAGCAGGGGCGACCGGTTGGTCAACCTTAGGCGCTACAGCAGTCATACTTTCCTCCTGAATTCGGAAGCTGCTTCTTGCCTTCACGTGAAGCAGATTCCTCGTCATTGTCATTGCCGGCGTGCGTCAACTATGCCCCACCCTAATCACTCAGATCGCTGTCACCAGCGCAAACAACGTCGAACACGCTGTTGCGATGTCCAACAGCTCGCCGAGTGCGCCTGAGAGTTCTCTGAAGATTGGCGGACAATAATCTGAAGTACACCAACGATGTTCAATATAGTAACGCTGCGTACCACATAAAGGCCAGCCCTTTAGCCCATTTTCCACACAGTAGGGGGAAGAAACCTGTCGTCCACGGCGACTAAAAACCGGTTTTTAGTGGTGACTTTGGCGCTACCTTAGAAATCCCAGTCTTCGTCGGTTGTCGATTCCGCCTTACCTATTACATAGGACGAGCCCGATCCCGAGAAAAAGTCGTGGTTCTCGTCAGCCCCGGGATTCAGAGACGAAATGATCGCCGGGCTGACGCGGGTTTCGTCGGCAGGGAACAACGCTTCGTACCCCAGATTGTTTAAGGCCTTATTGGCGTTGTAGCGCAAGAAACGCTTGACGTCCTCCGTCCACCCCAGCTCGTCATAGAGGTCTTCGGTGTACTGCGTTTCGTTGTCATAGAGCTCGTAGAGAAGGTCGAAGGTGTACTCCTTCAGCCCATCGCGCTCGGACTGCGTCAGAGCCTCCTGGCCGCGCTGGTACTTATAACCGATGTAGTAGCCGTGGACTGCTTCGTCGCGAATAATCAAGCGAATGACGTCGGCAGTGTTGGTGAGCTTGCCGTGGCTGGACCAGTACATCGGCAAGTAGAAGCCCGAGTAGAAGAGGAAGGACTCAAGAAGTGTCGACGCCACCTTCCGCTTGAAGGGGTTGTCGCCCTCGTAGTAGTCGAGAACGATCCGGGCTTTGTCTTGGAGGTTCTCGTTCTCCTCGGACCACCGGAAGGCGTCGTTGATTTCCGGTGTCGACGACAATGTCATGAAGATCGACGAGTAGGAGCGGGCGTGGACCGACTCCATGAACGCAATATTGGTATAGACAGCTTCTTCATGCGGCGTTAGGGCGTCGGGAATGAGAGAAACCGCGCCGACGGTGCCCTGGATCGTGTCCAGCATGGTGAGGCCGGTGAATACGCGCATCGTGGTGCGCTGTTCTAGCTCGTTGAGGGTGCCCCAGCTCTTGATGTCGTTAGAGAGCGGAACTTTCTCTGGTAGCCAGAAGTTCCCTGTGAGCCTATCCCACACCTCTTGGTCTTTGTCATCGGGAATGGTGTTCCAATCGATGGCGGCGATGGGGCGATCGTGGTTGTTCGCGTTTGTCCCCCATCGGACCGGTGTGATTGCGTTGGTCTTCTTCATAAAAGTGCCCCTTTCAACACTGTAAATATCAACTGCCAATATCCGTCAGTCCCCTACCGGCCAAGTCTAGCCCTTACCCAACGACATAGGCTCCCCTCTCACTACTCGAATCAAATCTTTAGCGTTAGTGCCAGTTTTGCGCGGAAAAATTGTTCGACCTTCTTTGGTCAAAGCCGCGAATTTTAGATTCATAGGACAACGACCACTTCCTTAAAAAAATAGACGTAGGTTTAATTCTAAAATTGTGAATCTAGAGAGAGGGTAGTGAAATATCGTGGACAATAAATCGGATGGTAGCAAACCCTAAAACCCGCATTCCGGTTGTTTTTTGCTTAAACTAAAAAATTCAGTCCTAAAATTTTTTCAAAAATAATTGGCCAAAACAAAAAAGTTTTATATAATCGGGGCATGGCTATCAGTGACACAATGCAGAAAGCATTCAATGACCAATTCAACGCCGAACTCCAGGCGGCACTCGTTTACAAGCAACTTGGGCTGGAGCTTGATCGCCTTAGCTTGGTAGGCATGCGGGACTGGATGCGCGAACAAGTCGATGAGGAATTCGAGCATGCTCACGCTTTCAGCGACCACATCTTGGCTCGCGGTGGTCAGGTGACCATCTCCACCCTTTCCGTTCCTGAGCTCAACATTCAGTCGGCGAAGGACGCATTCCAGGCGGCTCTCGAACACGAGAAGAAGGGATCGGGCCTGATTCGCGATCTTGCCAAGACTGCAGATGCTGAAGGAGACCTTGATTCCCGCCAGTTAATCGACCGCTTCTTGACCGAACAGATCGAAGAAGAAGACACGGTTAACGAGATTCTCGATCGCCTTGAGCTTGTTGGCGACGACGGTGCAGGCATTCTCCGCCTCGATGCTGAGCTTGGTCAGCGCTAAAACTAACCAGGAAAAACTAGTTGGCCTGCGCCGGCCAGTTAGGTAACCAACGGCCTCATATCATCACGATATGGGGCCTATTTTTATTTTTATGCCCGCTTCGGCCCCACTTCTTACGGCCCGACTGTGACAGCGCGCATCGTGCACCGTCAACTGCCGCACCGTCACTGCCCAACCGTTACAGCATGCAGGAGACGCAACCTTCGACCTCTGTACCTTCCAATGCCGCCTGCCGCAGACGAATGTAATACAGGGTCTTAATCCCATTCTTCCACGCGTAAATCTGTGCGCGGTTAATATCTCGCGTCGTTGCGGTGTCTTTAAAGAACAAGGTAAGCGACAACCCTTGGTCGACGTATTTCGTCGCTATCGCATACGTATCGATAACCTTTTCATATCCTATTTCATAAGCATCTTTGAAATAGTCAAGGTTGTCATTGTTCATATGCGGTGCGGGATAGTACACGCGCCCAATCTTGCCCTCTTTACGGATTTCAATTCTCGACGCGATCGGGTGAATCGACGATGTCGAGTTGTTGATATACGAAATAGAACCCGTCGGAGGAATAGCCTGAAGGTTTCGGTTGTAGAGGCCGTATTGCTGGATATCCTCACGCAACTGGGCCCACTCCTCAGGCGTCGTTACCGAAATCGACGATTCCTCAAAGATGCGCTTGACCTTCTCTGTTTTCGGAGCAAAGTCCTTCGGATCGTACCGATCAAAGAAAGCACCCGACGCGTAATCGGAGTCCTCGAAGCCGGTGAACGTCACGCCCCGTTCCTTGGCGAGGCGATTGGATGCCTTGAGGCAGGCCACCATGACGGCGGCGAAATACGCATTAGTGAAATCGAGCGCTTCCTCACTGCCATAGTAAATGTGCTCACGCCCCAAGTAGCCGTGGAGGTTCATCTGGCCCAAGCCGATTGCGTGGGAATGCTCGTTGCCCTGCCGGACGGATGGCACCGAATCGATCGACGTCTGATCCGAGACCGCGGTCAACCCACGGATAGCGGTATCAATAGTTCCGTCGAAGTCATCACTATCCATGACCATCGCAATGTTCAGCGAACCGAGGTTGCACGAGATGTCGTCGCCAATATGTTGATACGTCAGGTCCGCGTTAAATTCCGACGGGCTATTGACCTGGAGGATCTCTGAGCAGAGGTTAGACATATTAATGCGCCCAGCGATGGGATTCGCGCGATTAACTGTATCCTCAAACATAATATACGGATACCCGGACTCGAATTGAATCTCGGCCAGAGTCTGGAAGAACTGCCGCGCATTAATTTTCGATTTCTTAATGCGAGGGTCTTCCACCATCTCGTCGTAATGCTCAGAGATGCCGATGTCCGAGAAGGGTTTCCCATAGACTCGTTCAACGTCATACGGCGAGAACAAGTACATATCATCATTACGCTTGGCCAATTCAAACGTAATATCGGGGATAACTACACCCAGTGACAAGGTTTTAATACGGATCTTTTCGTCCGCGTTTTCACGCTTGGTGTCCAAGAATCGCAGAATATCCGGATGGTGTGCGTGTAGATAAACCGCTCCGGCTCCCTGGCGCGCACCCAACTGGTTGGCGTAAGAGAAGGAATCCTCCAAGAGCTTCATTACTGGAATGACGCCGGACGATTGGTTCTCAATCTTCTTGATCGGAGCACCCTGTTCACGCAGGTTAGACAGCAGAAGCGCTACTCCCCCGCCTCGCTTAGATAGCTGCAAAGCAGAGTTGATAGAGCGACCAATCGACTCCATATTGTCTTCGATACGAAGAAGGAAGCATGAAACCGGCTCACCGCGCTGAGCTTTGCCGATGTTGAGGAATGTCGGGGTTGCTGGCTGAAAACGGCCCTGAATAATTTCGTCGACGAGCCGACGCGCTAGAGAGATGTCACCATCGGCAAGCCCCAATGCAACCATGCATACTCGATCCTCATACCGCTCTAAGTAACGGTTCCCATCAAAGGTACGCAACGTGTATGAGGTGTAATACTTGTATGCGCCTAAGAACGTCTTGAAACGGAACTTGTAGCTATAGGCTTGCTTGAACAGATCTTTAATGTCGGAAAATTCATACTTCTCGACAACGTCACCGTTGTAATAATTGTTCTTAATCAAGTAATCAAATTTTTCTTCCAGATCATGGAAGAACACCGTGTTCTGATTAACATGCTGAAGGAAAAATTGATTAGCTGCTTCGCGGTCTTTGTCGAACTGAATCTTGCCATTCTCGTCATAGAGGTTAAGCATGGCATTGAGAGCATGGAAATCTAACTGCTCTGTAGCCCGAACAGGTTCTGCTACTGTTTTGCCGAGATCTGACACCTAGAATCTCCTAATAGTTGAGGGGGAACTTCTGTACTGACGTTTCGTGAT
Organism: Corynebacterium sp. c7Ub_26; assembly: GCF_053760365.1. Taxonomy (NCBI): domain Bacteria; kingdom Bacillati; phylum Actinomycetota; class Actinomycetes; order Mycobacteriales; family Corynebacteriaceae; genus Corynebacterium; species Corynebacterium sp. c7Ub_26. Next base: position 241,060 of record NZ_JBSNBL010000001.1, on the reverse strand, counting down.
TGATGTTCGGTCTGTGATGAGAGTTCATACAGGCGTTTCGCATTACTTATGCTGCGTGTCGTCTCATCCCATTGGCTTCAAATGCAGCGAGGCCCTGTTTCACGATGGCCACGTCCTCCTGGGTTCCCATCAACTCGAACCGATAGAGATAAGGAACGTGACACTTTTCTGCGATAATATCGCCCGCGACGCCATAATCTGGACCAAAATTGGTGTTACCCGATGCGATAACACCCCGAATCAAGCTGCGGTTTTGCTCATTGTTCAGGAAATGAATCACCTGGGTGGGCACAGGCCTCGTTTCCTGCCGGCTTATCGACGCCCCACCGCCATATGTTGGGCATATCAGGACATATGGCTCGTCGACGATCAGGTCAGGTTCGGTACGTCGAAGCGGTATCCGGTCTGCACGCATACCCAACTTATCGACGAACCGCTGCGTGTTATTCGTCGCCGAAGAGAAATAGACGAGGTACATGATTATTTTTCATCTTTTCTGGTGACTGAAACTGTTAAAACGGAAAGAAAAATGAAAATGAGGCGGGGCTACGCATTGCTGGGAACCGCCTATTAGCTCTGCAGAACAACCAAAAGATAAGATTTCGCGCCACGCGAGCCCTCGTCGAACGGCGACGACGTGTGCAGCGGCGCCTTATGCAGCGGAAGTGACCAGGCTCTTAATACGATCCGGACGGAACCCCGACCAGTGCTCGTCCTGAGCGACAACGACAGGGGCCTGCAGGTAGCCCAGAGCCATCACGTAGTCGCGAGCGTCGCTGTCCATGGTGATATCGACAGTTTCGTAGTCCACGCCCGCACGATCGAGAGCCTTCTTTGTAGCAGTGCACTGAACACAGGCGGGCTTGATGTAGACGGTGACGGCCATAGAAAATTCTCCCTCTGTTGATGCACTACTTTTGCTGCGGTAATTGTTTATCGACGGGCACTTTTACCGCGAGAACGAGGCGATTATCCGGCGGATCCTCACCCTTTGTTCGGCCCGTGCAACGGGAATTAACTCTATCCCACCGACAGCAAAAACACAATAGATAGAATTTGAATCGACTCACCGCCACTACATGTAGTAATTACAAAGACGAAATTCCAAGGTCGTCACTATTACGAATCACTACATGTATGCAAGCCCGATTTAAGCATCAGTTTTGCTACATAGATGTGCATCATCCACGAACCGCACAACCTCGTCCGTGAAGCACGATGTTTCACCCATGTGCCAGAGCGCCTACCGGGTGATCGGTGCGGACAGGCTCCTGAAGGATTGTGCCCTCGTGACTAACCGTAAATACGCCCCTGGAAGAACCCAATTCCTGGGCGCGAAGCACCGACGCGCGGAAGAAGAAGTCGGTAGACGGAAAAACTGCAGGAAACTACACCTAGAGCCCCGAAAAGTGCGGGGGAATATGCGCCCCAAAATTAAAGTGCGGGGGGATATGGTCAATTTTCGGCCATTTTTCGCCTATATACCCCCACAGTTTTCCAGCACGCGGACACACTTTCGTCGTAAAACCCGTAAGGCCCCACTCACAAACCACCCTGCCAACGAAACGCAAAAACCGGCAACCTTCCTAACGGAAAGCTGCCGGTTCGGCGCTACTTCAGCGCTCAGCTCAATGTCGACCGTCGGCTTCTATACAAACTCTTGCTGACTGCCAGCTACGGTCACTGAGTCAATTAACCCTGGCGGGCCTTGAAACGAGGATCCTTCTTGTTGATCACAAAAACTTTGCCGTGACGGCGCACAACCTGAGCGCCCGGCTTGTTCTTCAGCGACCGAAGGGACTTACGGACCTTCATCGGGCGCTCCTTTCTTCGTCGGCTGGGCTAGTAAAAGCCAACCACCTGTGGTGATCGGCCACTACACAACACAGTCTGGTGCGGATAATTCCTACGAAATCGTCGCAGTTCACCCACATGACTATGACACGAAGCGCTATGGTACCGCGACCAGGCCGAAATCCAAAACTTTATGCCCAATCCCCTACCTACCCCACACCGGTGTACGTGAATTACCGACACCGGTGTACATCAGCAACCCAACCGTTTTACCATGGTGGAATGACAAGCGATCTTCGCGACGACATACGACGCTCCCTTGGCGTCCAGTCCACCATTGATCCACAAGAAGAAATCGAACGACGAGTTTCATTCCTGGCCGAGTACCTGATCTCCACGCAGGCTAAGGGCTTTATCCTGGGCATTTCGGGAGGCCAGGATTCGACGCTCGCTGGCCGCCTGGCCCAACTCGCCGTCGAGCGTGTCCGCGAGCAAGAAGGAACCAAGGTACGTTTCCACGCGGTGCGGCTCCCCTATGGAGAGCAAGCAGATGAGGACGATGCCCAGCGCGCTCTGAACTTCATCGAGTCCGATCGGACCGTCGCCATCAATATCAAAGATGCAACCCAAGCGTTAACAAAGACGGTATCGGCGTCGCTAGGAATTCACTGTCTCACCGATTTCAACCGGGGAAATGTCAAAGCACGCATCCGCATGGTTGCCCAATATGCGGCGGCCGGGCAGCTCGGCCTCCTCGTCGTCGGCACTGACCATGCTGCAGAAGCCGTAACCGGTTTTTACACCAAGTACGGTGACGGCGGCGCGGATGTTCTCCCCCTCTCAGGCCTGACAAAACGGCAGGGTGCAGCACTGCTTCAGGAACTCGGCGCGCCCCCCAGCACGTGGAGCAAGGTTCCCACGGCAGACCTGGAAGACAACCGCCCCGCGCTGCCCGATGAAGATGCACTCGGCGTGACCTACTCACAGATCGACGACTACCTCGAAGGCGTCGACGGGCTGCCACAGGAGGCCATCGATCGCATCGAGCATCTCTACACGGTGAGCCGCCATAAGCGCAGCATGCCGGTCGCCCCTACCGACACATGGTGGAAGCAATAATCTGTGCTAGTACTTCGTGCTCATGTACCGGTCAGGTTCGTCGCCAAGTTTGAAGTGACGGCCTGACACGGAGTCTGGGACGACACGCACATAGTTGTATTTCAGCGTGGGAAGCCACGGCTTGAGCTCAAGTTTGTCTGCCTCGTTGATCTCGGCAGTGCTGGTCAGGCGATGTGCCCGACCGCGGATGACGACCGATGTGGCGTCGGACTCGTCGAAAGAGTCAACCTCGAAAAGGACCTTATCGTTGACGGTCAGCGAGACCAGCTTTGACCCCTCTGACGTGCGGAAAAGGATCGACTTCGGACGGTCGCCGTCGCCGGGATCAACAACGTAATTGACCGGGTAAATGTCAATGTCCTCACCGGACCTGACAACCAGGCGCCCTAGCTTTACAGAAGAGAGGAAGTCGAAGACTTCCTCGTCGGACAGTTCAGTGATGATGTTCTCGTCGCTCATGTGTCTATTCTGCTCTAAAAACACGTTCGTCACAGCGAAATCCCCCTTTCGGGTGCCAACCCGACACGAGGAACACCCTAGTCATGGTGCATGTTAGGCGCCTGCTAGCGGGGCCGACGCGACCGTCTAACCGCTGAGCAGGTGCCCAAAAGCATAATCACTGCAGCCCATCCCATGACGTAGAGCAACGAGCCGTTACTGCTCCACGGCGGCTCAAGAACTATCTCTTGACCTGTGCCAAAAATTCCGTTCAGAAACGGCATCCACCGCACAATTTCACCCCCGTGAGGGGCGAACACGACGGCGTTCTCGATCAAGAGTGACCACACCGTGATCACGGTAATAGCGGCCGCGGGTACCGCAACGAGCGCGCCGATTCCCACACCAATCCCGCACGCTGCGACCGCATATAACGGCGTCGCCCACAAGAACCGCACACCCTCGACGCTTGAGGCGGACACAGACCCGTACACCTGCGGATATAACGCCGGCAAGGCAACCATCACCATGAGGACGGAGAAAAACGATCCGATGGCCGCGGCAACCGACAGGACTAGCCAGCGAGCGATGATCGACGGGACTGGTCGTGGGTGCAGTACGGAGTCCAGCTCGCCACCGGGCCCTCGCATCGATGAGGCCTGCGCGTAAGTCGCGACGACGGTATACATGGTGATTCCCAAGTAAATCACCCAATAGTTCGCGTTCGTCGTCGATACTTCGCGAACCTGAATCAAACCACCGTTACCGTGCAGCGATTCCGCTACACCGCCAATGACCAGCGTCACTACCAAGGGCAGAACGATGCCCAATGGCACGAGGACACGTATGAAAGGCCCTCTCCAGCCGCTTAACCGCACCCACTCTGAGGTCCACGCGGAATAGAAGGCGCGCCAGGGAAACGGTCCCGACTTACGCGCGGCACTGTTGATTCGTGCACTGTCAGAGCTACCGGGCATGGCCACTCCTCCCGACATTATGGTGGCCGACGGGCACCGCGCCGTTGCGGCCAACAGCGACCGCGTGATTGAGCGCACGTGGGATCGCGTCGATAAACGCTTCCTCCAACGACGCATGAGTCCCGACAACATCGCGTACCGAACCTTGCGACACGATAGTCCCGCCCTCGAGCAAAACCACCCGATCCGCAGTCCGCTCCACATCCGCGAAATGATGCGACGCCACCACAACGCAGTGACCGCGCTCGGCCAGATCCCGCATCAAAGACCGCAACCACAACATGCCCGCCAGGTCCAAGCTATTCATCGGCTCGTCCATAATGATGTTCCGCGGCCACCCGAGCAGCGCAGTCGCAACGCCCAACCGCTGACGCATGCCGAGCGAATAACTACGCACTGGCCTATCCGCCACGGCCCCAAGCCCGACGCGCACAATCATGTCGTCAGCTTCATCCCAGGACAGTCTTTTTGCCGACGCTACCCAATGCAAATGATGACGCCCCGACTGCTTCATTTCGCTCGCCGTTGTATCCAGGAACACTCCCAATGAGCGGCCGGGTCCGTCCCATTTCCGCGGGTCAGCGCCATCCACGCTGACTACTCCCGACGCGACCGGCACGATGCCAGCCATAATTTTTAGCAGCGTCGACTTGCCCACACCATTGAGGCCGACGAGATACGTGATCGTGGAATTATCGAAACGCAGTGACACATCGGACAATGCGAAGTCGGTCCGCTTGCCTCGTGTAGCGACATTCCGGCCCTGACTCGACCCGCGATGTGCGCCTGATTCACGGTGTTTACTACTCGTCGTCCTGGACCATAGCCGACGGCTACCTGGGTCGACTTCATAACGAATGTTATCCAGCAGTATCACGACGCTGACCTTTTCTGAACACTCATCACGCTGATTACCTCAGCGTTTTCCCTAAGCGTTGCAATAGATCGGAAGACCAACGGTTTTCACACCCTGACACATTGATGAACTAGCCAACCGCCAATTCCCGTCTTTGTAGACAAAGTTGATAGGCATTGAAATGTCGGGAATCCCTGCAGAGAAAGAGTGAAGCTGAACAGTAATGGTGTCGCCGTTTCGCTCCATGGGTCCGGTTAGCCGGCTCCCACCACGTGGAGCACGGAATAGACCGATCCTCGAGACAGTCTTTGGAACGACCACAGCATCGGGTGCCTCAATATTCGCTTTCTTAGCTTCATCCGAGGCATCCGTCGCAGTCAGGAAGTACACAATCCCGTTGAGCTCGTCGAGCGAAGGATTGGGATCCGTCACCGTGTAGTTGGCTGGCAAGGGTGACGACGGCGTCCACCTGCGGTTTCCGGAATCCGAGTCCGATACGCTGCTATCGTCGGCATCATTATCTCCGGCATCAGACTCATCCTGCCCGTTCTGAGACGAATCAGAATCCGAGCCATTATCATTGTCATTCGATCCAGACCCCGAACTCGAATCCGAGTTTCCGCCCGACGACGACGCTTTCTTCCCCTCAGTCGGAGCACCCAGGGCTCCGCCAGTGGATCCCTTGTCAGTCTTATTCTTATCGTGCGAATTTTTCCCGGAAGCATCTTCCGATTTCTTCGCACTCGACGGGACCGGCGACTTCTTGATGACCTTGTGCCCCTGCGCGTCGGTGGTCTCTTCCGCGACGTAGGCGGCTGAATCGTCGTCTCCATGGCGAGACAAACCGACAACGCCAATCGCCAGGATGACCGCCGCAACGATAGCTGCTACCCCGCCGGCCATCATGACGGTCGGCCAGTTCACACGACGGTTCACACCGCTCTGCTGCGCACTCTCTTCCATGCTGAAGTTTTCCGTCGGATCATTATTGAGCTGGTCGCTGTAACCTGGCTGGCTGTCGGAGCCAGACTGGGGTGGATCGAATTCTGACTGGCTGGACTGATCTGGGCCCAGGGGTTTGGAGGACATGAGGGGCGCCACCTATGTGCAGTTTAACCTTGAATAAAAAGGGAGATGTGTGTAGATTAGCCTAATTTTTTAAATACGCATAATAATTCCTCATTTAATATCGCGGACTTCACACTGCTTACACCCCCCAGCTTCCCGTACACCCTCCAGCTCCCAAGCACTCACACTCGACGCGATCGAGGATTCAGACCTACCCTGGCTTCTATGTCGAATAACACATTGGAAAACACATCATCGAACAAACCAGGATCACCCGACCTCCCCTATCGCTTCGCTGTCGTCGGGCTCGGGCAGATCGCGCAGCAAGCCTTCCTTCCTGGACTCGCGCAATTACCCGAGGCGCAGCTAGCCGCCGTCGTTACGTCGCATCCCGAGAAGGCAAAGCGCTATGACGTCCCTGGATATTCCTATGACCGGTACCAGGAACTCCTTGGCTCGGGCGATATCGACGCTGTCTATGTTGCGACGCCGGTTGATCGCCATCGTGAATTCACCATCCCCGCACTTCACGCCGGGATTCCCGTGTTGTGTGAAAAGCCCATGGCCCCGTCGGTCGACGATTGTCAGGCCATGATCGCCGCGGCCAACGAGACGGGCACGACGCTCATGCTCGCCTATCGGATGCACACCGACCCGTTCATGATTGACCTGGTCGAGCTTGTCCGCTCTGGCAAACTCGGCGATGCGCGTTACTTCACATCGCAGTTCAGCCACACGATTAACCCGGAGAATCACCGCGCGAACCACGGGTTCTGGGGCGGCCCGGTTCCCGATCTCGGGGTCTACGCGCTCAACATGGTTCGCAATCTGTATGAAGAAGAACCGACGACCGTTTACGCGATCGGCGGCCACCACGAGGGCACCGGTCCGGACACCACCCCAACCGTCAGCGTTTCTCTTGGATTCGACAGCGGACGGACTGCCCAATTTACGGCGAGTTACTCGACGTCCTCAGCCGAGGGCTTCACACTAGCAGCCTCTAAGGGGACGGTCGTGTCCCCGTCGTCGTACATGTGGGGTGAAGGCTCCGATCTTCACGCGACTGTGTCGCTTGCCGACAAAGAAGGCAGCGGTACCGATACCACCGAGGAATGGCACTACGGCGCCAAGGATCAATTCGCTGGTGAAACGCGGTATTTTCTGACGTGCGTCGGCCAAAATAAACAGCCTGAGCCCGATGGTGAAGAGGGCCTGCTCGATATCCGCGTCTGTGAGGCAGTGAAGGAATCGCTGGAAACCGGGCGTCCCGTCGCGCTGGAACCTCGCACACGTGAACGCCGAATTAGCGCTGATGAAGCACAAGAAATCCCCGCCCCGTCAAAGCCGGGCGAGGATGACATTGCTGTGAAAGCGACTGAGGAACTCTAACTCACCGGGGTTTATTCTCCCGGCGCCCCTCACCAGCGGTTACCCCTCGTGACCGCGTAAAAGATCCTCAAAGTCGCGGGAGTGAGAAACGTTGACGCCGTCCTTGCGTTCGGGGGCCGACTCCGTCAGGTCGGGGCCGAATCCTTCCACAGCTCCCGTCGTCGCCAAGAGATAACCAGCAAGCTCCGATGCTGCGCGGTTGGCCCGGCGCGTGAGGTCAGTCTCTTGGCCGAAGTCCTCGGTAGCTGCGAAGACGCCCGTAGGCATGACCGTAGCGCGCAAGTATGTGAACAGCGGGCGCATCGCGTAGTCGAGCATGAGGGCATGGCGAGGAGTGCCCGCTGTCGCCGCGATCAGCACCGGCATGCCGTTGAGAGCATTGGTATCCAGGGAATCCATGAACATCTTGAATAGCCCGGTGTAACTCGAGGTAAAGACCGGGGATGCCGCGATAACACCGTCGGCAGCCGAGAGTGTTTTCTTCGCTTGTGTGAGTTTCTCACCGGCCATACCGGTGGTCATCACTGTGGCTAGTTCGTTGGCGAGGGGCCGCAAGTTAATTGTTTCGATCTCGACCGCGTCGCCACGTTTGGACACCTGAGATTCTAAAGCCCCAGTAATGGAATCAATGAGCATCTTCGTATTCGAGGGCGTTCCTACCCCTGCATTAATAACCGCGACTTTCTTCATTTTCCGTTACGCCTTTCTGATTCGCCGATGTATTAATAGCTAGCTAAGAATGCACGGTAGCTTAACTATTTTCTTCACGTGCCTTAACCGGCTGAACCAGATGGAACGGAGAATCCGGGCCTTCAGCAACCAGCGATGCGTGCGTCGGCGGATCTGAGGGGACGTGCGCCGGACGTCGTGCCTCAAACTCGCGGCGCAAGACCGGAACAACCTCCTTACCCAGGATTTCGATCTGCTCCAGCACATTATCCAGCGGGACACCAGCGTGATCCACCAGGAATAGCTGACGCTGATAGTCACCAACAGCATCGGCGTACCCGAGGTATTTCTCGATGACCTGCTCCGGCGTGCCCACCGTCAACGGGGTCATGGCCTCGAACTCTTCGAGCGACGGACCATGGCCATAGACAGGTGCGTTATCAAAGTAGGGGCGGAAGAATCTCTTCGCTTCTGCTTCCGTATCCGCCATAAAGACGTGACCACCCAGGCCGACGATTGCCTGGTCAGCAGATCCGTGCCCGTAGTGCTCATAGCGCTCACGGTAGAGCTTCACCATCTGCTGTGTGTGTTCGATATTCCAGAATATGTTGTTGTGGAAGAAGCCGTCGCCATAATAGGCAGCCTGCTCTGCGATTTCCGGCGAGCGGATGGAACCGTGCCACACAAATGGTGGCGTATCGTCCAACGGCCGCGGAGTGCTGGTGAAGCTTTGAAGCGAGGTGCGGAACTCGCCCTTCCAATTCACCACCTCTTCACGCCACAACCGACGCAGCAGGTGATAGTTCTCGATGGCCAGCGGAATTCCCTTGCGGATATCTTTTCCGAACCATGGGTACACCGCACCGGTGTTACCGCGGCCCATCATGAGGTCGATGTTGCCGTCAGTGAGATGCTGCAGCATGGCGTAGTCTTCAGCGATCTTCACTGGATCGTTCGTGGTGATCAGCGTCGTCGACGTTGAATACAGCAGCTTCGGGTATTTGGCCGCGAGGTGTGCCAGTGCCGTCGTGGGGCTCGAGGAGAAGAACGGAGGATTGTGATGCTCGCCGATAGCGAAGACATCTAAGCCAACTTCTTCCGCTTTCTTAGCCATGGCGTCCCAGGCCTGGATGCGCTCATGCTCGGTAGGCGCCTTCCCGGTGGTGGGATCGGCCGTGATGTCGCTAACAGTGAATAGTCCGAATTGCATCGTTCAATCCTTCCCTCGATTATGGGTAAAACCGTTTACATGACATATCAACAAAACATCATGAAAAGTATTCCCATGCCCCACTGACTGACAAAACAGCAGCTAAGAGGCTTAGTTAAAGACCATACCGCCATCAATCAGGAGCGCTTGCCCTGTCATGTAATCCGGATCCGGACCGGCAAGATAGGACACACACGCGGCCACATCCTCGGGCTTCGACAAACGACCCAAGGTGATGTTCTGCGCGAACTGCTCCATGCCCCACTCGAACGGCTTGCCAGCGTTATCCGCAACTTCCTGAGCAATGCCACGCATCATCGGCGTATCCACAATGCCCGGGCAGTAAGCGTTGACCGTGATCCCATACTTCGCAAGATCACGAGCAGCGGTCTGCGTAATACCCCGAATAGCGAACTTCGTCGCACCGTAAACGGCCAATTCTGGGTTGCCCACCTGGCCTGCCTGCGACGACGCGTTAATGATCTTCCCGCCGGTCTCTTTCATGTACTTCATCGCGGCCTGAATTCCCCACAGGGTTCCGCCCACGTTGACGTCGAACACCTTGTGGTACAGCTCGAGGGTGATGTCTTCCAGCGGGGTCGTCGGGCCAAGACCAGCATTATTAACGACGACGTCCAGACGCCCCAGTTTCTCGACGGTTTCGTCGACAGCGGAAAAGACGGAATCGCGATCCGACGCATCGACGTGCACGGCGACGGCCTTGCCACCATCCTGCGCCGAAATGTCCTTGGCGACTTTTTCCGCGGTGTCATTATTAAAGTCCGCGACTGCGATGGCGAAACCATCGTTGGCCAAGCGCTTTGCGATAGCCTCACCAATGCCCTGACCAGCGCCGGTGATGAATGCGACCTTCTGCATCATGAATCCTTCCGCGACGCTGCTTCTCCACTTATTCGAAGCAGCATGACATCGATATCGGGGGTAAGTGACCAGAACGACACAACAAGTGAGTGGACACTTACTTACCCACTCAGTGTACGCGGAAAGGAGGAGCCGGACCGATAAAAAATTGCATACTCGCGCCGACGTTCTATCAACTCGTTGGCGACTCATTGGCATCGCTGTGCCGGCGAAATCAACGTACCCACCTGGTGATTTGTCTAATATCTTCCCGATGAGTAAATTAATCGTGGTCTAAGGGGCTATGGCGCAGCTGGTAGCGCACCACACTGGCAGTGTGGGGGTCACGGGTTCGAGTCCCGTTAGCTCCACAAAGATTCCCTGGTCAGCGATGAACAGGGAATTTGTCGTATGTGCCCAGGCCTTTACTTGCCCAGCACGTCTTCAACGAGCTGCTGCGCCTCGCGCTGAATTTCGGCCAGGTGATCGTCGCCCTTGAAGGACTCCGCATAAATCTTGTATTTATCTTCGGTGCCCGACGGCCGAGCAGCGAACCACGCGTTCTCGGTCACGACTTTCAGACCACCAATCGCCGCATTGTTACCAGGCGCTTCGGTCAACTTGTTCGTGATCTCCTCCCCCGCCAGGGTCGTCGCTGTGACGTCCGACGGAGAGAGCTTCTTCAACCGATCCTTTTGCTCACGGTTGGCCTCGGCGTCGGTACGCGCATAAGCCGGAGCACCGAACTCCTCCGCCAATTCCGCATACCGCTCGGACGGCGTCTCCCCCGTGACTGCTTTGATCTCGCTGGCCAGGAGGTTAAGGATCAGCCCGTCCTTATCGGTCGACCACACGGTTCCGTCGAAACGGAGGAAGGAAGCCCCGGCCGACTCTTCCCCACCAAAGCCGATCTCGCCTGAAATCAGCCCCGGGACAAACCACTTAAACCCAACAGGAACTTCAACAAGCTTACGGCCCAATTTCTCGACGACACGATCAATCATCGACGACGACACCACCGTCTTCCCGACGGCCGTCGAGTCCGCCCACTGCGGGCGATGCGCGAAGAGGTAATCAATGGCGACGGCCAGATAGTGGTTCGGATTCATGAGGCCAGCGTCGGGAGTGACGATGCCGTGGCGGTCAGAATCGGCATCGTTACCCGTCGCGATGTCGTACTTATCGCGATTATGCACCAAGGACGCCATGGAGTTCGGGCTGGAGCAATCCATGCGGATTTTGCCGTCGGTATCCAAGGTCATGAACCGCCATGTCGCGTCGACCAGCGGATTGACCACGGTGAGATCCAGCCGATGCTTGTCTGCAATCGCGCCCCAGTAATCAACCGATGCGCCACCCATCGGATCAGCACCAATGCGGACCCCTGCGTCGCGAATCGCATCAAGGTTCACGATCGACGGCAGATCATCAATGTAATCCGACATAAAATCGAAGGGCTTGAGATAATCCCCCCAATCCGTCACACCACTAACAGGTTTGCGCGTGACCCCCTTGAGCCCCTGCGCAATGTACTCATTGGCACGATCCGCGATCCACCCCGTCGCATCCGTCCCGGCAGGACCACCCGTCGGCGGATTGTATTTAAAGCCCCCGTCCCGCGGCGGATTGTGGGACGGCGTGATCACAATGCCATCGGCCTTCGGGTGCTCATGCGTCAAAATCGCGTGGGACACAGCAGGCGTCGGCGTGTACTTCCCCGCTGAATCCGCAAGCGTCGTCACTTTATTGCCGACGAGGACCTCTAGGGCAGAAATCATCGCTGGCTCTGACAAACCGTGCGTATCCCGGCCGACGAAAAGCGGGCCGTCTATGCCTTCCTTTTTTCGGTAATCGACGATGGCCTGCGTCGTCGCGAGAATGTGATCCTCGTTAAAGGCTGTGTCCAGCGATGACCCCCGGTGCCCCGACGTGCCAAAAACGACCTGCTGATCGATATTTTCCAGATCCGGATGCTTCGTGTAATACGCAGTGACAAGTTCGGCGAGGTCAATAAGATCCTCGGGCTGAGCTAGCTGGCCAGCGCGGGGGTGTGCCATGATGGGCCTCCTCAGAGATAAGACAACGCTGATAAGTGGCGACAATACAAACTTTCATCCCCCAGTTTCCCCCTTTTCGACGAAAGCTGCACCCTCGTATCCCCACGTGGGGGCTTTTCGCAATGGGTATGTGTATTGCGCCAAAGGCGTAAACATAGCCGCCAGAGAAGACGCCAACGCTAACAAGACAGACATAGAAAAAGGGAGCCAATCTCCTTTTTGACTGGCTCCCTTGTGGTGCTTCTTAAACGAGGGCTCGGAAATTAACCGAAAGTCCCTATGGGCTCGGCGAATACCGCTTATTCGACCTTGCCTGTTTCAGCCTGAGGCACCCAATCTTCGAAGGCGTGCTGGTCAGAGGACTGTAACTTGAGCTCTTTACCGTTGACGAAGACGCGCGGGCTAGAAACCTGCCCATCGCCCTCCTTGGTTAGCTTCTTTTCATTGTCCTCAGCCATTTTCAGGGCGTCCTTGTGGTATTTCGCGTCCTTAATGTCTTTCACGACACCCTTGGATGCGCCCATATCCTTGGCAAGGTCTGCAAAGTTGTCATAGCCCCACGAACCATAAACTTTCTGCTGGTTTTCAAACAGGCTGGCTCGATAGTTCCAATACAGCTTTCCGTCACCCGACTTGGCCACCGCGTACAGCGCCGTCAACGCCTTGGTTGCTGGGCCCTGCTCATCAAGCTTCCCGTTCTGGCCTTTATCCAGGAAGTTCAACGTGCGGATGTTCAGGTTCAGCTTCCCCTGGTTAACAGCGTCGAGAAGAGACTGTCCCGTGCTCGACTCCAGGTCAGCACAGTGGGGGCACGTCAAGTCGTCATACAGATCGACGGTGGGAACGTCTGATTTAGCGTCGCTACTCTTGAAGTTCGCTGTCGAGCCGTCGAGATTGAACTCTGCGGTGACGTCGGCTTGGTCTTTCGCGGCGTCACTTGAGGACGAGCTGTTGTTCTTGTCATTAATAATGACAAAGCCAATCACCACGGCGATAATAATAACGATGACGGCGATCGCCCAGATAAAACCGTTATTTTTCTCATTTGGCGCTTTAATCTTGTTACTACTCAATGAAGTCCTCGCAGTTTACTTTTCACATGGTGACGCGAACCAGCATCGCGCCCATAGCTTTACCTAGTTTACGGATTCTTTTTATGGATGGAACCCACCGGTACCATCTTTGGAACTCCGCAGTAAAAACTACGGATGCAATGCGAACCTCTTAAACGGCCGCCACACGGTCCATACCGAAAGTACTATAAACCCAAAATCGCGTCCTATCTCGGTCAGATAGGTGGAGGGTCCCGCGTCGGGATTCGCTCCGCCACCGCCGAAACATCCGCAATCAATGCTGAGGCCCCGGGCCCAGGCGGAAATGATCGCAATAATAAATACGGTTAACAGGCCGATGGAGATCACCGCAGCTGGGCGCAGGAAAATCCCGAGAAGCAATAGCACGCCCAGCGCGATTTCGAACACCGGCAGCCCCGCCGCGAGTGGTGAAATGACATCTCGAGGAAGAATTTCATAAGCATTGATTGCTTGCTGAGTTTGCAGTGAATCACGCAGTTTCGAAATTCCGCTGATAATCCAGACTGCGGCCATAGCCAGCCGAGTAATCAAGCTGATGATATCGAGAATGAGAGACTTATGGCCGCCTTGTGAGCCCGCGTTTCCGCTCTGCACCACCGTATCCATGGACTTCCATCTTTCCTGTGAACGGCACATCCGTTTCCGGGCACCTCGCAATGGAGCTCTAGCATAGCCTCACGCGCAGCACCACGGTAACCCGCTCCTGGCTATCGTTTCCCGACGTTTTTCTCGTCGGCACTCTCCTTTTTTGATTGAGCCTGGTAACAACCATGTCGCTGACGTGTCGTGATGCTACAACTGTGTTAATTCTTCACATTTTCCGAGGATTTAATAAGTTTTCTCACAGCCAATCTGTATCTTTTTATCCATGGATTCCTTCTCCTCCTGGCTTTCCGACGTTGACTCCGTCGTATGGGGCCCATTCGTCCTCATCCCCCTGCTGCTGGGGACCGGCCTATGGCTCACCTACCGCCTCCGAGCCGTGCAGTTCCGCAAAATTTTTTCGGCCTTGCGGCTCGGGCTGCTCGACCGCGAAGACGATGGCGGAGAAGGCGACATCACGCAATACCAAGCATTGACGACGGCCCTCGCGGCGACGGTCGGCGTCGGCAATATTGTTGGTGTTGCGACGGCTATTTCTGTGGGTGGTCCCGGCGCGTTGGTGTGGATGTGGATCACCGGCCTCGTGGGGATGGCATCGAAGTATTCCGAAGCCTTCCTTGGTGTGCGGTTCCGCGAAACCGACAGCCAGGGCACGATGTCCGGTGGCCCGATGCGATACCTCACCAAAGGAATCCCCAACGGTTTCGGCGCATTCTTGGGTTGGTTTTTCACCATCGCCGCGATTATCGCCAGCTTTGGTATTGGCAACTTGACCCAAGCCAACGCTATTGCGACGGGGCTTGAGGACTCGTTCCAGATTGACCCGTGGGTGTCGGGAATCTTCATGTTTATCCTGGTCGGCGCGGTATTGCTCGGCGGGATCCAGGCAATCGGGAAAATCACATCCGGCTTCGTCCCGCTCATGATCCTGGTGTACATCGTCGGTGGCACGGTGGTCCTAGCTATGAAAGCTGACCAGATTCCTCACGCGCTCAGCCTCATTTTTACCGACGCATTCACGGGTACCGCTGCGGTCGGCGGATTCGCTGGATCATCGATCATCATTGCGATTCAAATGGGTGTTGCGCGCGGCATCTTCTCTAATGAATCCGGTATGGGTTCTGCAGCTATTGCCGCTGGGGCTGCGAAAACCACTCACCCGGTGCGACAGGGCCTCGTGTCTATGACCCAGACCTTTATCGACACGATCATCGTGGTGACGTTCACCGGGCTCGTCGTCATTACCACGGGGGTATGGGACCACGGTGAAGACGCTGCCGGCACCATGACAGCCGACGCGTTCTCGACCGCGCTGCCCGGCCAATGGGGTGGGACAATCGTGTCGTTGTCCATCGTGTTCTTCGCCTTTTCCACCATCTTGGGGTGGTCCTACTACGGCGAACGCTGCGCGCAACGGGCATTCGGGCGCTGGGGATCACTCCCCTACCGGATGGTGTTCACCGCCATTGTGTTCGTCGGTGCGACGACAGAGCTGAGCACCGTGTGGACCTTCGCCGACCTCGCGAACGGCCTAATGGCCATTCCTAACTTGATCGGACTCCTCGTGCTGTCCGGGCTCATCGCCCGCGAGACCAAGGCTTACCTCGACTGGGACCCGCGCTTGAAAGCAAATGCGGAGCAATGTGCGGCATTCCTTAAGGAACAGGGAACCGACTAGCGATAACCCGCTGCTCCGAGTAGGACGCCCGTGGTGGGACGGAGCCGCTACTAAAGCACAACGACTCCAAGATATGCCACACTCGAAGTATGTCTGGTCTACACGATGGGGATACCGCGCAGGGTTGTCTCTCTCCTGACCTCGTGATGGGCGAGGACGGGCGGGCACGTCCTCCATGGGCGGCGGCGGACCCGCTGCTGATGGAGTATTACGACGACACCGAGTGGGGCGTGCCGGTGAAGACAGAATCGGGCGTGTTCGAGCGCCTCACTCTGGAGGCGTTTCAGTCCGGATTATCGTGGTCCACCATCTTGCGAAAGCGACCGGCTTCTCGCGAAGCGTTCGCCAACTTTAATCCAGATATCGTCGCCACTTTCGACGAGGATGCGGTGGCGTCGCTCATGGCAAACCCGGCAATCATTCGTAATGAGCGAAAGATTCGGGCAACGATTAGAAACGCACAGGCAACTCTTAAACTCCACGAAGAAAATTCTTACCTTTCCGACGTGGTCTGGTCTTATGCTTCCACGTCACTGCCCAGGCCTTTTCGGTTATCCGACATCCCTTCACGTACGCCGGAATCAACGGCACTAGCGAAGACGTTGAAGAAGAAGGGTTTTTCTTTCGTCGGACCGACCACCATGTTTGCGCTTATGGAAGCATTGGGAATCGTCGATACCCATCTCGTCGGTGCTTATCACCCCATGGAGTCCGCCGATTAATTACCTTCCTTACAGGAATTCGCGGACACGGGAATAATAAAAATAGGAACAACAGTAAGACGGAAATGGAGAATCATGACTAATAATTCATCAACACCCGGCGATAACAACAAGAAGGGAAAGGGAACTCCCGACGATCCTTTCGAGCCCGACGCCGTCTACGGTGCCGATGGCCGACGAGCCGACGGCGGTACGTCGGGTAGTAACGACGACGACCGTTCTTCTGCTGATTATGACCGCACCGGAGGATTTTCCTCAGGGTATGCCTCCGCGTTTGGAAATAATCCCGGCTTTGGTGGACTTGGATCATTAATGGGCGAAAGCCCTATCGCTGGCGTTGCCTCGAAAGGATCTGGATGGCTAGCAGCATTAGGAGGACTAGCCACCGTCGTCGGCCTCGTCGTAGCGATCTGGCCTCATGCTGGAATTAGCGTCTTTGCATGGGCCGCAGGGATCTTCTCCATTTTGGCGGGTGGCGCACTCGTCTGGTTCGGTCTCACCACCAAATCCATCCCCGTCCTCCCCGGGATCGGCGCTTTCTTCGGCATCCTCTTAGTGCTCGCCGGCATCGGGGCTCTGATCTCACCACAGAGTTTTGGTGCGGTCATCGTGATCGCCATCGGTTTCATGGCGTTAGCTCATGGGCTTACGACGTTTAGCACCGGCCGAGTGATTTCCCGGATGTCCGGATCCTCCAGCTACCTGACGTGGAGCGGCATCCTGTCCATCATCTTGGGCGTCATCTTTATCATCGCTCCCCTGACGAGCCTCTACAGCCTGACCATTTTGATGGGCATCATGCTCGCCGCCTTCGGGATCATGATGATCATCGCGGGCGTCCGCGGCCGCAGGTTCTTTTCATCATCACGCCGCTAGCGCGCGAACATAAACATCGCTTATGCCCCTGAGCATCACTTGATATCCGGGCCGTAATAGGCCCAGGCTTCATGCTCTCTGAAGTCACTTTGCCCCTGGGACACCAGGACCAGGGGCTCCTTCTCGTTCCCACCCGATCCGTCGCCGAACCACGTGTTTTCTGGCGACGCTGCCTGCTCATCGCGGCGGCGGATCGCGTCGATAACCAAGACCACCGAGTACCACAACGCAACGACAACGAGAATGGCGATACCGGTGTACACAAAACTTCCACGGATAATCGCTGGATCCGAGGACTTATTCTGCTGAAGGTGCTTGAAAGCCGGCACGCTGTACTGGCTGACAAACGGAATGTACATCACGCTGACGAGAGCCACAGCACACAACCCCGCCACCTGGTCCAATGACCACCGCAGACGCTTGTTCTGAATCAACCCGATCGGCGCCGTGAGACCGCGCATAATGGCGTCGATAAGCAAGACTGCTAGGGGGACGAGGAAAACCCAATGGTGGAACCATGAAAATGGGGCAATAATTGGCGCGGTTATTCCCGACAGGCACAGTGCCATCGCGACATTGCCTCGTTTAATCGCACCAAAGGCTGCGATGCAGAACACCAGAACAATCGCGATGGATAGCTCGATCCATACCGTCATTTGGTTGTCGATATGCAGCCGGTACAGCACTCCCCGGAGCGACTGAGCCCCCGGATTACTTTGGGGCCCGATCCGGTCCGTATTGAACATGTAATGGGTCCAATACTTCGATCCGTCTGGAATGATGACGCACCCGGCAACGATGGTTGCAGCAAAAACGACGACGGCGGTGATCAATGCTTTCCATCGTCGCTCGAAGATAAAAATGAGTACCGAGAACGCGGGGGTGAGTTTTATACCTGCGGCAAGGCCCGTTCCTATTCCGCGTCCGAAATTCGTTTTGCGACGAAGAAAGTCCAGGGAGACGAGGCCCATCAAATAAATGTTGACCTGGCCGAAAAAGAATGTGCCGTGAACTGCCGAGAGATTAAATGAAGCGAATACCGTGGCAAGGGAAATGATAATCAGTGAAAACGACCATTTATAGCCACGTTGCCGCAAAATCCCTATGATCACCGCGAAAAGGACAATCAGGGAGCCTATCTGCCAATACACAGCAAGTGTTTTGCGATCAACCAAGGTCATCGGGGTGAACGCGACGGCCGCGAAGGGCGGATAGGTAAAGGGCAAGTTGAAAATATAGTTCTTGCCATACAAATTGTGCCCCTCGGAAACGTGCTGGACAGCCTTGTAATAAATGGAAAAGTCCAAGGGCCAGACAAACAAATTGCCGAGATCTTTATTCCGCACACTCGACGAGGTGTAACGAGTAATCGCCCATACCGCTAAAAAGATCATTCCGAGAGATATGCCAAGTCCACCTCGGATGGGCTTTCTCTCTGGAGCCGGTTCTTGAGTCGGCTCATATTTTTGCGGACGACGAATTTGCACAGCGTCGATAATATATTGTGACCTCGCCACGTCCTAGCCCAGCCCGGCCTCACTCATAAACACTGTTGAAGCAGGTTCGGAACAACGTTGATGACTGGGGATTATGGCTTGTACGACGAAACCCCGGTCGGTTAGGACCGGGGTGTGTCTGGTGGAGCCGCCGAGAATCGAACTCGGGTCCTCCGTCATCGCGCCAGGGCTTCTCCGTGCGCAGTTCGCGCGGAGTCTCTGCTCGACCTTCCAGATCAGGCGAACTTGTCTGGATGACAGGCCCAGTTGTCAGTAAGAAGTCCCACAACGCCCCGACAACACAACGGTGTGGCAAGTTCCCTCAACGATGCCAGGATCCAGGCCGGGAACGAACCTGGGCTGACAGACACGCTTCGCTAGATTAGGCAGCGAGAGCGTAGTCGCGCTGAGTATTCTCGGCGCTTATCAATGTGCTACGACGCTTAACGGTGGTCTCTAGCCTGCACCGGCACGCTTCCCCTGGCTTGAAGAACGGAGTCGAAACCAAAATCGGCCCCTCATCACACGTTTGCAGGTACGCATGCGGAACAAACGTGGAGACTACAATTTACTCCGGGTTCTCAGATGAGTCAAGGGGCTGGGAATTCGGCTCATCATTTTCGACGGCGACGTCTCTTTCCTTGGACGTGCTGTTAGGGGTCGTGTTGTCAGGACCCATGTCATTAGGAGACGTGTTGTCCGCCTGGTCCGCTGCGAAGTTGCGTTTCGCGTTCTTCTTCGCGCGCTCCGATTTCCTATGATTCCGCCACGCCGTCACACCGACGACGAGCCCGATAACGATGGGAACCCACATCCTCGGATGGTCAATGAGGAAAACAACCCAATCCGGCAGAGGGATTGACGGTAGATTCCAATCTGGCCATGGAATGTGAGGCCATGAAATATGGGGCCACGGGATATGCGGCAACGGTATGGACGGCCACGGAATATTGAAGTCAGGCAATAAACCAAGAAGCCAATCCACTATTCGGCCGAGAAGCGGAAGAACAATGAAGACAAAGATCGCCCATCCAGCCTTTGATGTGCCCGCGATCATGGGATAGAGAAATCCCTTCCACGGCGATTCCTGCATCTCCGTAAAACGGCGTGCTGACCGGGAATCTTCAGGCGGTTCGAGGGCTAAAACCGTCTCCTTGTCCTCTTTGTAGAAGGCTGACATGATCTCCCCCAACGGGTTCACATCAACCTGAACTCGCGGTTTATCTCGGGAGGAGCGACTATTGGTGTATTCACCGGGCTTAAGGGGCTTCTCGGCGGGCACGACATATTTCGAAAGCTTCTCTAAACGGGCATAGGGTTCGTCTTCAATCTCGAGGAGCAATCCCTTAGATGGCGACGCTTCCCATCGTTCAAGGAAGCTTCCTGCTTTGCGCCCGAGTCTCCCCCACTTCGTAAGCCATTTAATTCGCCGCGCCATCGAAGTCTTAAACTCGCGGTCGGATTTCGCGAACGCTTGGGCAACTTTTACTTGACTCTGTCGCTTCTCTTCTTCCTTATCCTTTGGGGCGTCCTTGTCTTTTTCGACGTCCTCGCCGACTCCCTTGTCGACGTCCTTCGAGCCGCTCTTATCCTTATCGCGGTCTTTCCCGTCCTCGTCTTTGTCGTCGGTGATGATCTCCGGCCAACCCGCGTCGATAGTGCGCAGATGTTCGGGAGTAGCGATGGTTAACTTGATGGCACCACGGGTCGGATGCTGGGCGGTCCATACTTCGGGAGCAAGCAGATCTGAGTCCCCCATCATTGCTCCTCCCTCAAGTATGCCAGTACAGCTAAGTATTTTTCATACTCAATCACATCTAGCCAGCAGTTACTACCCCGAAACCGTGCCCTAGCCCGTAAGGCCCTTCACGCGCCTACCGAGGGCACGCGTTGCTTCCCGCTCCTCTGTCCGGCGCTTAATATCCTGGCGACGGTCATAATCTTGCTTACCACGGCCGAGGGCTAGCTCAACTTTCAGTTTCCCTTCGGAAAAATACAGGCTCAACGGGATCAGCGTGTTACTGCCGTCGCGCACCTTGCCCATGATGGAATCAATCTCATTGCGGTGGAGCAGCAGTTTCCGGGTCCGCCGGGGCGAATGGTTCGTCCAGTGCCCCTTCGAATATTCCGGAATGTGGAGGTGCCGCAACCACACTTCACCATCGTCAATCGTCGCGAAGGAATCAATTAACGACGCTTTCCCCTCGCGCAACGACTTCACCTCGGTCCCGACGAGCTGAATCCCGGCTTCCCACGTATCGAGGATGGTGTAATCGTGACGCGCCCGTCGGTTAGTAGCAACAACCAACCGCTTGTTCGCGTTCTTTTTCGACGCCTTTGACTGGGCCTTCTTTTTGCCCTTAGCTGCCCCGTGGTCAACCAATGTCGCTTTTTTCGCCACGTCGAACTCCTCACAAATACATTCCCATCATCGACACACTGCGCTAATCTCTCACGTACCACCGCAATGTTGCTTGCGCGGTAATGGCCGCAAACACGACGCCCACAATAATGATGATGGGCGACACCATTCCAATATCGGCTAAAGTCAGCCGCGCAATCAAACGGGAATCATACAAGCTCTTGAGCGTCTTATCGAGAACAAATTCCTTGCCCAAGATGAGCCCACCAGTGGCCACCAGCGACCCGACGAACGACGCCAACACCGCTTCCAGAACGAACGGGGCTTGGGTGAACCACCTCGTAGCACCCACCATCCGCATGATCGTTGTTTCTTGTCGTCGGGAATATGCGGCAATCTGGACCATGTTCACGATCAAGAAGACCGCAGCAATCGCCTGCACAAACGCCACCACGAAGGTCGCATTTCTAATGGCATTCAGGTTATTCGTGGCGCCACGAAGATCATCAACCTGATCAACAACCTCGGAGACCTGCGGCATATCCTTTACACCGTCAAGAGGCTTCGTATTCAGCGGATCTTTCAACCGCACATGTAAGGCAGCCGGCAGAGCATCGGGGCTCGTATCAGCGACAAGACGAGGGTCAGAGTCCTGGAACAATTCCTTGAAATGCTCATAAGACTGCTCGCGGCTACGGAATGTCACCGATTCCACACCATCGTCGGACTTCAACTTGTCCTGGACTTCCTTACATTCCGTGCTGGAGCAGTTCTTATCATTGGCCGAGATATTGTCATCAAGCTGGACCATGACCTCGACACGATCCAGATAAATGTCCTTGGTCTTCGCCGTCACAGAAGTCACCAAGAACCCAGTGGCCAGCAAAGCCAACGAGATCGCCGTCGTAATAATCATGGCGATGGTCATCGTCATGTTACGGGTCAGGCCCGAAGATGCCTCGCGAAAAACGAATCTAGTCTTCATTGAGCCCTCCCCTACTTTCCGACGCCATACAGGCCGCGGGCATCGTCACGAACGAGCTTTCCGGAATGGAGCTCCAGCACACGCTGGCGCATGGCGTTCACAGCACCTGCGTCATGTGTCGACATAATCACCGTCGTCCCCATCTGATTAATGCGATTGAGCAACGTCAAGATGTCGGCACTGGTGTCCGGGTCAAGGTTGCCTGTGGGCTCGTCGGCAAGGAGAACTAAAGGACGGTTAACCGAGGCTCGGGCGATAGCGACACGCTGTTGCTCTCCCCCGGACAGCTCATTCGGCATGCGGTTGCGCTTACTCCCCAACCCCACAAGGTCAAGCACTTCCTTCACCCGCTTATCAATGGCCGAGCGCCGTGTCCCAATCACTTCCAGGGCAAAAGCCACATTGTCATAGACATTCTTCTTCGGCAGCAGCCGAAAGTCCTGGAACACGTAGCCCACCTTTTGGCGTAGCTGAGGCACCTTCTTTCTTGGCAATTTATTGACGTGGAAATCCTCAACCCACAAGTCCCCACTACTGACATTCTGTTCCTTCAACATCAGCTGAAGGAAGGTGGATTTGCCGGATCCCGACGGTCCAATCAGGAAGACAAGTTCGCCCTTGTCAATGGTCACAGAGACGGCATCCAGGGCCGGGCGGGTGGACGTCCGGTACATCTTGGTAACCGCGTCATACTTAATCACGGAGCCAGACTAACGCACTACTGGGACAATTGGTAACCCTTGTTGTGAATGTGAACCATGTGGGAAAGCTAGTTATCGTCGTCTCCTCGCTGTTGAGCCATCCGCCACCGAATTCCCGCTTCCAGGAAGCCATCCAGGTCCCCATCCAGCACCTTCGACGGATCATTGACCTCATAATTCGTGCGCAAATCCTTCACCATCTGGTACGGATGCAGCACATAGGAGCGCATCTGGTTCCCCCATGAATTGGAGCCGTCCCCCTTCAGCGCGTTCATCTCGGCCTGCTCTTCTTCACGCTTCCGCTCCAAGAGCTTCGCAGCCAACACCCGCATCGCCGACGCCTTGTTCTGGATCTGGGATTTTTCGTTTTGGCACGTCACAACAATCCCCGTCGGAATATGTGTCAACCGCACGGCCGAGTCCGTCGTATTCACCGACTGCCCACCCGGACCCGAGGATCGGTACACATCAACCCGTAAGTCATTCTCATCAATATCGATGTGGTCAGTTTTTTCCACCACGGGCAGCACCTCGACTTCAGCGAACGATGTTTGCCGACGCCCCTGGTTATCAAAAGGACTGATCCGAACGAGACGGTGAGTTCCCTGCTCAACAGACAGCTGACCGTACATGTAATCGCCATGCACAATGAACGTAGCGGACTTGATACCAGCCTCTTCGGCGTACGAAATATCAAACACGTCGATCTTGTGCCCATGCTGCTCCACCCACCGCGTGTACATGCGCATCAACATCTCCGCCCAGTCCGCAGCATCCACACCACCCGCAGCTGACCGAATATTAACGACGGCCTCACGCTCGTCGTACTCCCCCGACAACATCGTCTGAACCTCGAGAGATTCGATCTCGTGGCGCAAGGTTTCGCGCTCGCTATCAGCCATCTCTCGCGCTTCGTCGGCAGCGTCGGTGTCCCCCGCCTCGGTGGCGTCGTCGGCAAGCTCATACATCACGGGCATATCGTCGACACGCTGGCGCAACGTCGTAACTTTCTTAATCTGCGCTTGTACATGGCTCAGTTTCGACGTCACCTGCTGAGCGTGATCGGGGTCATCCCATAAGGAGGGATCGGACGCCTGTGCTTCAAGTTCGCGTACCTGATCCTTGAGGTCATCGACGTCCACCACTTTTTCAATGGTCGTCAGGGTGGAATTGAGGTCTTCGAGATCTTGAGAAACGTCC
Organism: Corynebacterium sp. c7Ub_26; assembly: GCF_053760365.1. Classification (NCBI taxonomy): domain Bacteria; kingdom Bacillati; phylum Actinomycetota; class Actinomycetes; order Mycobacteriales; family Corynebacteriaceae; genus Corynebacterium; species Corynebacterium sp. c7Ub_26. Next base: position 216,905 of record NZ_JBSNBL010000001.1, on the reverse strand, counting down.
GGATTCACGTGGGTAATCCTAACAGTGTGTCACTGGGGTAGTGCACAATAAGAGTATGGAATCTTCGGAGGAGCAGGTACCGCACACCATGACGGAGATGGTCAGCGCGCTGGCTAAAACTTTCGCCATCGCACGCGAGGGGGTGGATGACCAACGGCTGGCACGCGACATCGTGTACAACGCGGGGCGCTTAGCGTGGCGTTTGCGTGAAGGTAAGCAGGCCCGCGGCGGGTTGGCCACCGAGTACAAAACGTCGGTGTCCGACGTTGTGACCGAGGCTGATCGCGCGGCGGAGCAATTTGTTGCTGAGGTGCTGGAATTACTGCGTCCCGACGATGGTGTCGTCGGTGAAGAAGGAGCGTCACGGCCCTCGAAGTCTGGTCACGTGTGGGTGATTGATCCCGTCGATGGGACCTATAACTTCACTCGCGGATCTGATTACTGGTGTTCTGCGATTGCTCTGGTAGAGGGTAAGGACGGTAGCCCGGAGGCCGTTGCGGAGGATCCCGACCGGCTGGTTTTGGGGGCCGTCCATCGGCCGGCGATGGGATATACATGGATCGGCGGACCCTCTATTACCACCACACTGGACGACAAGCCACTGCCCCGGCTTGATGCCACGACTCACTCGGCAGATCACGAGTGCTTGGGCACGTACTTGCACCCGACTTTTATGAAGCAGCCGGAGATCAGGTCGGCGTGGATGGCCGTCGTCGAAGAGTTCGCCAGTGTGCGGATGTTGGGGTCGGGATCGGTCGATTTGGCGTCGGTGGCACATGGTGAACTGGGCGCGTGGATTCAGCATTCGGTGAAATCATGGGATTGGCTTCCGGGGAAAGCGCTGGTCGAAGGCGTTGGCGGAACGGCCCGCCGTGTTGACGCCCGGGGAGTGACCTGGTCGATCGCTGGACCCGAGAATGTTGTTGACACGATTGAGCAGGTGCTTCGTGCGGGTGGAGCTAATTCGTCTACTCCTTCGTCTACTTCGACCCCGTTGCCGTGGGCAAGCAGCGCGTATAGCGATGATGTTGACCGGGCTCTTCGGCTGGCAGGTGCGGCCGATGCGATCACGATGAAGCGATTCCTCTCCTCCGAGCTGCAGGTCAGCGCTAAGCCTGACATGACCCCTGTGTCCGACGCAGACTTGGACACCGAGCGCACCCTCCGTGGGCTATTGAGCACAGAATGCCCCGATGACGAGGTTCTTGGGGAGGAGTTCGGCGGCGAGCTGGTCTTGTCGGGCCGCCAGTGGGTGATTGACCCCATCGACGGGACGAAGAACTATGTCCGCGGGGTTCCCGTGTGGGCGACGCTCATTTCGCTGATGGTGGACGGGTACCCGCAGGTTGGTGTTGTGTCGGCCCCGGTGCTCAGCCGCAGATGGATTGGCATCACAGGTGAAGCTGCCTGGGTTCTTGGTAACGGCACCGCGTCGAGTGGCACAGTATCGAATGGCACACTGCGGAAATTGTCTGTGTCCACGGTGAGCAATGTCGGCGATAGCTCGATCTCCATGTCATCGCTTGAGGGGTGGAAAGATCGAGGCCTACGAGATGCGTTCGTATCTCTTACCGACGACGCCTGGCGCTTGCGAGGATTCGGCGATTTTTACTCCTACTGCCTGGTGGCGGAGGGTGCCGTCGACATCGCCGCGGAACCGGACGTGTCGCTGTGGGATTTAGCTGCGCTAGTGCCCGTCGTTGAGGGAGCTGGCGGAACGTTTACGTCTCTTGCAGGTGCGCGCGGTCCGCATGGTGGCGATGCTCTGGCCACGAATGGGCTTCTCCACGAGACCGTCCGTCGTCGGTTAACGGATCAGGACTAGCTCGGCGCGACCGATCGCGACGCGCGGTCGGCCGCGGTGCGGTAGGCCAAAGCACGGTAGGCCACGGCGTGAACACCTGGCATACCACTATTTATCAAGCGGACGCCACTACCCCAGGCGGAATCCGTTTCCAGGGCCGGCCGTCGCGTTGAGCGAATTCAATATGGCTTGCATGTCAATAACATCGGTCGGCGTGAAGAGGGAGCCCTGCGCTGGGAAACGGCAAGAAATCGGTCCCGGGCTTCCTTCGACAAGTCCAACAATCCGGTTCCCTAGCAGAACCGGTGCACCAGAGTCGCCGTGCGTTGCACACACTTGCGTGAGATAGTGCGAATCTGCGGGGGCCTCCCACGCCTGTCCACAGGTCCAGCCGGTGGAAATACCGTTCTTGCACAATTGGACTCCCGGCGCAACACCGCCACCACCGATGCCGTCGGCAGTGACTTGTCCATATGACGACGTCACTCGGGCATTGTCTTTCAGCTCGATGACGGAATACTTGGGGTTCTCGCTGGTGCGGACGACGGTGCCTGATACTCCGACATCCTGGGAGTCCATCGACGTCACCGGGCTTCCGACAGGCCCGCAGTGCCCAGCGGTAATGGCCATAGCCCGCCCGTTAGAGTCATGGCCGGCTGCAGTGACGGTACAAATCGCGTTGCCCACAAACACGGGTGTTCCCGGGCCGTAAAGGGAAATTCCCTGCTTAGCGAGCTCTACCGCCTCAGCAGGGGCCGGTGGAGAGGGGAAATAAACGCCTTGGATTCGGTGCTGGCCAGCCATTCCGGTCTGGGCGACGATGTCGTCGAAAAGGCCGTACTCCGTGGAAAACTCGGGCGAAGGTGCAGCATCGGATATCGTAGCTGCAGCGTCGTTAATTGTCGGTGACTCGGAAGTGGCTAGACTATCTGCCAGGGTATCCGTCGGCACGTCTGATGCGTGCGCTACCCCACCAACGCCGACACACAACGCTGCCGAGGCGAGTACTGCCAAACCAGCTCGACTTACTGAATTAACCAAAGACATAACGACATCCTTGCTGTACATGTCCGTTTTTAGCGGACCGAAAACCACTGGAATAAGTCCAGAAAACATGGCTACACAGGGGATACCCTATGCTGCGACAAGCTCAGTATATCTCTCTGTTCACAGCATTCCCCTATCTTCTATGCAACAAATTAATAACATTGTGACAACGCGACATTGAAGATGCACGAGGCTGCTTCTGAAGGGGTCTACGATCAAATCCGTCTCCCGCTCCGACGGGGTCATATGCGGCAACATTGGCCCTATCGGCGCGTATGTGGTCAGCGGCCAAAGTGCGTTAGACTTTGCACTCTGCCATCTCACTCACGAGCTAAACGAAACCTAGAATGCGTCTTCCAAAACTCTCACCTGCAGGTTTGGGCAAAGCCACCCGCCGAGCGGCACAAGCGGTGCAATCCGCTGCTCAACAGGGAGGATCCTTGTTGAGGTCTGCCTCCACCATCGGTAATTCACCGAGACCTAGCCAGTCCGCAACGGCTCAGCAGTCCGATCCTGAGCCAGGTCAGTCCGGTTCTTCCGATTCCTCCGCAACCTCGTCTTCCTCCGCGAGCGCGTCATCCGGTGCCCCTGCGACGGGATCGTCTAAGGCTGGATCGTCCAGTTCGGCAAAAAGTGGTTCATCGGCCACATCACAACAATCGACGACGCCTCACGACGGGGCCGCTGACGAAACCGGACGCCCAGGTAACAGTGGCGAGCGACAAGGCCGTGGTGAGGTTCGACGCCGTGAGAGTCGAAGCGATGATCGCACCGGTGCAGATGCACATTTTTCTGTTTTCCGCACCTCAACGCCCGTGAGTGCGCGACGTCGCACCTCGGCGTCGCAGAGTTCAACCCGTGAGAGCGATACACCGTCTTTTCGGCACGTCGGCCGTGCTCCGGCCGTTGCTCGTCGTGTAGCTGACGCGCGGACTATTCCTTCAGGAACGTCCGGGATCACGGGTGCAGGTTCCGTCAGGAAGAAAAAAGCTGGGCGCAGCCGTGCTGCAGGATCAGCCCTATCACGATCACACAGATCGTCGGAGGTTAGTGGTGCTCCGCGGCCTTCATTGCGACGTCCGAAACCGCAGGTCTCGGGGTCCAGACCAGACGCATCAGGCTCCGCTGAGCAACGGAAGACCCGGGCTAAGGGTTCGTCAGATAAAAAATCGGCACAGACGACCGGTGCCAAGAAAGCCCGCAGCGCTCCGGTAAAGAGACAAACGGATGCCGCACAAGACGAAGCGGGCACCGCACAGGCGCATCCTGGTGATGAAGACGCGAGGGCTTCGCAAGAAACTGCTGCGGCTCCACAAGAAAGTGTCAAGGCTTCAGAATTAGAAAAGGTATCTAAGGGAACTACTCCCGAGGTAAGCCGAAAGATGCCTGCTCCCCCGCGACCGTTCGGAGCGGAATATATCCCCGTCGAAGTCCCACGGTCCACCGGGATATCGCGCTTTACACAGGGCACCGCACTTCCCCAGCGAATCGAACCGCGGTCGGAGCGCAAATCAGGCAAGGGACGCCGAAAGAAATCATCGCGCGCAGAGTCATCGCGGGCGGGCGTGTCCGCCTCCCCATCGAGAGATGGATTGCAAGGCGTTAGGTCTTCCACGGGAACACCGTCGGCAAGAACTCAAACCGCAGTCGCACCACAACCCAGCCCGGCCAAAGGCAAAGCCGCCGAAGGAAAGACGTCGGCGAAGGACATTCCGACGGGGATTAGACATGTCCCCGGGATCGATGGGCTCCGTGGGCTCGCCGTTATTTCAGTGGTGATCTACCACCTCTTCGGCAACGTACTGCCCGGCGGTTATCTGGGCGTCGACGTATTCTTCGTGCTCAGCGGGTTCCTCATCACTTCCCTGCTGCTTCGGGAATTCGTTTATTCCCGCACGATTAGCCTGAAGAACTTCTGGATACGCCGTGTGAGACGTATTGCCCCCGCAGCCATCAGCACGCTGGTCATTTGTGCAGCTATTGCGGGAGTAATCGGTGGCGACGTCAATGTGAACCTGGGCAGACAATTTTGGTCGTCGGCACTCTTTGTGAACAACTGGGTTCAAATTGCCCACTCGCAGAGCTATTTCGCACAGTCTGAGCTGCCGGTTTTCGCTCACTACTGGTCCCTCTCGGTTGAGGAACAGTTCTACATCATTTGGCCGCTCATCGTTTCGCTGCTGCTCGTGATTCTCCGCAAGACACCGCGGCTGGTCGGGAAGCTGGCCCTCGCCGGCACCGTCATCTCTGCAGGAGCGATGGCCATCATCGTCAACCCCGGGCACGACGCAACCCGCGTCTACTACGGCACCGACACCCACGCATTCGGGCTGCTCATCGGCGCGGCTTTGGCGTCGATCACTATCTCGTCGTCGACGGAAAAACGTGGCGACACCTGGGGATACCGCGAGGGACTCCTCCAACACGGGCGGATTCTAAGCCTCTTGGCTATCCCCGCGCTCGCGGTGCAGATCTTCTACTTCTTCTGGCTGGGTGACCAGGACACCTTCACGTACCGCGGCGGCCTCATCAGCAGTTCGTTTATCGTTGCGATCATCATCGCATCCGTCGTGCGGAACACTGGTCTGGTCGCGGCGATTTTCCGAAACAAGGTTTTGCGGCGCCTCGGGTTCATTTCGTTCTCACTGTATTTGTGGCACGTCCCGGCCAATCTATTCGTCGTGTCACTTTTCCAGGATTACGAGTGGGGCCGGAAGAAATGGATCACGGGGCTTATCGCGATCGTCATTTCGTTAGTCGCGGCTGAGCTGAGCTTCCGCTTCATTGAGACACCGATCCGCCGATACGGGTTCATCGAAAGTACACGCAAACTGAGCTACGCGATTTTCGGAGAGCGTTCCACCAGCCGGCAGCGGTTCGGCGGTGCGATGGTGCCCGCAGCCATGATCCTGTGCTGTGTGTTCGCCGGCCTGGCTATTCACAACACCAGCCACGGAACCGCGCTGGAATCCGAGTTGGAGCGTTTACAAGCGGAAAACCGCTCCGAGCGAGGCACCGTCAAACCGGCTCCCAAAGTCGTGACACATGACATGCCTAAAGACGGGTCGAATATCAACGCGATTGGGGATTCCGTCATGCTCGCCTCCCAGGCCGAGCTACAAAAACGCTTCCCCGGCATCGACATCAACGCCGAGGTTTCGCGCCACTACCAGGCCGCTCCCGCGATCATCGCCGACCTCAAAGCCCAGGACGCGCTGCGTCAATTCGTCTTCCTGGGCTTCGGCACGAATGGGCAAGCATTCCCCGGCCAGCTGGACGAGATCATTAAGTCGATCGGCCCGAAACACACCATCGTTATCGCGATGCCCTATGGCGACCGTTGGTACATGCAAGACGCTCAACAACAAGTTGTCGACGCTGCCAAGAAGTACCCGAACGTCTACGCGGCGGACTGGTGCGCCTACGCCGACGACCACGTCAGTGAACTCGCGAGCGATGAGATTCACCCACGCGGGAACGCCACCGTCGGCTATACCAATGCGTTCGTCGCGGCACTCAAGCAGTGGGCAAGTGGAAAGAAAGATGTCCCCCCGGTCTGCCCGCCAGCAGCGTAAAGAAATCGACCCCAGTGTCCACTACTTTCGAGGGCGACAACCGGATAGTTGCTATGTCCATCATGTGGGATTAGGACTACGGTAAGGGTATGGATACCCAACAAGGACGCGTTCACGACAAAGTCACACTGATCACTGGAGCTGCCTCGGGCATGGGTGAATCCCACGCCCGGGTACTGGCTTCGCAGGGAGCCAAGGTTGCCCTGGCAGATATCGCGGATGACAAGGGCACCGAGCTGGCGAAAGACCTTAACGAGAACTACGGCGAAGGCACCGCCGTTTTTGTCCACCTCGATGTCACCGATTTCGATAACTGGACCGATGCAGTGGAGAAAACCGTAGAGGCCTTCGGGCACCTGGATGTTCTGGTCAATAACGCCGGAGTTTTCACCGCAGGTGATGTGGAAGAGGCTTCGCTGAAGGACTGGGATCTGACCCTGGCCATTGACCTCACCGGAACGTTCTACGGCATGAAGGCTGCTGTTCCGGAGCTCAAGAAGAGGGAGACGTCCTCGATCATCAACATTTCTTCCATCGCAGGACTCGTAGGCTTTAAGCACCGTGCGGCCTATGCCGCCGCCAAGTGGGGTGTTCAAGGGCTGACCAAGACCTCGGCTCTGGATTTGGGTAAGTACGGCATCCGAGTCAATTCCGTCCACCCCGGCAGCGTGAATACCCCGCTGACTGCGAACCTCAAGCGCGGGTTCGGCCAGATTCCGCTCGACCGAGCTGCCGAGCCAACCGAAATTTCGCAGCTCATCGTGTACTTAGCTTCCGACGAATCCACGTTCGCCTCCGGCGGATCCTTCGTCTTGGACGGTGGAGAGACCGCTGGAAACAACTTACGCGACGATCAATAAATCGCGGGAGTTTTCACGGACCAAACATCCCACCTACCAGCGTTTTCTGATAGGTGGGACGTTTTAAAAAAATGTGGGTGTGCTCGTAAGCCCTTCATCACAAACTTGAGTTTTGCGTGGCGGGGAGCGCCCGAACCCTCCGACGAAGTACGCGCATCAACAGCAACGTCGTCGTTCCGAAGCCGAGGATCAACCCAAGCCACACTCCGTATGCTTCCCAACGGAGGCCTAATCCGAGTATGAATAGCGCAGGAATTCCCACGCACCAGTATCCAATTAACGTGGCTTTGAGCCCCGAACTTGTATCGCGTAGCCCTCGCAAAAGTCCTACCGCAACATTCTGGGAACCCTTGGCGAACTGCTGCAGGATGGCAAAAAACATCAAGATTATTGCGACGGCCATAACTTCGTCAGTTGCCTTCCAGGCAAAGATTCGGACGACCCACCGTCCACAGGTCGCCCATACGAGCCCTATAACGCCCAGGTAGATGCCGACAAGAATCGCCACTCGTCGCACTGTCTCAGTAATGACAACCCGCGGATGGTTTGCCTGGAGTCCCCTACTCACGAGTATCGAACTTCCATGAGAAAACCCGATACAGACTTGATACACGATATACGCGATCTGATTAACGACAGTGTGGGCTGCAAGCATTGTCGGACTAACCATGGACATGGCGATCCCAGCGATTGTAGTCAAAGCGGCTTCCGAACCATAAGTTAAGGAGACGGGCCACCCGATGCGGAGTAGCTCACGTGCTGCTGTCATGTCTCCTGTTTGAGGCCTAAATTCTACGTAGTCACCAAGATCAGGATCTTTTTGAACCTTGAGAGAAAATGCCACCAAAGTAAAAACTTGAACGACTGTAGTCGACAGACCAATTCCGGCCACTGCCCAGGCCGTAGTCGGGGCAACGGTAACCATCAACCAGTTCACCGCAGCATTGACGGCTATTGACCACAAGGTAACGACGAGTAACGATCCTGGCTTTCGCATCCCTACTGCGTACTGTCGTAGTACGTTCAGCCATAGCATTGGAACTAGCCCCGGAGCCAAAGCGACCGTCATCCCGAAAGCTATTCGGGCAGTACCACCATGCACCGGTAAAACAAATAGGCTTGCCCCCAGAAGAGCCACAATAATCGCACCCAATGCAGATATGACCGTCGCTACTTCAAATGAGACGCGTACCTGCTTGCTAATTCCTGCTTTAAGAACGTCACGGCGAGAATCATCGATTGCCCCTCGCGCCTCTGCGTTCTCTAGTTCTGCGACTGCTTCAGCGACCTTATTTCCGCTAGCCGTAACCATACCGACGCACATAGTCCGAATTTGGTTAAAGAACTGCATCGCCAGTCCGCCGGCTCCGATAGCCACCACACTCAATGTACCCAGCATGGCCACATCGGTCGAGGTCAATGCCACTGTGGCTAGCTGAACCCCAGCAATAGGCAACGAAAGCCTAGAGATCTCCAGATACCTAGGAATCTGAACGTCTAAGCACTCTTTTTCACCGGAATTTTTCTTTCGGGCATGGCTTGTTTCAACACGATCTTTAGAGCCCACGCGCAGAAGCTCCCTCTGCCGTAAACCAATATCTACTCAGATTCGCTGTCTGACGGTTAGATAGGGCAATAGAGTCATCAAAAGCCCTTAACATTCCGCTAACCTGATGTTCTGCAATATCCGACAATAATTTATTAGCAATCATCCACCGGTCATCAAATATCGTATTTTGATATTTGATGACCGGCATCGCAGGCGATCACTACCATCGTCGTACCAGCGGGAAAACTCGGCAACTGTCTTAACGCCTCATAAATGGCTGCTCCCGAGGTACCACCCAGCATCAGCCCTTTCTCACGTGCTAAGACTCTGCAAGTAGCGAAGGCTTTCACATCATTTATCTTTAAACCTTGGTCAATAGCTTCCGTATCGACATTGCAGCCCACCGGAAACCCTCCTGGAGCTCCAGCTCCACTTTGCTTGTACGACCCGGCTGGAGGACCAAATATGATCGAGCCTTCTGGTTCGACTCCAATCGTGGTTAATGAATGGCCTAGCTCGCGCAAACGGCGTGCCGTTCCGCAAAGGGTTCCCCCGTGCCCACCGAAGCAACCAGGACGTCGATACTGGCGGAAATAGCACTATCTAATTCCTCAGCTAAGTGTGAATACCCTAAGGGATTATTCGGATTATTATGCTGGTCAGGCCACCACACATATGGGGACGAGGAACAAATCTCCTCGGCCTTCTTCCGTCGAAGCATTGTCGAGGGACGATCTGACGGCCCATCAACAACTATTAGTTCCGCTCCATATGCTTTCATAGCTGCCAATTTCGACGGCGCTGCGTGGGAATCGACCACCCCAATGAACTTATAGCCCAATTGAGCAGCAGCAAGAGCCAGGCCCAGCCCGGTATTCCCCGAAGTAGGCTCAACGATGGTATATCCGGGTTTAATCTGTCCCCGACGTTCAGCACTGCGCACCATGGCTAGAGCCATCCGAATCTTTGCCGATCCAGTTGGGTTAAAGCACTCCAACTTAATCAACAGACGACTGCCGTTGCCGACCCTAGCTAGCTCGAGAAGCGGCGTTCTGCCGACAAGATCACATACCGAACGAGGAAAGTTGTAATCTTTGGGGACTTTTCGTACAGGGCTTGAGCTTAAGCCACTCGGTGGTAGCAGGTGGTTCTGATCTTCAGGTCGATTGCTCATAGCCAGCCTCTCTCCACTAATGGCCGATCAATTCTTAAAGTCCACCGGTCTGCCCAATTGGAAGTACCTAAACCGCCAGACGTTGGCACAGATACACTGATGTTTTCTGGTGACAGGCCGTCTTCGGACAGCTCTTCGAGAACGAACCGGGTGGGTAAAGGTAATTGGTGGAATTGACTCTCGTTCTTATCCATCTGATAGCCGGCGGTGTTGTGATAAATGAGCAGATCGCCGACTTCTGCTGGTCTCTCAAACCACACCTTTCGCCAAGTCAACATGTCGTATTCCATACAGCTCGCTCCCCCTACTGCAGCGCGCCATGACTTTGTCTTTGTGTTACCGATTGATCGTTGTTTTCTCTGCCGCGATTCTCTGGGCCATAGTGTCGGATCGGGAGAAAATTCCCGTCCTTTCCACTGCTCAGACAGACTCATCGATAGCCCATCCACAACGATGAGCGAATATGGGTCGGGCGGACTAACTGATCCCCCCGGTTCTGAATTGAGACAAGGTTGGATTTCCGAGTTCCCCCGATCTTTGACACCTTGCACCGAGAAGACCGTATCGCCAGCCCCAGCTAAAAGGGCACGACCAGGTTCTATGCATACGAAAATACTGTTCTCACGTAAGGTCGAGCCCACTTCATCAAAGATTGAACTCAACATCGCGGAGCCCGTAGGAAGTGGATTACCGTAGGGATATGTGCCGAAAGGAACCCGCCGAGCGTGGTAATCCCCGGTACTTATCGTGCTCTGAAAACTCTCCCACTCATCATGGCCTGTATACGGAACAGTGAAGCCGCCCCCAATGTCGACGGTAACTGCAGAATGCCCTCGTCGTCGCAGCTCAGCAATCTGATCGACGGCTCTGCGAATGGCACGCACACGTTCGCCTATGTCGTAGCCATCGAGATGGAAGCAAACCCCCTCTATAGATAAGCAACCACTCTCAGTAGGATCTTCCGATGGAAAACTCCACGTTGAACGCTGTGCCACACTTTCATGGCTCAGCCATTCAGAAAACGAAAGACCGAATCTTGTGTCCGGCTGAGTATCAGGCCGTAGTCGTAGAAGAACCCTAGCAACTCGGGAACTTTGGCCCGCGATTTTTCTTACACGGTTGAGTTCAGTCAATGAGTCAAGCGCAAGAAGACATCCATGCCGTATGCCTAGCCAAATAAGAGTTTCACTTTTATCAGCACCGGTGATGGTGAGTCGACTCGGATCAATACCTTCAGCTAGGGCCCCCACCAGCTCAGGCCCACTCGCGACATCACACCCCTGTTCGGAGAGCGCTACCTTATGGAGCCAACACTGAGCTCTATTGGCTTTTCGTGCAAAGAGAACGCGCCCTTCCACTCCATGATGGTCAAACACGTCAATGAATGCGTCTAGGTTTTTACTGAATGTAGCAGGATGTAAGAGGTGAAAAGGTTTGCCGGAGAGTCTGCGGAGAAAGTACAAGAAATGCGGGTCATCTATCATTTCTTCCTCCCAGCTCTCCAACGTGGGCTCGAGACACGGGAGTCGGGCCTCATGTTCCGCTAATCCCATAGCTGTATCTCCTGCCCTCGTCCAGCTGCCAGCGCCCTCATAGCGAGCTCATCAGCAACAGGGATATCAGTCACGATCATCCCCGAACTAAAAGCGAATACCTTTTCGTCGGCATGACTTCGAATGGTCCGGTCTGATGAAATCAGTTCTGGAAGTACACCGTCGAGCTGGTTGCTACCCTGGCGTAGACGTTTTCCGACTAAGGCATATTGCCCCTCACTCGTGGCCACGACACGATCAGCTTCTGCAACTGCCCCATCTGCTACGCCCTTTGATGCCACTGATATGAGTAGGCCACCCTTGGGAAGCCAGTCAGTATGGATGGGTGGATGGCATGCGCGACCGGAAGCAACTACAACGATGTCAGATTCCTGAACCGCCTCTTTAATGTCCTCCGCGAACCTAAGGTCCAGATCGGGATACCACCTACGAAAGTGCTCGCGAGTTGAGCGGATGCCACCTTCATGAGTTCCGTGAAAGGTGAATGTGGATAGAGAAGGTAGCGCTGTCGCCAGGTAAGGCAGGGTGTTGACGGCTTGAATTCCGGTCCCCAGCATCAACACCGACTGAGGATCGGGTTTACTGCACTGTCGAGCTATGAGGGCAGTCGTCGCAGGTGTTCGGAGCGCTCCTACTTTCTGACAGTCCATCAAGACATACGGCAAACCTGTTGAATCGTCGTACAAGGTGATGGTTGTGTAGTAATGATTGGGATTATCTCCACCCTTCCGATACGACGTTTTGTAGCCGACAAGGTCGCGATAACCATCGAAGCCAAGCATCGAAAACGCAATCGAATCCCGGCTTTTAACTGGTAAATCAATCATCATTTTCGTAGGGCATCGAGATTGTCCTTCATCCAAGGCACGATAGCCATCTTCGACAAGTTCGATAACCTTTGACGGTTCAAGCTCTATGTCTTTTAGATCCGATCTAGTCAGTAGACGAAGACTCCTGTCAGACCGAAGTTTTGGCGTTTCAACAGCGGGCATGGGGTTTCCTTCCTTGGGATGGGGATAGCGGGTGGAGCGACATGTATTTCGGTGGGAATTCGCAAAGTAAGGCAAAGTAAGAAATGACTAGGCAATGGCCGGCTAGGCCAACGGGGATAGGGCGTCGATGAATAATCCCGCCTCCCCTCGAGTAATATGGGAGCGGACGCGATGCACCGAGGCGAGCATGGATTCGGTGATGGTCTCCTCGGGTAAGCCTGAGCCGACGTTTCTCCCCTGGTCAAGGACTACTACTTGGTCAGAAATTCTGGCGGCCTGGGTAAGATCATGAACCGTGAGCACCACCGCAGCTGGCGTAGCCACCGCATAATCACGAACCCACTCCAGTAGCGATAGTTGGTTTTTCAAGTCCAGAGCGCTCGTGGGTTCGTCGAGTGACAAAACCTTGGGGCGCCGAATCAAGGCTTGTGCACAGCTCACAAGCTGACGTTGTCCTCCCGAGAGCTGCCCCATCGGCCGATGCTCTAATTCAGCTAGCCCCATTGTGGCGAGCACTGCTCGAACTTTGGCGCGAGGTTCCGGCGATACGCGCAACCCCGCGAATCCTTTAAGACTTTGTTGGTGTGCTAGCAGAACGGTCTCAAACACAGTTAAGGCGCTTTTAGGCGGAGGATCTTGCGGAAGATACAAGGCCTTCGGCCCGACTACTGTTCCTTCGCTTTTCTCTAGCCCAGCTAGGCATCTCAAAAGTGTTGACTTGCCTGAACCGTTCGGGCCAATCAAGGCCGTAATGGTTCCCGATGAGCACGGCGGGATCGTGACATCCCGAAGCGTTGGAGTCGTCTCTCGAGGGGAATATGAAAAGGTGATATTGCGGCCCTGGAAAAACTCTTCTTTACCGTCGAGGGTCGTTACAGATCGAGCATTGAAGCGACGGCTCTTAGAAGCTGATTTACGTGGCATAATCGATCCCTCCCCTAGGACCAGTTTTGGGTTCGGGAGGAGGCGATAATGGCTACGAAGACAGGCACGCCAACCACTGCGGTGATAATGCCTACTGGAAGAATTACCCCAGGCTGGATGAGCTTTGCGCACACCGAAGCACTCACCAGCAACACCGATCCTGAAAGAACGGAAGCGGTCAGGAAATAGCGCTGATCCTCCCCGACAATGATTCGCGCGATATGCGGGCCAACCAACCCGATGAAACCGATAGTTCCGGCCATGGCAACTGACGTCGCAGCCAATAAGCTAACAGCTACCAACGTTACGATGCGGACCCGAGGGACATTGACTCCCATCGACATTGCCCTGTCGTCACCCAACCTGAACGCTGTCAGGACCCACGCCTTGCGGTAAAAACCTGCTAGGCAAATCACTAGAAGAACAGCGAGGACTCCAATTTGCGGCCACGTCGCACGCGTCAAGCTTCCTAAAGTCCAAAATACGACTTGCTCCAGCTGCACCTCAGAGGCCATGTACTGCATCAGAGCGAGCATCGCATCAAAGAAAAATACGATCGCGATACCAAGCAAGATCATTGTCTCAGCACCGCTTCCACGAAGCCGAGAAAATATGATGATGATTCCGCACGCGGCGATCCCAAAGATCCACGCCGCACCAGCCATTCCCAGTGTTCCACCGATCGTGGTTGCCGAGAAGCCGGTAACGACTGCCAGCGCTGCACCAAAGCTGGCCGCTGCGGATATACCCAATGTGTAAGGTTCTGCGAGCGGATTTCCCAAGATTGTTTGCATTTGGGCGCCGGCGGCTGCAAGCGCTCCTCCTACGAGCACCGCGGTCACCGTCATCGGGAGGCGAATATCCCAAATTATCTGATAGCCAATTGGCCGTGAGTGGGAAGGATTGAAAAGTGTCGATAGCGCATCGGAAGCAGACATCGAGCCTCCGCCTATTAAGAAATCGCAGATCGTGAAGATAACTAGGGCAACAGCCAGAACTGCAATAAATAAAAGCTTTTTCCGCGACGACGCAGTATAAAGCTCTTCTTCCGTATCGTCGTCAGAAAGGGCATTAACGGCGGAAGCTACCGACGGCTCAGATTCAACTGAACTCATGACAGCTGAGTCCAGAAGGTACCTGAGTATTTCACAGGCAAGAACTGCTCATGCAGCGTCTTCATGTCAGCATCGGGATCCAGGTCCCCAAAGACTTCCGGATGCATTGCCTTAGCCATCCATTCGATGGCTATGACGTTGTAAGGGGAATCGTAAAAGTGGTGCCACATGGCATACGTGCGGTGATTCTTCACAGCATCAACCTGCGAAACGGCGGCTTGGCTGGAGACAACTTCGCTAAGCTGCTGTTTGGCCTTATCGGCGGGTTCGTCGTAGCCAAGGGCCACGTATTTCTTCCCTTTGACGGGTGAACGATCTGGCGACCAATCCGCACCGGTAGCCACGATCACATCTGGATTCTTTCCAGCGAGAGATTCGGGAGACACTTGCCCTTGTTTGGTATCGATCATGCTGTCGCCGAGGTTGTTACCACCGGCTTCGTTCACTAGCGTCGCCAAGTTCGATTTATTGAAGGTCGAACAGCAATCAAAGTATCCAGGTGCCCGCCACAGGAACGTGTCTGTCGCCGGCTGATTAGAGTCCTTCAGACTTTTTTGTACTCGGTCAAGTTTTTCCTGATAAAAATCCGTGTACTTCTTTGCTTCATCGGTGTGCCCGGTTAGTTTCCCCATCAGCGTGACTGAAGGAACCGTGTTTTTCGCGGGATCAATGAAATAATCGACCGTGACGGTCGGCACACCGGCTTTCTCAAGCCCCTCGATTAAGCCAGCTTCCTTGGCAGCATCAAAGCTTCCTGCACTGACAACGAAGACGTCCGGACGAGCCTGGAGAGCTTGCTCAAGTGACATCGAGCCGTCCCACACTTCACCTGTCTTAGTGATGTTGGCTATATCCGGGAATTTCTCTTTGTACTTTTCGTACGTAGCCATGTCATTTTGTTCGAGATCATCTGGCCAGGCGACGATGTTCTCGAGCGGGTTTTCTTTGTCGAGGAGCGCAGTGGTGTACAGCAACCGTTGACCACCGAATAGAAGTCGCTCTGGGTGGGCTGGTATTTCAACAGTCCTGCCCATCACGTCTTTCACAGATTGCTTTTCACCTGACTCGGAGTCATTCTCAGAATTCGGACCCGAACAACCTGCCATAGCCATCGATGTGGCAAGGATACTAGCGAGGATTGCCCTCCTAGCTTGACGTTTTCGTGTATTCAGTATTTTCACAATTCTTCCTAGGGAGCATGGGTTCTACATGGGATTAGGTGAGAATCCAAAGTATTGGAGCCTTGCCTAAGTAAGTCAACGGATTTCTGAGACTTTTTAAATAAACTCCAATTAGCATCGAAAATTCCCCTAATTACACCGCCCCATAAGTCCCACGGCGTCGACCAACACACCCCCAAATGACCTACACATTCGCAAATCGGACTTTAGTTCATAACCTAATGTTTTATCGAATTAGATTTCCACCCCCATACGTGGTTGGTAAGATTTGACCAGGCGAGACTTCCTTAGCATGCTCTAACCCACATCACTTTTCATTTCCATTTTCTCCCTTGCGAAAGACCTGCCGTGTCACGATCTCACTCCTCACCCAGCCTCCGGGCTCCCCTGAAGAAGTCGCGAAGCCGTTACATCACCACCGCGTTCACCGCGGTGGCATCCATCTCCCTTGCCCTTTCAGCATGCTCAACACCGTCCACCGGCGGAGATGGCGGAAGTTCCGACAACGCCACCAAGCAGTTCGTCGTTCTTGAAAACATGGAGCTGGGCAACTACAACCCACTCCTTGGACACGGGCGAAACGGAGAGTCCCACATCTATGACTCGCTCTACCGTGTTTCCCCAGGCAAAAACTCCAAGCCAAAGCCCGTTCTCGCCGATGGTGAAGCCACATCCAACGATGATCTGACCGAATGGACCGTCCCGCTAAAGAAAGACATTTCTTTCTCCGACGGGTCGTCGTTCGGGCCGGAGGATGTCGTCGCCACTTATAAAGCGATCATTGATCCGCGCTTCGCCTCAACAGAGGCCACGGCAGTTGAATCAATCGACGACGTCACACCGGACGGCGACCACGCAGTCAAGTTCCACCTCAAACACCGTGATTCCGAGTTCGACCGTCGCATTTACCGAGCTATTGCCCCTTCCGAAGCCTTCGACTTCACCAACCCGGTAAAGGCAGAGGACATGAAGATTAACTCCGATCCCATTGGCACGGGGCCATACAAGGTCACCTCTCTACGCCCCGATGAAGCGATCCTCGAGGCTCGCGACGGCTACTGGAGCGACGCCCCCGAGACCAAGAAGATCGTCATCCGGCACAACACCGACGACAACACCCGGGCGCAGCAGATGCGCGTCGGCGAGGGCGACGGCACCATGCTCGAAGCCAAACTGGCCGACACCGTCGCCAAGGCAAAAGACATCTCCGCGGAACACATCGAATCCCTGGATTGGCGAGGCATCTCCCTGCCCGCCGCTCACCCCGTCGCGGGTGATGACGCGATCCGCATGGCCGTGAACCTCGGCGTCGATCGGCAAAAGATGATTGACGACATTTATGCAGGCCACGGAACCCCAACCAGTACCTTTATCACGGACTCCTACGGCGATGCCTACGACAAAGACTCGGAGATCCCCCACGACACAAAGAAGGCAGAGAAAATTCTCGACGAGGCCGGTTGGGTGAAAGGATCCGACGGCATCAAAGTCAAGGACGGCCAGCGAGCGGAAATGGATGTTATCTACTTCCCTAACCGCGATGCCGCCCGAAAGGATTTAACCCTCGCCGCAGCCTCGGATCTGAAGGCTATTGGCATTCAGATCAACCCGGTGGCCAAAGACTCCAGCGCGGTGACCGAGGAGGTGTACAACTCCACGCCGGTCATGCTGGGCGGCGGCGGTGAGCCGTACACCATCGACGGACAGATCTATCACATTCTGCACTCGAAGTACGCGGCCGACGGCGTCGGCGCGAAATGGGATAACGCGTCGGACTACGTCAATCCAGAAATCGACAAGCTGCTGGACCAGGCGCGATCCGAATCCAACAAGGACAAGCGCAACAAGCTATACAAGAAAGTCCAGCAGGAGTATCGGAAGAAGCCTGCCATGCTGGCGCTCACGTACGGTGCTCACTCCTACGTGCTCAATAACCACGGCATGAAAACTGGCGACCAGATTGTCGAACCACATTCCCACGGCTCCTTATTCGGGCCTTGGTACAACATTGAGGAATGGCACAACTAAACCGTGTCTATACTGAGACTGCGCCGAATTTCCCCAGGCCACAGGCCTACAGAAAACCCGATCGATCGTCATCGTCGACGATCGATCTCGGCGTCTAGCCACAGCCGCCGGCGTGACATAGGGATCCTTATGCTCCGCCGGCTCTGCTCCCTGCCGATTCTCGCGTTGGCAGTCACGGCCGCGATGTTCTTCTTGGCGTCGCTCAGCCCCTTCGACCCGCTCGAAGCCTATACCCACGGCAACGCCGGAGCTTTAACCGACGAACAACGTGAAGATCTGGTCCGAACCCTCCACATTGGAGGCCCATGGTACGCCTCCTGGTGGTCATGGGTGACCAGTGTCTGCACAGGTGATCTGGGAACTTCACGGTTCTACCGCATGCCAGTAGCCGACGTCCTCGCGCAGCGTCTAGGGTGGTCGATCCTGCTGGGGTCGCTGGCCCTGGTCCTAACCTTGGTCGTCTCATTCGTACTCGGCATCGTGGCGGGCCTTCGTGAAGATGGCATCGTCGACCGCTTCGTCGGTTTTATTGCGACGCTGCTGCAGTCTCTCCCGCCCTTCGTTCTGGCACTTATCGCTTTGCTGTTCTTCTGCCTGTGGATCCCCATAGCCCCCGCCGGCGGGCTCACGGATCCCGGTCAACCAGTGACGGTGGCGAGCGCCCTCCGCCATGTCACCCTCCCCGCCCTCATCCTGGGGATTAGCCAGCTCCCCTGGTTCCTGTTGAGCCTCCGGGCCTCGGTCCGTGAAGCAATTCAATCAGAAGCAATCACTGGTACGCGGGTCCGCGGGCTTAGTCACCGCACGGTGATGCTGCACCACATCGTTCCGCTATCGTTACCCTCGTATTTTGCGCTCATCGGATCCCGACTCTCCGAACTCATCGTCGGCTCAACCATCATCGAATCGATCTTCGGCTGGCCGGGCCTCGGGCAAGCGATGGTCGATTCCGCAAAATCCCTCGATTTCATGTTGTTATCGACGCTCACCCTCCTCATCACCATCGCAGTGCTGATCGGAAACATGCTTGCCGACGCCTGCGTCGTCCTCACAGATCCGAGGGTCGATGCCAATGTTTAAGCACCTATTTACGCCTCGGTCTTCGGGGTTATCACTTGCCTGGATTTCAGTGCTCACGATTGCGTTGATCGTTGCCTATGCGATCATCGTGCCCATTGCCCTGCCGGAGGATCAAACGACGGTCAACTTCGCGAATGCGTACAGTCCCCCGAGCTCGGACTACTGGTTTGGTACTGATTCGGGCGGACATGATCTATTTGTCCGCACTGCACAGGCGCTGAGGATTTCGCTGATCATCGCGGTGATCACGGCTATATTCTCAGCGATTATCGGCACCCTGATCGGGGTGACCGCGGCCCTCGCCGGCGGATTCCTTGACCGCCTGACCATGCGTTTTGTTGATGGAATGAATGCGCTCCCGCACCTCATTCTGGTCCTCGTCGTGGTCTCACTTTTCAAAGGATCGGCTACCGCCATCGTGCTGGCCCTCGTTGCCACCCACTGGATTCCCATCGCCCGTATCACCCGAGCGCAGGTGCTCACCATGAGGCACTCGGATTACATCCAGGCCGCCTACCTCGGTGGACGCGGCCACCTGTGGGTGATCGGGCACCATCTGGTTCCCGGCGCGCTCAGCCAGTCCGTCGTCGGCCTTGTTTTGCTTGTCCCACACGCAATTTGGCACGAATCGACCTTGTCATTCCTCGGTGTCGGGCTTCCCGCCCACCGAGCAGCGCTGGGTACTCTCCTCCGCGATGCTCAAGGTGGGGTGCTCCTGGGCAGCTGGTGGATTCTGGTGTTCCCGGCATTGTTCCTTGTCGTGTTTTGCTTGGCAGTGTCGCACGTTGGGCACTCGCTCGTTTCCGTTGTTAATGACTATGGCGAAGGGAGGGTCTAACTGATGCCTCTCACCCCTGGTAAAAGTCTCGCCCCTGATGAAGGGAGCATTCCCTCCATCGACATCCAGAACCTGAGCGTACGGATCCCCGCGCCCGGCCACCGTGGGCGTTTCCGTGGTCGCGGCCATGCGGACCGTGGCTGGGTTCATGCGAACACAGACGTTTCCCTTACCGTATGCCCGGGTGAAGTCCATGCGGTGATCGGCGAATCCGGGTGCGGTAAGTCCATCATCGCGAACACCGTCGTCGGCACAGTGCCGTCGTCTGCCCACATGGAAGGCACGGTTATCGTTCAAGAATCATCGCCGTCGCCGAGCTGGTCCCAAGACATGGTTGCCTACCACCGCGCCAAGCACGGGGATTGGCGGGACAAACCGAGCCCCCTCGCCGGCCACCACGTCGGGCTGATTCCGCAGTCCGCGGCTACTTTTCTCACCCCGGTCCGGACCGTCGGCAGCCAACTCATCGAAACAATCACCGAGCTCAACCCCTCTGCCGACGCGCCTCAGAAAATCGAGAAACTGCTGGATCAGGTCCACCTCCCGAACCGAGTGGCGAACCTTTACCCGCACGAGCTGTCCGGCGGAATGGCCCAACGAGTAGCCGTCGCCTTCGCCCTTGCCGGCGATCCCGACGTCGTGATTGCCGACGAGCCCACGGCCTCCTTGGACCCCGAACTGAAATCCTCCCTGTTCTCTCTGTTGCGAGATATTGCCGACGCTGATCGCGCGGTCCTTTTGATCACGCACGATGTGACGGAGCTGCGGGACGCTGGCATCGCCGACCGTTTAAGCGCGATGTATGCCTCCCGTTTTGTTGAACAAGGTGCAGCGTCGACGGTCCTGGACACCCCCATGACCCGTACACTCGGGCTCTACTTGCCGCGCTTCCCTCCGGTGGCATGGTTCCGATACCTGGCTTCCCTCCGTCGCTGGTTGACCTGGATGACTCTGTCACCTTTGAATCACGTCTGAAGGAAGCGGAAAAACTCTACACTGCCTCGCATGACGGATCGAGCGCTTCGCATGACGGCTCGCCGGCAGAGTTAGCGTCGGAAATCAAAGTCCGTCCGCAGGTGTGGGAGGGATCGAAGATTACGAAGAGCTTTAACGACAAGAAGACGCCGATCCCCGTTCTGGACCACCTGGATATCTCTATTCACTCGGGAGAAATTGTGGGGCTCGCCGGGCCGTCGGGATCCGGTAAGACGACCCTGGCCAGAATCATGTGCGGGCTGCTTGATGCTGACCAGGGAACCGTGACATGTGGCGGCGAGGAAATTCGGAATATTACGTCCGTCATCGGGGGCCGGAGGCAAGCGCGTGGGAAGATCAATATGCTCTTTCAGTCGCCGCGGAAGGCGTGCAATCCGCGGTTTAACCTGCGCCATATTATTGAAGAAACCAGCCACGGAATGACGGCCGAAGAAGCGGCGATGGAAGTCCAGCTCACACCGGACCTGCTGGACCGTCGCCCCTCCCAGGTTTCAGACGGACAGCTCCAGCGAGCGATATTGGCGCGTGTGTTGGCAAGCGAACCGGACTTTGTCGTCTGTGATGAGGTCACCGCCATGCTCGATCCGGGAACAGCTGCGCACTCCATGACCATGCTGACTTCCTGGGCGCGCGACGGCGGGACTGGAATTCTGATCATCAGCCATAGCCCCGAGCTTCTTCGCACCTGTTGCGACCGGCAGATTTATATCGAAAGCCTTGCTCGAAGCCATTGTTAGCGGTTCATACGCCAAAACCCCCTATCGGCATCACCTGCCGATAGGGGGTTTATTTTGTAGCGGGGGACGGATTCGAACCATCGACCTCTGGGTTATGAGCCCAGCGAGCTACCGAGCTGCTCCACCCCGCGACAGTCGCAAGGAGACAGTGTCTCCGTCAGCGACAAGGGATAATTTAACGCATCGAGGAACAAATGTGAAATCGCCTGCGCACTGGCTATGAACCACTGCCCGATGGCTTCGGCCCCTCAGTATCCGTCAGCTGCGTCGACCCACTAGAGCCAGTGTCACTCTGGTATTTCTCCAAGGCCTTTTGCAACTCGTCCAAGGCTTTACCATAGTCCTCAAACGATCCACTGTTCTTTGCGTCGCGGACCTTCTGAACAGCGTCATCAAGTTCCTTTACATCGTCGTTAGATGGGCTGACGGCGGTGGAACTTGAGTCGTTCTTATCAGAGTCGTCCTTGTTATCACCAGAGTTGTCATCGGAGTTGGATCCTGAATCGGAATCCGAATCATTCTGGTCGGACTTATCCTTATCGGATCCGTCCACTTCCTTCGTTGTCGTGGTTTCCTTCGGGTCGATGCCGACCTGGCTCAACGCCTCACCGATCGTCGGCGCGTACCCAACCTGCCCGTTGTAGAACACGAGCACACGCAGCAGCTTCGGGAACGCGGATTCCTGCTCCTTACGCTTCGAATAGACCGGCTCAACATAAAGGATTCCGCCGTCGCCCACAGGCAAGGTCAGCAAGTTGCCATTGATCAACGTACTGGACCCCTCTAACAGGGTGCGCTCACGCGAAATCTGGTCCGAGGACATCATCGTGTCCTGAGCCTGCTTCGGCCCCTGCGTCTGAGTATCCGTCGGCAAGACACGAACGGTGATCTTCCCGTATGTCTTCGGGTCCGACGACACCGCCATGTGAGCAGAGAGGAACTCGCGCTTCAACCCGCGCAACGGCGTAATCAGCTGGAAACTGGGATCCCCGGTCTTCGGATCCGACGCGACGACGTAGTACGGCGGCTGGTTCTTGTCCCTCAGCCCCTGATCAGAGGCGGTCGGATCCAGAGGAACAGACCAGAACGAGTCGTTCGTGAAGAACACACCCGGGTCCGACACGTGGTACCGCGTCAACAATTCACGCTGAATCTTAAACAGGTCCTCCGGGTAGCGCAGGTGCTTCATCAACTCGTCAGAAATATCCGACTTCGGCTTCACCGTCCCCGGGAAACTGCGCCGCCACGACTTCAAAATCGGATCAGATTCATCAAAGGCATAGAGATCAACGGTCCCGTCGTAGGCATCCACCGTCGCCTTCACAGAGTTACGGATGTAGCTCACACTATTGCCGACGGTGTTCTGTTCCGTTCCGTCAGGGTTGAGCGAGTCCTCCGTCGCGCCCGAAATCTGAGTGTGCTCCGAGTACGGCAAGTTATTCACGGACGTGTAGCCGTCGACAATCCACTTGATACGGCCATCGATAACAGCCGGGTACGTCTGTGAATCCGTCGTCAACCACGGGGCAACCTTATGCACGCGGTCGCGAGGGTCGCGGTCGTACACAATCTTCGAATCCTTGCCCACGGCGTCCGAAAGCAACAGGTTCATCGACTGATACTTCAGGGAATACATGGCGCGGGAAACGATATTTCCGATCCCGACGCCACCTTTGCCCTTATAGGTGTAGTTCGACCCATCAGTGTCGTACTCACGTGGTTTGCCGGACCCGTCACCACCAACGATGGCGTAATCCTGATCGGTATCAGCCACCACGGGGCCATAGTAAATACGTGGCTGGTCAACCTTGATCTTCAGCGTATCCGGATCGTCGGACTTCGTGCGGTCCTTCGACTGCAGGTCAGCCACGGTATAAATCGGGTACCCACCGCGGGAGGATCCGACATCGCGGGCGACCTCGTCGACTTTGTTCGCCGGCGCAGCGATGAACCCGTTACCGTGCGTGTACACCGTGTGCTTGTTAATCCAGTCCTGCTGGTTACCGGACAGCGATTTGGGGTCAAGCTCGCGGGCCGCGACCACATAATCCTGCATCTCACCGTTGTGCTCATAACGATCAATGCTCAGGTCGCCCGGGAACCCGTAGAAGTTCTTCAACTGCTGCTGCTGGGTAAATGTCGCCGAAATTGCTTCGGGGTCCAGCAAGCGGATGTTCGAAATCGTCGCCGAATCATTCGCGACCGACTCGTTCTGGTCCGACTTTGATTTCTCATCAGCACTCCAATTCCGTTCATACGTGACGTGCTCGTCGGTCAGGCCATAGTTGTACCGCGTCGACTTAATGTTCCGCTCAATGTAGTCGCGTTCTTTCGCGGCACGGTTCGGGGACACATTGAACTGCTCCACCACCAGGGGCCACGCGACACCAATAATTCCTGCCGACGCCACCATCAGCACCGCAGCCATCGCGGGAATCCTGAGATCCCGCAGGAAAATGGCCGCGAAGAACGCCGCTGCCACCACAATGGATACGACGAGCAACACAATCTTCGCGGGCAACACCGCGTTGATGTCGGTGAAGGAACCACCGGTGAACGTCGGATGGTCCTTGGATAGCAGGCGGTAGCGGTCGAACCAGTAGTCGACGGCCTTCACGACCATGAAAATTCCGGCAATCGACGCCATCTGGACGCGAGCTTGGCTCATCACCGTCGCCCGCTTACCAGCACGAGGATCCCCCGTCCGGATACCACCCAAAAGCCAGTTCATGACGAGGTTTACGACGAACGCCACAACCGTCAGGGTCAACAGAACTGAGAGCAGCCAGGACCAGAACGGCACACTAAATGCGTAGAAACCGTAGTCGTGGTGGAACTGCGGATCCGATTCGCCGAAGCTCTCGCGGTGCATAAACATCAAGGTCATGCGCCATTCGGACTGTGCAGCTAATCCCGCAAAGAGCCCCACGAGCAGCGGCAACCCCAGCAAAACAGCCCGTGAGGATCGAACAATAACCTGTCGATAAGCCTCGAGCGGACTGTGGGGGTCAGCGTCTTCGGGGACAAGAGGGCGATATTTAATCGCCACCCACGCGGCTGCCCATATCGACGCGGCGGCAAGCAGCCCGACCACGACGAACAGCACGATCCGAGTGACGAGTTCGGTGACATACACCCGGCCGAAGTTCATGGAATTAAACCATGCAACATCTGTAAAAACAGCTACTGCGACGGGCAACAGCATGACGATAATGGCCAGTATCACCGCAATTACGGCCCACCGGCGGGGAGCCTTTCGCTTAACCGACTTGGGCACCTTTTCGCTTCTCCTTATCAGAGGGTCATTGCTGTTCACTGTACTTGAAGCTGGGCCGACGTCGATAACCTAGGAGCTCCTCGTACAACCGAGCCCCATGGGCGTGTTTCTTGCGAGCCCACCAGCGCGGCATGAATACTTTCTGTATGTCCGAACACGGTTCTTCTCTCTCTTCAACAGGCTCGTCTTCAGCCCGCGACTCATTGCCGACGCCCGACGCGCCCACCGACCGCCAACTCCTCGAGCGGGCGATGCGCGAAGCCGTCAACTTCACTCACGCCGAAGGATGGGATCAGCCTCCGACACTGTTCGGCTTGGTTCCCGCGTCGGTCATTGCGCGGGAAACGGGGTCAATTGTCGACGATGAGCAGGACAATCTGACGCTCGTCGTTCAAGACCTGCCGGACATGGGTTCCGGCGATGAGCTCCAAGACTACATCGCGCGAACCGCGTGGCCGCGAACCGTGTCCGGCGCGATCCTGGCCCAAGAGATCATGTTCCAGAATTCTGCAGAACCAGGCACCGGGCCCCGGAAAGCGCGTTTGTTCAGCGGAATTATTGACGACGGCCCGGATCTGACACTGCTTCAACTGCGTCCGACGGAGGAAGAGCTGTCCGCGGCTGGCACGTTCGGCCAGGACAATATCGAACTCCTTGGAGGTCCCGACGTTGCTCCCGGTGTGATCACACTCCTGCGCTCCACATTTGAAGCGGTGCAGGATGCTGAGGATCCCTACGACGGGGATCCGTGGGGCTGAGCCGTCGGAATGGCGAGGGCTGGCCCCATCGGCCGAGTATTAGATGTCGATCGCGGGGTGAAGCCGCTCCACCGTCCACTTGCGGTCCCTGTAGGCGCAAAGTGCCGTGATGCTGACACAAATCACCCCAACGAGGACCAGCGCCAAGATTGCTTGTGGGAGCCGCTCATCGATATTGCCGTACATCAATTGACGGAACCCATTAACTGTGTAGGTCCACGGGTTGACGGGATGGAGCCATTGGAAGATCTTCGGCTCGGTCTCCACGGGATACAGACCATTCGACGCGAGAATCTGCAGCATGAGCAGCGCCATCGCGGCAACCTTGCCTGGCCCTGGCCCCAGCGCCACATTCAACATCTGGTTAATCGCCGCGAAGACTATGGATACTCCCATGGAGAAGATCCACAACGCCCACGGGTGGGCAACGTTCATGCCGATGAGGGTGAGGGTGACCACGATGATCGCGGTGGCCTGCAACATGGCAATGAGCGTCGCCGGCCACAACCCGTCGAGGGCTGCGCGAAGTGGGGCAACACCCGAGGCAACGGCACGGTTCTGAATCGGCCGCAGCAAGAGGAACGTGACCAGACCGCCGATAAACATGGCGAGAGAGAAGAAGAACGGCGCGAGGCCCGAACCGAAGACCTGGTTACCAGAGAGGTCCTTGGCCGAGAGCTTCGCGGGATCCGACATCACGCGGGCAGAGGCTTCGCGCTGAGGTGTTGTCCACGACGGCACCTTCTTCGCTCCGTCACCGAGCTTGTCCTTCAACTCACCCAGTCCGGCCGAAACCTTGCCCGAACCTTCCTTCAGTTTCCCTGCACCATCGGATAGTTGCTGGGCACCATTCTGCAGTCGCGTCGTGCCACTCGATAATTGGGTAGCTCCGCTCTTCAGCTGATTTGTGCCGGAGGCTAGCTGCTTCCCACCATCGGCAAGTTTGGCAGAACCTTCGACTGCCTGCGGCATCCCCGCTTTGAGCTTCTGGGCACCGTCGTCCAACTGCCCCAATCCCGAGCTCAGCTGGCCCGACGCGTCAACGAGCGGTGTTGTCCCCTGTTGGCGTAATTGCTGCGAGCCCGATGCCACGGTGTTCGCACCATTACTCAATTGGTCTAGCCCGTTCGTCAGCTCATTGATTTTGCTCTGGATCGGCCCGGCACCCTGCGCCAGTTGGTTAATTCCGCCACGGAACTCTGACGACGGATCATTGAGCTGGTACGCCAGCGCCGATGTCCCCTGCGACAGCTGATTCACCTTGGCCAAGCCGTCGGAATTCTTCCCCAACCCCTGCGAATCAATCTGGGCCGCAAGACCATCCAGCTGGTTGGCGACGTTTTGGGCCGTCGGATCTGACAGGCCTCGCAGCTGGCCGGCAATCGCACGGACTTTATCCGACTGCCCCGTTTGTGCTTTCGACGCCTGCTGCGCGATCCCGTTAATCTGCTGGATACCGCCATTGACCTGCGCCGCGACCGTGCCGAGCTGATCGAGTCCGCCCGTCAGCTGGCCCATTTTTGAATCAATATCTGCAAGGGGTGCGGTACTTTGCTCCACTTGCTCCTTCATCTGGTTGGCGCCGGCAGCTAACTTGGCTGACCCAGCGGACACCTCGCCGAGCTTGCTATCGACCTGCCCAATGCCATCGTGGATCTTGTCGGAGCCGGCTTTCGCCTCGCCCATTTTCTCGGAGAGAGTGGTGACACCGGTGTTCGTCTCGGCCAACTTGTCGTGCAACGTCGTCGCACCTTGGGAAAGGTCGGTGGCTCCCTTGTTAAGCTTGGTCGCTCCGGTTGCTAACTCCGTTGCACCATTATGCGCTGTGCCCAATCCAGAATCTAGCTGATCAGCGCCATTTTTGAGGTCCCCTAGCTTCTGGCCAATTTCATTGGAGCCGGCCTGCAGCTTGTCGGACGCATCCGCAGCTTGGGCAATCCCCGCTCCGGCTTCCTGCATACTAACGAGAACTTTTCCTATGGCTTGATCACCCAGCGTAGACGAGATGACGGGAACCATCTCACGCATCGTGTTCTGGCCAATTAACGTGGCTAAGTAGCCATTCGTCGAATTGTAATTTGTTTGAATAACGGCTTGTTCGGCCTTAGTCCCGCTCGGAGAAGCGACTGCCTTAGAAAAGTCTGGTGTCAAGCGAACCGTGAAATAGTATTCACCATCTTCAACACCTTTCATAGCTTTATCATTACTGACGAAGTCGAAATCGACCTCTTTGTTACTCTTGATCTTATCGACGATCTGATCACCCGCCCGAAGGGGTTTCCCCTCGACCACGGTTCCTTTATCGTCATTAACAAAAGCCACGGGAAGCTTCTCTACGTGCCCAAATGGATTCCAAAACGCCCACAGGTAGAGGCACGAGTACAGCAACGGAATCAAGACGATGGCAGCCACCGCCAGCCGCCCTAGTTTAGAGCGCCGGAAACGACGAAGTTCCGAACCCAGGTTTAAGCCAGAAATCATTACTTTGTCTCCTCATTGGATCCGGCAGCTGACGCGCTGGTGGTTTTCTCATTGTCAGTGTCTTCAATTTTTATCATTGGCTGTGTCTCGTCACTGACATGTGACGAATCCGCCGCCAACCCACCGGCAATCTGACCACTATCACCGATAAAGCGATGCTTTCTAAAGTCCTGGGTTTCCGGCGGCAGTTCCTCAGCGATCGGGCCTGGATCGTCGTTCATCGTGTTAAACAGCTCAATTAATGTGTAATCGGGCATGAGCTCGTCCGGAATCGGATTCACCGTATTCACGATGACCGGCATACGCTGAGCCAGCCGCGAGAGAACGTCGATAAGAATGAGGCGGAGATCGTACTCACGGACTTGCTCAAGATCATCCAACACAAGCATCCTGATCTCATGCGAATTAGCCGGAGCCAGCGCAAGAGAAATGCGAATCAGGATGTTATCCAAGCTGCTCAGCTCGGCTACATAAGAATCGAGCGGCGGGAGTTCACGGTCGCCGAAGACCTCGCCGCACAAGGATTCGTAATAGCTCTGATCAGAGCGCTTGGTCCACTTAATCCATGGATTTGACCAGCTCTTATGTTCCGTCAGGACCGTTTTGAGCCGGACATCGCCGTCGAGACCATCAATTTGTTCTACCCCCGCAATGGCTACCATCTTATTGATTTTATTGGGGTTATCTTCTCCCAAGACTGTCAGGGACCCAGCGTCCAACTTCATCCGGCCCGAAATAGAGAGTGCCAGCGAGGTCCGGCCCGAGCCACCGCGCCCGGACAACACGGTCAACCCGCTACCGGGTACGGTGAAACTTAGGTGGCCAAAGACGCGCCCCTCCGCGGCGGAGAGAGCGATATCGTCAGCAATGACAGCTGGTGCAACCTCATTATCACTGCGAGATGTTCGCTGTGTCCGAGCCACCGTAGCAGCTGATTTACCAGCGCCTTTTACAGGTTGGCTTCCATCAGATGGATGTTCTCGCACATTGACTCCTTTGGTGGTTCACCGGACACCCCGGTCTACTCCGATACACAGCCCAGACTAGACCAATTTAGTTATGGCGATATAAGTGTACTCATTGAGGAGTTAAAACGAACACACATCACGTCCACCATGATCCTCTACATACATGACCATGATGCTACGCCCCGCGACCTACTTAGGAACAGGTCTTAGGCTCCTTGCCGGCTTTGACCTCTTTCAACGCGGTCACTGCGTCGGAAAGGTTATTGACCTTCGCCAGAACAACGCCATCATGGTCGCCCGACATTGCCTCCGCACAGTTATCGGACGGAGTCATAAACATCGTCGCCCCCGCCTTCTTCGCGGCGTCGATCTTGTGGGAGACTCCACCAATCGGCCCGACGCCCCCATCAGCGTCGATGGTTCCCGTCCCCGCGATGAATTTCCCGTCGGTGAGGTCCTCGGGAGTCAGCTTGTCGACGACCGCCAACGTAAACATTAGCCCCGCGGACGGGCCACCAATGTCGTCCAGGTGATAGTCGATCGTCGTCCCGTCGGCAGGCTCTTGTTTAATGGTGATTCCCAAAATCGGAGCATCGTCGGACTCTCCTTGCCGCACGGGAACGGAGACATCCTGAGATTTGCCGTCGCGCTGCACCTGAAGAGTGACCCGATCCCCCACCTTGTGGCTGCGCACTGCCTTGACCAGGTCCTGCGGCTGCGCAATCTTCTTACCGTCGATCCCCTCAATGATGTCGCCCTCGCGGATCTCGTCGAACCCCTCGGGCTGGGACATCACCGTGACCGCCATCGGCCGATAAAGATACTTCATCGCCGCGGACGTCGCATTATTTTCCGACGACGCAAACGCGGCCTGATTCTCCTTATTCACTTCCTCCGGCGACTGATTGGCGGGGAAAATCTGCTCAATCGGAACCAGCGTGTCGTTGGTCGTCGCCCACCGCGTAATCGCCTGCGGCAGCGACATCCCATGACGAACCGACACCGTGGTCATATTCAAATGGCCCGACGTCGGATAGGTCTTTGTTCCCGAAATGTCGACGACATTCTTACCGCCCGTTGTGCCCAGCGTATTAAACGTCGGGCCGGGACCTTCTGCAGCATAGGGCACAGAAAGATCAACCGAGGTGCCGGGAATTTCCGTCAAACTCAGTGCAACAGCAGACGCAACCACGGGAATTGCACCGAGAATAATTGTCTTGTTGCGCAGACTCACAGCGATCAAGCGTACCGGATGCCACACCAGCACCGACGAGCGCCGTTCGCTAATAGCATGTGGAGAGATGCTTTCCAGAGCCGGTACCGTAGAGGGTATGAGTAACCACGGCTTCGGTTTTTCTTCGAACAACGACGACAATAACGACCGTAACGACAAAAACGACGACCAGAACAACAATAGCCAGAACGGTGATAGCGGCCAGGGCAATTCCTCGAGCGGAAACAATGGCCGCGGCGATAGTGGCAACGACGGCGGCTCCCCTGGTGGCAGCGGCAACCCCTTTGAGGCTTTCTTCAATATGGGTGGCGGATCGGGTGGTGATATACCCGGTGTTAGCGCCTTCCCCGGCGGTTTCGCCCTCAGCGGATCCTCTGGCCAGGGCGGTTTAGGCGACATTCTTAGCCAGTTCGGGACGATGCTGTCGGGGATGGGATCGTCGATGAACTCTCCCGATGCCAAGGGACCCATCAATTTCGCGATGGCCGATAAGATTGCCCGCCAGACCATTAAGCAATCCAACCCGACGCCTGTCCGGCAATCTGATCAGAAAGCTGTCGAGGACTCCACCAGCCTGGCCGAATTGTGGCTGAGCAATGCGACGATTCTGCCGAGCAACGGGAAAGTCCCTGAGGTGTGGGATCCGTCGGAGTGGTTGTCTCGGACGCTTCCCACGTGGAAACGCTTTATTAGTCCGGTGGCAGAGAGCCTGAATGAAGCGCAGAAGGATGCTCTCCCCGAAGAGGCGAAGCAGATGGCTGGTTCGCTGCTCGGCATGTTAGCCCAGGTCGGCGGCATGAACATGGGGATGCAGCTGGGACGCATCCTGGGGGACATTGCCACTTCTGTCACGAGCGTGTCCGAGTGGGGATTCTCCTTGGACGAGAAGCATGGCAGTGCGCTACTCACCGGCCAGCTGGACACTCTTGCCGAGGAATTTAACAAGCCCAAGCGTGAGGTCCTTATTTACCTGTGCGCCCGCGAGCTAGCCCACCAGCGACTCTTTGCGTACGTTCCGTGGCTCGAGGAGCGGCTGCTTCTGGCCGTCGAGACGTATTCGCGTGGGCTGTCGCTAGATACGTCGGCAATGGAAGAAGCCTCCCGGTCTATCGACCCCGAGGCGCTCTCGGACCCGGCGCGGATGCAGGACATGTTCCAGCAGATTCAGAATATGGATCTTTCGCCGCAGATTGTTGCGTCGAATGAGCACGCGGGCATCCAGTTGGACACCATGCTGTCCCTCGTTGAGGGCTGGGTGGACAGTGTTCTTGCCGACGCACTCTTCGACCGCATTCCGGTGATGGAGTCGATTCAAAAGTCCTGGTCAGCGCGGCGCGCGATGAAGCCTGGGCTGGAGAACATGGCAGGAAACACTGGGCTGGACTTCTCCGCTAGCCACGCCGACGAGGCTGCCGAACTGTGGCGGCGACTCACTGTCGCGGTGGGTATGGATCGACGTGACCACGTGTGGGACCACCCCGATTTCCTGCCGACGGCTGACGATATCGCCCACCCGGCCGAGTTTATCGACGGCATACTGGGCGAATCGGACGACGACGAGTTCAACCCCATTAGCGAAATTGAAAAGCTAGAGCGCGAACTCAATGAGCAGGCTGATAACGCACCTGGTGGGGATGCACGCGAGGATGGGTCTGGCAGCGGTTCTAGCGACGACGCGGACGATCACGGGACCGATACTGACGGCTCCGGCGAGGATGGCTCCAACGAGGATGGCTCCGGCGAAGAGAAATAGGCACTCGCACTAGATATACGCACTGATTATTCGCACTAGACATTCACAGTGGAAGACACGCAGCACATGAATACGGACCGTCGATGGGAACGCCCAACCCCCGTCATTGGCGATACAACCTCAGCCGCCGAGCGCGCTGAAAAACCAGACGGATGGGCGTTGCCAGACGACGTGCGTGATGCACTGGACCGCGTGATCGGAGCCCGGCGCGATATACGTCGCTACCGTCCGGAACCAGTACCTGACCACCTTGTGCGAACTATTATCGACGCTGGTCACGCTGCGCCTAGCGTCGGACATAGCCAGCCGTGGCGGTTCATCATCGTCGATGATCCAGCTCTGCGGGATAAAGCAGCCGTGCTGGCCGACGTCGAAAAGCTCAAACAAGCTGAGCTGCTGACGCCCGATAGGAAACAGCGACTGCTTGACCTGCAACTCGACGGAATTAAGGAAGCACCGCTGGGAATTGTGGTGGCCTGTGATCGGCGGACCCCTGCGTCCGGGGTTTTGGGGCGCAACACTTTTGTTGATACCGATCTGTGGAGTTGCGCGGCGGCCATCGAGAACATGTGGCTGACGGCGCGAGCCTACGGGCTCGGTATGGGGTGGGTGACGTTATTCCGCCCCGATGACCTGGCCGAACTGCTGCATTTACCCGAGGGCGTTGAAACGCTGGGGTGGATGTGCTTGGGGTGGCCGGACGAGCGCCCGCCTTCGCCTGGGCTCGAGCGGCGTGCGTGGTCCAAGAAACTTCTCGTTGAAAACCTCATTATGCGCAACGGGTGGCATGAGGGGACCGAGTCGCCGGCGAACGCGATCGCGACTCCCGGTGACGGCCACATGCCGGATCAGGCGCATGTTGTCGCAGCTCACGACTCTTCCGATCAGCTGCTGACTCCGCCCGGTTCGCTAGGAATCCTGGATACGACCATGGATAAAGTCGCTGCGGTTGGTGATATCCATCATGCCCAGCACATTCTTATCGGGGCTGACCATCCTGTGACGAAGCATGGGGTCTCGTCATTTTCGCCGTCCGTCACGCGGGAGATTATGGACGCGTCAGCCGTTGGTGAGAGCCTCGGTGTGACGACGGCAGCGGGGGCGGGAATACCGTCACTTCTTATCGACGCGGGGGTTGACGGTGATGTGGGGTGTGAGGGCCAAAGTGACCGTGAAGCTCGCGAAGACCGCGACGATTCTGCCCACGCTATTCGTTATGTCCACGCTCACGATGAGCGCGGGGACATTGCTACGGCCCCGGCCCTATCCACTGCGGACACACGCGCATTTATTGACTATGGGCGGAAACTCGCCGGCGAATTCACTGAGCCCACGTTGTTTGCCGTCGGTGAGGTTGGAATCGGCAACACCACTCCCGCCTCCATTTTGGCGGCGCATTTCACCGAGCTTGATGTGGACGAGGCCGTCGGTATTGGTGCCCACTCCGATACCTCCATGATGGAGCGGAAACGTGAGGTTGCCCGGCAGGCTCTGTCGCGTGTTCAGCCTTCCTCCCCCATTGATGCTCTTGCCGAGTTCGGTGGGCCCGAGTTCGCGGTCACGACTGGATTGTGCTTGGGTGCGTTGGATAATCACCATGTCGTTGTCTTGGATGGGCTCGCTATTTCTGTGGCCGCGTTGGCTGCGGTACAGATTAATCCCGCGGTTCAATCGCACCTGGTCGCGGGGCATGTGAGCAGGGAGATCGCTCATCGCACTGTCATTACGCATTTGGGGTTGGAGCCTCTGCTCGCTCTTCGGTTCCGATGCGGTGAAGGTGTCGGCGCTATTCTGGCGACACAAATGATCAAGACGGGGCTTAGTGCCCGACGCCACGCGGGACGCACCGATTAGGCCGTTCTTCAACCGGGCGCGGATAACTAGGCGCAGGACGTCGTCGCTAGTAAAACGGCGTGGATCGTGGTCGATACTGCAGCGCGGGCCGTCGTCGCTAGTACTAAGACTGATTACGACGACTGGCCACCTCCACGACCCCACCGCTGGTAAGCCTCCAAGTACCCGTCGGCGCGCTCCCAATAATCAACGCGATGCGCCCACGCCCAGAACTCCGCCGAATGGTTCGGAATGAACGTGTGCACCAGCTCGTGGACAATAACCTGGTCAAGGACGTAATCGGGAACGTCCTTCAGATAATGACTAATCCGAATCCGCCCCGTAACCGTGGAACATGACGCCCAGCGACGCTCCATATTGGTCACCCACCGGATATCCGTCCACTCCGCGCGGTTCTCCAGATACTTCGCATTCAAACGACGGGCCCGCCGGTGCAGATCCTCATCCGACTTATCCGCGACGGACGACTTCTTCTCCACCCGGCGAACAAGGGACTCCACAGAATCACGCAACGATGCAGCCGACATCCGCGCCGGTGCCATGACGACGATCCGGCCGGACTCACGGCGGGCGGACAGGGTTTTCTTCCTCCGCGACGACAGGCGTATTTCCACCTCTGGCGCAAAGTCCTCCACGACCGCAGCGACGTCTCGCTTGACTCTGTGGGGCATAGTTTCACTCTACAGTGTGGTCGGAGGGCTGCCGGTACACTACACATAGCGCTGTGCTGGGTAGCACGGCACTGAAGCGCGCTCTGCCGCAAAGTACTGTGTCTCAGAGCGCAGCCGGGGGAATTCACACGAATGAATAGTTCACAAGCCGAGGGGGAGCACCGTGAGGTGGCCACACACTATCTGTTTATCATCCGGGACCCGCGTGTTTGTCCGGCCGGACGGGTGGCTGCGCATCGGTGCGGACACCTCCACCGCAGTCGTGATTCCCATGGCCGACCGACCCGCCACCCAGCGCGTTGCCCGAGCACTCCTCGCTTGTTCATCCCCGCAGCCAACGTCGGCAATAATCAGCAGAATCGAGCAAGCAGTGTCCCGATCTTTCGCGCTCACACTCATCGACGAACTTCTGCGCACTCCCCTGCTGATCGCCGGGAGTGTCCGGCCCGGGCGAAGCAGAACGAGCCTTGCTCCTCCGCACAGGATCATTGCCGTGGAGCCGTTGTCGCAGGTGCTTGGCGATATATTTCCTGGTCAGCCCGTACTTTCACCCAGCATTGTCGAGACGACCGAAGGAGCACTGGCGTCCCACATGGGCTTGCTTGGGCTGCCTGAGTCGGATGAACCCTCCGAGCCTCAGGGGCCGGGACACACTGTCGCTCGGGCAAGCATCGTTGCGGTGGCAACGCCCTCCCCTGGCCTGCTCGCCGCCGTCGATGAGCCATATTTTTTCGTGACCATTCGTGATGGTGCGCTCAGGATCGGCCCTGCTATGACCGGAACGACGGCACGTTCGGCAGACGAGGCCACCGGCTGCCCACTGTGTATGCATATGGCGACGGTATCTCCCGACCTGGTCGACGAGGCGATCTCTGGCCGCCGTACTGGCACGCTGACGCTCACGCACGCGATGGTTACTGTCGCCCGCGGGATCATCGCGGCGCAGTGGTCGACGTTTAACAACTGGCTTGCTGTTCCGTCGCTTCCGGCCCCGCCGACGGTGGGCGCGTCGGTAAGCATTAATCCGCGGACGTTGGAGGTTGTGAGGTCGCCGATTGCCAGGGACCCGCATTGCCCTGTGTGTGGCATTATCGGTCCGCGATGGCAGTAGCAGTGCGGGGGGATCAGGCATCGCCACCGGCTGGTTACGCCAATTCCCCGGCTTAATCCCTCTTCTTAATCCGGAGCCTTAGTCCTCCGCATTATGCTGATTCAGCAACGATGCGAAGAATATCGTCCCCGTAGAGTTCCAGTTTCGCGGGGCCGATACCGCTGATGTCCAGGAGTTCTTCCGCGGTAGACGGTTGCCGCTCGGCAATGGCCATCATGGTGGCATTGCTGAACACCGTGTAACTGGGCGTTCCCTGCTGATGTGCCCGCCGCGACCTCCAGCGCTGCAGAGCGTCAACCAGCTCGGCATCGACGTCACCGCCACAATTGGCGCAATGCCCCATCACCTTCTCGGCCGGGGTTTGTAGCGTGGCCCCACACTCCGAACACAGACGCGAACTGCGCTTTCCTTTCCGCGGGTGGTCAGCCGAACTCTTCGACGTGGGCGCGATGCCGTCGAGAAATCGCGTGCGTTTCCGGGACGCTCTGCCCCCTGACTCGCGCGCCAGCGACCAGCTCAGTTGCAGATGCTCACGCGCACGGGTCACCGCCACATACAGCAACCGCCGTTCTTCTTCGATGGCCGACGAACCCAGCGCGATAGCTTGTCGAATGGGCAGTGTCCCCTCCACAAGACCGACGACAAACACGGCGTCCCACTCCAGGCCTTTTGCAGCGTGAATCGTCGCCAAAGTGACGCCTTCTACACCAGCTGGGGGCCGGTTCGATTGAGCGCGCTCGCGGAGGATGCTCATCACGGCGGGCATATCCGCGCCGGGTGAAGCGTGAACGATGTCAACAATCAGGTGGTAGAGGGAGGATAACGATTCCCACCTCTCACGTGCTCGTTCACCGGCGGGTGCTCGGGTGGACAGCCCCTGACGAGCCAAGACGGCCTTAATGTCAGAAATAAGCTCGTCGCCGGTGTGGATGGTCCCCGACTCCATATGGGCACTGGCTAGACGCTCTAATGCCGCCAGCGAACCGGTGATCTCGGCGCGGTCAAAGAAGCTCTTTCCCCCTCGGACATGGTGCGGGATGTTGGCTTCGTCCAGGGCGTGCTCAAACTTCTCCGACTGCGCATTGAGGCGGAACAGTATCGCTATTTCCGACGGCGGAACACCGGAATCGATGAGCCGCCGAACTCGGCGCGCTACGACGGCGGCTTCCAGGGATTCGTCGTCGAATTCTTCAAATACTGGTTCTGGCCCAGCGGGGCGTTGCCCTTCGAGAGTGAAGTCAGCCGTCGACACCTCGTCGCGTGACTGAGAAATGACTTTGTTAGCCAGGCCGACGACCTGCGGCGTGGAGCGGTAATCGCGCTGCAACCGCACGACTGTGGCGTTCTCGAAGCGTCGGGGGAAGCGAAGGAGGAACGACGGATCCGCGCCGGTAAACGAGTAGATCGTTTGGTTTGCGTCTCCGACGACGGTGATATCGTCGCGGTCTCCTAACCACCCGTCCAACACTCGTTGTTGCAGGGGCGTGACGTCCTGGAATTCGTCGACGACGAAGCTTCGGTATCGCGCGCGGAATTCTTCTGCGACTTCCGGCAGGTTTTCCATCGCGCCGGCGACGTAGAGCAGGAGGTCGTCGAAGTCGAGGAAGACGCCGTCGGGTGTCGCTTTAATGTCTTCGTAGACGCGGTATGCGTCGGCAACTTTTTCTGCTGCGATGGGGGGTTCGCGGTGGAGTTGTTCGACGCGTTTTTCGTAGTCGGCGGCGGAGATCAGCCTGGCTTTGGACCATTCGATTTCGCCGATGACGTCGCGGATGGTGTCTTTCCCTGCTTTGATTCCGGTGTGGCGGAGTGCCCTGGACACCATGCGGAATTTGTCGTCGAGGATTCGCCACGGCAGGTCGCCGGCTATTCGTGGCCAGAAGTAGGAGAGCTGTTTGCGGGCTGCGGCGTGGAATGTTCGTGCTTGGACCGCGCCTGCTCCCATGATGCGGAGGCGCTCTCTCATTTCTTCGGCGGCTTTGGTGGTGAAGGTGACGGCGTGGACTTGTTGTGGAGTAACGAATCCCTGATTGATCAGGTAGGCGATGCGATGGGTGATTGTGCGTGTTTTGCCAGTCCCCGCTCCGGCGACGATGGCGAGGGGGCCTCGTGGGGCTGTTGCCGCTTCGTATTGGTCGGAATCGAGTTCCTCGAGCGAGAGGTTAAGGCGATTCCCTGCCCCGCTGCGGGGGCCACGAAAAGAGGCCATCCTTCTCCTTCCCATGGTTGGCCATCGTCGTAGGATCCTGTTATTTCTTTTCCGCCCCGGACTTGCGTGGTTTCACATTTTTCGCACTGGGATTGCGCGGGGTGTTTCCCTGCCCGTCGCTGCCTTCGGCGGGGTACACGCGCCGCACGTAGAGCAGCCGGTCGCCCTGTTCGACGACGTTGGCTTCGGGGGAATCGATGCGGTACAGCTCGCCGGACCGCACCACGCCGAGCACGATGTCGGAGAGGTTCCTGGGGTGGCCGCCGACTTCGTCGTCTCGTACGACGCGTTCGGCGATGGAGAATCCTTCGTCGGGGCTGAGCAGGTCTTCCATCATTTCCACAACGGAGGGGGTCATGGTGGCCAAGCCCAACATTCGGCCCGCGGTTTCGGAGGAAATGACGACGGAGTCTGCGCCTGATTGCCGCACCAAGTGGACGTTTTCCGATTCTCGGACGCTGGCCACGATGGTGGCGGAGGGGGCAATTTCGCGGACCGATAGCGTGACGAGGACGGCGGTGTCGTCCATGTTGGGTGCGACAACCACGGACCGGGCCCGTGACACACCCGCTAGGCGTAGGACGTCGGCTTTGGTGGCGGACCCGTTGACCGTGACGAGGCCTCTGTTTTCGGCTGCGGCCAAGGAGTCTTTGTCGGTATCGACGACGACGATCTGGTTCGGGGGAACCCCGTCTTCAACGAGGGCAGAGACGGCGGATCGGCCTTTGGTGCCGTAGCCGACGACGACGGTATGGTTGCGCAATTGTCTCCTCCACCTTTGGATTTGTAATGCTCGACGGGATGCTTCGGTCAAGACGGACAGCGTCGTACCGACCAATAAGACCAGGAATACGATGCGCATTGGTGTGATGACCAGGATGTTGACAATGCGCGCGTTTTCTGTGACGGGGGTGATGTCGCCATACCCTGTTGTCGTCAACGAAACAGTGGAATAGTACAGCGCATCGATGAACGTCAGGTGCTCTGAGTACCCGTCTTTGTCCAACCAGCAAATGACCGACGCTACAAGGAGCAGGACCAGGGCGTAGAAGAATCGGCGAACGATCAACCACCACGGGCTCAGCGGTGCCTGCGAGGGAATTCGGACGATGTTGACCAGCGCATGCACGGGCAAATTGTTGAGGGGTGCCTGGTCCCCGCGCACTTTGAAGCGCTCACGCATTATGCATCACCCGCATGGCGTTTCGTTCTCCTTACTCGCTGGTGGTCACTCGCTGGTGGTCGGTGTTCTGGCGTGGCCATTATCCCCGCATGGGACGCGGTTAGCTAGCAAGGGGTTGGCACGCAATGCTCCCCCATTACTAACCGGCGCGTTCACGCGGTTACTCACTGCATACTATCGCCAGGCTGTTCAATCTCTGAGCTGTCCAGTGTAGAGAGCACACCGTGAGCGAGTTCGTCCGGGGATGGTAGGTCCGCGGGTTCATAGGTCTCGTTGGTCCTGACGTAGTGGAACGCTGCCCTGATCTTGGGGTCGCGTATGCCTTTAGCTACTAATTGTCGACGCAGAGCTTCTTTATACATCGCAAGTTGAATCTCCGCTCGTTTCATGTTTTGACCAGTGGGTTTCTTACCGGTTTTCCAGTCGACGATGAACCACTCTGGTGTGCCATTCTTCTCGCTCTCGAAAACGGCATCCATGCGGCCACGGATATAGTAGCCTCCCAGGTTCTGGATGAAACCACTTTCGACCTCCCCCGCTGTCTTTCCAGCCCATTCGGACTTCATAAATGCGTCTTTGAGGCTATCGAGTTCGGGCTGAGTGGTGGGTACACCATCGTCACCGCCATCCATGTCATCTAACAAATCGTCATCGTCGATGAGCGCGGAGGCTCCGCCCAGCTCTGTCTCCAACCACTCGTGAAACGCCGTGCCCCTCTTGGCGTATGGGTTGGGCTTGAAGGGCACTGGCCGAGCACGACGACGTGCAAATGCCTCGCGGTCGGCTGACAGTAACATCACTTCGGAGGGAGTCAGTTCCAATCCGAGGTCAACGTCGATGTGGTCCGTGTGGGCTGCTCGTGCTTCTTCGATCAGTGCCGTGGTCTCGTTTTCCCAGGTGGAAGCCAAGGTTCCTGCATCCGCCTTCGGGGTGTAGCCCTTATCCGGGTCAGCGGATTCAGCCTTGAGCTCTTCCATGGCTGCCCGTACTAACTCAGCTGCTTTATCGACAGATTCCCGACGGTCGCCGAGCGGATCGGATGGCCACATGGGGCCTTCTTGTTGGGCGTCATCATCGGGTTTCTCGAAGAGCGGATCTACCAGGTCAATGCTCCACGTTGGCTCGTCACCGCCAGAGTTCGCTGTAATACGGACTGGCTCGTCTGCGTCGGCTTCTTTGAGTTCTTCGAAACGTGCGTTAACGTCAATGCCCAATTTGTCCGCGACCATGTTTTGGACCTGACAAAAGCGGTGTGACCTTTTAAACGGGTATTCCTTACCCGGGACATCATTGTGACCGGAGACAAGTAATCGGCGCGCACTCCGCGTGATGGCGACGTAAAAGACGAAGTCGGAGGCCTTTATATCGAGGGCCTTGGTTTCTTTTTTAAATTCTTCTTCTGCCGCCTCAATTTCTTTCCATGTTTCCAGCTCCGTATCGTCAAATGTAGGGTAGCCTAGTGGGTTTTGGCGCGAACGGGGATCTCCTCGAAGAGCTGAGGGCAGCAGTTGTGGTTTCCGCAGCCATGTCCCTGTCCATTTTTTACTGTGAGAATCCGTATCTGGACTAACGTAATTGCTGTTATCACAAAATGGAACCGCAACTATATCCCATTCCAGTCCCTTTGCACTATGGACAGTAAGAATTTGAAACTGATCTGAGTGAACAGAAGCTTCTCCTGCCTCCATAGTCGACCCGGCAGCCTTCTCCGCTGCCTCGAGATAGTCGAGGAACTCTTGTGTGCTTCCGCCGCGCGCTGTGAAGTCTTCGGCCACGTCGCGGAGCCGATCAAGGTGAATTGTTCCTGCGGCACCGTCCTCGGATGGATCTTGGCGAGTAAGTACCTCGGTTCTCACGCCTAAGGTGCTCTCGATCTGTGCAAGGAGGTCCGGGAGCGGCACGGTCATACTTTGTTGACGCAGCCACCGCAGTTCAGCTGATAATGCCCGTAAGCGGATGCGCCCTTCATCGCTGAATGCCGGTTTCTCCACCTGGTCTGTTCTTATTCCGAGATCCGCAATCGCATCAGCAAGGCTAACTTCGGTCCCATCCCCTGGAAGCTCCAGCTCATTGGCTTTCTTTTTAAAGATTTCTATGGAATCAATCTTTCCTTCTTCCCCCGTACCACGTTTATTCCCGAATCCTCGGGCACGGTTCTTGGCTCTTTTACTGAGTGTTTTAATATCCCGAGTCCCTATTCGCCATCGCGGGCTACTCAGCACTTGGAGGGTAGCCTCGTCGTCACTTGGGTCCACCACGACACGTAGTACGGATAGAACCTCTCTTACTTCCGGGATCTCATACAGTGCATCTGGTGAAACTCCGACAGGAATACCTCGCTTGGTGAGAGCTTCAGCAAATGGGGCTACGTCGGCGTTTCTTCGCACGAGAATCGCACCTGTAAATGGTTTGTTTGACTCATCTCGTGAACTCTCCTGCATCGCTGACTCATATTCCTTCTTGAAAATGTCAGCGACCCACTCCACTTCCTCTTGCTTATCTAAAGCCCATTTCAGGGATACTCTCCCTGAACGACCTTCCATACTCTTCAAATTCTGTTCGAATTCTTTTCCTACAGGCAATGCATCTTTCGCTACAGCATTGGCTAAACCGAGTACTTCACCTGGGTTGCGAAATGATTTGGTGAGTTTTCTCCTTTCACACGGGCTAAAGCCATCATCCTTACGTCGCGGAAAGTCACTACGGAATCGATATAGGTTGCCGGGACTAGCACCACGGAAACCATAGATGCTTTGCATCGGGTCTCCCACCGCTGTCACACCGATAGGACCGGCGTCCTTCGTTTCTGGAGTAGAACCAAACAGAGCACTTAGAAATGCGTGCTGCGCGGAGTTAGTGTCCTGATATTCGTCGAGGAAAACAGCGCGGTACCGGGTACGTAATTCCTGTCCTATCTCAGGATGCTTTTGAACTAACTTCGTAGCTTTGGCAGTAATCTGACCATACGTCATCAGATACTTATCAGAGAGCCTCTTATAGAACTCTTCCTGATACTTAAGAAGCATCAGACGATCTCGATTAGGCCTACAGATCTCAGTTACCTTTTTTAAGATCTCACCCTTATTCGGTCTTCTATTAGAGATGATTCCGTCTGCGTTCATCACATTGTCGATAAATGCACAGGATTCTTCCCTCACTTCTTCAGGAGTGGCCAGGTGATTGTCCATCGCTTCGGAAAGCTTAAGCATATATTCTCTAGCT
This sequence comes from Corynebacterium sp. c7Ub_26, assembly GCF_053760365.1. NCBI lineage: Bacteria > Bacillati > Actinomycetota > Actinomycetes > Mycobacteriales > Corynebacteriaceae > Corynebacterium > Corynebacterium sp. c7Ub_26. The sequence goes on along the minus strand of NZ_JBSNBL010000001.1, from coordinate 174,731 downwards.
GTTGAGTCTTTTTTTGAAAACGTATACTGTTGAGCCTCATCAGTGTAGCCAAGATCACTGATGACTCGGTTGGCAGTTAACCATTGCTCCGGGCTATCAGCTACTTGGGCAGCTGGTTCAATCGGTAGGAGCAGACCAAATTCGTGAACGATCTTCTGCATAAATGAGTCGTAGGTCACCACCGTTTGTTGGATATCCTTGATGTTGTCATGGCGCGGATCATCCAGCGGAATGAGACCGCTCTCAGCAAGCTGGTCGAGGCGGTGACGAATACGAGCATTTAACTCACCCGCAGCTTTTCGAGTGAAGGTTAAGCCCAGTATTTGATCTGTGGAGACCCATCCGTTAGCGACGAGAAAGACCGCGCGGGCTGCCATCGTCTCAGTCTTTCCCGCACCTGCGCCCGCGACAACAAGCTGTGGTTCTAATTTGGCCTCAATAACTTTTCTTTGTTGCTTCGTGGGGGCAGGCTGGTCTAAGGCCTGAGCAATTTTTTCTGCGCTGAACTCCGGTTCATGGGAAGCGTAGGACATGGTGATCTCATCCAATCTCTTTAACAACTGTGTACACAAATGTGGAAGGGCGGTAAGTGTGCAGACCGCCGAGGTGGCAAGGTTCGAAATGGGGACTAATCTGTGTCCTCAGGGTTTGATGGGGTAAAGGTCGGGTCCAGCACCGATTTTCCGGTCAGCAGAAGGCCGAGAGAACCAAAACGGTTTTTCTCACCGGCTTCTAAATCAGAACGACCTGCAAACTGCGGACCGGCCATGATAATTGCAAGGTCAATGAGCTGTCTCGTCCAAGCGTCAATGTCGTCATTAGTAAGCGGGTCTTGTTCACGAGAGGCAGCTTTACTCCCGGGCTTCGCGTCCCTTGACTTCAGATATATGAGTTCTGCTCCTGCCAAACAGCTGTCTCCTCGAGCTTCGTCCGCGCTAGGAGAAGAAACAGATAAAACAGAATCAGCACTAGGTTTCTGCTCCTGGTTTTTCGCTACCGCAGTCTGATAGGTCTTGAGTTGCGGGTGATTCTTCGTCTCCTTTTTTTTAACGGCCGCGCGCCCTGTTTTGAAATCAATGATGAAATACTTTCCGTCATCATTAGTTTCAAGACGGTCGATTCTCCCCTTGATCACCACGTTGTCACCAGAATCTGTCTGACCGACGATAGGGCTCAAGTCTTCTTCAATCCTTACCGAGCCGGCCCCATTATTCCCTCGCTCATCCAGCCATCTCCTTAGACGATCAAATCCATCTTTCCATTTTTTGAATTCCTCTTCTTTTTTCCACACATGGGGGCCTAGAAGGCGAGGTACTGTAGCTAGAAACTCATAGCGAACGTCCTCCTCATCAACGCCACGCTCCATGGCCTCAGCAGCCATGTGCGTTAAAGTCCCCAGCAAAGTTTCGCTACTATCACGCCCCGCAGTTTGGACGCTCTTTAGAAAAGCACCCAGAGGATAGGCAAGGTAATCTTCCACCTGAGATGGAAAAATGACATATGACTTATCGTCATCGTGCAAGCTCTTCGTCGTCGAAAGTCCCTGAAGACCCCACCAATGATCAGGGCTCGCCGCAGCGATCACCGATTCCCGGGACGGGGCGTCACCCGCAGCCAAAGCCAGCCGGGCTAGCTGGCGGGCAGCCTGTTCCCGCTCATGACTAGGTGTGTCCTTCGATTCAACCGCGCGCCTGAGTTCCGCAATGAGGGAATCCGCGGATAAGACGCGAGGGTACTCGCGCTCCGGGCGCATCGACAACGATGACTGCGTCGCCGCCCCATCACTGTTTTCGGTAGCACCGGAATCCGCGCTCTCAGAGGACTCATGATCGCTTCCATCGTGCGAACTCAACGCAATATCATCGGTAGCAATCTCCTCCAAAAACCGAGAGCGCGTATCTGCATCGCTATCAACTTTTCCATCATCCGAAACATGAGGCCCTACAGCTGTCACCAACAAGGAGCGTCGTGCACGTGTCACTGCCACGAGGAACAGACGGCGTTCTTCGGCCAAACGATCGTCATAACGGCCACGTCTATTCCCGGGCAGGCCCGGTTCAACATCACTATCCACCAAGTCAATAAATTCTTCTTGGCGGAAAATAGTGCCTGTTTCAGACAGCGACGGCCATACGTCTTCCTGCAGCCCAGCAACGACGACGGTATCCCATTCTTTTCCTACAGTGGCGTGGGCCGGGGACACGACGACGGCGTCGCGCACGGGACCACGTCGATCACGAGCACCCGTCGGTAATTCTTGATCACGCATGAACTGCAAGAACGTGGTGATTGTGCTGGATGGGTGGCGTTCAACATAGTCGCCGGCAGCGTCGAATAAGGACATGACAGCATCGAGATGCCGATCGGCCATCGACCCTACAGCACCACCACGTAACGATTGATCAACCAACGCATCCGACAAGCCCGCGGCATTCCACACTTCCCACAGGATTGTCTCAATGCTCTCACCGTTGCGATAAGCCATCTGACCAGCTTCAATGACACTGCGTACCCGCATGATCAGATCTTTTTCACGGGCAGTGAGGTTCTTCGTGAGATCGGCAAGCTCACCACCTAAAAGAATGAACCGCAAAGCATCAATCGCGCGGAAAACTGGGGCGCCGTCACCTTCATCGTCGGTCGTAATCGCCGCTGCCAACTTCGACGCAGCTACGGGATCATCGAACTCTAATCTCATGAAACCCCGACGAAGCCCGCGCAAAATACGGCGGAATGTTACTGGATCACCACCACCGATGGGGCTGAGCACCATTCGTTCTAGCTCGTCGTTCGTGAGGTTCGTATCAACAGCACCCCGGACAACGAGAAGAAGTGCTCGAACCATCGGTTGCTCAGACAGGACGATCTCAGTTGGATCATCGGCTACTGGCACACCTGCGGACAGCAATCCCCGCCTGATTGGAGCAGCCTGACTCTTTGACCGAACAATAACGGCGATGCCTTTCCACGGAACATTATCGACAAGGTGAGCACGCCGAACACGGTCCACCACCGCGGCAACCTCTGCTGACGGTGATGTGAGAATGCGGATATCAGCCTCGCCGCTGTCGGTAACGTCATTTGCAGAGTTCGTGGCAACCTGCTGCCGGATTTGCTTCGCCCAATTTACGCTTTCGAGGCGGCCTATCGTATCGGCTACGCCAGCAGCCAGTTCCGCCACCGGAGGTGCCATTCGTTTCGTCCCCGGCAAGTGGATAGTCTTTTCTTTGTCCACTAGGTTCTTCGCGTACTTCGTGCTGCCACCACGGAATCCAAACACTGATCCTGATTCCGCGCTAGCGACCAACGTGAGCCGCGCACGAGATCGGAAGCGTTCCACCAGAGCCGAGGACAGAGGATCGAAAAACTGGGAATCGTCGATAAGGATGACATCGAAGTTCAGCGGCTCCGATAATTCCTCATCATTGTCAAGTGCGTCGACGGCGGCGCGGATCAATTCTGAGGCATTAAGAGCATTCGCCCCCATAAGGCGAGCCGTGGAGCGATAATCATTGTAAAAGTCGGCGGCGGCAATCCATTCCTCACGAGAAAATCTCTGGCCATACTCACGAAGTTTCTCGGACGTAACCCCACGCTCAGTCACACGCAGCAAAAAGTCGCGCAGCTGACGGGCAAACCCCAGAGTTGTCAGAGCAGGTTTCAACTTGTCCGGCCATATATCCGAGCCCTGTTCCGCCTGTTCACGGAGCAGGTCTTGGACCATTGCATCGTGTTCCGCGCCCGTCAATAAACGCAGCTTCGGTGCTCCGGGGTTGCGCGCCGCTTGGTCTCGCAATACGGCGAATGCAAACGAGTGCACTGACCGGGCGATCGATCCGGAAAAGACTCTTTCTACCGCGTTATCTTTATCAAACTCTTGTTCGATTGCACTTAAAAGCCACCGATTAGTTTCAGCAGCAGCCTCTTTCGACGCAGTGAGAAACAAGATGGAATCCGGATCTGTGCCGGCCATAATCTCTGCCCGGGCAACATCCCGTAAAAACGACGAACGACCAGAACCAGGCCCACCCTGGACTACAAAAGTGCCTGATGAGGAGCCTGCAGAGCTAATAAGATCAGACGCTTGCCCTTGCCAATGGAAGTCAGCATGGACGGGAGCTTCTTTAGTCAGATGAATGTGGAGGGGACTGCGTGAGGGGGTCGATGTCAACATAGTGCTAATTATTGCACTTGGTTAGGACACGCTAGCTCGGTTTCTGTTCACATCTCCCAAAAACACACTGCGCAACCGTTGCCCTACGACGTGCGCGCCCCAGAACCGCGACGCGCACGGACGACCTCAACCATGCGCCCCAGCCCCACGAGTGAGCTCTCCTTAGCATCGGGATGCAGCGCGTGGACGAACAACCGATAGAGCACCGCGCGAACCATCATTTCGTCGAAGTCCGGCAGGTGTGACCACCGCGCTGCTAAACCATCGTCGGCATTTCCCCAGGCCATACCGTCGACGACGGTCAAAGCAACGGGCCATGCATGCGGGTGAAACACCGGCGGGATCTCAGTCACGACGGCCGGCGAGGACCCATCGAACACGGTCGTCCCGACCATGTCGGAAGACACCACACGGTTGGGAGCCTGCACTTCGTCGCGCAAAGCCGCCACCGACGACGCCAGCTCCAAGGCTTGGGCAACGGTGGAACTCGCCACTGCGGAGACGTCGAGACCCGGCGCGATCACCTGCGATGGATCCTCGGAAAACGCCGCCTGATCTGCTGCGGCGAAGAGGTGTTGCGTTGTCCACGGGCGTTCGTCGAGGTCGATCTGCGGAAGTGGGTTCTCGCTGAAGCGGTCGTTTCCGCCCACCCCCATCGCCTGGTCGATCGATTCCGACAGAAGGAGCGATGCGGCGGCGATTTCATCAAATCGAGGAGCGGGATGCCCCTGTACCCATGTGTCCGCGTGCCACCCTCCGAGAATGTAGCGTCCATCAGACGAGCTCAGCGGGCGAACAACGCCGATCCCCGATGGCTTCAGTTTGTGGCGCATCTTCGCCGACCAAATTGCCGTATCCGCGTGATGTGCGCGTCGAAGAACGGCAGATTGGACTTTCCACCCGTACCCCCATTCGCGCCCCAAGAGTTCGGGGGTTCCGCGATCTGCCCGGAAGCCCATCAGGATGGGGTCCGACGGTGGGGCCATGTCATGAAGTGGTGTCGGCTCCGCTGAAGTCATGGGTTCCATCCTTAAGTACGTTCTGTCCCTTACGCACTACGATTTCGACGCTTGCGGGTACGGCCATGCATTGTATTTACAGGCTTTATTGTCCTCGGGGTACACCTGGGCGGATTCTTTATCCAGCTTATGCAATGGGTTATTGGCCAACCCCAGTGTCTGCTGCATCATGATAGGCGCCAATCCACCATCGTCTTCACATGCTTTGTGGTGAGCGTAGCCAATTCCGTGCCCGACCTCGTGGTTGATCATGTACTCGCGATACGACCCCAGATCCCCATTAAAAGCCCCGGAACCACGAACCCACCGGGCTTCATTGAGAACAACACGATTACCTGCAGCAGTAAAACAGCTGGTTTCTATTTTGATGCTATCCCCACAGGCCTGGCGGGCGGTTTCCGGACTGGAAATCTGGATGCGCAAATCGGGCGTCTGGGTGGGGTCATCGATATCGATGTGCTCAAACGCGATGTTCTTATCGTGTGTCCAGCTCCGCGGATCAGAAAGAGTGCTATCAATCATCGTCGAGACCGCATCGTCCCCGCCGTAGCTATTCGTATCGAGCCCTTTTTCAGCCTCAATAACAAATTTCACGCGCTTGGTTTTGCCCTCGCCGACCTTCATCCCCGGCCTACCAATCGCGCGATACGTCCCCTCACCGGCCTCGGTGTACGGGCCACCCTTGGGCAACTCCTTCTGCAGACCTTTTTCCAACTCCGGCGACGATGGAACCGGATTATCACCCAACCCATGCGGGCCATCGCCTTGCGCTCCATCACCATCACCCTGGCTAAATGGGGAGTCTTGCACTGTCGACGCCCGAAATGGATTCCCCACCCCTGTCGTCGCAGCAACAACCAGCCACACGACAAGCACGGTGACGACGGGAATAACCAGCGCACCCCACCCCCATCGACGGGCAAGCATCACTGGCGTGGGTTCCGCAGGCGTGGCCGCCCCCGACCGAGGTTTCTTCCTCAACGGGGTACGGGTCATCGGCGCAGGACCATCGGGGTCGACAGCAGAGTTATTGACGTGGCCGGCATGGGCACGGTCACGGTGCACGTCGATGTTGTGGCTCATTCGATAATGACTCTTTGGAGATACCTCGTGGGGCGGAAAGGCGAAGGCAGCAGACGGATACTAAACGGGCGGTATTAAAACACGATTGCTAAAACAGCTGGCGCGTGTTTTACGCGAAGCCGACGGGGCGAGCCGACTCAGAACCGATCTCTACGTAAGCAATTGCGGCACGGCGAATCAAATGGGTGTGTCCTTTGGCATCGTCGATGCTCAACACGGCGCTGGTATCCGTCGGCTCGGACAAGGCGTCGTTAATTTTGGTGGTGATTTCTTCTTTCTTCCCCTTGGCATTAATGACCAGCTCACGGGGGTTATCTGTAAAACCAATCTTGATTTCCATCATCCATCCTTATCATCAACGTCGGGTTGTCTCTATGCCGCCTATAGCCTCACCATGATGGCTATATGACGGCACCATAACGGCTATTTTTCGGCAGATGCGAACACGCCTCACCAGCCCAGCACCGGCCATTGTAGGCACCACGATAGGATAACCACCATGACGGACAAGCAGCGTTCGCAGCAAGCACGTACATCATCGCGACGGCGGAGAGCTGTCCGGCGTTCATCACGCTCGGCAGCGCCTCAGACGGCATCGCCTAATCAAGGGACGAACAATACCACTCCCGGGGCCACCTTCGCTCCCAAAGACGCGACTGCCTCCACAAATGCGCCCGCCGATGATCATGCGGCCGCTTCCGACACGGCATCACAGCCCGCCGACTCCGCACAATCCGGAACACCGACGTTTGAGGAACTCGGCGTCGCGGCAGAAATCGTCGACGCCCTGGCCGAACACGGTATCACGCACACATTCGCCATCCAGGAGCTCACTCTCCCGCTGGCCCTCGATGGCAAAGACCTCATCGGACAAGCCCGAACCGGTATGGGGAAAACGCTGGCATACGGAGTGCCGCTGCTCGACCGTATTTTTGACGATGCTGCCATCCCAGAGCTCGACGGAACGCCCCGAGCATTAGTCGTCGCCCCCACCCGCGAGCTGGCCTATCAGGTCTCCGATGACCTCACCCTGGCCGCGAAACACTTAGCCAATTTCAATGATGAGCATCGTTCGTTGCGCGTGACCACGATTTGCGGCGGCCACCCCTTTGAGAAACAGATTACGCAGCTCCGTGAGGGAACCGACTGCATCGTCGGCACGCCCGGTCGGCTGCTGGATTTGTGTAAGAACCGTGAGCTCGACCTCTCCCACGTCGCCGTTCTGGTGCTCGACGAAGCCGACGAAATGCTAGACCTCGGGTTCCTCCCCGATATCGAGAAAATCCTGCAGCAGGTGCCTGAGAAGCGCCAAACCATGCTCTTCTCGGCGACGATGCCGGCACCAATCATGGCGTTGGCCAGGACGTTCATGAACAAGCCCGTTCATATCCGCGCTGAGGGTACGGATGATTCGACGACGCACGCCACCACGAAACAGGTGGCGTTTAAGAACCACAAGCTCAACAAGTTGGCCACCTTGTCCGCCATTCTGCAAGCGCACAATCGCGGCCGGACCATCATTTTCACGCGCACCAAACGCTCCGCCGCCGACGTGGCCGACGACCTCGCCCAGCGCGGTTTCCTCGTTGGCGCGGTCCATGGGGATATGGCGCAACCCGCGCGGGAAAAGTCCCTCGACGCGTTCCGTAGCAAGAAGATTGAAGTTCTCGTCGCGACGGATGTTGCCGCCCGCGGTATCGACGTGGACGACGTCACCCACGTCATTAACTATCAGGTGCCCGACGACGCCATGACTTACGTGCATCGCATCGGCAGAACTGGCCGCGCCGGACACACCGGCACCGCGGTGACCCTCGTCGGATGGGATGAGGTCACCAAATGGAAAGTCATTGACGACGAACTCGACCTCAACGTCGGGGAACTCGATGAATGGTTTTCGACGTCACCCGAGTTGCGTGAGGCGCTAAATATCCCCGACGACGTGGACGAACGTGTCGGAGAATCCCGCCCGGTCTATGGTGGCGCCAAGGTGCTCAGCCCGCAGAGGAAGAGTGCGAATAGAGCCTCGCGCCCGCGTCGTGATGACCGGCGCCAAGGCGATCCCCACCGACGGTCGGAGTCGCGGTCGCGTCGTTCACGGTCCGGATCGCGGTCGCATTCTCGCTCGCGGTCCCAGCGTCGTAAGTAACGATCCCGGCGTCGGATCCCAACGTCGTAAACAACAGTGAAGCCCAATGAGGGCGGTGCTGACAACACACGTAAGGTCAAAGTGTATGAAGAGATTCAGGCCCCGGGTTCCTGCGGAACGTTCCACGCGCACTGACCGGATTGCAGTAGCTGTTATCACGCTCATCGTGGTCGTGTGGGTCCTCGGCGTGTGGGTGACATCTGAGGCGCGCCATTCTCACCTTTCCACCGCAGATGGCACGCCCCAAGCTGAGGATCAGCTCACGAGTGTGCCCGCTGACCTGTACCAAACGTGGACTCACGAGATTTCCGGGCCTGCCCCCGAAGGCCCAGTTGTCAGTGGCCCGACGGTTCTGGCGACGGGGGAGAAAAAAGTGGAAGGCCTGGACCCAGCTACAGGGTCGGTCCGGTGGTCATACACCCGCGACCAGGACCTGTGCGGGGTAACAGCATCATTTTCCCAGTTCATTCCCGTCTTCAAGGGCCCTGCGGGCTGCGGTGAAGTCAGCTCTCTCGACGACGCGACCGGCGAATACTCACACAGCCGCGAGTCGGCCAACTCAAGCCCCGTGTCGATGGTTCGCTCCAACGATAACGTCGGCGTCGTCACGCCTACCCGGATGGAATTGTGGCGTAATGATCTCGTGCGCACAGTTGAATTCGGCGATGTCGAAGACCAAGCCGAGCCTGAAATGCAGCCCTTCCCCCACTGCACAATTCGTTCCGCGTTGACCCGGTCCGATTTGTTCGCCGTCCTCGAAAACTGCCCTGACGACAAAGACAGCGACGGCCATGCCATGCTTCGGCTGATGAAGGCTGTACCGGACGATTCTCGCAAGCCCGAGATGATTAAGTCGTACAACTTGGGTGCCGACACCGCGCAGATCGTTGCCATCAGCGAAAACAAGGTTGCTGTATATGTGGCTGCGAGTGAACCCCGCATTGACGTCGTGGACAAGAAAGGCCACGTCACGTCATCGCAGCGAGTGAAACCGTCACCTCTGATCGACGCCCATACGCGTGCGAATGCGGATGCGGCTGAGAAGGGTGATACTCAGAATACGTTCGAGCCCGCCATTAACGATGGTCCACACAACATGTTCTGGTGGGATGGAGAGCGGCTCTACGCCTTTGACCCCGATGACCTTTCCGTCCAGTTCGTTGTGGCCGATGCGCTGGGGACTGGGGATGTCGTCGGCGATAATCATCTCTTGGTGCCCGTTAAGGGAGGCATTAGCGTCGTCGATACTAAGAAGGGCGAGGCGGGTAAAACGATCCCCGTCGAGAGGACTTCCCGCGGTGATGCCGTGTCTACCGGTGGGGATGACTCCACAGCCATTGCCGACGCTGTGAGCTTGCGCGTTGCGGGCAAAACCATCGTCGAGCGGCAGGGAAATAACCTGGTGGGATATCGTTCCTAGGGCGCGGATTAATGCAGGCTAGTGGCGGTCTATTGGCCGTACCGTGATGCCGCCCACGACACTGCGGCGGGATTAAAAATCAGCCCGAGTCCGACCAAGGACACAAGAAGCGTTGGAGTGCCCAGGTCCGGCCGGGACGAGGAAAACATGTACCAGGCCACCGGCAGCAGAAGCATATTCAACATCGCCACCGGAGCGCGCCCCCACCGCTTACCACGCGTCAAGGCCCATCCAGCCGCAGCAACAGCGCCGAAAATGATGACGAACCACAATGCCGTTCCGTAACCACTGCCCCAGCTGGCGAGCACTCCCTCAACCTTCGCGTCGCCATCGCCGTGTCCCCGGGCCGTCTGAATGACCATCACGATCGCGGCAATCAGCCCCACAGCACCTTCTATCAGGCCGACGTAACCCGCCCACTTCACGGTCGACGGGAGCGTCAATTCTGCCTCTCGGGCGTCGTGCTGATGGTCGTGCGCTGGCTGAACATCCTCGCGGGGCTGTTTTGGCGACGGCCGCTGGTCAGACCTCCGCCGCACACCACGATTGACCGAACGCTTCTTACGGGAACTAGACACACGCTCACTGTAGCAACCCCGGCACCGACGACGCCCCACGCGCGGGTTCGTCGTCGTCAATAGCCGTCGGCAATGAAACCGCAACCAGGCTGATTACCGTGCTGCAACCACATCAGGCGGAACATCGGACTGAAAGATGGGCATATACGACCCTACCACCCCCATAGCTACCCTGTGTTTACCTTGAATTTCTGTGATATTCACCTGAATATCCAGCGCTTTTAAGGTGACACTCTGTCGCTTTTTAGGCTTAAGGAAGCTATTGCAAACAATCCAAATAATGCTAGAGGTTGACGGCTGACTGTCAAAAACAGTTCCTATGACGTTGGACACATTTTACCCCCGAACCCTAGAAATGCTGGCCAAGCCGTGCCATAGTTTCCAAGTACGCACATCAGCGAGACAAACGTTTCTGCTGACGAGGGTGCTGTTTCGAGGACTAGTTTCCGGATTTCCCCCGATCGTCCTCACCTAATCCACTTTCGACGCCATGGCAATGGCTGCTTTTGGCGTGCCTGCCGGCCGGAGCATCGGTCGAGTTAGCGATAACCGGACATAGCACCCGCCACCCCCACCGCACGTAACAAGGAGAATTTCATGGATTGGCGCCACAAAGCCGTTTGTCGTGACGAAGACCCCGAGCTTTTCTTCCCCGTCGGAAACTCCGGCCCCGCACTGGCACAGATCGCTCGTGCAAAAGTTGTCTGCAACCGCTGCCCAGTGACCTCGCAGTGCCTCGCCTGGGCCATCGAGACCGGCCAGGACGCCGGCGTCTGGGGTGGCATGAGCGAAGACGAACGACGCACTCTGAAGCGCCGCCGCAACCGCAACAACTCCCGTCGTCGCGCTACGGTCTAAGCTCCGTTAGCTCACTGACGACGGCTCAGCGCGCGTGGGTTCATCAGGCGATCCGTGGTACATAACTGAAGCCCGGGATCAGACCGCGTTAGCTATCACAATGACCATTCGATAAAATCACCTTCCTATGGCGTCGTGACCGCCCGCGCGTGGCTCGGCCCTATGAAAAGACACGACGTGCACTGCACGTCCACTGCCCCAATCAAGTAAAGGAGAGCCGCGATGAGCAAACGTGGACGCAAGCGCAAGGACCGCCGCAAGAAGAAGGCTAACCACGGCAAGCGGCCCAGCGCATAAAACACCTCGCGTGAAACATCTAGTGCAGCTGCCGAATAGCTGACACAACTCATAACAAAAAGGGTGAACCTACCATGAGGTTCACCCTTTTCTCGTCTATAAATATCGTCGACACTCCCCGTGACGGACGAGCAGCACAACCCACTCACTCGTAGCGAATTTGCTCCGTGATCGCCACGTGAATCCGGGCACGCAACTCGCGTGACGCAGGCTCTGAACAGCTACGACGGAGAAGACTACGCACGGTTTGCTCAATCCCGTAGGCCTCAAAATACTCCGGGCAGCTATTCACCCTCTCCATCAGCGCCTGACGGCGCTCCGGATTACACGGTTCGTCCAAAAGATCATTCAACTCGTCGATAATGTCGTGACAACAACTATCGAGTGCATACCCACCGGCAGATGCTGAGGAGTCTGACGCGCCAGGCTCCTCATCCTTGGGTTCATTCCCGCAATGATGAGTCATGGGGTCGTTCCTTTCATACACGTGACGGTACTTATTCTTGACGGTACTTTTCGGATTTATTTATGTGTTTCAGCAGATCCAGCAGTTTGGACGCCGCCTATGCCACGTTCCGAGGCCACTTCCTTTAACGCTTCCCGCAGCTTTTTTCTTCCGCGGTGAAGGCGACTCATCACCGTTCCCACCGGAGTACCCATCACATGAGCGATCTCCTTATACGGCATCCCCTCAACGTCGGCGTAGTAAACAACCATCCGATTGTCCTCGGGAAGATCCATGAGAGCATCGCGGATGCGATCGTCGGGAATGTTTTTTAGTGCTTCGACCTCGGTTGACTCCAGACCCGTCGAGTCATGCTCCGCGTTGGCAGCCAATTGCCAATCGGTGATCTCATCAGTCGGCGATTCCGTCGGCCGGCGCTGGGCCTTGCGATAATCATTGATGTACGCATTCGTCATAATGCGGTACATCCAGGCCTTCAAATTCGTGCCTTCTTTAAAGGACCCGAAATTGCGATACGCCTTCATATAGGTTTCTTGAACAAGGTCTTCCGCGTCCGGTGGATTTCGTGTCATCCGCAGCGCACCCGCATAGAGCTGGTCCAACAGCGGCATTGCTTGCTCTTCAAAATCGGCTTGATTAGCCACAGAGAACCTCCTCACGACGTGCACCTTGAAGACTCTCTTCTGTGCTTAGACTCGCGAACGAGCAGCGTCGGCACGCAACGCGGTTGCCAGCGGGACGGCCCGATTGGTTATCCCCAATCACCAGCCGAGTTCCCGACATCGATCGACACAAAACAGTCGCAACATTCGCAGTCATCGTTCTTCATCGTAACCGACATGATCGTAATCGACATGCCCCCACCGTGTATTTACTTTCGGTGACGGTGTACAAATAGCAGCCACGAGTGGCAAGAAGGGTCATGGGAAAGCAGCGTCCGGGAAGAAAACAGGCCGAGCCGCGACTCCCGCATTGCAAGTGTGCGCAGATGCCGGCGTCGATCATGAGGTTCGGGAATTCGACCATCACACCACTAATTACGGCGAAGAAGCCGCCGAGATGCTGGCGAGTGAAGGAATCGAAGCCGACCAGATTTTCAAAACCCTGCTCATCGACCTCGCTGCCGGGAAAGAACCCAAGCCCGACCTGGCGGTAGCGGTGGTCCCCGTCACCGGGAGGCTATCTCTCAAACACGCTGCCGTGGCTTTGAAGGAACGCGGATACGGGCACGGGAAAGCCAGCATGGCGAAGCCCAAGGATGCAGAGCGCAGCAGCGGATATATCACCGGCGGGATCTCTCCGCTCGGCCAAAAGCATCGCCTTCCTACCGTTATCGACGAAACCGCCCTTCTGTGCGACACCATGTACGTCTCTGGGGGCAAGCGCGGCCTCAATATCGGCTTATCCCCGCAAGACCTTATTTCACTCACCGACGCCACAACCGCCGACATACTCGAAGGTCACTAGGTGTGCTGCTGGGGCCCCGCCATTTTCGGCCTCACACGGAACCAACCCCCGCCATGACGCACTTCTATGCAGTCCCCCGCCGATAATGCAACAATGACAACCGTGAAAGCGCAGTCACCCGACACCCCACTGTGGGAGGCCCCCACTCCCCGACACCCTGTCACCGCCACCGTGACCATCCCCGGTTCCAAATCCATGACGAACCGGGCGCTCATTCTCGCGGCATTGGCGTCGGGCCCGTCCACCATCACAGGTGCGCTGCGCAGCAGGGACACTGACCTCATGATCGCGGCTTTGCGGGCCATGGGGGTCAGTATCGAGGAGAGCGATTCGTCGGCAGACTCATCGTCGGGCTCGTCGTTCGCTCCGTCGTCAACAGACAATAATTCCCGACGAACACCACCGGCATCGTTTTCTCTCCTCGTCACGCCGACGCCTCAGCTGCACGGAGCAACCGTCGACTGCGGACTTGCTGGAACAGTTATGCGCTTCCTACCTCCCGTCGCGGCTCTTGCCGACGGGCCAGTTCTTATCGACGGCGACCCGCACGCGCGCAAACGCCCGCTGAAAACCATGGCCAACGCGCTGCGTCAATTAGGCGCCACCGTCGAAGGCGACTCGCTGCCACTACGGATTGAGGGGGCGTCGTCGGATGCGCACTCAACGACCGAGAATCCGCACGCATCACACCTCGGCACTACTGAGGGACCGCGCGGGGGAGCTATACGCATTGATGCGTCATCAAGCTCGCAATTTATATCGGGCCTACTGCTCTCGGCGGCGCGCTTCACTCACGGGATTATGGTGACGCACACAGGGGCCACGCTCCCCTCGCAGCCGCATATCGAGATGACCATCGACATGCTGCGGGACGCGGGTATTGACGTCACGATGCCGGAACCCCACACGTGGCAGGTCGCGCCTGGGGATATTCAGCCGAACCGGTGGGTTATCGAGCCCGACCTGTCCAACGCCACCCCTTTTATGGCTGCCGCCGCGGTCACGGGTGGGCGCGTCGTGATCCCGAACTGGCCGACCAAAACAACTCAACCGGGAGACCAATTCCGCACCATCCTGGAGAACATGGGGGCTCATTGTGATCTCGTCAGCCACGACCTCGTCGTCACTGGTCCTGATGCGCCCGCAGACCGCCGCTCATCCGGTACCGGCCTGACCGGAATCACGATGGACCTTCACGACATCGGCGAACTCACCCCCACCATCGCAGCCCTCGCTGCCCTCGCGGACACCCCCTCCCACCTGTACGGAATCGCGCATCTCCGCGGACACGAAACCGACCGCCTTCACGCCCTGGCCACCAACATCAAGGCACTCGGCGGCCAGGTCGAGGAAACCGACGACGGCCTCATCATCACCCCGGCCCCACTTCACGGCGGCACCTGGCCCACCTACGACGATCACCGCATGGCCACAGCCGGCGCCGTCATCGGTTTGGCCGTGCCCAGGGTTCGCGTCGAAAATATTGGGACTACTTCGAAAACCTTCCCCGATTTTGCACGGACATGGCTGACAGCCACGAATTCTGCAGAAGGCGGCCATGAATGAGCGCACGACGACGCCCCTCACGCGACTGGGATGAAAGCGATGTCCACATTCGCCCAGGAAAAGGCTCCCGGCCCCGCACGAAAGACCGCCCCTCCCACAAGAATGCGCAGTGGGGCATGGTCATCACCAAAGACCGCGGACGATGGGGAGTTGTCCTGGACGACAAGCCCGACGACGCACGCGCCATCGTGTGCATGCGTGCCCGCGAACTCGGCCGAACCCCCATCGTCGTCGGCGACCGTGTGGGCGTGGTCGGCGACACGTCGGGGAACCCCGGGACGCTCGCGCGCATCGTGAAACTGGCCGACCGGCGCTCCATCCTCCGGCGCACTGCGGACGACAACGACCCCTACGAACGCATCGTCGTCGCCAATGCCGATCAGCTGCTCATCGTCTCGTCCGTCGCGGATCCTCCGCCCCGCGCGGGATTCGTGGAGCGCGCCCTCGTGGCCGCTTTCGCCGGCGGCATCTCCCCCATCCTGTGCCTCACCAAGAGCGACCTCACCAATCCCGCGCCCTTTGCGCACGAATTCGAGGATCTCGACATCCGCATCGTCATCGCCGGACAAGAGGACGACATTACCGACGTCCGACGCCTGACGCGCGGGCATGTCACGGCACTCATCGGGCACTCGGGCGTCGGCAAATCGACCCTGGTCAACCGCCTCGTCCCGGATGCTGACCGAGCTACCGGGGAAGTCTCCGGCGTCGGCAAGGGAAAACACACGTCCACGCAATCGGTGGCCCTCCGCTTGCCGACGGGCGCCACACCCGCCCCGTCGGACGAACCAAGCGATGCCGGGTGGATCATTGACACCCCAGGAATTCGTTCCTTCGGCCTGGCCCACGTGGATCCCGATACGGTCATTGCCGCGTTCGAGGACCTCGCCGAGCTCATCACCGACTGTCCGCGGGGGTGCACCCACATGGGGCCGCCCGCCGACCCCGAGTGCGCGCTCGACACCGCCACCGGCGCAACCGCGCGGCGCGTCCACGCGATTCGGTCCGTCTTAGAGACCCTGCGATCCAATGACGAGTGGGACCTCAATCGGGATGTCTCGTAGTCGCCGCCTCGCCGTCCTCAGTCTGTGCGTTGCCGGGGTGTCTGCGCTCACCGGAGTATCCGCAGCACTCCTGACCATCCTTTTCCTGGCCGTCGAGAAACTCTCTTTCGGTGCCGACGAATCCACCGCGACAATTCCTACCGACGCCACCTCCCCCGGCCGAATTCTGACCGTGTACATCGCATCGGGCATCGTCGGAAGTATTGCGTGGTGGGCCCTTCAACGCTGGGGACGTCCGCAACCATCAGTGCCGCAGTCGCTCGACGGACAACCATCCCCGGTACCCGAGACCAGCACGAATGTTGCCCTCCAGGTGGCGCAAGTCGGCACCGGCGCGTCCGTGGGTCGGGAGAACGCACCGCGCGTCGCTGGTGCATTATGGGCCGACCGCGTTGCCGCATGGGCGCGCATGTCTCCCGAACTCCGGCGACTGCTTATTGCGTCGGCCGCAGGGGCGGGACTTGCCGCCGCCTATCACGTTCCCTTGGCGGGTATCGCGTTCGCCATCGAATTGTGCGGGGTGGGCATCCGACTTCACAAAGTCATCGTCGTGAGTGCGACCTGCGTGATCGCGACCGTCATATCCGCTCTTATCGAGCCCACCGGGCAGCAATACAGCGCGCCGCGAGTGACCTGTTCATGGACAACCTTGCTGTTCGCCATCGTGGTTGGCGTGATCATCGGCCCTTTGGGCAGCGCGTTCCGTCGCCTTGCTCGGTGGTGTCAGCACTGGGCCACCCACGACGCCCGCATCCTGTACCGCATGCCCGCCGGGTTCGCCCTGGCCGGCATCGCAGCAATGAGCCTCCCCGCTCTTGCCGGCAACGGAAAATACGCGGCGGTATCCGCGTTCGACGCCTCGATAGGGTGGAAAGCTCTTGCGTTGTTGTGTGCGCTCAACATCCTCGTCACGCTCATCAGCCTCGCTAGCGGAGCATTCGGCGGAATCCTGACCCCGAGCTTCTCTATCGGCGTGATGGCGGGGGCATTAGCGGGCGTTGCTCTCGCAGGGGTCATGGGCACCGTCGGAAATACAGGAAGCACGACAACCGTCCTCACTGAAAATGTCCACGGAACACCAATCCTCGCATGCGCGGTCCTCGGAGGGGCAGCCTTCCTCGCCACCGCGCAACGCGCTCCCCTTTTCGCCCTCCTCATCACCGTGGAATTCACCGGGCAAGGGCTCTCCAGCATTCCTGCCATCGCCGTCGCGGTGATCGTCGCAAGTCTGCCCCTGATCTACCCCACATTGAGTAAAAAATGTCGCGGGGCAGGCACCTTTTCTTTCTTGACACGCCAGTGAACCCTTAACCTATTTTCATGTGGTGGCGCAGGGTGGTGAACAACTGGCAACAGAGAAACACGCGCGCCACCGACTCGTCGGGCGAACATCCCCTTCGTACCCGCTTGCGGTCGTACTCCATCGCGTCGGCCGGCGATGATGACATCTCGCAATTCCCGCCCGTACCCACCTCCAGCGTGTCACGGTCCCCCATCGGACTCGTCGCCGTCTACGCCACCATCATCGGGATTATCGTGGGCGCGTTCATCGCCGGAGTGGCCCAACTGATCTTGTTCACCGAGCGGTTGGTGTACGGCTCCGACCATCAACACGAGATATCTCCCCTCGATTCGCTCGGCCCCACTATCAATCTGCTCATTCACCTCGTGGCCGTCGGATTCATCTCCGGGGTGGGGTGGGCCGTTTTGCACTGGCGATCCACCCGGCGCGTCTCTATCCCCCAAGCCATGCAGGGCACCACCATGCCCGTCGGCTCCACGCTCTCTAGCTCATTGCTGCAGATCATCAGCGTTTCTGCGGGCGTTCCCATCGGCCGCGAGCAGGCTCCCCGTCAGATCGGCGCCCTCATCGCCTCCGCGTTCTCTCGACTGTGGGAGGTAGACCGACGGACCCTCCGCCTCCTCGTTGCGTCGGCCGCCGGGGCAGGCATGGCGGCGTCATTCCACCTCCCCTTGGCCGGTGCGTTGTTCACCATCGAGCTGCTCCTAGTGTCCGCCTCCGTGCGAGCAGTCGTGACGACGATGACCTGCTCGGTGGTCGCGACGACGGTCTCGGGGCTCCTGGGCGCACCGCGAGTCACCTATAACGCGGCACAGTTGAACGAAAGCGCACTGACTTTGCTCTGCGCTATTGTCGTTGGCTCGATAGCTGGCCTGGCCGGCGACTATTTCGCGCGCCTTGCTCATCGGGCATCTGCGCGGCCCGTGTCCGCACGCTGGCAGTCGCTAGCCACGACAGGCGTGATGGCGATCGTCGGGGTTCTGTCCCTCTTTTTCCTGGGCTCCAGCGGTAATGGTGCGTACTCCGCCAACCTGGCGCTCACCGCGCGGGTGACACTCGGCGGGGCCATCGCGGTCTTCGTCATCCGCCTGGCGGTGACCTGCGCAAGCTTCTGGGCGGGCGCGGTCGGAGGGATTCTGACGCCCTCCTTCGCCTTGGGCGCACTGCTCGGCTGCGTGTTGGGCTACGCGGGGCAATGGATGTTCCCCAGCGTCGACCCGCGTGCGTGCGCACTGTTGGGAGCGGCCGCATTCCTCTCGACGACGATGGCCGCCCCGCTATTTGGGCTGTTCGCAGCCGTCGAGTTCACCAATCAGGGTGCCGACGGTTACCTCGCGATGTTCGTCGCTGTCATTGCTGCAGCACTCGCTGTCCGCGCCACCCAGAAGGGCCAGAATTGGCTATTCCGGCGCACGGTCACACCCAATAAGGCCGGCGTCGCCACTGCTCAGCATGGTCCGTTTGCCGACGATATGCGGTCGCAAAAGGCTGCTCGGCCGTCCCGAAGCACTCACACCACAGAGCCGGGCTGGCATCGGGTTGAAAAGGTGACGGAAGACAGCGCCCAGGATCAGGGCACGCACTCTCCGTCGGCAAGTTCTACAAAAGCTGGACCACCATCGGCAGCTCCTGGGGGTCGTACCACGCAAGATCGTGATCCTCGCAGTTAGCCAGGAGATGCTCCGCGTCGTCGTCGCCCAGGTCGGCTTCATCGATGACGCGTAGCGCCTGCGCTGTATCCTCTTCAGCCTGTTTGACGTCGATATGAATGGACGCAAGATCGTCGGCAGATAATGTCGGTGGATCCAACCGGACCGTTGATTCGCCCGACGTCGGGTCCGGAGTCACTGTGGACTCATCTACCTCGAAAGTGAAGATGACACGGCGGTGAGGAAAGCGGTCCTCGTCCCCCACCGAGAGAAGCCGCAAGGAGGCCCGGCCTGCATCTAAATACGCCTGATAGCCCAGCTCTTCGTCGTCACCCGAGGTGAAGTACTCGCGCAAAGCCGGGGTCACGGCAAAGGCGACACCGCTACGTACCGGCATAGATTTGTTCTCCGCCAGTTCCTGCAACGTACTGAACGTGGCCGGCACGTAAATCCGCATTGTTGCCAACCTAGAAGTCACCATCCAGACCGAACAAGCCCGTCACCTGCACAACCGTCCGGTCAAACTGCTGGTACAGCACCCCGACCATCCCGGATTCGACGGCGCCCTTGACATTCTCGATCGAATCGTCCACCAGAACACAATCATTCAGTGGAAGTTCAATGGCGTCGGCGGCTGCCTGGAAAACTTCCTCCGACGGCTTATCCGCCCCGACTTCGCCGGAAAGGACGACGGCATCGACAGTGCCGGAGCGTTCCCACTCGCGAATGGGATCTGCTTGGGGTCCGCCGGGATCATTCGACAAAATAGCAGTGGCCACGCCATTTGCTTTCGCTGCTTGGAGCAGGGCGCGCCACCGGTCCGCGTCCTCCTCGGACACGTCTAAAACGCCACAATAATCCACAATCAAACCTCTCATGTCGCACTATCGTAACCGAACTTCGGGTTCGATGCCCTGTCTCAGTGTGGGCGTGGCATATATCGCGCCGGATGGAACCGTCAGCGCATTTTTACGTCGAATCAAGTATGAACACCGCAACCACCATGAACTCAGCAGCTGAAGAAGCGATAGCCACCGAGTCGAATGCCATTGCTCCCCCTTCGGCCCGACCCTTCATTGAACCGGACTTGCTAAAACCGATCCCGGGGTTCACCTTGTTGCATCACGTCACCAGCCGCGCAGTTCTGGATGCCAGCGAACACCCCAATGATCACGTAGACACCAACAAGTACGTGGCCACCAACGAATACGTGGGGAATCCCCCAGCACAAGCCGCTCTTCTCGGCCCAACGCCGTCAGAGACCAGCTACTCACCGATTCCTCTGGCAACCCCCACGGCCGTGATCCGAAGACTCGTCACCATCGCGCTAGAGACCGCGAGTGGCCACCGGCCACCATCCAAACTATCCCCCGACGATTTCGCCCCCGTTGTTCGGCAATCACTCACAACGCTATCCCGACTGAGCACCAGCCCGCATGCACCCATCGTGGCGGGGCGGCTCATCATGGTTCACTGCTCGACGAACGAGGCAGAAGGAGAGCGCCCCCGCTTTGTTGAATTCTGCGGAACGTGGCAAGCACGAGGCCCGCGGTCGCACCAGCCAGGACGAGTGCGAATACTGGCTGGTAAAGCAGCAAAAACCCGAACGTCCTACCGAATAACGACGCTGCGGTTCATGTGAACGTCCGGGCCCTCCACGCGGGAAAACCCTCCACGCGGGAGGGCAATCAGTTACCGGGCGTGACGTCCGCTCTTGCGCTGAGCCCGAGCAGCCGCACGACGCTCACGGCGGTTCTTCGGCTGAGCCTCCGCGTCACCCTCGTTCACTGCCGACGCAGAACCGGTCTCATCCGGCCCGGAGTAGCTCATCTGCACTTCCTGGCGCTCGCCCGCGAAGTCCGTCGCATCGACTTCGCCGTCACCATTAACGTCGGCATTTTGCTGCATCTTGTTCGCTTCGATCTGCTGGCGAACCATGAACAGCTGCCGGACGGCCTCTTCCTTGATGCCATCCTCCATCTTGCGGAACATGTCGCCACCCTCGCGCTGATACTCCACAAGGGGATCGCGCTGGGCCATCGCGCGCAAACCGATACCTTCTTTGAGGTAATCCATCTCGTAGAGGTGCTCGCGCCACTTCTGGTCCACGACGTTCAATAGGGTGTAGCGCTCGAGGTTACGCATCTGCTCGTCGCCACCGATGGCCTCGACAACCTTCTCGAGGTCCTCGTACTGGGCCAACGCGTCATCAATCAATGCCCGGCGCAGATCTTCAACAGGAAGCTCCCCGGCCGGACCGTACTCCGACGAATCGATAAGAGACTGCCAGCTCATCGTCGGCCCATAGAGGCTCTCCAGGGCGTTCCACAATGCACCCAGGTCCCAATCCTCGACGTACCCGTCGGCGGTCTCCGCGTAGACGTACGCGGAAATGGTGTCGTCGATCATGGCGCGAACCTGGTCGCGCAAATCCAGGCCCTCGAGAATCTGACGACGCTCTGCGTAGATAACTTTGCGCTGCGAGTTCATGACCTCGTCGTACTTCAAGACGTTCTTGCGCATCTCGAAGTTCTGGCTTTCGACCTGCGTCTGCGCGCTCTTGATGGCGTTGGTCACCATCTTCGCCTCGATCGGGACATCGTCCGGCACGTTGAGGCGATTCATCATGGCTTCCATGGACGGCCCAACGAAGCGGGTCATCAGCTCGTCGCGCATCGACAGGTAGAACCGCGTTTCACCGGGGTCCCCCTGACGCGCACAACGACCGCGCAACTGGTTATCAATGCGGCGAGACTCGTGACGTTCCGTGCCCAGCACGTACAGGCCACCGGCCTCGCACACCTCTTTCGCTTCCTTCTTCGAGGCATCGCGAACGCGGGCGATCTCCTCATCCCACGCCTGCTCGTACTCTTCGGGGGTCTCCACCGGGTCGAGCCCGCGCTGACGCAAGTTAATGTCCGCGATGATGTCCGGGTTACCGCCGAGCACGATGTCCGTACCACGACCAGCCATGTTCGTCGCGACGGTGACCGCGCCCAAGCGACCGGCCTGCGCAACAACCTGCGCCTCTTCCTCGTGGTGCTTCGCGTTCAGCACACTGTGCCGCACACCCTTCGACTGCAGCAGGTGCGACAGGTACTCGGAGCGCTCAACAGAGGTCGTACCGACCAGCACCGGCTGCCCCTTCTGCACGCGCTCTTCGATGTCGTCGGCCACGGCGCGGAACTTCGCTTCCTGCGTCTTGTAGACCAGGTCACTCTTGTCGATACGCTGGTTGGGCCGGTTGGTCGGGATCTGGTTCACGTCGAGCTTGTAGATCTGGTGCAGCTCGGACGCTTCGGTCTCCGCGGTACCGGTCATGCCAGCCAGTTTGTCGTACAGACGGAAGTAATTCTGCAGCGTAATCGTCGCCAAGGTCTGGTTTTCGGCCTGGATCTCTACGCCTTCTTTGGCCTCGATGGCCTGGTGCATGCCCTCATTGTAGCGGCGGCCTGACAGCACACGGCCGGTGAACTCGTCGACAATAAGGACCTCGCCATTGCGGACGATGTAGTCCTTATCGCGAACAAACAGTTCCTTCGCCTTAATGGCGTTGTTCAAGTACCCCACTAATTGCGAATTCTGCGGCGCGTACAGGTTGTCGATACCCAGCTGATCCTCAACCAGCTCGACACCTTCCTCGCGAATACCGACGGTGCGCTTGCGCTCATCCACTTCGTAGTGAATATCGCGGGTCATCCGGGGCACAATCCGCGCGAACGCCGTGTACCACTCCGACGTTCCCTCTGCGGGGCCGGAGATAATCAGTGGCGTACGTGCTTCGTCGATAAGAATGGAGTCAACCTCGTCGACGATGGCGTAATGGTGACCACGCTGCACCAACTCGTCCAAGGAGTGGGCCATATTGTCGCGCAAGTAGTCGAAACCAAACTCATTATTGGTGCCATAAGTAATGTCCGCGTTATAGGCCTGGCGGCGTTCCTCCGGGGTCATGCCGGAGAGAATGACATCAACTTTCAGGCCCAAGAAACGGTGAACACGGCCCATCCACTCCGAGTCACGTTTAGCCAGGTAGTCATTCACCGTCACGACGTGCGCGCCTTTGCCCTCCAGGGCATTCAGGTATGCGGGAAGCACACAGGTCAAGGTCTTACCTTCACCGGTTTTCATCTCGGCGACGGAACCGAAGTGTAAGGACGCCGCGCCCATCACCTGCACGGGGAAGTGCTTTTGTCCCAGAACTCGCCACGACGCTTCACGAGCGGTGGCGAAGGCCTCCAAGAGCAGGTCGTTGACCGTTTCGCCATCCTTGAGGCGCTGTTTGAATTCATCGGTCTTCGCGGCCAATTCCGCGTCACTCAACGCTGCATAATCATCTTCAAGGGCGATGACGCGGTCTGCGATGTTCTTCAGCCTTTTGACGGCGCGTCCTTCGCCAACACGGAGGATCGAGGAGAGTCCAAGCACAGGGAATGGTCCTTTAACAACTGTCGATTATGGATGGATAACGCTACCAGCGAGTGTATGCCCCACCAGGTGAGCATAGATAACACGGGCAGTCTACTCGGTTGGCAGTATACGGTGTTGGCCACTAACGGGTGAACCACGCCAATTTATCTGGTGGCTTATCTGCCAACTTGTCTTGGGCCACACATAGGAAAACCGGCCCCACGAAGGAGCCGGAGTGAGCGCTTCGTCAACGCTGCACGGCAGGCTGTACAGCAATAATGCTACCGCCGTGCAGTGTTTCCACTACGCAGAGACGTTACTTGTCTGCGTCGGCAGATTCTGCCGCAGCCTCTTCCTCAGAGCCGAGGGTAATCAGACCGTAGTCAAAAGCGTGACGACGGTACACAACCGACGGCTTGTTGTTTTCCTTATTCACGAACAGGAAGAAGTCGTGCCCAACCAATTCCATCTCGCTGAGTGCTTCGTCGACACTGATCGGTGTCGACGGGTGAGTCTTGCGACGAACAATCTTGCCCGGCTCGAAGTCCGCTGCGTAGGGATCAACGTCGTACTTGCCAGGCTGCTCTGTCTTCTGCTCATCCTTGGCGTCTTGCACCAGTTGGGCCGTCGCCTCGCCCACGGAGATCGGTGTGCGGTGGCCAGAACGGCTAATCTGCCGGCGCACTTTCACCTTCCGGAGGCTACGTTCCATGCGGCCAATTGCACTTTCCAATGCCGCATAGAAGCTATCTTCCTTTGCTTCCGCCCGAGCGATATGACCTTTGCCAGACGCCGTGATCTGAATGCGATCAGCGCGGTCAGCGCGGCGCGGGTTAGGTTCATGCAGCAGCTCGACGTGGAAGGAGGTCAACGTAGGATCCAGGCGTTCAATTTTGGCCAATTTCGCGTTAACCCTATCGGCGAAGTGATCGGGAATGTCAACGTTACGGCCAGTGAGGTGTACCTGGGCTTGTGGTGTGACAGCCTCATCTTTCTCAGCAGGTGTGGTCACGAGCTCTACCTCCAAAACTAGGGGCGCCAGTGTCGCACGGACTGAATCGCAATAGCCTTATAGGACTTTTATCCAGCTCTTTTCCTGCGGCACTGTGTATGGCGCCGGTTCCACGGCAACCCAATGGTTGCCTTCAAGGACACTTTCAAGACTACCTGGACGAGCTCGAACTCGGGGGTGGGGGTACCCACAATCACGGCCTTGAGGAGCACTAAACGGACATTATCAAGGGGGTTTAGTGGGCTACGCGCTACACAACGCTACCCCCATCACCGGATGCCACCCATGCGCGCGAAGAACGAGCACCGATTCCGCGCATGTCGATCCGGTTGTGACGACATCGTCCACGAGGATCACGCGGGGCGAATGAGGACCGGTCTGCCCCATGTTTGCCCGCGTATTCCTGGTGTGCCGCTCCCACTCACGGGTATCGACGGTCACTGCGCCGGACAGATTCTCCCGCCGGGCGGTGGCGGACAGTCCGACCTGATCTCGCTTGGTCCCTCTGCTTCGCAACACGGGGGCGACGCTGATATCGCCAGATATTCCCTGGGCGCTGTCCTGGCACCACCGTGTCACCAGGTCGCCTCCCCTTTGGCGCGACGCACGACGTGTCGTCGGCGCAGGCACGAGCACCCACGGCCCCACCCTCGGATCAGGCAGGTACCCGTTAGCCCACAGCCAGCGGAATGTGCCCACCATCAGCGCGCCGCACACATCCCGTGCATCGCGTCGGCCACGCTCCTTCGCGCCCAAGAGCACCTGGCGATGCACTCCTCCATAGGGCCCGCTCACCACGATGGGAATTCCGGGGTCCAGGCGTGGCGTCGTGAAGAAGGGAGGATCCTGCTGGCACAGGCGCTCGCACCGAATGCACAACCCCGACGGTTCCCCCGGCACCGTGGGATGCCCGCATCCCGGACAATCCACGGGGAGGAGAAGATCCATTGTCGCGCGCGCGACCGAGCCAATCGTCCACCGCACTGGCATCATCCCCCGCCGCTTCGTCGCCTGCGTTTCCCCCGCGTCGTGCTCCAGTCGCGCTACCGGGAAACGATCGGCTGGGCGCGAATGCCTTGCAGGCCTGGCACTTCACGCCAGTTCTGCGTCGCCGTATCCGACGAGTTGTTCCGTTCCAGCTGCAGCACAGACCGCGAATCGGTGATATAGAGCTCGTTGCGCGTGGATGCCACGGCCGACACCGGTGCCTGCACGTTGTTCGAGGTCAACCTGGTTGCGTCGGAGCCGTCCGGTTGAACACTCCATATCGGCGCATCCTGCGACTGCGTGCCGATTAAGAGCGAACCATCAGGTTGCCAATCCAAGCTCGTCGCGGTGTCGCCCACAAAAACCTCACCCAGCTCGCGGGGAGACATGATGCGGCTCTTACCGCCCTCGCCCGGCGCGATAATCGCGGTGAACACGCGGCCACCGATGATCATGGCCGCCCGAACACCGTCGTTGGCGACGCGGAATTCACTGATCTTGTGGTCGTTATTCTCGTCGTCGCCGTCGTCGTCGCTACGAAGTTGGGCTCGGAGAGCGTCGTTATCCACGATGTATTCATTCTTGACGCTCCCGGACCCGGATTTGCTGTCCATCCCGGTTTGGTATTCGACGCGGTGGATTTCCTTACCATCGGCGACGGTCCAGGCCACTGTGCCGTCTTCTGACCACGACGGCCGGGTGAGCGTCCGACCACGCACAATGGGTTGAGCCGCCCCATCGGCTTCCTCCAGGCTATTCCGGGTGTCGGCGTCAGTATCCATCACGTGCCCGATGCGCAAAACACTACTGCCACTGCCTGACTGGCCACGTCTTTCGTCATCATCCCCGGTGTTGTCGCGTTCCACGACTGCAGCTAGACCACCATTCGGCGTGATCCCGGCAGAGAGAATCTTGCCGTCACGCCCGAATGGGCCACGATCACCAGTGGCGCCCGAAGCCGAGATCGTCTCGAGGCTTCCGTCCGCAACGGCGTGAAGGGTGTTCATCTCCGGCGGTTCGGGGTTGAGGTCTGAAACGTCGGACGCGCTCAGCGACTTGTGCGCCTGGTCCAGAAGGGGCGCTCCGTCCGCCATGAGGGTAAACGGTCCGCGAACATCGGCGTGAATGAGCGTCCACACTACTTGTCCCGCGATCTTTTGGCGATCGTCGCTACTAACTTGCGACAGCCCCTTGATATCGACGGTAGACCCGCCGACTTTGTCGCTCTTCGCGGTGATCGACGTTCCCGCAGGTAGAGCGGTACCAATGCCGGGCGCGAGTTCCTGACGCGGCCCACTGGCAAGGAGCGACATGAGGCTCGACTCAATCGTGTCTTGCTGGGAATAGATCCACCGTCGGTCGGATACCAAGTATCGCCCAGTGTGGTCCAAGAAGTACACCGAGTAGGCCCGATAGGTCTGTTCGAAGTCGACGCTCTGCAGGATGATGCCCTCAGGTACCGACGAGATCCTCCATTCCCCGTTCACCTTCTTTAGTTTGAATTGTGACCGGTAGGAGCCGCTCCGTGGGGTGAACGTCCCCCCATCACCCAGGACGCCAATTGTGGAGCCCGACACATCGAATGTCGCTTCATCATCCAACGGTTGACCCGACGAATTAATGTTGAGCTGCTGGACGATGAACGCATCATTGCCGTCTTTCCATGCATCTGACGACTTGCTGGTCAGGAATGCGCGAGCAGCCTTGTGGCTATGCGACGGGTGAGCTGAGGCGGAGAAAAAGCCGCGGAGCACTTCGTCGGGGGCGTCGCCCTTTTGGGGCCCGGGAACAGTTGTCCCCGACTCCCCCGGCGCGTAGGAATGGATAGCTTTCGG
The DNA here is from genome assembly GCF_053760365.1 of Corynebacterium sp. c7Ub_26. Lineage (NCBI taxonomy): Bacteria > Bacillati > Actinomycetota > Actinomycetes > Mycobacteriales > Corynebacteriaceae > Corynebacterium > Corynebacterium sp. c7Ub_26. The sequence continues at coordinate 147,394 of NZ_JBSNBL010000001.1, read as the reverse complement.
ATCGCTATGGCTGGGCAAGGTGGCACACCCTGACAATGACGAGGCCACCCCGAGGCAGAGTGCAGTGCTGACGGCGATCACACGGCCGCGTCGCGACGAGGGCCACGGTTTGTTCATCATTGGTCCTCCTCAGCATCGGTGTGAGCGGTTTCGGTATGGGCGTCAGCATTGCCGGGCGTGTCGACGGGCAGCGATCCAGATGGTTCGGGATCGAAGTCGTCCATTTCGGCGGCCGCGCGGAGTTCTTCTTCGCTGATTTCCTCTAACTCCGTACCGTAATAATCATCCTCAGCAGGATAATCATCCCCACGGCCGTCGGCACCTGCACTACCGACAGCTTTCTCGCTGGCGGCAGCACTATTTTCGACGTCACCACCGGTGGCGGAGTCGCCAGCGGATCCGGAATGTACCGTCGGCCACTCTTCACTCGGGGCGATTTCGCCTGAGGCGACTTCGTCCGCAGTTACGGTTGGTTGTGCAGATTCGGCTGATGGTGCGCTCTCAGCAACCGAAGCACTAACCTCCCTCGGCTGATCTAAATCCGAGCTTTCTGCATGAGCATTCTGTGTGGATCCGCTCAAAGACGACTCCGCCGACGGGGCGAATAACGCCTGTTGGCCATCCGATGGCACTCCGCGTTCATCGGCCACACCAGCGTCGGCAGCGCTAGCACCAACCCCAGCCGCACCGACATCACTCAACTCGCCACCAACGTAAGCGTCGCCGGCAGCGTGAACATCATCACCAGCTGAGACGTAATCACCAGCACTCGCCTCGTCGCCGTCGGCAGGCTCAATGACAGCGTGATCAACAGCGCCATACGTCTTCACGGCCAGCTCCGGATAGGCCGCTAAGGTCGCGTCGGCCTTCTCCCCCACTGCGAGATCCAAGGCAGCATCATTCGCCGTAACCGGAACGTCGGGGTCGATCGGGAGGGTCAGCCGGAAACAGGAACCGACCTTAATTTCACCAATGGCGTCAAGCTTCCCGCCATGCAAGGCAGCATTCTCGCGGGCAATGGCCAGGCCCAGCCCGGTGCCCCCACGGTGGCGCACGCGGGAGGGATCGGCACGCCAAAAGCGGTTGAACACGAGGTCTTCTTCGCCCGCTTTCAGCCCGACACCGTGGTCCAACACGATGATCGACACCGCCCGATCATTGCGTCGAACAGCGATATCGACGGGCTTCCCCTCGGCATGGTCCAGCGCGTTCTCAATGAGATTGCGGAAAATACGTTTGACCCGTCGAGTATCAATGGGCATAAACAGCGGCTCACTGGGCACATGGAACCGAACAAGGACGTTGAGTTTCTTCGCCAGCTGAACGTTCAGCAACCAGGCATCATGCAACGCGCCCAGCAAATCCACCTGCTCGAGAGACAACTCCTCAACACCCGAATCGTGACGGGAAATATCCAGAAGGTCGCTGAGCAGCCCCTCGAAACGCCCCAATTCCTTATTCATTAACGACGACGCACGACGCATTACAGGGTCAAGGTTGTCGGCGTTGTCTTCGATGATGTCCGCAGCCATCCGAACCGTTGTCAAGGGTGATCTTAATTCATGAGACACATCCGAGGTGAACTGTTTTTGCAGGTCACCGTACTCTTCGAGCTGTTTAATCTGCTTAGATAACGAGTCCGCCATGGAGTTAAAACTCGTGGCCAGACGCGCCATCTCGTCGCGGCCATTCACCGCCATGCGCTCACTCAAGTGCCCTTGAGAAAACCGTTCAGCAGTCCGGCTGGCCGTGCGAACAGGGGTCGTGACCTGCTGCGCGAATGTCCAGACGATGCCGACCAACACGACAAGCAGGATAATCCCGCCACTGGATATCAGCCCGCGCATCAGCGCCAAGGTTGACTCATCATTATCCATTGGCAAGATCAGGTACAGCTCTAATCCCTGCACATCAGAGGACACCGGCGAACCAATAATCAGAGCTTTATACCGACTTCCATCGGGGCGTCGCAGCGTATCGAACTGGTACGCGACCTGATTGTCGTGAATAAAATTCCTGAGGCTTTTCGGTATCTGAACGTTATCGGGAGAAACGACGTCCTCGCCATTGATATCCGGCGCAATCAGAACCGGCTCATAAGCCGAATTGACCGGGCCTGATGACGAATCCGATGCCTCGGATCCCCCACCGCACTCGGTCAAAGCAGTTCTGGCCGCGTTGATACGAACCTGAATCGAGTTCGAGGTGTCCGACGCATCAATCTGCTGCTCAACAGCTCGTCCGGCCCTATCGATACCGTCTTGGGCAGCCTCCACTTTGGCTTGGGTGAGCCGCGTCGTCATGAAAGAAATAAGCGCGAAGCCCAAGATGAAAAGAACGATCGCCGACGCAATAAACATCCGCCCCACGGTTTTTACCTGGGCGGATGTCTGCCACTTGTCGATGATTCGACGCCACAAACGCCGGATGCTCAGTGGCCAGCGGCTGTGGCCGTCTGAGTCGTTATCACGCAGCGAAGGGCGGACAAGTGCACTAAGCCCCTCTTGATTTTTCGGATCAAAGAGGGGATGTCGTAATCGTCCCGGACGGGACTCTGGATTTCCGCTACTCACCGATCTTGTAACCCACTCCTCGGACGGCCTGGATCAGCTTCGGATTCTTGTGATCCTTCTCGACCTTGAGCCGCAAGCGGTTGATATGAACATTCAACACACGGGTGTCCGTAGGCTGCTTGTATCCCCACACTTCCCGCAGCAATTCCTCACGCGTGAGCACTTGCTTCGGCCGGCTAGCCAACTGGGTAAGCAGATCGAACTCGATGGGGGTAAGTGGAATCTCTTTCCCATCGCGCTTCACGATGTGCCCCGGAACGTCGATAACCAAATCACCGACGTGGATGGTGTCCCCCGTGGCCTGCTCACGACGCCGCAACTGCGCACGAACGCGCGCCACCAGCTCTTTCGGCTTAAACGGCTTATTGATGTAATCATCCGCGCCGGACTCCAAGCCCAGGACAACGTCGACAGTGTCGGTCCGAGCACTCAACATCACGATGGGCACCCCTGACGACTTCCGGATAGCCCGGCACACGTCCACCCCGTTCATACTGGGCAGCATGACGTCGAGCAAAATGAGATCAGGATCCTCGTTGGATGCGGCGGTCACGGCCTCTGCACCATCACCCACCACGACCGTATCGAACCCTTCACCTTGAAGGACGATCATGAGCATTTCCGCAATGGCCGGGTCATCGTCGACAACGAGGATTTTTGTCTTCATATTTCTATATTCTGGCATATGGCTGTGACACAGTCGCAGCAACTTACGATAGCTCCGGGTATTACCCTTCATCAGATCCTGATAAAAGGAGTGTACGGTGCGGTTTAGCATCAAAATGCGGGCGAGCGCGCGGGTCTCGTCATCACCCAGCACCAGCGACGGTGCATCCTGTGATCACACTGAATCACGTGATCGTGCTGATCGACATATTTCTGGTGCGGAGCGCATCGTGTCCGCATCGGACATTATGCGTACGGTGTCTGAGTTGGAGCACCGAGCCTGGACACACTCGAATGGGCGACCCGATGATGTTGTGGTCAGTGTCCACCGCGTCGACGAGGGCGAGATCACACATATTCCCGCTCTCACCCGAGAGACGCGCCATACACAAACTGTCGACGACGCTCACCGCACGATCACGGAGATTCTTCGCGACGCGGGAATTCCGGCCGCGGAGCACGCGCTTAACGCGCTGACACGTATCCGGGGGATGCGTGGCGCGATGCTCCTTGACGCCGATACCGGGGCGCGCCGGGATACGAAAGATATCCGTGGTGTTCGTGTGACGGCGTTGGATAATGACATGTCGACGGGGGCCGACGCTGCCGAAGAAATGTCGTCCTCGGCGGCGGCGAAACCGTATTACTGTGAGGCGCTGACCCTAGCGTCGAAAGTGCAGTACCACCCCGCCGTGTGCGCGGAACTGTGCATTTCTGATGACCCCGATTACACAACTGGATATGTGAGCACACCTGGGCGCTACGTGCGGATTGAGAATATCAAAACCTCGGGCAGCCCCCAGGGCGGGCGTGTTTTTCTTGTGCGGGGAACTGATGACGAGATTGCCGACTGCATCGATTACCTCGAGAACACTGCGGTCATTGTGCACGGTATCCCTTGGCCACCGCAGGATACACACTCGCTACAGGATGCTCATTCACCGCACAGCGATACATCCGACGCCACCCCTACGATCGACCTCACAACGTTCGCCGAAAAATCCCTCACCACGTGGGAAAACCGGGGGTTGCGACGCTATCCGCTGGAATTCTCGTCGGCACCCACGCCACACACCACAGTGTCCGGAGCCGAGACAGTGCTCTTCTCCTCCAGCAACTATTTGGGGCTCAGCGAACATCCCGATGTCATCGCTGCCGCGACAGAGGCCCTTAAGCAATATGGCGCCGGAACTGGTGGTAGCCGTCTGACCACGGGAAACTTCACCATCCACACCAGTGCGGAGCGAACTCTGGCCGAGTTCACCGGGTATGACGACGCCGTCCTTTTCGGCACCGGGTATCAAGCAAATGGCGCGATTCTGGCCACCCTGGCTACTGATATTCCCGAGACCCCCGGCACCGCCCCCACCAACACAGCCGGAATGACCATTTTCTCCGACGAGCTCAATCACGCGAGCCTGATTGATGGAATCCGAATGGCTACCCGGGGCAACGCCGAGGTACACATTTACCCTCACAAGGACATGGAGCACCTCGCGAACGCACTCGCCCAGTGCGCAAGCCCCAGGACACTCATCGTGTCGGATGGCGTGTTTTCCATGAACGGCGATATAGCCCCGTTCCCCAGCATCATGCAACTGGCCCAAGCTCATGGTTCGTGGGTTCTTATCGACGATGCGCATGGCACGGGAACGCTGGGGCGAACTGGTCGCGGCATCGTCGAGTATTGGAGCGACGCACGACAACAGGATGGTGGCGCGGATTGTTCGCCCGACGCGGATACCTTGCCCGGCGCGGATACCTTGCCCGGCGCGGAATTGCCGGATGACTCTGATTTGCGCCCGGACCTGCTCGTCGTCACCGCGTCCAAGGCCCTTGGATCGGAGGGCGCTGCTGTGTGTTGTTCCACCCCTGTGGCTGAGTTCTTGCGGAACCGCGCGCGAGGCTATGTATTTTCCACGTCTTCAGCGCCGGCCTCGGTGGCGGCGACACAAGCTGCGGTGAGGACAATTCTGCGCGAGCCCGAACGTGTCCACCAACTGCAGAATAATTCCCTTTACCTGCGCAATCAGCTACGCGAACACGGTATCCCACTGGTCGACGGAACAAGCGACAGCACCCCCATCATCCCGATTTTTATTGGCGACGAAGCCGATGCCGTTCGCATTGCCCAAGGGCTATCCGACCGCGGATTCCACGTCCCCGGGATTCGGTATCCCACGGTCCCTCGCGGTCGGGCGATCCTCCGCGTGACGACGATGGCCACTCACACGCGAGACGATCTTGATCACTTAATCGCCGCTCTGCGCGACCTGATGTCTCAGTGAGCGTGATGTCGCAGGATGGCATCGACAACTTCGGTTGCCTGCCGGGTGACTTCACCGGGTTTCACAACGACCCATGGAGACTGCCACTGATCGCGTGCTAAGGCTTCATACGCTGCAGCTGTCCGTCGCTGCAGATCACTATCCTTCTCAAACGCGTCGCGAGCGCGGGACGCATCCTCGCCCTCGCGGGCCACGGCTCGCTCAGAAGCCAGGCGCGGTGGCGTCGATAAGAAAATATGGAGATCCGGAACCGGAATACCTAGCCGTTCGAACTCGAGCTCGGCAATCCACGACACCGTGGGATTGTCCTGCGACGGCGATTGCCCATCCCACCCCGACCGCGCTGCGGTGTATGCAGCATTGGATGCGACGAAACGGTCAATGAGCACGAAATATCCGTCCTCCGACAACTCGGCGATGTCATCGGCGATCTCCGCGCGATCAAGGGCAAACAACGTAGCCATCCCGCACGCCGAATCGACGAGATCCCCCATCCCCCCATACAGCGCGGACTGGGCCAACTGGGCATGGACAGAATCGTTATAGCGGGGAAAAGACACCAGCGCGACGGGCTTTTCCCTCTCCACCAGCTCTTTTTCTATGGCCGTGACCAAAGTGTTCTTGCCCGCGCCGTCGATGCCCTCACACGCAACAATCATGCACCGAGCCTACCGCGCGGCTAGGACATGGCCGGCAATGAGGCCGATGCCGACCTACACCCGACCAAGAATGTCGAGCGCAGCATTAGCCGCCTGGACCGAGGAATTATCAACTTCATCAAGGTGCACGGACGTCTCAGACTCCCCAATGACGTCGGTCACGGACCGCACTGAGATAAACGGCGTCTCATGAAGAACCGCCGTCTGCGCGAGAGCCGAAGATTCCATATCAACGACGGACGCGTCCGGAAAAATCTCGCGGATCGCGGCAGCCTCGGGGATGCCGACAAAGCGATCCACGCTGACGAAGCCGAGCGCTTTGGCTTCCATGGCATCTGCAGCTGCTAACAGGTCGCGGTCACCCGGGTAACCCGCGGTAAGGCCCGGCACCTGACCGCGCTCGTAGCCGAATGCCGTGAGGTCGAAGTCGCCCGGGACAACTTTCTCGCTTACCACGACGTCACCAATTGAGGCACGACCAGGTACAACACCGGCTGTGCCGATGGACATCACGCAGCCGATCTCGCCGGGCTCGGCGGATTGGCTCGCTGCGCCATTCGCGGATCCGTCGTTACTAGTTCCGTCGCTCACTACGGACGGCCCTAAACACAACCCAACAGTGGCCGCGTGCGCCGCGTTCACCAGCCCAATACCGCTGAGAAGCAGCAGGATGGTCTTGCCACCATGACGGCCCACTACAGCGTCGTGAATACCGGGAAGGTGGACGCTGTGAGCGTCGTCCAAGCGCGCTTTCAGCGGCTCGAATTCCTCCGGCATTGCCGCAATGAGCAGGGCTACGGATGAATCAGATTCGCTATAGGTACGCCCCGGGCGTGGAACGTCGGACATGACCGATGGTTCGTCACCGCTCACGCAAAAACCTGATTCCACTCATCGCTGTGGGCATCGAACTCTGCCAGCTCTTTCTTGGCACCGTCGAGATCATGGTGCTCCGCCCAACCGCACGACTTAATTCCCGCGCCGGGCACGGAATCCCACTTCTCGATATCCGCGATAGCCTTCTTGACAGCGTCGGCAACTTCGTCCCAGGTGGGGCCGTCGGCAGTCGTATCTACGGTCAAGTAAAAGCCGGTCTGGCACCCCATTGGGCCGAAGTCAATGACTCCCTTTAAGTGGTCGCGGAGCGCCTCGGCCATGCTGTGCTCGATCGCGTGCATCGTTGACATCTCGATGTGCGACTTGTTCGGCTGGCGGAACCGTAGGTCGTACTTAACGATCGTGTGGCCATCAGCGATCTCGTAATCGGATGCGCGCCGGATGTAAGGCGCAGCCACCTGCGTGTGGTCTAATTCAAAGCTTTCAACGTTCTTTGGCACAGTGTTCACTCCTATCATGGTGGGTAGATATCAAGTTACCGTTGTGTTTCGGAACACCTATTGAAGTAATTTTCATCACATTATAGATCATGTGATGTCCCATTGATGGCTCTCTATCCACGCTGCAATCCAGGCTATCACTGCTTTGCCCTGACCTTCGTGGCCTGATGGTGCAATAACGCGGCCGGCCGACGCTACCCACATAAACCAGCACGTCCGTAGCTATTTTGTAACTCTTTTGTTATTCTCTTCCGCAGTTATTGATGCGAGTACCAATTCCCGCGGAAACAAGGGATGACGGCCGTCACTCAAGGGAGGCCACGGATTGACCAACAACAATCCAACCACGGGGAATAATTCCGAGTCCGAGCGACGCGACGACTCTCCACGCACGAATTCCTCGTCACAATCGACGCCGTCATCACGCTCAGCATCATCGGCATCATCTTCATCATCGTCACCAATTGCCGACGGTTCCTCGCTCTCTGGTTCCAGCGACGGAGCTCAAACAGTGTCGTCGGAACGCGTCGTCTATAACGGCACCCCGCCGTCACGAGGCCGCCTCCCCATTTACACTTTCGTCGGAACTGGCCTGGTTTTCGCGTGTGCGATCGGAGTAGGCGTCTGGAAGCTCTCCTCACCCGAGACAGCTTCGTCGACCACGAAGCACCCCACCACCGTCGAGACAGAGTCGGTGTCTTCAAATGACAAGACTAACGACGTTGAAGCCGCTGGTTCACAGGGGTCGAACGGTGGTGGCACGTCCAACTCTGGTCAGGGGAATAAAAACTCCGGGAACGCTGAGAGCAATGGTTACACGCAGTCAGATAACCAGTCCGGCAACGGTGTTACCAGCGGCGATAAGAATAACCGCAGCTCGAGCGGAAATAGCTCCACCGGAAACGACTCGAACGAAAATAGCTCCCAAGGGAACGATTCACAATCCCACGAGCAGTCGAACGCCAACACTCAGTGGGACGAGGACCCCATCTTGCCTCCCGGTACCAAGCGGGGCGAGACACACCTCGGTGCGCTCGGCATCCCGCGCGACAACGGCAACACCGCAATAGGGCAGCACAGTGGCACATCTGATGCCGGCGAGTCCACGGACGATTCGGATAGCGCGCCGGGGATTGGGCTTTGGTTTACCAAGACGCCAGAGAGCCTGCAACGCGTCCTGAGCAGTAGTCAGGTGCAGCAAGCTCGGGAAATTATCGACAATTCGGTCGCGCAGGCACAGTCCGAAGCTGTCCCCATGCATCGAAACAAAGATGGAGTGTGGGTAGCCGACGACAACGACGAGAAACCCACCCCGAGCAGCGAGACCCCCAACCCCTCGGAGGCACACAGCGTCCACCCGTCTAGTGGTGCGAAGCCCACCGATTCTGCGGATTCCCCCGGGTCATCGCAAGCGCCGGCGCCATCCGAACCATCTGCTCAGCCGTCGCAAGAACCCACTCCGACGGATACACAGAATGGCACGAATTCTCGAGGTGGAGCAGCCCAACCGACAACGACCCACCCGAGTGCAATACATGAGGGCAACCAGGGTGGAGCGCCGACGCAGGAGCCCACTGGCACCGTTCCGCACACTACCGCCGTTACCGGGCCGAACAGCGCCGACGACGATTCTAGCGAGTAGTAGCCGGGGACGGCGCTTCTCACGGGCGGCCCGGCGAATAGTCGCTCCGACTAACCTGCGACCGTCGCAACGAAAACTTCAGCGAGTTCATCGCTGGTATTCGTCATGAGAGTGCTTTCTGCATCGTCGGGGATCCACGCAGCCTGGCTGGGGGTGAGATCCAGCGGTCCAAAACCATCACCGCGAATGTGGTCATCACCCTCCGACGCTGGTGCGTCATCAGCCGACGGTTGCGAAACATGAACAGTGCCGCGCGTACACAGAACAATCGCAGGCCCAACCAATTCCTCCGACAATGACTTCCCATCGCTGGCCACACTCGATACTGCAACCGACTGACCCGAATTCAACTCCCAGCGCTGCAGACGGAACTCAGGCGCCGGCGTCGGATAAAAAACACCCTGCACAGAGGACTGCGAGCCTGCGGACTCACCCGAGGCCGAGCCGCCGGTCGTTAATTGATTCGGAGTAATCACCGGATCCGGCAGAGGATCGAACGAGAGCACGCGAACCAACTCGGGAACATCAATATGCTTCGAGGTCAACCCACCGCGCAGTACATTATCCGAGTTCGCCATGATCTCCACGCCGAACCCGTGAACATAGGCGTGCAGCTGGCCCGCGTTGAGGTAAATCCCCTCCCCCGGCTCAAGACGAATGTGGTTCAGCAACAACGCGCAAAGGACGCCAGGATCGGACGGGTAGCGGTCGGCCAGCTCGATCAGATGGTCGGCAACCATCGCGAACTCCGTCTTACCGCTGTCACGGTAGGCCCGAGCCCCCTCCACAACGGCAGCGATCAACGTTTTGCGCTGGTCAGAGGGAAGAGTAATCCACGTCGTGACCAGGCTGCGCAACCCTTCAGAGGGAAGAATCCCGGAGATCAGCACACGATAGCGCTCTAATTCCGGGACGGACAACGCGTCGAAAAGCTTAAGAGTCTGCTCAATCGGGCGGAAGCCGCACATCGCGTCGAACTGAGTGAGCGCCACGATCAATTCGGGTTTGTGATTATCATCGCGGTAATTCCGCTCCAACGCATCGCGCGCGATACCCAGGGTGTCCTCCCGGGCACACCCCTCTTCCGCCTGTTCCTTCGTCGGATGAGCCTGCAAACTCAACGGTTTATCCGCCGCGAGCAACTTGAGCAGGAACGGCAACCGACCCTCGTAGGCTCGGGACATGCCAGCGCCCAGGGCACTGACGGAGTCCGACGCGATGAGAACATCCAGGGGTTCGCCATCCACTGTTGCCGGGGCTCCCGGGTGGGCACCAAACCACATTTCCGCCTCAGGGTGATCCGACGGCGTTGGCCGGCCAGCCATCTGCGCTATCGCCGTGCGCGACCCCCACGGATACGTACGAATTGCCCCAGTGAGCGGCTGAACCATCTAAACCTCCATTAAAAATATCTATCGTGCAGCGTGACGTACTGGTCAAAACAATGTGCTGGCCACAAAACTTATGCAGACAAGCTACCTACACCGCCATCACTCCTGAGCAACAACATAGGCAGCAGCGGCCGCGCACCGCGCAGCCAATACACAGATGTACGCGACCGCGGAGTGAAGATCCGACGCCGTCAGATCCACCACCGTCACCGGCCGCACATCAAAATACCTCTCGAGTCTACTGAGCTCCTGCTCGGAAGGATATGCCCGCGACATCCCCGCATCAGGCTCCTCATTCCTCCCCCGGACCGAATATCCCCCGAGACCCGGCACTACCACGGCAGCCAGCGGCTGGACCGCGGGAGCATCCAAGAATGGATCATAAAAAATTGACTTATCGACGTCACTACTGGCGCTGCCCGACCCGGTACCCGTTTCTCCCGACGAGTCGATGGCCGTATCCATCGACGTCCCCCGGTGAAGGTCCGAATAAAACCGAGCAAGCTCAGCGGTATCGGCGGTAGCAGCGACAATCCCATGATGAAGAAGCCGCATCGCGGCGAACGAAGCAACATGCCGAGTAGCACCATCGCCTGCAATGACCACTCGATGATCCTTCATACGCAACCCCAGCTGACGTGCAGGATTCACGGACTCATCGCGCTCGGGACCACTAGCTTCCATCTCACGATCGACGGCGTCTGCCGCATAATCCAACACGCCTTGAATCGGCAGCTGGCCGACGAGACCACATCCGCCCGTCACGGTGGCAATATACCGACCCCATGAATCTCCCGTGACACCCGGAATGTCCGGGACAACAAGGCCATACCCTGTGCCTGCCTCCGCAACAGGTCCCGACGTCGGTGCAGCCACCATAACCATCGCCCCGACCTGCCGGCACCGCACCACAGCTTCCTCCGCTTCACGGTCCGCAGGATCCGGCGTCAGGACAATCACGCAGTCCATTGCTCCCACGTACCGAGGCAGACGGTCCACCACCACGATGGGGACCGACGGATCCGGAATCAGCGCGACCGCGGCACGGGCAGCGTGAACTGCGGTATCCGAACACGCCACAATCACGACGCCGCGGGCAACGTCGGGAATACTTTTCGCGAAGGAACGGAGATCCTCAGAGGAATCGTCGGTCGTGTCGTCGGCAATACCGAAAAAGTCGGAGCGCAGGCTTTCTGTGCTGGGGCCGTCGGGCGTGCTCTCTATCGTCGGGCGGTCAAGGACTGACATAACGTCAGATAGTGACCGAGCGACGGCGCGGATGCGCGCGCCTTCTTGAGCTACCGTTACAAGCGTTTCGCGGGGGTACACAACGGCCTATTCTAGGCGCGAATAACCGCTAAAACATCCGAGGTGAGGGCATCGACGGCCTCACGGGTCTTAGCCTCTGCGTTCAACCTGAGGAGCGGTTCCGTGTTCGAGGCACGCACATTGAACCACTCACCGTTCCCGAGTTCGACGGTGAGGCCGTCGAGTTCATCCATGCTCTCGGCGCGGTCGGCGTACGCGGCGCGGACCGCCTCAACCCGCTCCCACTGGGCCTCGGCAGAGTCCAGACGCGAGTTGATCTCGCCGGAAGCCTCGTACCGCGAGTAGTGGTCCATCAGCTCCGACAGGGGCTTATCCTGCGATCCCAGCGCGGCGAGCACGTGGAGTGCCGCCAACATTCCGGAGTCGGCGTTGAAGAACTCGGTGAAGTAATAGTGAGCGGAGTGCTCGCCACCGAAAATGGCGCCCGTCTCTGCCATCGTCGCCTTGATGAAGGAATGGCCGACGCGGGTACGCACTGGTTTCCCACCGTTCTCCGTGATCATTTCGGGGACGGTGTGGGAGGTGATCAGGTTGTGGATGATGGTCGCGCCGGGCTTCTGGCTCAAGTAGCGCTCGGCGATGAGTGCGCAGATCGCGGACGGAGTGACAGGGTTGCCCTTTTCGTCGACCACGAAGCACCGATCGGCGTCGCCGTCGAAGGCCAGTCCGATGTCGGCCTTCTGATCAACCACGAATTTCTGGAGGTCCACAAGGTTCTTCGGCTCCAGGGGGTTGGCCACGTGGTTCGGGAATGTTCCGTCGAGCTCGAAATACAGAGGTCGAATATCCAGAGGAAGGCCACCCAGAACGGCGGGGACGGTGTACCCACCCATTCCGTTGCCGGCATCCACCGCGACAACGAGGGGACGCGAGGAAGTCAGGTCGACGAGGCTATTGAGGAACTTCGCGTAGCCGGGCAACACATCTTTGTCCGTGGACTCGCCACGGTCACCGTCATAAGCCGGAACGCCCTGCACGAGGTCATCTTTGATCTCAGCCAAACCGGTCTGCTCCCCCACCGGCCGAGCTCCCGCGCGGCACATCTTGATGCCGTTGTACTGGGACGGGTTGTGAGAGGCGGTGAACATTGCTCCCGCCCACTTCATGCTCCCGGATGCGTAGTACAGCTCATCGGTCGAGCACAGATGGACCTTGACGACGTCGAGCCCCTGATCCATAACTCCCTCGGCGAAAGCGTCGGACAGCGATGGTGAGCTTTCCCGCATATCGTGCCCGACGGCGACTGTGGATTCCCCCTCCGACCGGAGCAGACGAGCAAACGCGGCGCCGACCTCTTTCACAAAAGCTTCATCGATGTGCTCCCCGACGACCCCCCGGACGTCGTAAGCCTTGATAACGGAGTCAACAAATGAGCGATCGCGCGCAGGCACGGGAATCCTTTCGTCTGAATAATGTTCGCAGTTATCTTACACGGGCTTGACTTATCGATGTCACCTATCGCCATCCGGATCCGGGTCCGGAACGGCGTGGAGATGGCCGCGCTTACGCCCCGGAATGTTATGCAACGACGGGTGCCGAACTTCCGACGAGTCCTGTGTCCGCGACCACCCCTGGGCGGGCTCATGTGGTTCTGAGTGGTTCGACGCTCCCCGTCGCATCGTCCTTGCCGACGGTTCCTGCTCGGTCCCGGCGCGGTGGGATTCAGCCCGGTTATGGGGTGCGACGTGTGACGCGTGGTGGTTATCCGGCCGCCGGTGACGGCCCGTTTGGCCCGTCGTGATGACGGACCTCCCGTAGGAGGACTCCACGGCGGGTTCTTCCCCGCGGCCACGCCACATGCGACGACGACTCTCCCGCTCCTTCGCTGCTTGGAGAAGGGGGGATTCGATCTCCCACTCGGCGTCATCGTCGGAGTCGGTATCGCCGTCGTTGTTGTAGGCGTCGGCTGCGTGGCCGTCGGGTGCGGACCTCATGCTTGACGGTTCCGTCGAGAATGTTCTTTTCTCGTTGTGATGGCGTGTGGCCTCACCGCGGTGTCCGTTTAAGCGCGAAATAGTGTCTTGAATATCGGCAACTGCGCCCTGGGTTGCGTCGGCATGACGAGCGCCAGAACCAGCACCAAACCGAGCACCGGGACCAGCAACAGAACCGGCGTCGAAATGCGCGTCGCCACTGTGAGTGTCATTGACGCTATCCAAGAGCGCTGTCATATCGTCGACACCATCGACGTCGAGCTCGTCGCGAATAACTGTCCACCCCTCGGGCGGGCGGAACTGCGCGGAATGGCGCGCACACAAATCCCAACTGTGGGGATTGTCGTCTAAGGAGAGGGGGCCGACGATGACTGTTTCCTCCGCGTGCGAATACACCAAGGTCGCAGCTGCGGGTCGGCCGCAACCAGGGCGGCAGCACAGTCGCTTCTTATTCACGCACTTTTCGTTCACGTCGCATTAGTCTAGCTGCCCATGTCCTCAACGCCGACGGCGTGGATGATTCATCCTGTCGACGGCGCCCATTAGGGTTGGTGGCATGGATTATTCCCGCCGAGCTGAGCGCCACGGTCGTGGCATACGTGGGCCTATCTTGCCCCCCGAAGTTCCGCGGTGGACCAGCCGCCCGGCAGAATTCGACCAGGCCGTTTTAGATGCCTACGCCCCGATCCACGAACAATGGTCGGAAGAATTAGAACACCTGGACATCGCATTAGACACCGTGCCACGAATGCGCTCCCGTCAATTGACGACGGTGTGGCCCGACGAAGTGGTGGCCGACGGCGCAGTCCCCCTGGGCCGGCTGATACCTGCCGGTGTCGACGATGATGGCCGTCCGACGCGCCCCCGGATTGTTGTTTTCCGACGCCCCATTGAAATGCGCACACAAAATATGACCGAGCGCTCGGAATTGCTCCACTACATTATCGGGAAGCTGGTGGCGACGTATTTGAACGTCGAGCCACGCATGATCGATCCAGATCTGGAATGAGCCGGCCGCTTTACCCGATCTGCCTCTTCAAACGACGACGCTCACGTTCGGATAACCCACCCCAAATACCGAAGCGTTCATCGTGCTCGAGGGCGTATTCAAGGCACTCATCACGAACCGCGCAGGCTTTACAAATACGTTTTGCCTCGCGGGTTGAACCACCCTTTTCAGGAAAGAAAGCCTCAGGGTCTGTTTCTGCGCAGAGAGCTTGTTCTTGCCACTCTTGCTCCACAGAATCGAAAAGGATATCAAAGTCCTCGGCAAGGTCGGACGAGTAGGAGGCATCGCCAGGCTGGTCCGGCTGTGTAACTTCCTCTCCCATGAGCGCATGGAGGGTAGCGCGAGGGAAGTGCGCGGATGAATCAGCCATGCCTCTCCTTTTTGGTTAAACGACGTGGTCGCGCCGGGGTGGATGGCTACTGGCACGCGTCGCGGTATTCACATCAAGGGTCATTCATGCGGTCAACGGGCCGGCAAGCTAGCACTACATCTTGTGGGGTCTTATGTTGTGCAGGCCGGCAAGCTTCTCGCACACTTTCCGCCTGATATGCACCATTCGCCCTGATAGGGAGTCAAATACGCCTGGAAAAACCAGGCATTACCACTCCCGCAAGGACAAACCAAGCACATTTTCCGTGTCGGCGGAAAGTCTTTCTACAGGACGATTACACACGTGTAATTCGAATACGTCAAGCCCCGTCACCTGCGTAAACACGCCACATAAACCCCTTTAGTCACATCTGTCACACAGGTTACATAGGGGCGCTGACCCTTTTTCGGAGAAAACACGACATACCCTCATACTTAACCTGCATACCACTAGATGTTGTGGTCTACAGGTTCGGAATGGTTAATATACGTTTCCTTACCAATTTTTCATCAATGGGTGGGATAGATCCTTCCCGCGGAGGCTAAACGTCGGTAGAAAACCTAATTCCGCTATCGGGGATATTCACTCCGGGCCACACGCGGACACCGTCGATCAGTTCACACCGCGCACCGATCACTGCCCCCTCGCCGATCACCGCGTCGCGAAGAACAGCACGGGCACCAATCCGGGCACCCGCAGCAACGATGCAGCGTTCCAAGGTTGCGCCAGCCTCCACTTCGACACCGTCGAAAAGAACCGTCGTATCTAAGCGGGAGCCGCCGCCGACTTCACAACCGCGGCCCACGTAGGTGCCACCGAGCAAGAGCGCGCCTCCGCCGATCTGCGCCGACGAGTCCACCAGGGCTTCCCCAGTCTTCCCCACCAAAATCGGCGAATACGCAATACCGCGCACCAAGTCCGAACTACCGCGGACGAAGTCAGCCGGCGTACCCATATCACGCCAGTAGGCCTGATCGACGTGGCCATACACGCGTAGTCCGTCGTCAAGTAGTTTCGGGAACACCTCCCGCTCAACAGACACAACACGGTTCTCTGGGATGCGGCCAATAATCTCGTGCTTAAAGACGTAGCAGCCGGCGTTGATCTGGTCCGTCGGCGGATCCATCGTCTTCTCTAAGAACGCCGTCACCCGGCCGTCCTCATTCGTCGGCACGCAACCAAAAGCACGCGGATCGGGAACGCGCACCAGGTGCATCGTGACGTCCGCATCCTTCGTCGCATGGGTTCCTAACACTGCGCGAAGGTCCGTGCCGCCCAACACGTCACCGTTAAAAACGAGGGCGTTATCGTGGCGGAGCGATGGCAGCACGTTACGAATACCGCCGCCCGTGCCCAGGGCCTCCTCCTCCACGACATACTCGATCTCGAGGCCCAGGTCCGAGCCGTCACCAAAGTGCTCCTGGAACACTTCTGCTTTGAACGACGTCCCCAGCACGACGTGGGTCATCCCGGCCGCTTTGATCCGGCCCAGCAGATGCTGAAGAAAAGGCACCCCCGCCGTCGGCATCATTGGCTTCGGTACAGAATTCGTCAAAGGACGCAGGCGCGTCCCTTTACCCCCCACAAGAATGACGGCATCCGTGTTCTCCGCGAGATGCGCACCGACTTCTAGCTGCTGTTGATCTGCAGAATCCTGTGCCCATCCTTGGGCACCCCTGAAATCAACGACCATTTTTTCATGCCTTTCTAGACGTGCGTGACTCCAAGCCGGGTCAACGGCCTGTGTCACCGCTATCAATGGACGCGCGAAAAGTGGCCGACGCGCGTGCGTACAACGATTCGCGATTAAACTACCACTCCCCTAGGACAAAACTGTGCTCCCGCGCCTAGGGGCGACGACGTGCCCCGTGCTTCCGTCGAGTCCCCCGCACATTCACGACGTTTTAGCTCTGATGCCCTTTGGTATGACTATCCAGCCCAGCCAGGGCGACGAAAATTCCCATTCGCGCTTTCAATCCGCACCACAGCGCAACACGCAACGGCAGCCACCGCAGCCCCGGGTGCCGATCCGCCTGGAACCGGTAGGCGCTGTCATGATGGGCGGGAAGCATCGTTGATTTGTGCTTATTCGCGGAATGGCCCTGCGCGTGAGTCACCGTCGCCTCGGGAGTGAAGATGTTTTGCCAACCCGCGTGCGTCATGCGATCGCCCAGGTCAACGTCTTCCATATACATGAAGTACCGCTCGTCGAACCCGCCGATGGATTCAAACGCACCCCACCGGACTAACAAGCAGGAACCAGACACCCAACCTGCCTCGCGTTCACGGTCAAGGTCAGCGCCACGTCGATACTTCTTTGACCAGGGGTTATTCTTCCAAATCGGCCCCAACAGAGCGTGTCCAATACCGCTAATAACTTCCGGTACTTCCCGCGCGGACGGATACACACTGCCGTCGGGTTCCACAATTTTCGGCCCTACCGCTCCGGCCCGTGGGTGGCGATGCGCAGCCTCAATCATGCGGTCAATCGACCCCGGCGAGAACTCCACATCGGGGTTCACAATCACAAAGAATTCGCTGTCCACCGCGTTGTCGTGGCCCCGCCGTCGGGCCAACAGACGAGCCGCAATGTTCACCGCGGTTCCGTACCCCACATTTCCGCCCGTGCGGAGCAGCTCCACATTGGGCGCGACAGCTGCTTCCGGAGCGCCGTCGGTCGATCCATTATCAGCCATCACGACGACGAAATCCCGGCTGGTCGCGTCGGCAAGAGAATCGAGGAAACGACGGAGGTGATCCCCTGGCGAATAGGTCACGGTCACGATGGCTAGCGGAGCTCGATCCCCCTTGAGCTGGTGTTCTGCTGGTGACTCTGCCTGTTTATCGCTCACAGGTTCCATACTGTACTCGATCCCGCGATGAATCAGCACACACCGGTGACAGCGCGATGGACACCATCCTCCCAGGCCGGCAGCGGTGTCAGCCCCAGCGCGATCCACGACGAATTATCGAGAACAGACCAGTGAGGACGCGTCGCCGCCGTCGGATAATCCTGGGTCGAGATCGGGATGACACGATCCGGATCTGCCCCGACCTCTGCGAATACTCGACGCGCCACGTCCCACCAGGTGCACGCGCCCGCACCCGCGCAATGTACGACGCTCTCGGGGGCAAGGATCGCGGGGAAACTGATCGTTGCCGACGAGGCGCCCGAGAGCTCCCACAGGCCACGGGCAAGGTCAAACACGTTGGTGGGGCTTCCCCACTGATCATTAACGACGCGGACGTGGGGGCTATCGTCGCCGCGGGACTGCTGCTCCAGGCGCATCATGGTGGAGACAAAATCGTGGTGGTCAGGCAAGGCCGAGCCTGAATAAACCCACGCGGTTCGGACAATGACGGAGGGCACGTCGGTATTCTCGAATGCCGCCTGAACAGCGCGGTCGCCGGCTAACTTGGTACGGCCATAGACCGACTGCGGATGAGTGGGGGTGTCGACGCGTAGCGGTGCGTGTCCGCCGACGAAGGGCTCCGACGTTTCTGTCTGATTGGCTGACTCGTCGCCCCCATCCGGTTCTGTGGCGTCGTTCTGGCCGTAGACATAATCCGTCGAGATGTGGATAAACGGTATTTCTGCCTGCGCGGCCGCCTGCGCTAAATACGCGGTCCCATCAGTGTTGACGGCACGTGCAGCGTCCTGGTGAGCAGGGTCTTCGGCGCGGTCCACGGCGGTGTAGGCGGCGGCGTTAATGATCAAGTCGGGCTGTTCCGAATCCAGAACATCATGAATAACGTCCTGGTTGGTGATGTCCAAATCCGCCCGCCCCAAACATGAGATGCGCCCACTCCGTACCGGTGCCGGAGCAGTCATTGCTAACGCGGTTCCTAGTTGGCCTCGCCCTCCGGCGATGAGGATATTCACGGTCTTTACTCTCCTTGTGCCTGTGTACACGGGGCCGGGTCGCACCACCGACGTTTGCCACCCATATGTACTCCCATGTGTGCTCCGTCATAACAGTCATGACGTTCGACATGCCAAACGGTTATCGCGTCTCGCATAAACTACAGCGTAAGCTGTATATTCTCGAAAAGCTTCACGGTCATGCCGCCTTAATGTGTAGGCATAGCTATCGACCAAAGGAAATTTTTTGTATGGGTAGGACTGACGATTCTCGAGGCCAGGGCCCGAAGGGGCACTACTGGCGCGGTGACGACTCACATGGACGCTCGTCGCACGAACGCAGCGGCGACGCATCACGGCGGAGTTCCTATCGCCACGAGTCGCCATCCGGAGCCGGGGCCAACGACGCCACCAGCGAACAGTCTGGTGCTGGGCGTCGCGGCTACAACGGATCTACCCGCTATTCCGCCTCACGTCATAACCCTGATGACCACTCTGGTCACGAGAATCTGCGCGACCGCACCCCTCGCGAGCGCGGCAATCACCGCCATCGGTCCACCGACGCGTACCGACGCAGGAACACCTACGCGGAATCCTCCCGCCCATCGCGCGAGAGAAACCGTCCGGCGAATCGTGCCGCCGGAGCCCGCGTCATTCAGGCGCCACCGAACGCACGCCCCAGCCACAAACAGGTCGGGTCACGTGCGGTCAAGTCGCTTCTAGTGGTCATGGCGTTGGTCTGCGTCATACTGCCCGCCGTCGGCTATAAAGCAATCGGCGGGTTGGGCAATGAGATGGCCTCCGCCGGGAACCTCAAGCTGGGCGAAAAGGGCAAAGCGAAGGATGGCGCCACCGATATCCTCCTCGTCGGCGCGGATTCACGCACCGATGCCAAGGGCAACCCCCTCACGGAGGAAGAGGCGAATATGCTCCGCGCCGGGGATGACGTCGCAACCCTCAATACCGACACGATCGTGCTGATCCGCGTGCCCAATGATGGGTCGTCGGCAACGGCCATTTCCATTCCCCGCGATTCCTACATTCATACGAAAGACTTGGGGAACACGAAGATCAACGCGGTGTTCGGATCGACCAAGTTTGAGAAGGAGAAGGAGCTCCAGGAAGAGGGGAAGGATAAGGACGACATAGATAAGGAGTCCACTGAAGCTGGGCGTTCCGCACTGATCGATGCCGTGGCGAACCTCACGGGGATTACGGTCGATCACTACGCTGAGATCGGGCTTCTGGGGTTTGTGCTGCTCACCAACGCTGTCGGTGGAGTGGAGGTCTGTCTGAACAACGACGTTGACGACGACTTCTCCGGGGCGCACTTCAAGAAGGGCGTACAAACGCTTGATGGCGCGGATGCTCTATCCTTCGTCCGCCAGCGCCACGGCCTTCCTCGTGGCGACCTTGACCGCATCGCGCGGCAGCAGGCGTTCATGGCGTCGTTGGCTCACAAGATTCTCTCGACGGGCACGCTGACGAGCACGTCGAAAATCTCGAAACTCTCCGAGGCCGTTGAGCGGTCGGTGGTGTTGGACAACGACTGGGATGTCATGAGCTTTGCGACGCAGATGCAGGACGTTGCCGGCGGACATGTGTCCTTCCAAACCATTCCGACGACCAGCCTGGATGGAACGGGCGACAATGGCGAATCGATCGTTACCGTTGATCCCGACCAGGTGAAGGCGTTCGTCGCGAAGACCGTCGGCGAGGAGCCGCCGAAGAAGAGCGAGGATAGCCACAATGATTCGAGCGAATCGCCTTCCGAGAGCTCAACTGAAGAACCGGTCGAGCGGGACTTCATGGCCTCGCAATACACGGTGACGGTGACGAATGGTTCGTCCGTCACGGGCCTGGCCAGCCGGGTCTCGAAGATCGCGACCAGCGGGGGCTACGCGAAAGGGACCACAGCGAATGACACCGAGGGCAGCTCGCAGACCAGCGTCGTGAAGGCTGCCGATCCCGATTCGCACCCGGCGAAGTTCCTGGCTCAGAAGCTGCATCTCAAGGTGGAGCAGGACTCGTCGCTCTCGGATAACGAGATCAACGTGTACCTGACTAACGACTACAACGGTCCGGGCAAGACCGAGGATTCTCTGCAAAAGTACCTTGATGGAGAAGAGTCCGACGACAGCACCAACGCGGATGCGAACGCTGGGGCTGGGAGTGCCGGCGATGCCGGACCTGGTGAGAAGGGTGAGACCAATACTCAGCCTGGCGAGTCGCCGAAATTTGATGCTGGTGACAGCCCCAAGTGCGTGAATTAACGGGTGTGTGCCGGCGGGGCTAGAACAACCGATCCCCTGCCCCGCCCTGCAAACGACGCCCGACCTAACGACGCAACACTAGAAATGGAGCACCGATGGACCTGCTGAGAGCTGCGCTGAAGCACGACCCCAGTGCGCCACGCCTGACTGTCTACGTGGATTCCCCCGACACACGGAAATCGTCCCGTATGGAGTTCAGCACCATCACCCTGGATAGTTGGGCGTCCAAGCTTGGGAATTATTTCCTCGACGAAGCCATGATGAAGCCCGGTGACTCGGTGGCCGTGACCATGCCGACCCGGTGGCAGACCGCCGCGGTTATCCTCGGGGCAGTTCGAGCTGGCATCACACTTATCGACGACGAGAACGCTGCCGATGCAGAGACCAATGGTCTTGTTGCGTTTGTTGAATCTCTTTTTGCGCCATCGGACGAGGACGCAAGTAGCGCGGAACCTTCAGAGGATGCCGGCCTTCAGACTGACAACCCCTTCTTGCGCTACACCGACAGCATGACGGCATATTCTGGCGCCCCGGTTTATCTCTGCACCGACGACCCCTTCGGACGCTCAGTCGAAGACACTGGGGTTGACCTGGACGAACTCGACGTCGAGGAACCGGTGGATCTTTTTGGCGAGGCCCGACTGTGCCCCGATGCGTTTATGGGCAACGACTCGGCAGCGGACGATCCTGACCACATCGTTCTCCACGACTGCAACGGAACGCTAACCGTCGGCGAGCTCTATGACGCTGGTCAGCGCTGGTACGAGGCGCAACTTCACGACAATGATGCGGTAGCGGACGACAGCGAGACCACACCTCAGCCACACCGTGCACTTCTGGGCGCGTGGCCAACCATCCGCGACTTCTTGATCGTCGCCGTCGGGACCTGGATGAATAGTGGCTCACTCGTCATTTATTCCGATGAAACCAACCGGAATGACGGCCGATACAGCGATATTGCGGAGACAGAAAAAGCAGCTACCAGTGATTATCCGCAATAAGGGCACAATCCGCGGGGAACTAACCGGCACAGGAACCAGAGACCAAACGTCACTGCATGACAAAAGCGGATGCCTTGTCGGCACCCGCTTCATCTAAAACTACCAAGCAGAATTTACTTGGAGTGGCACTTGGTCAGGAAAGCCAGCTTCCCACCGGTGCGGCCAACTTTCTGCAAGCCACTGCTCTTTGCTGATTCAATCTTAGCCTTACGCTCTGCACGTGCAGCTTTCTTCTCTGCCTTGCGTGCGCGACGGGATTCCTTCTTGGAAACTTCCTTGTGCTTCGTGCGCGGAGCCGCAGCGATGTTCAGCAAACCACCGACGATAGCGGTGTTCAGCGCGAAGCTCAGAGCCTGGGTGTTCTTCTTCTCTGGTTCACTTTCCTCCCAGAAGCGGTGGCCGGCGTAAGTCGTCGGCACGAGGGAGCCCACCAAGCCCAGTGCTGCAAGGCGCGGGAAAATGCCGAGGCCCAAGGCGGTTCCCAAGCCCATCATCGAAACACCGTTTGCTTGAACAAGAAGGTTGGAGGAAACCGGGAGTTCCTTAATTCCCAGCTTGTCAGCGGCCTGCTCAACAACACCGGACAGCTGTTCGGAGTTGTCCAAGGCGTTCTTTCCGCCGACGATAAAAACAGGGGCGATGGCCGCGCGGCCAATAAAACGCAGAAGCTTAGACATAAGTGTTCACCTCATGAGTCGGATTGGTTCAGTAATGATTCTGGTGAAGGTCAGTTGTCGATTGTAGGCGCATTCAGGACATTAATCACCATCCACGCGCCTGTAGTGAGGTTTTCTTCACAAACGTGGCCGCACTGCGGACGCCCACATTGCGACGCCCCACACTATTAACGGAACAAATTTTTCACGTAGTACATTCCTACCGCGGCATATTCCCTCAACAAGCTATGGTTCTGCACGCTGCGCGGATTCGTCGCCCCCACAACCTCAACATCGCACTCACGAAAGAGCTCGGCGCGACGCAACCGCTCCACGATCATGTCAATGCGTATGCAGTGGAAATCGGTGCTCACCACCACGAGCGATTGCGGTTCCCGGCCCAACCGCTCAGTCATAATCGCGTGAGCTTGTCGGAGGTTTTCCTCCGTCGTTGTCGAGGTGTCTTCAACCACAATGTGTTGCGGCTGCATGCCTTGTTCGCGCGCATATTCCGCCATCGCCTCCGCCTCGGGGCGCGGCTCATCATTTCCCCGGCCACCGCAGAGAACCAAAACTGGTTCGTGCTCGGGGCCCTCGTCGCGGGAGCTTTCCGACGGATGTACGCGCTCAGTTTCACGCCAGACTTCTATTCCCTTGTCGACGCGATACGCCAAGACGCGGGATACCCGACCTTGAATGAGCCCGGCGCCGCAGACGATGATCCCCTCCGGAACGCCTGCAAGATGCTGGCCAGGACTACCATGCTGACCCAAACGATGGGACCGAGGCGTTGACCGATGGCGCCGCACGACACGCACAAAACACACGAACCCAACACCCAGAGCGACGAACACCAGCGAGTACCCGCCGGCAACGACCCTGACGAGTGGATGCACACCACTCGGCATCAGCGCAATCCATGCGACCGGAATGACGGTGGACGTCCACCACGCTGTCGCCGTCACCGCAGCCAGGTGGATAGGCCCCCGGCCGTCAGGTGTGCGAAGGGCTCGGCCCATCTTCCGCGCTGTCCACGCCCCCACCGCGCCGGTCACGGCGAGCCCCGCGGGAAGTAAGCGCCGCGTTCCCGCGTCGATAAGAAAAGAGAGTGACCAACCGATCACCCCAGCTCCGGTCAGGGCAATCGCGGCTGCAGGAGTGCGCGCGGTCTTCTTCACTGGCAGCTCACTTTCTGGCAGCTCACTCCGCGCCAGACATGAGCTTCTGGCGGAGCGCAAGGTCCTTCTTCAGGACGCTGGTCTCCATATCTTCCTGGTACTTCACCATTTTCGTGATTAGCGACGGATCCCCTGCCGACAGAATCCGCACGGCCAGGAGGCCCGCATTTTTAGCGCCGCCGACGCTGACCGTGGCGACGGGAACGCCGCTGGGCATCTGGACGATGGAGAGGAGGGAATCAATGCCTTCCAAATTGTCCAGCGGACGGGGAACGCCGACGACGGGGAGCGGCGTCGCTGCCGCCACCATGCCCGGCAAGTGGGCTGCCCCGCCAGCTCCGGCGATGATGCACGAGATGCCACGCTTGTGGGCCTGACGTGCGTAATCAAGCATGCGCTGAGGGGTTCGGTGAGCTGAAACCACACCGACCTCGAAGGGGACCCCGAACTCCTGAAGAATATCGGCGGCTGGCTTCATCGTTGGCCAGTCTGAATCCGACCCCATGATGAGGCCTACCTTGGGCCCGCGGGGCTGCGAATCAGCGCTAGCCTGTCCCGCGCTGGCCGAATCTGTCTGTCCACTGTTGTCAGTCATGTCAATTGTCCTCTCTTGTCCGGAACTTTTATTGCCTAGCTGCGCCGAACCTAGTCAGTAGTCTCCGGCCAACGTCCATGAACCAAGAAATAGGCCGCTTCCTGGGCCTTCTTCCGCACATCATCGGGAGACACAGCATTCGACTGTTCGCTGGAGGAGCCAGCTGAGCTAGACGGGTCCCCGGAATCCGACACCAACGATGCCGAGATGTTCACGTGCCCTATCTTCCGCCCAGGCCAGAACCCCTTGCCATAGAAATGGATTTTTGCCTCCGGGAACCGCTTCCACACATGAACCATGCGCTCTGACCAGGCCATATCGGGATCCTCGCCCCCACCCAGTACATTGGCCATCACCGTGCAGTCAGCAGTCATCGCGGTGCTTCCGAGCGGCATATCCGCCACCGCCCGCAGATGCTGCTCAAACTGGCTGGTCACACACCCGTCCTGCGTCCAGTGGCCGGTGTTGTGCGGCCGCATCGCCAGCTCGTTGACAACCACGGCTGGATAGCCGTCCACGTCCGTCGTCTCGAAAAGCTCAACGGCCATCACGCCGGTCACGCCGAGTTCCGTCGCAATGCGCGTGGCAATCCGCTGAGCTTCGTCGCGAAGAGAAGGCTCCAACCCCGGCGCGGGAGCAATAGCCAACCAGCAAATTCCGTCTTTTTGCACCGATTCGACGACGGGCCACAGCGCGGTCTCGCCCGACGGCGTGCGCGCAATCATCGCGGAGAGTTCGCGGACCAGGTGAACTTTGCGCTCGGCCATCGCGGGGGTGCCGTCGTCAATGAGGATAGCGACGAGGTCCGCACACTCATCCTCTGATTCGGGGAACCAGACGCCATGTCCGTCATACCCGCCACGGCACGCTTTGATGCATACGTCCCCATCCATGACGTGCCAGAACTGGCGCGCGTCATCGACCGACTCCATCGCCATGAAGGGAGGGACGGGGAGGCCCATCTCGCGGAGTTTCTTCCGCTGGGCCAGCTTGTCCTGGGCGTAGAGCAGCGCGTCGGGGCCGGGCTCCACATTCACCCCTTCGGATTGCAATGTTCGCAAATGCTCCGGGGGTACGTGCTCATGATCGAAAGTGACAGCGGTCGCCCCCGATGCCACGCGATGCAAGTCGTCGAGATTGGTGTAATCACCAATGACCACGTCGGGAATGATCTGGGCGGCGGATGCTGAGGTATCTGAGGCGAGCAACCGCAAGGACTGCCCTAATTCCGCCGCGGCAGGCTGCATCATGCGGGCCAGTTGCCCGTCGCCGATGACAGCGATCGTGGGCTGGCCTCCGATATGCGAGTCCGACGCGACCCGATCTGCCTTATCTTGATCTGTCTTGTCTACGGTATCTTCCGATCTAGCACTCACCCGGTTAAGTATAGGGGCCGCTACCAGCGGTGTCGCAGGCGTCTGGTGGTCACGCGTTTTACTCTGCGTACTTTTGCAACATTCGGGACCATCAAGGGGGGCATGCGGTAGACGTCGAAAATAAGGGTTGATCGACGGCGGTGCAGCCCAGTGACCTGGTCTAATGGGATATCGACAATATCGTCTTTAGCGAACCTGGTGACGACGCGATAGTTCGTGACGACGAGGCGATTGCGCCACCACTTCATCACCGGGCGGGCGAAGAACCAAGCCATGGCGACGACCCAGGCTATGAGGAGGAACTGGCGCAGTCCGCCGAAGCCACCGTCGACGAAGGAGCCGGCGGCACCATCGATCATTCCGATGATTCCCCACATGATTCCGCTGATGAGGATTGTTTCTAGGACTGGGAAGACGAGCGTGCCCCGTTTGGAATGGACGTCAACGAGAACTCTTTCGTCATCGGCAATGCGGTATTCGGGGAAGCCGCCGTTAAAGGGTGGGGGTGGTTCCAACGAATCATCATCGAAGGGCTCGCCACCGTCATCCTGGCCCCACAGGTCGGAGCCTCCGTAACCTCTGCGGCCATCGCGTTCATCGAGGTCATCCGTCGGTCGGTACGCATGGCTTCGGATGGCCACAGTGGGGCACCTCCCTTCTCAGCATGATCGTCGACAAAACTACCAGTTTTACCAATTGTCACATGATTAACGTCAGTATCCCAGCGTTACTCCTGCAACATCATAGTGGGCGACGGGACACAGCCTCGCGAACACAGGCTCACGAGTAGCGCAGATGCGTGATATCACCAGCAGCCACCGTGTGAATTTGCCCCCGAGCATCACGAATGAGCAATTCACCCGCGTCGCTAATATCTACCGCCGTGCCGGTCAGCTTGCCACCATTAGGTAATCCGGCGCTGACTGACTCGTTGAGAGTTGCGGACACCGACTTGTAATCGTCGATAAACGACGATGCCGATCCGCCAGCATTCCGCCACTGCCGCTGCCTCTTGAGCAGCGAGCCCAAAACGGCGATGGTAACCTCCGTTCGATCGACATGCTCCCCTTCCAAGGCAAACGAGGTCGCGTTATCAATGGGCAGTTCCGCCTTCGTGAGATCAATATTGAGCCCGAACCCGACGACCACCGTGGGATTATCAGACATACTGACCGCTTCGGCGAGGATTCCACACATCTTGTCCCCGCGCACCAAAATGTCGTTCGGCCACTTCACGCGGGCATCAATGCCATACGAGCGAACCGTATCGGCCACCGCCACCCCAGTCAGAAGTGGGAGCAATCCGAGTTTTGTCGGCGGCACTTCCGGGCGGAGCAGCACACTCAACGTGACCTGGCTGTGCCGCGGCGCGCTCCAGGCTCGCCCCAAACGGCCGCGTCCGGACACCTGTTCTTCCGCAATCAGAACAGAGAGATCCGGGAGCGTACTGGCCGCCGCATGAAGATCAGTGTTGGTCGATCCCGTTGACTCAACGATCGCGACATCGTTCCACCCCTGTTCGCGCAGAGCCTTCACTACACGCTCGTGATCTAACGGTGGCCTTACCCCCGCATTTTCACTTTCATTATCATTTGGCGACGTTGTGTCGGTGCGATTGTCTTGCTCGCCGGAGCTTCCTTGCGAACCCTCAGACCACTTTCCTGGGGGCACTTGCGCACCTTTCGCCGACGCATTACCCGCACCGGACCACTTACCGGGAGGAACTTGTGCCCCCTTCGCCGACGGATCGCCACCGTCGGACCACTTCCCCGGCGGAACCTGCGCACCCTCCGCAGACGGATCGCCACCCGGGCCCTGCGCGTCCCGTCGGTCGTCGTCTGTGTCGTCGTTATTCCTGTGCTTATCGTCGTGAGTCATGTTTCTTATTCTTCACCATAAGGATTGAGAACCATAAGTATTGATGACGCAGTGAGGTCGCCCAGCAACCGTCGAGAGCACACACCAGCACCACATGCCTCTTTCCGTCGCTTTCCCTCTTTATGGGGGACTCATCCGGGGGAATTGCAGACGTTTCAGTCTGTTCCTGTTGGTATTTGGGCCTAGACTTAACCACATGACAGCCGCCACACTCACCGCGGATACAACCGCACAAGACATCCACACCACCGCCGGCAAGTTGGCCGATCTACGGTCGCGTCTCGCAGAGACTCAGATGCCTATGGGCCAAGCGTCCATCGACAAGATTCACGACCGGGGCAAGCTTTCCGCCCGCGAACGCATCGAATATCTCCTTGACGACGGTTCCTTCGTCGAAGTTGATTCCCTGGCCCGGCACCGGTCCACGAACTTCGGGCTCGACGCTAAACGCCCTCTCACCGACGGTGTTGTCACGGGCTACGGAACGATCGATGGCCGCAAGGTCTGTGTGTTCTCGCAAGACGTCGCCATTTTCGGTGGTGCGCTCGGCGAAGTGTACGGCGAAAAAATCGTCAAGATCATGGACTTGGCCATTAAGATCGGGGTGCCGCTGATCGGCATCAATGAAGGTGCTGGTGCCCGTATTCAAGAGAGCGTTGTGTCCCTGGGCCTGAACTCCAAGATCTTCTTCCGCAACACCCGCGCATCGGGCGTTATCCCGCAGATCTCCCTGATTATGGGTGCGTGCGCAGGTGGCCACGTGTACTCGCCAGCGCTGACCGACTTCATCATCATGGTGGATAAGACCTCCAAGATGTTCATTACCGGCCCGGACGTCATCAAGACCGTGACCGGCGAGGAAATCACCCAGGAGGAACTCGGTGGTGCTTCAACCCACATGAGCTCCTCGGGTACATCCCACTACACCGCGGAAAACGACGAAGACGCCCTGGATTTCGTGCAAGAGCTCATCAGCTACCTGCCACAAAACAACCGGGCCGAAACGCCTCGTGTCCCTGCCGATCCATTCGAGGGTTCCATTGAGGACAATGTCACCGATGCGGACCGCGAACTGGACACAATCATCCCGGACTCCCCCAACCAGCCGTATGACATGAAAGATGTCATCACCCATATCTCCGACGATGAGGAGTTCCTGGAGATCCAGGAAGGTTACGCCGAAAACGTCGTCATCGGTTTTGGCCGGGTCGAGGGACGTGCCGTCGGGTTCGTCGCCAATCAGCCCATGCAATACGCAGGGTGTTTGGACATTAAGGCCTCTGAGAAAGCCGCACGATTTGTTCGTACCTGCGACGCTTTCAACATTCCGATCATTGAGCTTGTCGACGTTCCAGGGTTCCTGCCTGGCACGAACCAAGAGTTCGACGGCATTATCCGTCGCGGTGCTAAGTTGCTGTACGCCTACGCCGAGGCCACCGTTCCGAAGATCACGGTGATCACGCGTAAGGGCTACGGCGGAGCGTACTGCGTCATGGGGTCCAAGGACATGGGCGCGGATATTTCGCTCGCATGGCCCACCGCCCAGATTGCCGTGATGGGTGCTGCCGGTGCCGTCGGATTCGTCTACCGCAAGGAACTGAAGAAAGCGGCTAAAGAAGGCAAGGACGTTGCTGCTTTGCAGAAGTCGTATGAACAGGAGTACGAAGACACCCTGGTCAACCCCTATGTTGCGGCCGAGCGCGGCTTCGTCGACGCCGTTATTCCGCCGAGCGAAACTCGCGGTCAGATCATCGAAGGCTTGCGCCTGCTGGACCGCAAGGTGGAGAGCGTCCCAGCAAAGAAGCACGGAAACATTCCGCTGTAACCACCGTGGCCGAGGGGCGACCACCTTCCCCGCCCCTCCGTCGTTAGCAACCGTTATTAACGACGACTATTAACGACGACGGCCTCCACGGGAGAAACAGCGAGAAATGGAGTTTACATGTCTGACGGCTCACACGTGGACGACACCACAACCAGCGCTGGCGACACGGGCGCACCCGGTGACGGAACAGCGACCGAGAAGAAGCCTGTGTTCCTCAAAGTGATCAAGGGAAATCCCACCGCGCCTCAAGTGGCAGCCCTGACGGCTTTGTTTGCAGGTATGTCAGCTAATGAGGGCGACGACGGCGAACCCGAGACACTGAACAACTGGGGACGCTTCGACGAGAAGTTCACGAACACGCACACGTCGAATGCCGGTAGCTTCCCCAACCTGAGGTTCTACTAAGCCCGCTGATCTCATGGTTCCGCGTGTTTTAATGGGACCATGATCATTCTGGCGTCCTCCTCCCCCTCGCGGTTATCCGTCCTCCGCTCTGCTGGCGTCGAGCCGGCCATCGAACCGCCCGAGGTCGACGAGGGCGCCATTTTGCGCACTGTGCGCGGCAAATCCCCCGAGGACCAAGTCTGCGCCCTCGCCCACGCAAAAGCCACGGCTATTGCGTCGAGACACCTCACATCGGTCCACCCCGAAGGCGATAATCTCACGCCCCGGGTGGTTATTGGTGCCGATTCGATGCTGTACCTGGATGGCGAACTTCAAGGCAAACCCCACACCGTCGAGGCAACAATCCGCCGTTGGACTAACCAGCGCGGGAAAACCGCGCGACTCATTACCGGGCACTGCATTATCAACCTTGACACCACGGCGACAGATGAGGACACCTTCGTGCGCGCGGCCTCCACGACAGTGCATTATGCACATGCTTCCGACGCCGATATCCGCGCGTACGCAAATTCCGGAGAGCCCTTGAACTGTGCCGGTGCGTTCACACTGGAGGCTATGGGCGGGTGGTTCATCGACCGCATCGAGGGGGATCCGTCGTCTGTCATTGGTCTCTCACTTCCCCTTGTGCGGGAGGCGCTATACAGCTTCGGGTACGAGGTTTCCGAGTTCTGGAACCGCTCTGAGCACGCGAATTAAGCCCGCCATCACTGGGAATCACACCCGGTGGTTACGTCGGCTCGGCAGGTGAGGAATATTAAATAAACCCTTATTGACGCCCCAGCCCTTCCACCCTATATTTATTAATTGCTTTAATTTTTCATCATGTAGGTAGGGCTAACACATGTGGACGCAATCACGCAGAGGGATACATGCGGGTCCACGAACCCTCGTGCGGTAATCCGTCACCAAGGAGAAGACAATGACTTCAGTTACCGCTGATACATCCACACCATCACCATCGCCACAATCGGCGCCAACGGTCGACGCCGAGAGCTACTCGAACAAGCGGAAGGCCAGCCAAGCCGCACTCAAACAGCTCATCAAGCCAGTTCAGAGTCGGCTGCTGGTGTGCAGGATCCTGGCTGTCGCGTCGTGCATCGTCGCCGTGGCCCCTTATGTCGCACTCACTCATATTGGAGACCTTCTTCTTAACGACGGCAGCCATGACGACATCAAACGCAGCGCCATCATCCTTGTCTACGCCTTCCTGACGCAGGCGTTCTTGTACACGCTTGCGCTGGCTATTTCGCACTTCGCTGATTTGCGGTTGCGCGACAGGATCCAAAGCGACATGGTGAAAACCCTGGCGCGGGCGCCCTTATCGTGGTTCAGCGACACCTCAACCGGCAAAGTGCGCAAAGCAATTAACGACGACGTCAAACAAGTGCATACGCTCATCGCCCACGCCCCCGTGGAACAAACTGCCGCGGTCGCCGGGCCACTAGTTCTTCTGGCGTACGCGTTCATCGTCGACTGGAGGCTTGGTCTCCTCTCCATCGCCACGTTCCCCTTTTACGGCGCGCTGCAAGCGCTCACCATGCGAGGCATGGGCACCAAAACCGCCGAAATGGACGACAAACTGGGCGATATTTCCTCCGCCGCAGTCGAACTGACCGAGGGCATCTACGTCGTCAAGAACTTCGGACGAACCGGAGAAACGCATGCCCGATTTACTCAGGCATGCAAGGACTTTGCCTCCTTCTACTGGGAATGGTGCGGGCCGCTCATCCGCGCCTCGGCTCTGTCGCTTTCGTTCATCTCGGTCTCGACGCTCATGGCCATCAACGTGGGATTCGGGCTGCTGATGGCGAGCACCGGATGGGTCACAGTCCCCGAGGTTCTCACCTGCTCGCTGATCGCGCTGATTATCCCTCGGACGATTGAGGTTCTGGGATCGACTGCGTGGGCATATCAGCAGGCAGGCAATGCAGCGCTCCGTCTCAAGGGAGTGCTGGATACGGAACAGATTCCTTATCCCGAGGAGCGCAATCCCGAGGACAATGCTTCATCCAGCGCTGGCATTCAGGCCAGCGGCACGAACGGCAACCAGGACATCGTTTTCTCCGACGTGTCCTTTGCCTACTCCACTGCCGACGGCAAAGTCGACGCCCTGCGCGATATCAATCTCCGGCTTCGCCCCAACACGGTGACTGCCCTCGTCGGACCATCGGGTTCCGGAAAATCGACTCTCGCAACAATGCTCGCACGCTTCCGTGATCCCGATTCCGGAACAATCACCATTGGCGGCACGCCATTAACAGAGCTGACCGAACGGGAGCTCTATTCCACAGTGTCGTTCGTCCTGCAAAACCCCTATTTGCAGGACTTACCGCTGCGCGACATCATCTCCCTACCTCGCCCCGACGCGTCCGACGAAGCAATACGCGAGGCCGCACGTCAGGCAAACATTCTCGATGACATCGAAGCGCTCCCCCACGGTTTTGATACCACCCTCGGCGGGCAAACGGACTTCTCCGGCGGCCAGAAGCAACGGCTAGCCATCGCCCGCGCTCTCCTTGCTGACGCCCCCGTCCTCGTCCTCGATGAAGCCACCACCGCTACCGACCCGGATTGTGAGGCGGACATCCAACGCGCACTCGCCCAACTTGCACGCGGCCGGACGGTCCTCGCCATCGGACACCATGCCGAATCCGTCGCCGGTGCTGACCATATTTGCGTCATGGAGCACGGCCGCATCGTCGCCCAAGGCACCGCCGATGAACTGGCCGAGCAACCCTTCTGGAAGCACCTCACACAAGGAGTCGCACAATGAGCTCTGAATCTCAATCCACCCTTGCGTGGGCACGTAACCTCCTTCTCATCAAAGACTTCCGGCACATCCTCACCGCCGAGGGCTACAGAAGGTTTATCCGCAGCCTGTGGTTCGCCGTCGTCCTCGGCATTATCGAAGGCGTAGGCATCTTCGCGGTAATCCCCGCCATCACCGCCTACAGCAATGGCGGCACCTCCATGGGGCTCACATGGCCACAATGGATCCTGGTGCTCGTTGTTCTCGCGGTCGCCGGGGCCATCATGACCTACGCCCAACAAACAACCGGGTATATGGCGGCCATGGACCTGCTGCGCCATTGCACTATTAACGTCGGCAATAAAGTAGCCCGGCTACCACTGGGCTGGTTCGACCGCACGGTGTCGTCGCGGTTATCCATCCTCCTCACTCAGTCCCTCATGCAGATCGGTGAGGGCGCGGCGCACTTCCTCGGCCCACTCGTTCGTGGCTTGACCACCATGATTGTGATGACCATCCTGGCCTGGTTCTGGGCATGGCAACTTGGGCTCGTCTTCTTGATCGCCATTCCGGTCATACTTTTATTAACGACGGCGACCCGCGCTCTGAAACGGGCCGGGGAACGGATGACTATTCCGACCGAAATCGACTTCGCCAGCCGCGTGGTGGAATTCGCGCACACGCAGCCGTCGCTTCGTGCCTCCGGGCGGGCACAATCGTATGAGCCGCTCGACCGCGCACGGTCGGACAACTACCGCAGCCATGCTAAAGACCTGTGGGTGGGCCTGGCCGGCAATGTGATCTCAGGGATCGGCGCGCAAGCTATCAC
This sequence comes from Corynebacterium sp. c7Ub_26, assembly GCF_053760365.1. Lineage (NCBI taxonomy): Bacteria > Bacillati > Actinomycetota > Actinomycetes > Mycobacteriales > Corynebacteriaceae > Corynebacterium > Corynebacterium sp. c7Ub_26. The sequence continues at coordinate 113,569 of NZ_JBSNBL010000001.1, read as the reverse complement.
CGTGGCGCTCATTATCGTGGCCGTGGTGTTGGGCACAAGCGGCACGTTGACCCCCATTGCAACGGTGGCGTTCATTGGTGTGTCGCTCCGGTTCTCCAAAATCCTTGAGGAAATCGTCGGCAATACGCTGGCCATTGAAGTTGCGCGTCAACCCATTGGGCAGGTCGACGAGATCATGTCCGCACCGGAATTACCGACGCCCGCCGAGCGTATGTCCCTCCCCGAACCGGGCACAGTGGCGATGAAGTCAGCCACGTTCGGGTACCACAGCGGTAACCCCGTCATTCACGACGTCTCCTTCACTGCACCTCAACACGGACTCACGGCGATCGTCGGCCCGTCGGGAAGCGGAAAGACCACGCTCTTCCGCCTCATAGCCCGCTTCTGGGATGTCGACTCGGGCAGCGTCAGCGTCGGTGGCGTCGATGTCAAGGACCAGCCCACTGATCAGCTGATGGAGCAGATTGCCATGGTGTTCCAGGATGTTTATCTTTACGACACCACCCTGTTCGAGAACATCAAAGTCGGGAACGACGATGCCACCGAGGATGACGTGTACCACGCCGGAGCCCTCGCCGGCGTCCATGAAATCGCAGAACGGCTCCCCGGCGGGTGGCACTCCACCGTGGGTGAAGGCGGAAACCGCCTCTCTGGTGGCGAGCGTCAACGCGTTTCCATCGCCCGTGCTCTGCTCAAACGGGCGCCGATCGTGCTCTTCGATGAGGCGACGTCGGCGTTGGACCCCGATAATGAGGCGCACATCGAGCAGGCCATCAATGACCTTCGTGATCGCTCAACGGTGCTGGTTATTGCGCATAAGCTCAACACGATCCGCAATGCTGACAAGATCGTTGTGCTCGGTGAGGATGGTAACGTTGTACAGGTCGGCACCCACGATGAACTCATCGCATCGAGCGGAATGTATCAACACCTTTGGAGTGCCCGCGAAGCTGCACAAGGATGGTCATTAATTTGAGTCCCGGGCCCGGTCGCAAACCCGTCTTCGATAAAGAACAAGCCATACAAGCCGCACTCGAGGAAGGCGTCGCTACTTTTAGTCTCCGGGGTGTTGCCGACAGACTCGGGATCAAGCCCCCGGCGCTGTATCGGATGTTTTCCTCCCGGGACGAGCTACAAGCAGCCGCGATGCAAAAGCTTGGCCAGCACGTCAATGACCCGGCTGTGGCCACGACGTGGCAGGACGCGCTGAGGCTGTTTAGCTCCCGATCGTGGGACCTGTTTTCGCGTTACCCCGAGGCACCCACGGTCATTATGACCAAACCCGAGGCGATTATCGGTGTGCTGCCTGGCTTCAGGAGGCTCATTGACCGGCTTGTTCGCCTCAATATTCCCGGCGGATTCCCGTGCGCATCGTTCGCCGTGGACTTCATTGGTGACATCACCATCACAACATTTATTCAGATGCGGTCCTTCACAACAACCGACGACGCTGGAGAAACCCCGCTTGACCGGTACACCACCTCGGCCGACAATAACGACGATGTCTTTGGTATGAAGGACATGCCGGGAACAGGTTTTCTGGACAGCAAAGTGGAATTCATCATTGCCGGTATTGAGCACGGAATCGGCCCGGGGAATAGCGAGCCTGAAGCTAGTTAGCCGACGACGGGGCCGCGGGCGCGTCGAAGGTTGCGCGAAGGGCAGGCAATCCAGTCCCTAGCATTGTTATGTAGGCGCATTTAAACTGGGCTTATGAGTGAGCACCGTGATTTCCTAGCCCCCGCACCCGTCGAACTACCCGCCGATCCCGCAAAAGCGATGATCGACGAAGGAAAGAACCTCAACGACGTCGTCGTCGCTGTGCCCACCAGTTCACTCGCATGGGCAGAGCTTGCCGAAGATGCATTGCCTTCCGTCGACATGACCGCTGCTCACAGTTCCGACGATCGCCGCCGCGCGGCCGTTGCCGCCTACGCGTATGCGCGGACCGGTTATCACCGTGGCCTTGACGCTTTGCGTGCGAATGGGTGGAAAGGATGGGGTTCGGTGCCGTGGTCGCATGAGCCGAACCGTGGGGTTCTCCGGGCCATTGCTGCTCTGGCCCTTGCTGCGCGAGCTATCGGGGAAGATAACGAATACGACCGCTGCCGGAAACTCCTCGAGGACTCTGACCCATCATGTGTCTCTGCGCTGATCGACGATCAGCTCGGCGCTAACTAATCCGCGCAGAATAGACGACATAAGGAGTGACAGCCGATGTCAGTTCTACTAGGTGTCTTATTCTTCTTCGGACTTCCGCTGATGGTGTGGTACGTCATCATCCGCGCAACCTACCGGATTGAAACAGCGGGTCGATCGGCTCACAGACGCGGAGCACCGGATACCCAATCCGGCACCCAGGCGGCACAGGACGACGAAGCAAATAGAGCCCCTAATGGCGTCCCCGCCACGCGTGAGTTCACCATTTTCCTATGGTCAATCGTGGCATCCCTCGTCTCTGCCGGTGTGTGTTTAACCTGGTCACCGACAACAATGCCGACCTGGCCTCCCCCGACGGACACTACGCCGTACCAAATCGTTGCCTTCATGATTCTCTTGGTGATATCCGCTTCGGCACTGTCCTGCCTCACACCACGCGCCTATACGGGTGCGTACACCGCCGCGGCAGGAATTTACGCCGGGTTCGCCATCCCGTTCGTCTACCTCGCGTACCAGGACCCGACCGGCCAAAGTGGGATCGGCGTCGTTATTCTCGACGTCTTTGGCAACATTGCCCTCGTCATCGTCCTATCCATTTTCGGCGCCATTCGCGTGTGGTGGTTACGTCGCAAAGGTCGTCGTCAGGCCCGCCGCACAACAACACAGGAATAACGGCGCATAAAGCGCCATACAAACGCCACACACCAATTACCCCCACCGATCACAGATCGATGGGGGCAGATTGTTATAACAACCGGGTTATAACAACCAGCCAGAGCTGTTAGGCGTTGGCTTCCTCAACGCGGCGGATTGCTTCGTCGGCAACCATTTCCTGGATGCCCATGTCCAGCTCAGAGGTGAAGCCCACGCACGAGCAGTTGATCTCGCCCAGGACGTAGGTGTCCTCGCCGTTCTCCCCGTCGTCAAGCATGAAGTCAGCGGTCCAGATCAGCGGCACGTTCCCGTCGCCACCCAGCTTGTCGGCAATAACAGGGCGGACAGCGGCGAATTCGTCGATCAGGTCCTGCCACTCTTCCGGCTTGTCGTAGGTGTACTGCGCGCCAGAGAACAGGGTGGCCGAGAAGTTTTCACCACCGGCGGCTGGCTTCTTGTGAACAACGAAGACCGGCTTGTCGCCGACGAGGAGGATGCGGATTTCGCCTTCCACGATGCGGGGCATGAAGCGCATGTCCACGAGCATGCCGTTATCGCCGACGATGTACTGGTCACAGAAGTCCATGAACTCGCCGAGCTTCTTGTGCTCGGTGTGGTTGTCGACGGCTTCCGTGCAGACCAGCATGGTGTCGAGCGGAAGAGCAGTGCCCGGCTCAACGGAGTCAGCGAGTTCCTTGTCCTCGATGCGAACACGCCAGATGCCGGAACCCGTGGATCCGCGGTTCTGCTTGAGCACGCGCTCGCCGTAGGAGAGCGACTTCGGGAAGGTTTCGTGGAAGCTCTCGACGTCGTAGTACGCTGCCGTGTCCGAGGGCACCAGCGACGTGTCGTTGAGCTTCACCAGCGCATCTTTCGCGCCGTAGTCCATCATCTTTTCGGGGCTCGACATGCCGACGAGGCCAGCGTCGCTCAAACGGGTGAGCAACTCGAAGTAGCCCTTTTCACCACCGGGAATGTTGCCGGGGTTCACGCGAGAAATGTAGCCGCCTGAGGACTTGGATACTTTCTCGAAGATGTCGTCGGCCTTGGTGTTGTCGTAGTAGATGACCTCTGAATCCCAGCCGTCGTGAGCTTTAATTGCGTTAACGATGGGCATCGTGTCTTTGCGGTGACCATCGTGTCCCTTGTCGTTTCCACCTTCAACTTCGAACACAACGATGTTCTTCTGCACTGGCTATTCTCCTCGGTATTGCCGTCGGTTGGTGTTATCGACGTAAATCCGGCTCTCCACTGTGGGATATAGGGTGAACGCTGTCTACGTCTCGCACCCCCATGTGGTGTGGGTGCAGGTCACTACCATCTTCAGAGTCCTCTAATCCCTACTGCACAAGCCCTGAATTAATGGATTTACCAGCTAAAACACTAATAGACCTCCCCTGGTCACGCTGGATATTGAGCTGTGGGATATAACACCACCCGTTTTCACCCCCGAGTGCGGTGATATTGCACCGCTGTTACTTGCGCAGAAGGGATCGCTCCCCACTGACCCCTTCCCCCACCCCATGTTTCTTATAGGATTGGGAACCATGGCCGCGCCACTTGACCCCCACCCCTTACTTCAGGACTACGCCCACCCGGAAAAAGTTGTTACCTCACAATGGTTGGGGGCAAAACTGGGCACCCCCGACGTTCGCGTCGTCGAATCGGACGAAGACAGTTTGCTCTACGATCTCGGCCACATTCCCACGGCCATTCGCATTGATTGGCGACGGGACCTCTCCGATCCGATCACCAGAAACGTCATCTCCCCCGAAGCGTTTGCGCAATTGATGCGCGAGAAGGGGATTCGCCGGGAGGACACCGTCGTTATCTATGGCGACCACTCCAACTGGTGGGCGGCCTTCGCGTTCTGGGTTTTCACGCTGTACGGGCACCCCGATGTCCGTCTGCTCAACGGTGGCCGGGATGCCTGGATTCGCGCTGAGCGGGAGACAACATTTGCCGTTCCCGAGAGCCCCGAGTCCACGTATCCAGTGCCCGAGGTCTCTACCACCGGGCTCATTTCTGTCGACGACTTACGCACGTCCTACAAATCATCGCAGCTTATCGACGTTCGTACGCCCGAGGAATACCGCGGCGGAACTCCCGACAACGCTTCCTCCTCGGTGAAGTCGACCTTGCGGACGGGCCATATTCCCGGCGCGGTGAACATTCCGTGGGATTCAACGGTGTATCCGAACAGCAATTTCCGCAGTATGGACGAATTGCGCGAGATTTTCGGTGCGCTGGATTCTTCGAACCCGACGGTGACTTATTGCGTGACAGGTGAGCGTAGTGCTCATACGTGGTTCGTGTTGCGTTATTTATTGGGATGGAATGACGTGAAGAGTTATTACGGGTCGTGGGCCGAGTGGGGAAACATGGTGGGGATGCCTATTACGCGTGGCGATCGTCCGCTCTGATGTAGTCCGTGCACCCCGCCACCCGTTCGCCCTATCACCCCCACATTTACCCCTTATTGAATTTCATAGTGAACTCTGCTTGTTAACCCGTGGCGACACCGCCGCGGATTATTTCATATTCAGCCCCCCTATTGAGGGCGATACGCTCGCCAAAGTTCACGGCTTAGCCGCACCACTGTGCCACAATTAAAGCTGTCCAATAAACATGTGCATCTGGACACGATTACAGCGAGTTCGTCGCCGCTTGGCCGGACAGCGAGCGCCCTTGATCCCTGATGATGGGGTGTTGACGTTGATTAACCAGCCATTAACCAGCTCAGGCCTGCCCGCGTGACCGACTAGTGATGCACACCAGCCGAGAGTTGCACAGCGAATACAGGAGGGTTTCGTGTCCGCCGACAGTAAGACAATCGAGACCAAAAAAATCACTAAAGTTCTCGTCGCCAACCGTGGTGAGATCGCGGTTCGTGTGATCCGCGCCGCGAAGGACGCCGGGATCCCCAGCGTTGCGGTCTATGCCGAGCCCGATGCCGAGGCACCGTTCGTCCACCTTGCCGACGAAGCCTTCGCACTGGGTGGCCAAACATCTGCGGATTCGTACTTGAATTTCGACAAGATTCTGGACGCGGCGAAGAAGTCGGGCGCTAACGCGATTCACCCCGGCTACGGCTTCTTGTCCGAGAACGGTGACTTCGCTGAGGCCGTCGAAAATGCTGGGTTGATTTGGATTGGCCCGTCTCCTGATTCGATTCGGAAGCTGGGAGACAAGGTGACGGCCCGTCATATTGCTCTTGCCGCGAATGCTCCTATGGCACCGGGAACGAAGGAACCCGTCAAGGATGCGGATGAGGTCGTCGAGTTCGCTAAGGAACATGGGCTTCCGATTGCGATTAAGGCGGCGTTCGGTGGTGGTGGTGGCCGTGGTATGAAGGTCGCTCACAGCCTGGATGAGGTCCGTGACCTCTACGATTCCGCTGTTCGTGAGTCCATGGCAGCGTTCGGTCGGTCGGAGTGCTTCGTCGAGCGGTACCTGGATAAGGCTCGCCACGTGGAGTGCCAGGTGGTGGCGGACATGCATGGCAACTACGTGGTGGTCTCTACCCGTGACTGTTCCTTGCAGCGTCGTTTCCAGAAGCTCGTGGAGGAGGCACCCGCCCCCTTCCTGACGGATGAGCAGAACGAGCGTCTGCACCAATCCGCGAAGGATATTTGCCGTGAGGCCGGATACTACGGCGCTGGAACCGTCGAATATATGGTTGCCGACGATGGCCTGATTTCCTTCCTTGAGGTGAACACCCGTCTGCAGGTGGAGCACCCCGTGTCGGAAGAAGTGACCGGGTGGGACCTGGTGCGAGAGCAGTTCCGCATCGCTGAGGGCAAGGAGTTGTCGCGCAAGGAAGACCCGATCCCGAATGGCCACGCCATTGAGTTCCGTATCAATGGCGAGGATCCGGGCAGCAACTTCATGCCAGCCCCCGGCACGGTGACGAAGTACGTTGAGCCCTCTGGCCCGGGTGTTCGTATGGACTCCGGTATTAATGAGGGCGAGGTCATTGGTGGCCAGTTCGACTCCATGCTGGCCAAGCTGATCGTGTGGGGTAAGGATCGCGATCAGGCGCTCGCCCGCTCAGCCCGTGCCCTGGACGAGTACCAGGTTGAGGGCTTGGCGACGGTGATCCCGTTCGACCGCCGCATCGTGAAGAACCCCGCCTTCGTGGGCGACGGCTCCTCCTTCGACGTCTACACGAAGTGGATTGAGCAGGAGTGGATGGAGACCAACCCGATCGAGCCGTACGCGGGTGACACCGATGCGGATGAGGACACCACCCCGTCGCAAAAGGTTGTTGTCGAGATCGACGGCCGACGGGTTGAGGTTGCGCTGCCGGGCGATCTGGCGCTGGGTGGCGGCAATGGTGGCGCCAAGAAGAAGAAGTCCAAGAAGCGTCGCGGTGGCGGCAAGGCGGTGTCGGGCGATGCCGTTGTGGCCCCGATGCAGGGCACCATCATCAAGGTCAATGTTGAGGAAGGCCAGGAAGTTCAGGAAGGCGAGACCGTCGTCGTCCTGGAGGCCATGAAGATGGAGAACCCGGTGAAGGCCACGAAGTCCGGTACTGTGACCGGCCTGGATGTGGAAGAGGGCAAGGGTGTTTCCAAGGGAGATCCGCTGATGGACCTCAAGTAGGGGTTACGGGCCGCAGTGTTCTAGCGGCCCCGAGGTGGTGAACGTCGGCAGGCAGTCCGTGACTAACCTAAGTACTCGTGAGCTCCCCTGCTACATCCACATCACCCTCGAGCCCTACCCCGTCCCCCTCCGGCCAGGCGATCGCCGTTGACGCCTGGCCTGGCACAGTCAAAGCGCTGATTCTCGGCTTCCAGCACGTGCTGGCGGCCTACGCAGGCGCGGTGGCTGTGCCCCTTTTTGTTGGCTATGCGTTAGTTGACGCTGGCCGGATGTCCTCGTCGGACATTCCACACCTCATTGCCGCCGACCTCTTCGTGGCGGGCATTGCGACCATCGTGCAGTCTGTCGGCCTGTGGCGTTTCGGTGTGCGTCTGCCCCTGATCCAAGGCTGTACCTTCTCTGCAGCAATCCCCATGGTGAGCATCGGATCGCATTATGGTGTGCCCGCCATTTACGGATCGGTCATTGCGTCCGGCCTGTTCATGATCATCTTCGCGCCGCTATTTTCTAGTTTGTTGCGGCTTTTCCCGCCGCTGGTCACGGGCACGGTGCTGCTGATCATTGGGTCGACTCTCATGCCCGTGGCTGCCGACTGGATTGGTGGCGGGTCCGAGGCAAAAGGCACCCACGAGTTCGGCACGGGGAAAAATCTACTGATCGCGACTTTCGTCTTGGTGCTGATACTCGTCATTGAGCGCTGGGGCCCGGCGTGGCTCGCCCGCATTTCCGTACTGGTCGGAATGCTCTCAGGCCTAGTGGCGTGCATTCCGTTGGGGATGGTAAACTGGGATTCCACGGCGTCCGCGCGGTGGATCGGGGCCACGCACCCGTTCTACTTCGGCGCGCCGCATTTTATCCCGTCGGCCATCGGCGCCATGTGCATCGTGTCCCTCGTCACCATGGTGGAAGCCACGGGTGACATCGTCGCTATCGGGGAAATCACCGAGTCCCACATCGATGACAAGAGAATTGCCGACGGCCTACGCGCCGACGGGGCTGCCACCGTGCTGGGCGGTGTCTTCAACACCTTCCAGTACACGGCGTTTGCGCAGAATATTGGGGTGCTGTCGATTACCGGCGTGCGCTCGCGATGGGTGACGTCCGTGGCCGGCGGGATGCTGATCGTGCTCGGTTTGATCCCGAAGACCGCCTCCGTGGTGGCCGCAATTCCTGCACCAGTCTTGGGCGGCGCTGGTATTGCACTGTTCGGCATGGTGGCAGCGTCGGGCGTACGGACCTTATCCACGGTGCGGTTTAATTCGTCGAACATCATGGTCGTCGCCATTCCGTTGGCGTTGGCGCTCCTACCAGCGACGTCCCCAACCCTGTTTGCCCAGATGCCGACGTGGGCCCAGACGTTCTTGGGATCCGGGATTTGCATCGGGTCGGTTGCTGCCATTGTGCTGAACCTGATGTTTAACACTGGTACGCGAGCTCCCGCGTCGCACAAAGATGGTACGACGACTCATGACACGCCTCGCGGGTCGTCGTATGGTCTCGCCGACGCTGACCATGACGGTTTTGGAGATCGTCCCGCTGCGCGATCCTGAGGTGTACCGCTATTCTGGGAGATAAAGGGATGTCCGGCACGTGAACTCCGGGTTCCCAACCAGTTTCCCGGCCAGCGACGACGCCGATGACATCAAGGAGCGCTTCGGATGCCTACGAACACGGGTCCTTTCCCTTCGGGTACCTACCGAGTAAGCGATGAGGACCGCCAGCATGCCATTGAGTTATTGGGCATTCACTTCTCACAGGGCCGTCTCACCATTGACGAATACGACCAGCGGGTATCGGTGGCGTCTGCCGCGCAGAATAACAATGACCTCAACGCCCTGTTCACGGACTTGCCGGATCTTCCGTCCGCCACCCTTACGAAGGGCTCTCAATCGCTGGTGACGATGTCCGATGGCACTGTTCTTCCTCCGGCGTCATATGGGCGCAATATCCGTTTGGGGTTGCTGCTGGGGTCGTCCACTCTTCTGGCTATGCCCGTCGCGTTTAATGATGCGCTCGCACCCATTTTGTTTTTGATTCCCCTGATTTTCATTCTGCTCTATATCATGAAGGTCGGGCCGGAATCGTGGCATACCGCGTCGCGGATCCGCCAAGCGAAACGTCTGCAGCGTGATCAGCTGCGGATGGACAAGGAAAAGCTGGAGTTGGAGCGGCGGAAGCTGCAGTTGGAGCAGAAGCAACGTCGTCGGGAAATCCAACAAGAAGCGATGGGGTCCGCCATGGATTTTGCCCACACCGTGATGAATTCTGCGAAAGGAATCTCTGCCCGCCGGCACCGGTAGGGTTCAGCCGCTGAAACTCTGCGGTTGTGGTGTGGTTGTGGTGTGCGCTCAATGTCACTCCACGACGCTACGCTGGGCCTCACTCTGGCTCCTAAAATTGGGTCTTATGGAACCCATGCAATTAAACGGTGGCCGCTTTTATTTGCGTCCTTTATCCGCCGATGACCGCATTAACGACGTCCCCGCTCTGAGGCTAGCTGCCGACTGGGCGGATCATTCCAGTGATAAATCGGCACAAAGTAGCAGTTCGAACAGCGCGATTGATGAGAGCTTCATCGAGCTTCGTCGGAATCAATGGTTGACGGGAACGGCGCTGTCCTGGGCTGTGTGTGAACAAACACAGGTTGAGATGCTCGCAGAGGCCATTCTTTTCTCCGACGACGGCGTCATCGTGAATCCGGCAGAGGACAACGAAGCCTCAAGCAATGATGCGCAGAGCGATGATGCGCACAGTGCCCCCAAGGCCACACACGCGACTCTTTCCATTCGCCCCGCGGGCGATCCGACTCGCGTCGTTCCTAATGAACCGGACGCAGAGAAGAAAACCGTCGGCGATGCCGTTGAGGAAGCCGAGGGAACAATTAAGCGATGGGCCGAGGGCTATCTCGGGCTCACCGTTACCCTCATTTAACAGGGCTACATGTGGCACGGGCTCGCCTAACTCGGCCCCTTTTTAGCGGGAGCCCGCCCACAGTCACTGGGGCCAAAGCCCAGTACTCCATCGTTAATCCAGGTCGTCGTGAGCGACCAAGTGGCGGGCGGCCTCTGTCACCGAACCCGATAGCGACGGGTATACAGAGAACGTCCGGCTCAAATCTTCCACGGTCAACCGGTTCGTTACGGCAATAGCGATCGGCAAGATCAACTCCGACGCTGACGGAGCTACCACCACACCACCAATGACGATGCCGGAATTCTTACGGCAGAAAACCTTGACAAAACCGTGGTTAAGGGACCGCATCTTGGCACGCGGATTGCCCTTCAGCGAATACGTCTCAATTCGCGCGGACACTTCGCCAGATTCGATCTGCTTCTGTGAAACCCCCACGGTGGCCAGCTCCGGGCGGGTAAACACTGCCGACGCCACCGTCCGCAACCGGATCGGGGTCACCCCTTCACCCAAGGCGTGATACATGGCAATACGCCCCTGCATCGCGGCCACCGACGCCAGCGGGAACAAATCAGTACAATCCCCCGCCGCATAAATGCCGGGCACAGACGTCCGTGAAACACGGTCGACCTTGATGTGGCCCGAACGTGTCAGATCAACCCCCACCTTGTCGAGGCCCAGATCACGCGTATTCGGCACAGAGCCAACGGTCATCAACGCGTGAGAGCCCTCCACCTCGCGTCCGTCGTTGAGGATGACCTTAATCCCGTTATCGGTGTACTCCACAGCCTTACACCGTCCACGCTTAACCAGGTGAACTCCGCGCTCATCCAGCACATTTTCCAGCACGCGGGCAGCGTCGGAATCCTCATGCGGAAGAATCTGGTCCCCCGAGGCCACCATCGTGACCTCCACCCCCAACTCGGTGAACGCCGACACGAACTCCGCGCCCGTCACACCGGACCCAACGACAATGAGGTGCTCCGGCACCTCCTCCAGGTCGTAAATCTGGCGCCACGTCAGGATGCGATTGCCGTCGGGCTTGGCGCCGGGGAGGATACGAGGCGTGGCCCCCGTCGCCAAGAGAACAAGGTCACATTCAATTGTTTCTTCTGAACCATCAGCTTGTTCCACCAAAACGCGGTGAATGGTGCGGCCCGGCTCATAATCGTTCAATCTGGCGGTCCCCGGAATCAGGCGAATTTCCGAGGCAATCATTTGCCGCTGCACATCGTCCGACTGAGTCTTTGCCAGATGCTTGACGCGCTTGTTCACTTCCGCGTACGGCAGCCGTTTGCCGTCGTAACCTGCGTGGAACCCCATTGCATCTGCTCGGCGCATATCGGTGCGAATACCCGTGGCGGCAATAAAGCTCTTCGACGGTACGCAGTCATGCAGGACGCACGATCCCCCCATGCCCTGATCCTCAACGACCGTGACCTCCGCCCCGTACTTCGCGCCTGCTAATGCGGCTTCATAGCCCGCCGGGCCTCCGCCGATAATCACGATCCGTTTAGCCACCAGTTCGCTCCTCGATGTGGTGATGTTTCAGGGGCATACTCAGCGCCCAGAGACAAGGACCGAACCCGGCACACGGTCACATGCGCGAGGCTCACTACGGCCGTCGTCAAGGCGCAGCTCGTCTCTTTCAGAATAAACTAAACCCCACACATAACCCTGGTTCGGGCTAAAAGCAGACACCCCCGACGCCACAAAGAGGGGTAGACCGTCGAGGCTGAGTGTCTACACATCGTGCCTGTAGCTAAAGATCGATATTGCGGGGACCATACAGACGGTCGCCTGCGTCCCCTAGACCAGGAACAATGTAGGCATCCTCATTCAACGACGGATCGATCGTCGCCGTGACCAACCGCGTGACCGGAAGATCGGCATCCTTCAACGCCTGCACCCCCGGTTCGGCGGCCACCATGCAGATGCAGGTGATGTCGTCCGCACCCCGGCTGGCCAGCAGACGGATCGCATGGAGCAGCGAGCCGCCCGTCGCCAACATGGGGTCGACGAGGAAAACCGCGCGGCCGGCGAGGTCATCCGGCAGCGCCTCCAAATAGGGCACAGGCTTGTGCGTCGTCTCATCGCGAGCCAAGCCGATAAAGCCCACTTGGGCGTCGGGAATCATGGACAATGCGGGGTCCACCATGCCAAGCCCGGCGCGAATAATCGGGACGATAATGGGGGGCTCGGTCAGGCGGAATCCATCAGCCTGGTCTACCGGGGTGGACACGGGGAAGGTATCCACTGAAAGATCTCGGCTGGCCTCGTACACCAGCATCGTGCCTAAATCTGACAACGCCGCGCGGAAAACATCATTTGTGCTGCGCTTATCGCGCATGATGGTCAGCCTCGACGACACCAACGGATGATCAACGACCCTAATCTCCATAAAAACCAGCTTACCTGTGGGGAACCATAACGAAACTCGCGCGTCTAACCCCACCGCACGAGAAATGTCACATAGCCCGGCAGGCACGCCTGGCGCACCTCGCACGTCTCTGGCTCGACCGATACACAGGAGGACACTGCAATGATGGAGACCGGCTCGATTACCGCCCAACCTGACGCTTTACGCACCGCCGCCGATCAACTGGCCGAGTGTGCAGATACTGTCAGCCGCCTGCGCGATGGTCATGAGGCCAATCCCCCAGGCTTTGCCAAGTGTTCCCCTCATATACCCACTCTTCAGCGCGCTATCGAGTTGTTGGGACAGAACCATGACCGCCTCAGACACGAACTCGGACGGTTCAACGAATCGTTGTTATCAATCTCGCAGGGTACGCGGACCCTGGCCGATGCCGTCGATCATTCTGACACGGTGGCTGCCGTGCGGATGAAATCGCTGACCAGCACGATTCCGGGTAACCGCGAGGGAGGGCAACGATAACTCATGCCTTCGTTTATTGGTTCACCTGTATCATCTGAGGCCGCAGCGCTCATTGAAGATACCGTTCACTACATCACGTCCCTACTCCCAATCACCCCGGAGACGCCACTGCCAGATTTCACTCACCATTACCCGCTTTTCGACGCCACGCGACGCGAACTCGGCGCGATGCTATCCGGGCCGTGGAAAGAGAGCACGTCAACTGTTGATAGTGCCCTGGTTGGTGAGGCGGGAAACGAGTGGCACGACGGACTGGATCGTGCTACCAAGGGCGCGGAATCGCTCCGATGCTCGGGTGAGGAAGCGTCGCACGCGAGTATCCACATAGCCAGCACCATTATCAAAGGTGCGCTCGATATCTCCGGTATTGCTAACCGATATCTCACGACCGCGACGTCACTGCTCACTGGAAGTATGAGCATCCCTATTCTCTTGGGCCCGATCCCTGTCAAGCCCGGGACCGGGATCATGCCGGCGTTGAAAAAGGCCTCTGCAGAAGCACGACACGAGGCCGATAACGCAGCGGAGCGCATTAACACGGAACTCGAAGGCGATGTTGCAGTGCTTCAGCGGTTGTTGGAGGAACCGTCGCCTGCCTTCCAGCAGTGCGAGGTGGACATCCCGCCCGATCCGCCGTCGACATCCGAGACAGCCCCTGCCGTAGCCTCACCAGTGCTCAACTCCGCGAACGATGCTGCGGCAGCGTCACCGGAGGCTGCAGCGTCCGCATCGACACCTGCGCTGACTCCCGCGCCAGGCGATCACCCGCCGGTCGCTCAGCCACCAGCCACCCAGGCACCACCTGCTGAACCACCGCCACCATCACATGCGTCGGCCAGCGGAGCCTCACCCCAAGCACTACAAGCGGTAGAAGCCGCGCGCAGTGCCATCGGAACACCGTACCAATGGGGAGGAAACACCCCCGGCGTCGGTCTTGACTGCTCAGGGCTCACACATTGGGCGTATGCCCAAGCAGGAGTCGACATTCCGCGGCTCGCTGAGGCGCAAACCGTCGGCACACAGGTCACCCAAGACCAACTTCTCCCCGGTGATCTTGTGGTGTGGGATGGGCACGTCGCGATGTACGTCGGCGACGGCATGATGATAGAAGCAGGTGATCCCGTCCAAACCTCGCCGCTACGGACCACCAACATGGGGATGAACTTCCTCGGCTTCTACCGGCCCACGGGGTAACTGCCGGCGCTAACGCACCCGACCTGTTAGCACTAACGATAAGGCACGCTACGATGAGGGGTCATGGCCACCGAGAGCATAATCCCAGTCCAACTGGAACTGACCAGCGGAACGTACTACACCCTATGGGCACCGTCCTGGAAAGAAAACGGTGAAGAATGGCAGGCGTTTCTCGGGTCAGACGATAGCCTCTACTTCTTCACCTCGCCCGCCGAACTCTTGGCGTATATCAACTCCGGCGCACCCATCGACCTCGCCGAGCACCCCAAGTGGCGCGCGTTTCTACATAAGGACGCGGAATCACAGGCTGTCCCCACGCCCCGCCACGTCTACGACCTGGTCGCCGTTCCCGCCATGCTGGCAGAAAAACCCAGCTACGCCTCCGTCGACAAAGTCGAGCGAAACCTAGCTATGGCACGCTCCCTCGGGCGAGTATGCGGCATCGACCGCATCAACGGCTTCTTCAACAGCTACTCGCTGCTCTCCAACCTCAGCCGCGGAGCTGAGCACTTCACTGGCGACGACGGCAATGGCGAATGGTCTGCCATCGGCCAAACGATTCTTTCCAACTGGGGCCCTGTCCTCGACGCCCTCGACAACGAAGCCGTGAACAACGGTGGCTTCGACGACGGGGCCGTCAACGACGACACCGCTGGCGCGTCCGGCGATGCTGCGAACGTCTCGTCTACCAGAACAAGCGTCCCCGTCGGCGCTTCGACCGGCGACACGGCAGGCAATGCTGGCGCGATTACACGGCGTACCGCTCCCGTCTTCGTCACTCCCGCCATCCCCGGGAACAACCCCACCGATTCCATCAACAATGCCCAGCGCAGCATCGACGACGCTATTGCTGCACGCGAGGACCACGAAAAAGAGGTGGCCGCGGAGCGAGCATCACGGGCCGAGAACGATGAGGCCAGCTCCACGCCGGCCACCGACCCCTATGACTCCACCATTTGGGCGTCCGTCGGTATTGATCCGATCACTATCGTGATGCATGGGCGCACTCTCTACGCCCTTCGGTGCTACATCAACGACCGCCCGGTGTTCCTCGGCAAGTTCGGCCAGATTTACACGTTCACGTCCGGGCGCGCTCTCAGCCGCTGGATCGTCGATCATAAAGACCACGACCTGGCGACGTTTTCCACCTGGGGAGAACTTGTCGACAAAGCCAACGTCGGTGAGCTCAAGGTAGAGACTCACCCCACGAACAACTACGTCTTCACTAACTTGGCGGAATCCATCGCCAAAGGGCCCAACGCCGTCGACACCGACCAGCTCGGCCAGGCCTACGAGGTCATTGCCGACGCTTCCGACTGGGCAGAGGACGACGCCGTGAACTCCGTGCTCCTCGCGGTGCCCGAGCTGCAAGAATACATCTCGTACATGCTGGGGACGTCGTCGAATTACCTCCCCTCGGCGCCGTATGACACCGAGGCCGACGGATGGCGTCGTCTGGAGGAAACACTGAGCGAGCGGTTCAGCAAGTCCTAGGCACGAGCCTAAAACCCACGCGCGGACTAGGCGCGGACCTGCCCAAGCTCGTGGGATAGGGATTCGAGCTCCTCACCGCCAGCCATTTGCGCGGTGAGCTGCTCCAACGTGATGTCCTGACGGCCCGCATCTAACTGCATGCGGCCGTGCCCCAACAGCACAAAGTGGTCCCCCACCAAATAGGCGTGGTGAGGATTGTGGGTGATCAAGATAACGCCGAGTCCCCGTTCCTTCGCCTGCTGAACAAATCGCAGAACCATGCCCGATTGCTTGACGCCCAGCGCGGCAGTCGGCTCATCCAGAATGATCGCGCGCGCCCCAAAGTGAACCGCTCGGGCAATTGCCACAACTTGGCGCTGCCCACCGGACAACGTCGAAATCGGGACCGTCACGTCGGGTAGATCAATGCCCATCGACTTCAGCGCAGTGTCGGTGGTTTTTTTCATGTGTTCCGCGTCCAAGGGAGCAACCATGCCCAGCCAATTCGGCCCACGAACCACCTCGTGTCCGAGGTAGAAATTGCGCCACACCGGCATATCCGGCACCACCGCCAAATCCTGGAAGACGGTGGAAATGCCGCGGGCAATCGCGTCCTTCGGGGACTTCAGAGCAACGGTCTCGCCGTCGATAAGAACACGCCCCTCGGTGGGTTTGTGCAGGCCCGATAGCGTCTTAATCAGCGTTGACTTGCCAGCACCATTGTCACCTAACACACAAGTCACCTCGCCGGCATAGACCGACAGCGTCATATGTGAGAGGGCTACATGCGTCCCATATACCTTGGTGACATCGTCAAGTGCGAGAATCGGGGTCCGTGACTCGGTCGACGGGGTTGCGGATGGTGGCATATGGGTATCAGTCATCGTGTGCTGTTCCTTTTCTCCATGGCCCGGTTCGACAGCACCGCCAGCAGCAGCATGGCCCCGAGGAAAAACTTAAACCAGTCGGGATTCCAGCCCGCGTACACGATGCCCTGGTTGATCATGCCGAAAATGAACGCGCCGATAGCCGTGCCGATCGCGGTTCCTTTCCCGCCCTTCATCGACACCCCACCGATGACGGCGCCGATAATGTACAAAAACTCATTGCCGACGCCCTGCCCCGCCTGGACGGAGTCAAAGGCGAAAAGCGTGTGCATACCGACAAACCACGCGGCGACCGATACCCCGATGAAGAGGAGCACTTTGACCCGAGTCACGGGGATGCCCTGCGCGCGGGCCGAGTCGTGGTCACCGCCGACGGCAAAAATCCAATTGCCGAAACGAGTGGAGTACAGGACGTAAGTCGCGATGGCGACAAAGACGAGCCACCACAGCACCGTGATCTTCACCGACACCGAGCCGATGGTGATGGACGACGCAAACACGTCTTTGGCGCTGCCGAAGCCCTGCATGTCCGAGATCGACGGCGTCGAGACCGCGTTGGTGACCCACTTCGTGATCGCCAAATTGAGGCCCTGAAGCATGAGAAAACTAGCCAGGGTGATGAGGAAGCTGTCCAGCCCCGTCTTCATCACCAAGACACCGTTGAAGGTGCCCACCACCACGGCGAACAGCAGTGACAGCACGGCACCGGTCCATGAATTGAGGTGCCAGTTGTAGTTCATCATGGTGGCGGCGAGCGCGCCCGTGGTGACGGCCACGCCGGAGGATAAGTCAAACTCGCCGCCGATCATGAGCAAGCCCACGGCCAACGACATGATGCCGATGGTCGACGACGCATAGAGCACCGTCGAGAATGCTGCGAAGGAGCGGAATGACGGTGCGACCGCCATGAATAAGGCGAAGACAATGACAGCACCCAAGATGGAGGCTGCTTCCGGCCTCATGAGGGTTCGCTGCCATAGGGGCCGACGCGTCGGTACGGACGATTCAGACGTCGGTGCGGATTCAGTGGCCGGCACAGATTCAGACGCTGTCGTCATCGCAGACCCTCCTTAGCAGCATCCGCAATGGAATCCACGTTGGAGGAGTCAACGAAGGATGGTCCCGAGTACACCGGACGGCCGCCTCCGATCGATGTCCCGTTGCGTTTGTGCAGCCACAACGAGTCCACGGCCATGTATCCCTGCAAATACGGTTGCTGGTCCACGGCGAATTGAACGTTGCCCGATTTAATGGCGTTGACTAGTTCCGCATTGGTGTCAAAGGTGGCGATTTTGGCCTGCGACCCTGCGTCGCGAGCTGCATCCACCGCGCGGAGGGCGACCGGCGCAACCAGCCCCATCACCCAGTCAATGCTGTGATCCTGCGCGAGTTTCGATTCGATGGTGGCCTGCGCCGAGGGCAAATCTTGCCCGTTGACGTAGAGGATCTCCGTACTCACTTTGTCTTTAATGCCACCGCAGCGGGCTTCCTGGCTGGAATTGCCTTGCTCGTGAATGACGCACAAGGTGTGCCGGGCGCCTTGTTCTTTCAGCTTGTCGCCCACAGCTTCCCCGGCGACTTTCTCGTCCTGGCCGAAGAACCCCTTGAGCCCGTACTTCTGCCAGACGTCCATCCCGGCGTTCAACCCGACTGCCGGAATCTTCGCATCGTCGGCCTTCTTGGCGACGGGCCCGATGGCCTCTGGGTTCGGCATGGTGACAGCGATCCCATCCACCTTGGAGTCGATCGCGTTCTGTACCAGGTTGGCCTGGTTCGGCGCTTGAGGGTCGGACGAATACCGGAAGTCAACGTTATTTTTTTTCGCGGCGTCCTCGGCACCTTTTCGCACGAGGTCCCAAAAGGTATCCCCGGGCGCACCGTGGGTGACCATCGCCACCGTCATACGGGGAGTATCGACGGTTCCTCCCCCGCCGGAACTCCCGGAACTCCGGGGCGCTCCGCCGGTGGACGAGCATGCCGCGCCCGCAACAGCTACGGCCCCAACCACGAGGGCGACGGCACACCGTCGAACGGTGTAAGAGACACGGTGGTGCACAGGTATCCCGATCCTTATGAGTGTCACTGGTTAGATCCCGTCACCCGCGGCTGCGAATAACGGACATGTCTGATCAATCTCGCTATTTCACCCTCCTCAGTGAGGGTGGTCAAATCTGTTTCTGCTGGTGTTGAACGATTCAGATAATCTGAACAGGGATAGCTGTGACCAGTTAGCGTCACTTTTTACCCCCTTTTGCCCCCACGCCCTGTAGCTCGCTTCGGCTTCGTTATTCCCGCGTGTTATTCGCGTTTGTCACGATTACTCGCGCTTATCTGAACCGAGATCGCCTAAATCCAATCCGTCCAGACCGGCGAGTCCGTCAATGTCATCAAGGCCTAAATCACCCAGATCGATATTCAATATGCCCGCGCCCGAGTGGTTATGCTCGTGGGCTCCATGAGCGTGGTCATGCGAGTGCCCCTCAGGATCGTGCTCGTCAGCACCATCGTCGTGTTGGCTGGAGCCGTCGTTTCGGCTAGTGCCCCTCATATCAGGATCACCAACCAGTTCCTCATACGCCGGAATGATCAGATCTCTAGCCAGGCGCTGCCGATCCGGCAGGGGGAGGAATGCTGCATCCATCGCGTTCAGGGTCAGATGCAGCAGCTCGTCGTAACCGAAGTCAAAATACTCGCCGAGCAGCAGCATCTCGTCGGTCATCGTCGTGCCGGACACTGTCCGGTTATCTGTGTTCACGGTGCAGGTAAAACCCAGCTCATACAAAAGCGACAAGGGGTGATCCTCCATCGAGTCGACCAGTCCGGTCTGACGGTTCGACGTCGGGCACAGTTCCAAGGCAACAGTGCGGTCACGAACTCGAGCAGCCACAGGGCCCAATTCGATCCCGTCGAGGGAAGCGCCGAAATCTTCGTAAATGCGAGCACCATGTCCGATACGCGACGCACCCAGGGCTAATGCGTCCTTCATCGACCCCACTCCGTCTGCTTCGCCCGCGTGGATCGTGAACGGAACGAGGTTTTCACGAAGCAGCTCCAATGCTTCAGCATGCTCACGGACCGAGAACCCTTCTTCCGGGCCTGCCAAATCAAAGCCGACAACATATCCGGACCCATCACCCGCATTATCGACGACGAGGCGCGCGATCTCCGTGGACCGATTGTTATTCCTCATCGCGCACAGAATGAGCCGCGCGACGATCGGATTACCCTCCGCGGCAGCACTCTGTTCACCAGCCCGAACACCGGCGATCGCGGCGTCGACAATATAATGAAGATCTAACCCCTGCTCCTGGTGCTGTTCCGGCGCGAAACGGAGTTCCGCATACACAACGCCATCGCGGGCAAGGTCTTCGACGGCTTCGCGGGTCACGCGCTCGATAGCGTCGGCCGTTTGCATGACGGCGGTGGTGTGGGCGAATAATTGCAGGTACGAGGGGAGATCCCCCGATTCGGCGGACGTGCGGAACCACTCCTCTAATGCGTCAGCGCGCGCGTCCTCGGGCTGAGACATGATGCTGTCGGGTAACCCGGAGTAGCCAGACTGCTGAGCAAGGTCGAGTAGCGTGGAAGGCCTCAGACCACCATCGATGTGGTCGTGAAGCTCCACCTTGGGCAGCTGGGCGACCCTGTCGCGATCGAGAGTTTTGTGATCCGGACTAATCGATGGGCGCGGCCCCATGCTGGCGGAATACGGTGATTTCTGCGCGTTCATTGCCATAGGGTTCAGGCTAGCCGATGGGTAGGACATGCCGTCGAGGCCGCAACATTGCCGCAAACTGGCTGCACTCCGAAGTGTCATATATATTCAGGGCCTAGTTTTCCTAAGATGCTAGATTATGGCTTCCCAGCGCTTTGCTCCCCATCCTCAACGGTCCGCACAATCGCCGACCACTCTCCGGCGAACCATCGTGGCCAGCACGGTGAGCATCGCGCTGGGCTTCACCTCGTTTATGCCGGGGACGGGATTGGCCACACCGCCAGCAGCGGCAACCCCGGCTGCGGCGTCGGCCCCCTCGGTGTCGATGTTAGCCCAGGATGAGACGACCCCAACTCGTCCGATTGACCCGAACTGGATCCCCGTCGAAGCACCCCCTGACCAGCCACTACCCGACGATCCGACTCTCCACACCGAGTCTTGTCCCTTCCGGGAGCACACTCCCCGGCCGTCGATGAGTCCGAAACGGTCCAACCCGGTGGCACCAGCCCCACCCCCATGCCGGTCAACACGGACCCCGAGGGCGGCAAAAACTGCAGTCCTGCGGCGTCATTGCCCCGGAGGGGTTTAAGGTTCCTGAGCGACTCACTGTCGGATCATGGCTTATTTACGACGTCGACTCGGGCGATGTTATTGCCGCCAAGGACCCACATGGGCGGTACCGGCCTGCCTCCATTTTTAAAGTGTTGTTAGCTCGCGAAGCCATTGATCGTTTACCGCTGGACAAGGTGCTCAAAACGACGCAAGAGGATGCCAATATGGAGGGCTCTCGCGCTGGAATTGGTTCGGACGGGAAATATACGGTGAGGCAGGCGTTGCAGGGACTGCTCATGCGGTCCGGTAATGACTGTGCTCATCTGCTCATGCGCACCTTGGGTGGGGAGAAAAAAGTCCTGGCTGACTTGCAAAAACGGGCCGAGAGGTTGGGTACGCAGGACACGCTGGTGACGTCGTATTCGGGGCTCGACGCGCCGGGGCTACAAACATCCGCCTACGATTTGGCGCTGCTGTACCGCGAAGCGTTTCACAACAAGACGTTTAACGAAATAGTCAATACGAAACTCGTTGGTTTTCCCGGCTATCCAGATAATCCTGGTTTCCAAATCTCTAACGACAATGAGATGCTCTTTAACTATGAAGGGGCTTTTGGTGGGAAAACCGGGTTTACCGACGACGCCCGCCACACGTATTCCGGTGGCGCAGAGCGTAACGGGCGGAAACTAGCGGTCATCGAGCTGAACGCCACCAACGCTGCCGGAAAAGGGTGGGATCAAGCCACGAGGCTTCTTGACGCGGCGTGGCCCGTTCATGATTCCGTGGGGTATCTAGTCGGCTCCCCTGCTGCCGAGAAAGTGGGGAAGAATGAAAGATTTAGTGGCGATAGTGCGGAGGAGAACCACTCTGCGTCACATGGTGGAAACGAGCTGCGCCGACACCCGAAGGCGTTTGCTATAACGGCTGGAATTGCCGTGCTCGTTATTGCCGGCGCGATCTGGAGTGTTCGGCGCGGGCGCCGTCGGAAGTGATAATTGCGCTCATACCCGGGATTCACACATCGTGAACAAATCGTTATTTTTATTCTTTTTATCACAATTGGTGCATAGTTGAGCATTCTGTTTACGTTAAAACGTCGCAGTGATTAAGTTGTCAGGTATGGATACGAAATCATCGTCCCCCCGTGAAACCGCCACTCTTGGTCATCACGGTGTCTCCACTCGGACGCGTCGCGTAGGGGCTTCGTCAGTAGCCATCATGGCGTCCACAGCCTTGGTGCTGGGTGGCGCTAATGTGGCCACGGCACATCCCACGTCGATGCCTGAGCACCCGGCTGACACGGCACTTGCGTCGGCCATTGACGGTGCTCACCACGATGCTCACCGGCTAGTCAAGGCCGAAGCTGCTAAGGGATCTGCAGCCGCCGCTGCTCAAGCTGCGCAGCAAAATGATCGCATCGACGCCATCCACGGCCAGGCTAAAGAGTTCGTCGGCACCGTTGTCACACCGGTCTACGATTCCCTGACCAGCACCTACGACACGGTGGCTCAGGCCAACGCCGATACCGCTACGCGTATTGCGACCGCGGCTAACTCGGTGCGGGAGCAGTCAGAGGCCCACCACAATCCTGTCGGCACACGTATCGCTGACACTGTCACGCAGGGCACAGCCACTGCTTCCAACAACTTCGCTGGTGCGCAACTCGCCGTCCACAATGCTGCAGGTGCCGCCGTCGACAACGCCGTGTCTGTGGCTAACCAAACAATCGATGGTGTAGCTGACCGTGCGCACGCGTCCGTCGACAACCGTGCTGCACAGAACCAGGCATCTATCGACGCTCGGGCGGCTCAGGCAAACGAAGTCATCCACCACGTCTCTGACGCGGCCCAGGTAGCCGGTAATCAATTCGCGACAGCTGTTGGAACAGTCCAGGATACGGCTCAAGCGGCCCAGGAAACTGCTCAGCTGACACGCCAGGCCGTCGTCGTATCCACGGTCAATCAGTTCGACCAAGTGCTCATCAACACGGGTACACAGCTCGGAGCTCCGAGCGTTGCCCACCAGGCCCCGGCACCAGCACAGTAAAAACACCATGCAGTAGGGCCACCGGCTAACTACTGCAGCCGTATCGCCCGATAATGAGTCCTGCGGGGCGCGATGGTTATATTCATCGCGCCCCGCAGAAGTATATGGAGTTAAAAGGCCTCACCCGACATATCCGACGACGATCGACGCCGCCGACCGGGCCAACGTCGCCGCCGTACCTGTCGTATCCGGCCTACCTTCCCCCTACGCGTCGTTCTTCTTGTTACCGCGCGCTTTCCGCATCGCCGAACCAACTGTTAGAACCCCAACCAGGACACCAATGCCAACCAAACCAGCTTTCTTCGTCGTCGATGAATCTTCATCAACCTCTGCCCCGCGGATCGAAATAACCGCAGGCGGCGGGGTGTGAACGTCGACCACTTTTCGAGATTCTTGAGTCGTGGCGGCCCACGCCGAGCAATAAAGCACAACGCGCCAGATCAGGTAGAAGAGAACCATGATGGCGATAACCGGCCCGAATGCGGCGGCCGCGGGATTGTTCAACGTGGCAGAAATGAATACCGCACCGAACTGCTTAATTAACTCAAACGCCACTGCACCGATAACGGCCGCCTGAAGCACCGATTTCCACGGCACTTTTTCCCTCGGCAGGAATTTCAGCAGCCAAACAAACACAATATAGTTGGCGAGCAAACCAACAATGAATGCAACCAACCACGTCACAAAATGAATCCCCGGTACTGAATCCAGCTCAATGTATTCCAGGAATTTCTTGGTCAGGCTTGATGAGCCAATAGCGGTCACGACGAAGGCCGCCACAAAGGCAACCAACAGCCCGATCAGGCCGATAAGATCTGACAGCTTCCCCTTCACGAAATTGTCCGGGGCGATCTTCACCTTCCACATCTCCGAGACGCCGAGACGAAGGTTGCCCATCCAGCCAAGACCGGTCCAAAGTGCGGTCAAAAGACCAATAACACCGATGGAGCTGCGCCGTTCAACGGCTGTATCCACCAGCGTTTGCAGCGTGTCTTTAAGACCGCTCGTACCCAGCTCCAGGATCTGCTGCTCAACTTTGTCCATGGCAGCGTCGTTCCCCGCCAGAACGAAACCGAAGCCGGCGAAGACGATCAACATAATGGGGATGAGGGAGAGAACGGAAAAATACGTGATCCCCGCCGCAAAGTGGTTGCCGCCTTGTTCGCTATAGCGGTCTTGCATGCACATGAGGTGGTCGAACCACGGGAACCGCAGCCGAGCCTTTTCCATTTTGCTCAGCTCGTCGTCGTGCGAACGTTCCATGCCGGTGTATTCGTCCGCACGCCCGGTATTTTTGTCTGCCGCGTTTTTCGCTGGAGCCACAATAGCCCTTCCTTTATGGTTTCAGCTTGTGATTCAGCCAAAAATGCGGCTGACTCCGCTTCGTATTGTTCTCTCGTATTGTCTCTTAGGGTTATTTGCTTTCTGGCAAAAACCCAATTTTCTTATGCACTTTACGCAAAGTTTTGTGTGCTTCATAGCGGGCACGCTCTGCGCCGTCGGCAAGAATTTTCTCCAATTGCGCCCGATCAGATATGAATTCTTCGTAACGGGCTTTCAGCGGAGTGGTGAAGGCTTCAAGGGCTTCCGCCGTGTCCTTCTTCAATTCGCCATAGCCAACGCCGGACTCTTGGTATTTTGCCGCGAGTTCCTTGGGGTCCTTATCTGTCAGCACCCCCTGGATAACAAGGAGGTTCGAGACACCCGGCTTGTTTTCGCGGTCGTAGCAGATTTCGGAATCATTATCGGTGACAGCCGAACGGATTCGCTTTGCTGACACTTTTGGATCGTCGAGCAAATTAACAATCCCTTTAGGATTCGATCCGGACTTCGACATTTTCGACGTCGGTTCCTGAAGATCGTAAATCTTCGCCGCCCCCTCCGGAATAAAACCGTCGGGAACAACAAACGTTTCACCAAAACGGGAATTGAAGCGCTGCGCCAAGTTTCGGGTGAGTTCCATGTGCTGGCGCTGATCCTCCCCCACAGGAACCAACTCCGGCTTGTACAGCAAAATGTCGGCAGCCATCAACATGGGATACGCGAACAAACCAGCGCTCGTCCGCTCCGTCCCCTGCTTCAACGACTTGTCTTTGAACTGAGTCATGCGGCTGGCCTCACCGAACCCGGTCAGGCATGTCATGATCCACCCGAGTTGCGCATGCTCGGGAACGTGAGACTGCACGAACAGCGTCGACCGGTCGGGATCAATCCCCAAAGCCAACAACTGCGCAACACCCGATAACGTACGCTTGCGCAATTGCTGCGGATCCTGATCCACGGTGATCGCGTGAAGATCCGGGATAAAGTAAAAAGCGTCATAGTTATCCTGCAATTTAATGAATTGCCGGACTGCACCCAGATAATTACCTAAGTGATACGAATCTGACGTCGGTTGCAACCCCGAGACAACGCGAGCCTTATGTTCTTGTGCGCTTTGTTGTTCATTCTCACTATCCATGGAATTTACAGTACTTCTTACCGCACGCGTTTTTGCAACCGACCATCGAACGCCTTCGATATCGGGCGCATGACACACATGTTTCTATTTAAAACCGACGACGACTGGCGAATGGTCCGACCAGCGAAGATCATAAGTATCCGCGACGTCCGTGCGAGCAGCGACCGCCCGGTCAGCCAGACTCCGTGTCGCCGCATGGACGTCGATACGCCATCCAGCGCCCGTGTCAAAAGCCTGCCCGCGCCAGGTGTACCAGCTGTACGGGCCTTCTTCGTTCTCGTGGAATGAGCGTTGAACGTCGATCCATTTCGGATCCCTCGCCGGACCTCGGAGGCTCGCCGCGGACGGCTTGTAGTCCTTCGATGCGAAGAAGTCACCGATTGCTCCGGCGTTGCCCTGTCGTCGGCCATCACTCAACGTCACACCTCTGGGTGCCTCGATGGCGTCGTTGATTTCAGAGACCGTCACACCAGGCCCCGGGCCGAAGATGGAGTCCATGAAAGCGCGCTCATCAGGCAAGAACCCCGCTCTCTTGCGGTTGCCTTTCCAGCTCTTTAGATCTTCGCGCCGGTGACAAATGTTCCAGTCACCGGCGACAAGCATCTTGTCATATTTTTCCGCCCGCTGTTCCAGCACGGGAGCGAGGGAGTCCAAGAACGCGTACTTTTCGTCCTGTTTTTCGTTCCAGCCACCGCTCGGGAGGTACAGAGACGCCAGGCGCACATCGCCTAATCCCTCACCGGCGTGAATCGTTCCCTCGATCCAACGGCCAGCGTCCTCAAAATCGGGGATACCGATCTCGACGTCGTCGACGGGGTACGTCGACAAAATCCCCACCCCGGCGCGGCCACGACTTGCCGCCGGGGCCACGGTGAGCGACCACCCGTCGTCAAGGGCAGGTTCGAGTGCGTTCTCAGCCTGCTTTTCCGACGCCCGCACCTCTTGGAGGAGCACAACATCCACGTTGGCGTTCTTTAACCACTCATGGAAGCCAAGGTTCTCTTCTGACCGGTGCTTGACGGCTGCACGAATACCGTTCACGTTAATCGATGCGACAGTCAGCGACGCATCGGCAAACGATCCAGCGGACGAGGCAAACGAATTGCGGTGCCCGCGGGTGTTGTCATCGTTGGGTTTTATCGGCGCACTGTGGGGAGGCATGTCGGACATCGTAGCGGATGCGCTGGACACGACTACATCTGGGCATCCGACGTCAGAGCAATAAGCCTGGTCAGTGGCCAGCGTCGAGAATTATTGGGACACATCTATGCGCCTTTATTCACGCCATCTTAACTGCCGTTTTTAGCTGGCCGGAACCTTGACATGCTGGACCGAAGCAGTTGATCGCTGACGAACCAGCGCGGTGGGCGCCCACACGATCATGGACAGCAGTGCCATGAGTGCACCGGCCAGTCCACCACTGGAGTAGCCGAACTCGGCGGATACGACCCAGCCGCCGACCATCGCTCCCCCAGCATTCGCGAGGTTCAACGCGGACTGGTTGAGGGCGGACGCGAGGGTCTGCGCCTCACCGGCCGTGTCCATCAGCCGGGACTGCAGGTTCGGGGTGAGTAGCGATCCTGACATTCCGATCAGCGCGAAGTTGATGGTGCCGAGCCACGGGTTGTGGGAGGTGAAGAAGAACGCGGTCAAAATCACCATCATCACGATGAGCGAAAAGAAAATTCCACGCTCCGGGTTGTAGTCCACCAACTTTCCGCTGAACCAGGTGCCGATAATCATGCCGACGCCATAGGACATCAACACGATCCACATGAGGCTTGCCGGCAGACCAGCGACTTCCGTCATCGTCCACGATATGTAGGTGTAGACGGCGAACATGCCGCCGAAACCGACAGTGCCCATGAGCAATGTGAGCAACACCTGCGGTTTAATGAGCGCACTGAGCTCCGTCAACGGGTTCGTCGTCAACATGAGGGTCATGTGCGGCAGCGCGATCCAAATAGAGACCAAGGTCGCGAGTCCGATCAACGACACCATGGCGTACGCATAATGCCAGCTCATGGCCTGGCCAATCGCCTGCGCGAGCGGCACGCCGATCAACGTCGCGATCGGCAACCCCAGGTTCACAATGGCGATTGCTTGACCGCGCTTACCGGGCTTGGACAGCGACACCGCAACCAGAGAGGACACACCGAAGTAAGCACCATGCGGGATACCCGCGATAAACCGCGCTGCTATCAGGAAGGGATAGTTCGGAGCAAAAACACTCAAACCATTGCCGACGGTAAACGCCCCCATCAACAGGAGGAGAAGCCGCCGGCGGGGAATTTTGCCGGTCAGGGCGGTGATCAGTGGCGCTCCGACGACGACCCCCATCGCATAGGCGGTCACGATACGTCCGGCAGCACCGTCGGAAATGCCGTAGTCGGCACCGATGTACTTCAGCAACCCCATGGAGACGAACTCCGTGGTGCCGATACCGAACCCACCGATAGAGAGCGCGATCAGGGCGAACAGAGCACGTCGGGATCCCATTTCGGTTTGTCTCGGGATCGGTTTGCGCTCTGGTATGCGCTCGACGACGACCTGCTTGCTGCTGTTATAGGCGTGGCGGGAGGCCTGTCCAGTTTTCACAGCAGCAGCGCGGGAGGTGTGAGCAGTTTTAGCGACGGCTTTCTTCGACGCCTGCGTGCTCTTTGCGACGGCCGACTTGCTGGCCATGGTGCTGCGGGCGACGACCCCTTTGCGTACCTGGGCGCGGCGGGCTCGGTTATCGCGACGTTGCTGTGCTTTCGCCGCTTTGCGGGCGGCTTTCTCCTGGGGGGAATCGTGCTCGGCACCATGCCCGGCCGCTGTGTGCTCGTCGGCCGGTTCTGCGTCGTCAAGGGAATATCCGTTGCCGTGGACCTGTGGGTGGTCATCAATGTCGATACTCAGCGACTGGTGGACAAGCATCGCGTACGGCTCTTTCGGAGCCTCCATGCCATCTGATGCGTGAGTATCTCCCGTGGCGACGGGTTCGGTCAGTGCGCGTGGCGCAATGATGTAGTTGTCTGCGTCCATATAGTCGCGAAAAATGTCGACGGCTCTACGGATAAGGCTCCCCACAGGCATCACACTTCCTCTTCTCTTGACGTCGGTACGTCATGTACTCGTGATCGTGTGTCGATGAAATTTGTCGGTCTTGCGTCGGTATTAGTTCGGTCAATATCAGGGGGTTGTGCGGGCGCGGAATTGACGGGCGAAGCGACGCATTGTTATGTCTCCGGAGGAATCCTCGTGGTCGCGTTCGAGTTGCCTACATTTGCACATACGTGTGCCATCGTGCAATGCGAAAGCGCATTTTCTCCTGCACAATTCATTACATTCCTGTGCGGATTGTGATTCGTTTTACTTTATCGGCCTTAGAGGCGGGGTATTTCAGCTCTCCTGAGCGATGTATCTCAATTGCAGCTGCGTTGGCCCGCCCGGCTGTGGCCAGAGACTTGTCCGGCTCTGTTCGGATGTGTCCAGTGTTCTTAGGAAAGCCGTGTCCGGTTTTGTCGGGACCGGCAGGTAACTTTGCCCCTGAATGTAGGCACGACATCGCGCCTCAATCACGCTGTCAACCTGCCGCCCTCGGTTTTTTCCTCACCCCAATGCGCCCGCCTGATCCTGAACAACCCCATCGCACTGCGACCGTTCTTGAGCTCTTCCTCGACCTGGTCTTCGTCGTTGATGTATCGACGGTCGGCGTGCAGTTGCACCATGCCCTCACCGAAGGCCACGCGGGCAAGGGCATTGGCCTCTATTTCATGGTGTTTTTCACCATTTGGTGGGCATGGATGAACTTCACCTGGTTTGCCACCAGGGTTAATAGCGATGACTGGCTCTACCGTTTAAGCACGTTCGTGCAGACGGCGGGCGTGCTGGTCCTCACCGCGGGGATCAGCGACGTGTTTGAAGACCGTGATTTCAGCATCATGGTCATTGGCTATGTCATTATGCGTGTGGCCATGGAAGCACAGTGGCTTCGCGCTTCTCGCGCTAAGGGGCGAGACGGCCATTCGGCGTTGACCTACGCCATCGGGATCTTGTCGGCGCAGGTGCTGTGGGTGATCTCGGCGGTGGTCACGTCGGGACGTATTCCCCTGTAGATATTCACTGTGTTCGACATCGTGGAGCTATCGGTTCCCCTGGTTGCCGAGGTCACCGGTGGGACGCCGTGGCACCGGGAGCATATGGCGGAGCGGTACGGCCTGTTCACCATCATTGTTTTAGGTGAGTCGCTACTGGGCTCGGCCAACGCGATTATCGAGGCGCTTGATGGGGGGCGAGCACATTGGTCAGCTGATCGATGTGTCGATTATGACCATCGTGATCAGCACAGCTATTTGTTGGATCTACTTTTATCCGCGGCACACGGAGCGGCTGTCGAACTCATCGATACTGTTGTCCGTCCGGTGGGGCTGATTTTCGCGTCTGCCGGTGCATTCTCGGCGGGTATCGAGGCGCACGTGGACTACGTGACGGGTTCGTCGGAGCTTTCCCATGTCGCTGTGTCGCTGGCAGTGACTGTGCCGGTGGCTGTTTTCATCCTCGCGATTTGGGCGGTCGCGTATCCTGGGACCCGCGAATTGTGCGGACCGTGATTCCGATTGGCGCGGTGGTGACGGTGGCTTCCGCCTGGGTTACAATGCCCGTCGCTGGGGTGGCGGTGGTCGTTGTGTTGGTGTGTAATCCTGTCGACGACGAGGACGACGCGGAACATGAGTATGAATACCGACGAACAAGTGGTCAGTGCCCAAGAGGGCAACGAGGTCCGCAACTGAGGAGGTGTTATCGGTGGGGTTTCCGCCTGACTTGTTTTCCCACCCCGCGGACATTGTCGCGCCGTACGTCTTGGAGTCGACGCTTCGCCGGGGCCCGGTCGCGCTGATGATTACTGAGGTCGAGGCGTACTTGGGAGAGGCCGATCCCGCGTCACATGCCTCTCGGGGTCCGACACCACGCTGCGTGACGATGTTCGGCCCACCGTTGCATCTTTACGTTTATGCCAGCTACGGCATTCACCGCGCAGGCAATGTGGTGTGTTGCCCCGAAGGCGTGGCGTCGGGACTTTTACTGAGGGCCGGACGCGTGATTGATGGTTATGACGTCGTTCGATCTAGACGAGGAAACCGCCCCGAGGACGATGGACTCGCTCGTGGGCCGGGGAATGTGGGATCCGCGCTGGGCCTAGATCTTCACCTCGACGGGACGCCCATCGTCGTGGATGAGAACGGGGGAACGGACCACGATGCGCAGGCGAATACCAACGTCCACGTGGCTGACGTCGACAATCCCGCAGCTCCGGAGCTGCGGCTAAGCCGTGATCGCGCTGAGGACGACATTGTTCCTTATGTCACGGGCCCGCGGATCGGAATTTCGAAGAACAAAGAGTCGCCACTACGGTTCTGGATTCCTGGCGATCGGTCAGTGACTCCGCCCCGAGGCCGTCCACGCAGACCAACCAGCAAGCGCTATTCCTAGCAAAGCCCAGCACACCAGCACTCGACCGTGGATCCCCCACCCAGCGCCGTCGAAAAATCCGACGGATCGTAGCGCTGAGCCGGCAGCACCTAAGGGGAGGAATTGTCCGATGGTGCCCCATGGTGACGGCAGCCATTCGGGGCCTGTTTGCATTCCGGATAGTGGGTTCGACAGGAACATGACGAACACAGCGCCGATGCCCGGTCCTACGTAGCCGAACTTGGACTCCATGCCGAGGAGGCACATCGATACGCCCGCGATGGCCAGGGATAATGCGCCCACGACTTCCCAATAACTTCCGTCGACGACGTCGAAACCGAAGCGCATCACAGCGGCCATGATGAAACCGGCGATGATGGCCAATGCTCCGGAGGCGAGGAATCGACGGGGACGTCTTCCATGGACCTGCGTGGACAAGACGACCGCGGAGATCATGCCGACAAACGCCATCGGGAGCGCCAGAGTAGCGAAGGCGGTTCCGTGTTCGTCGTCGGATGCTGGCGGGGCCACATCAGTGGTGGTGACCTGAGCACCTTGTGCCGTGAGCGCTTGGGGGACCCCATTCATGACCTGGAGATAGGTGGTTCCAGCGCCTGTTGCGGTAATGACCTCGGCAGTGGGAACGGGGGTGCCGTTAGGTCCTGCCGTCGGCTGTCCCAACGCGATGCCTCCGATGGCCTCGCGGTCATGAACGGCCTGTTTGGCGTCGTCAACATGTTTGATCTCAAACACCCCAGGCTGACTGCGCTTCATGTTTTGAGTGAGTTGGTTAACCGCCTGATCCGGCCCACTGACAGCGAGCGGAAGGTTTTCGCGCCGGAATTCACTGCCGGCGGCAAGAAGGACAACAGCATGAGGGTGACGATGGCGGCGAGACCGAGCACAATACCCACTACTTTTCCACTCGAGGTGTGCTCAGTGGTTATGGACGTGTTTTTCGACGTGGTCTCAGGCCCCTGATTCGCGGTGGCGTTCGTGACGTTAGACCCCTGGTTCGTGGCGTTAGTGGTGTGGTCAGTGGCCGGGGTGCTCTTGGTGGTCACCTCCGTGGAAACGCTGTTCATTGCCATAAGGTCCCCTCTTTTTCTGTTTTTCTGATTTGTTTCGCCGTGCAACGTGGCTGGCGTCGTTTTCCGCAATGTTGCGTCGTACAACGTGGCCGTTGACGTGCATAAATATGGCTATCTCGTAGGCATTTGCCCAAAGCTGCTGCCGATAGACACTACCCACATAAACGGACCATTTCGCTCCGAATTAAAAATGGAGCATAGTGTTCCGTTTACGTTGGCACAAACGCACCAGGCATGAAAGAATGTGACCTCATCAATGGTTTCACTCACTGAGGCCACATCACTAGGAGAAACATCGTGCGTGCAGACGCGACAGCCAGCCGTACCGCCATCATCGACGCCGCGTGGCAAGGTTTTGCCACCAATGACCCAGATATTTCACTGCGATCCATCGCCCAGGACGCCAGGGTCGGAATCGCCACTCTCTACCGACACTTCCCCACGCGCGAGGACCTCTTTGTAGGCGTCGGCGAAGAAATGTTGGCCCGGCTGACGTCGGTATGTAATTGCTACGTTGACGCACCGTCCTGGGATGACGACCCGGCTGGCACGTGGTCAGATTTCATTGCCGACGACTATCGGTTACAGATCGGCACACTGGCAGCAAAAGTGGCCGAAAGTATCAATGTGTCTCCCCAGCTTCATCGCAGGATCAGAACTCTCCGCAAAGAGGCATTTTCCCAGGTGGAGCCCATCTTGGAGCGCGCTAAAAACGCGGGGCTGGTTCGCCCGGAGATCACCACAGCACGGTTCCAAATGGGAGTTGGGCTCCTGAGCAGACCACTGCCGGAGATGGCAGACAAACTCGAACCGGGCTTTTCAACATGGTTACTGGACACCTTCGCGAGAGGGATTGCGCCTTAGGGCACTCCAGTCCCGGCCGAGAGAGCCACACCCCTCGCCCTCCCCAGCCCCAACTGCGGGGACCAACCGTCACGGCCCCACCTCTCCGACAAGCGTATCGTCGCCCCGTCTGTGGGGGTGCGCCACATCGTGGAGTCGCATTTGTGGCATCGTCACGTACTCTGGAAAAAGGAAGTATCCACTATGTTGATAGCTTTGCTACCCAGGCCTTGTCTAGGTGACGGCGACACGCTCGAATCCGCAGATCAACGCTGCATAGACACATCATATGCAGATCGCAACATCTGCACACCGTCGGCAATGCTGTAACCCTAACACCGGCCTCGGCACGCACAGCGCGCATAATCCTGAACAATATTTAGCGAGTAAGGGAGTTTTGCCCCACCATGGGAACAATTATCTACACCCGTACCGATGAAGCGCCTTTGATGGCAACGTATTCGTTGAAGCCAGTGGTGGAAGCGTTTGCGTCAACCGCCGGTGTCGACGTCGAAACCCGGGATATTTCATTGGCGGCGCGCACCTTGGCGGCGTTCAATGATGTGCTGCCGGAAGACCAGCGGGTCAACGATGCGCTGGCCGAACTGGGTGCGCTGGCAAAGACCCCGGACGCAAATATTGTGAAGCTACCGAACATTTCGGCGTCGGTACCCCAGTTGAAGGCGACGATTAAGGAGCTTCAGGCCGCTGGATACGAGCTCCCGGATTACCACGAGGAGCCGTCGACGGACGAGGAACGCGATGCCCGCGCCCGCTACGACTCGGTCAAGGGCTCTGCCGTTAACCCCGTTTTGCGTGAGGGCAACTCGGACCGTCGCGCGCCGAAGGCCGTGAAGAATTTCGCTCGCAAGCACCCGCACACGATGGGCGAATGGAGCAAAGACTCCAAGACCAATGTGTCGACGATGGAGTCGGACGATTTCCGTCACAACGAGCAGTCCGTGGTTCTTGACAACGACGACGAGCTGCGGATTCAGCTGGTCGCCCCGAATGGTGAAACCACTGTTCTTAAGGAATCCCTCCCCGTTCTCAAGGGCGAGATTGTCGACGGCACCGTGCTGAGTGCGAAGGCGCTGGATACGTTCCTCCGCGCCCAGGTCAGCCGGGCGAAAGCAGAGGGCGTGCTGTTCTCCGTCCACCTGAAGGCAACCATGATGAAAGTGTCGGATCCCGTGATCTTCGGTCACGTGGTCCGCGCCTACTTCCACGACGTGTTCGACAAGTACGGCGAGGAACTGCTGGCCGCCGGGCTCAATGGCGAAAACGGTTTAGGCGCCATTCTCGAGGGCCTGTCGGAACTCGACAATGAGGCCGAGATCAAGGACGAGTTTGACCAGGCCTTGAAGGACAACGCTGCTCTGGCGATGGTGAACTCCCACAAGGGCTTCACGAACCTCCACGTCCCGTCGGACGTCATTATCGACGCGTCCATGCCCGCGATGATCCGCACCTCGGGTCACATGTGGAACGCCGATGACAAAGAGCAAGACACCTTGGCGGTCATTCCGGATTCGTCATATGCCGGTGTTTACCAGGCGGTTATCGACGATTGCCGCGAGAATGGCGCTTTCGATCCGACGACGATGGGCACTGTGCCGAACGTCGGCCTGATGGCTCAGAAGGCGGAAGAATACGGTTCTCACGACAAAACGTTCGTGATGCCGAGCGACGGCAAAGTGCAGGTCGTCGACAAGTCCGGCACCGTACTCATGGAGCACGACGTCGAGGCCAACGACATTTGGCGCGCCTGCCAGACGAAAGACATCCCGGTGCGCAACTGGGTCGGCCTGGCTGTTGAACGCGCACGCCTGTCGGGAATGCCGGCCGTGTTCTGGCTCGACCCGAAGCGCGCACACGACAACAACGTCCGTGCGAAGGTCGAGGAATACCTGAACGACGAGGACACCGATGGCCTGGACATTCAGATCATGGACCCCGTGGCCGCCACGAAGTACTCAATCGATCGCATCCGGAAGGGCGAGGACACCATCTCGGTCACCGGCAACGTGCTGCGTGATTACCTGACCGACCTCTTTCCCATCATGGAACTGGGCACGTCGGCAAAGATGCTGTCTGTGGTTCCGTTGATCGCTGGTGGCGGACTCTTCGAGACCGGTGCGGGCGGATCTGCCCCGAAGCACGTGCAGCAGCTGCAGGAGGAGAACCACCTGCGCTGGGACTCGCTGGGTGAGTTCCTTGCTCTGGCAGAGTCGTTCCGTTTCTTCGCGCGTAAGGACGGGAACGATCGCGCCGGGATTCTTGCCGATGCGCTGGATAAAGCCACCGAGAGTGTGCTGGAAGAGGGGCATTCGCCGTCGCGTAAGGTCAACGAGATCGACAACCGCGGCTCGCACTTCTACCTCGCGTTGGGGTGGGCGCAGGCTTTGGCTCAGCAGACCGACGATGACGATTTGGCTGCGGCTTTCAAGCCTATTGCCGACGCTCTCAACGAGAAGAAAGATCAGATCGCGGAGGAGCTGCTCTCTGTGCAGGGCTCCGAGGTCGACTTGGGCGGCTACTACTGGCCGTCGGACGACAAGGTGAACGCTGTGATGCGGCCGTCGAAGACGTTCAACACGATCATCGACGATTTGCACCAGTAGGGGTTTACCTGCGTTGAAGGTACCTAGTTGAGTCTGCCGCCACTGGCGGCCCGCGCTAGGTGACTCGGGGGACAGGTGCGACGGGGGGCACCAAACTGATTCGTGTGACCCCGCTTTCAACGTGCGCCCCGCCCTGAGCGCGCGTCGTAAGTTTTTGGCGCACCTATCCCGAGCGCACCGTTAGTCTTCCTCGACCCCGTTGTATAGTTTTCCATGGAAGCTGGGGTTCAGTAGGTTGTGATGGCTGAGGACATCGTCAAGCGTATCTCTATCCAGCAACCCTTTCTCCAGAACGAGGTCGCGCACGGATCGGCCGGTCTGAGCCGCTTCTTTCCCAATCACATCGCCCCAGTGGTGGCCGATCAGCGGGTTCAGATACGTGATGATTCCGATCGAATTGTCGACATAACGGCCGCAAACGGCCTCGTTAGCGGTGATTCCGATGACGCAGCGGGTGCGCAGCGTCGTGCAGGCTCGCACGAGGAACCGCACCGATTCGAACGCACATTGCGCGATCACCGGTTCCATCACGTTCAACTGCAATTGTCCGGCTTCCGCAGCCATCGCAACGGTGACGTCGTTTCCAAAGACTTTGAAACAAATTTGATTAACGACTTCCGGAATAACCGGGTTAACCTTCGCCGGCATAATCGACGAGCCCGCCTGGCGTTCGGGAAGATTAATTTCGTTTAACCCGGTGCGCGGCCCCGACGACAGAAGACGCAAATCATTGCAAATCTTCGATAGTTTCATTGCCAGACGTTTGACGGCCGAATGCGCGTTGACATACGCGCCCGTGTCGCTGGTTGCCTCGATGAGGTCACGTGCGGGCTTAATGTCCAGGCCAGATACCGCGCTTAGTGCACGGATTACCGCTGCTTGATACCCCGCGGGGGTGTTGAGGCCGGTGCCGATGGCCGTCGCGCCCATGTTCATTTCACGTAGTTGACTCTGAGCACGTTCGAGCTGACTCCGCTCTTCCGCCAAATTGTTTCCAAACGCGCGGAATTCTTGTCCTAATGACATGGGGACAGCATCTTGTAATTGTGTCCGACCCATTTTCATGACGTCATTGAATTCGTTTCCCTTGGCCAGGAATGCGCGTTCCAGAGCGTCGACATGGTTTGCCAATTGTTCAATCGCGAAATGTAAACCTAAACGGAAACCGGTTGGGTAAGCGTCATTCGTCGATTGGGACATATTGACGTCGTCGTTTGGATTAATAACGTCGTAATTGCCCTTCGGCTCCCCCAGATATTCGAGCGCGAAATTCGCGATGACTTCATTCGTGTTCATGTTCACGGACGTGCCCGCCCCGCCCTGG
The DNA here is from genome assembly GCF_053760365.1 of Corynebacterium sp. c7Ub_26. Classification (NCBI taxonomy): domain Bacteria; kingdom Bacillati; phylum Actinomycetota; class Actinomycetes; order Mycobacteriales; family Corynebacteriaceae; genus Corynebacterium; species Corynebacterium sp. c7Ub_26. Next base: position 76,677 of record NZ_JBSNBL010000001.1, on the reverse strand, counting down.
AACACGTCGATAGGAAACTGATCCATCCCGCGGTGTTTGTCGAGAATCTGATCGCAAGCCCAGATAATCGCCTCCGCCTTTTTGGCTGGTAGCGCGTGGACTTCGCGGTTCGCGATGGCGGCGGCTTTCTTGACCATCACCATGCCGCGAATGAGCTCCGGTACGTGATTGATGTTCGTCCGCGAAATCTGGAAATTCTCGACCGCGCGCAGCGTGTGCACACCGTAGTAGGCGTCGGCGGGGACCTGCAGAGTGCCCAGCAAATCGGTTTCCTCACGAAAACTCTGCGCGCTCTTCGCCCGCTGCGAGTGCGTTTCGGCCGACGTAATAATGTCCGTCGAGGTCATGACGACCCCGATTCTTTCCGACGACGACCCCGGCGCGGCTACTGGGACGTCCCAGGCTTCGGACGACGAAGTGTAGTGGTCGGCGGATTCCGATGAGTCCGCCGTCGGAAATACCTCGTTGTATTGATCAGTTGGTTCGTTGCCCTGATTGTCAGAGGGTCGAGATGCGGATTGCTCGGACACGGTAAACCTCGATCTGTCATCGGTGTAACAACATGCTGCATGGGTGGGCAGCGCGTTGACCTGGCTTATTCCCCCTCGATGCGGAAGCTCTCCCCCGAGTGCCGACAATCCATTCGCGCACCCTCGCATTACTGATCAGTTACTGATCACTTGCGTGAGTGCCATCAGGCTACCTTTGCCTCGAGCGAATGTTCACTTGAGACACGTCGAAGATGATCTACTTCAACGACGGGTTATTACCCCACTTTGTAGCAGGGTGTTTATTACAACCCCACGGTTGGAGGGGCCGATGCCTCAACCCCGCGGGTAGTAGGGCCGGCATCATAAACAAGTTTCCGCCGACATAAGGCCACTTCATCGACCCCTTTTCCTAGTGGGGTACCGCCTTGTTTCACTGCCTTGCCAGCGGGAACTTGCTCGGCAACTAAGAGTAGTCGCTCCCCACAGCCAGCGGGAAGAGATATTTGATTCCGTGCCCAAACGGGGGTGGATGCCTCGCATCGCGAGTTTCGAGCGTGGTGTTTCCCTGGTGTTTACTCTGGCGTCGGAGGTCAATTCACAGGTATACCGCACCCACGGACGTCCGGTTGACCTCCGCCCGAACAGACCCCAGCAACGTCGGCAACCTGAACCGCTCTCACGATTCCCAGTGGCAGGCCGGGAATGGGCCGGGTCGGCCACCACACAGCCCCGCGAAATGCCAATGCCACGGCGGTCACCAGCGTGAGCTCCAGATTCAGCAGGCGCAGGCCCGGCGTGACGTCGTCGAAAAGAACTGTCTCGATTGACGCAGGATCGAAGCGCGCCGATAGACTGACTGACAAACCACGACCCACCGACGCATCAAAACCCACCGACGACACCTGGAGCGGAGTCCTCGCCCGCCTGCGCTCGGCCCGAACCACAAACGTGTCCGCCTCGTCGACGAAATAGCGACACCCGTACAGTTTTCACAACCGACCCTGATATACCCCCACAGTTTTCCAGCGCGCGGGCGCAAAGCCCGCGCGACAACATCTCGCTAGCCGAATCGGTCAACGAGTGAGTATCACCAACGTAAGATTCCCATCCCACTGACCGTGAACAACAAAGGTCGTACAGCACACAATCTACATACCGCTTAGTCTAGATTTTTTCATAGTGCCGACCTGCCCATATGTGCGAGAAATAGACAGAGCGGTTTGCACTAGACCGAGCGGTACATTAATCTCGTTTTACGAGTTCGAAAGAGCTCACCGCCGGGCACGGGCGCACCGTTTTCCACAAGCGGTTACGCCGCCTCGGAAGGCAGGAAAACGTTTGGGGCAAACGCCCAGAGAACAGAGGGCCACACAAGCTCGCCGCAATAAAACCACCACACGAAACCAACACAACGAATTTCGAGGAAACACCATGACAACCAAGTACGACAACAGCAACGCCGACCAGTGGGGCTTCGAGACCCGCGCCATCCACGCCGGCCAACTCGTCGATAGTGAGACAAGCTCACGAAACCTCCCGATTTACCTCACATCCTCATACGTTTTCGACTCCGCCGAGCACGCTCAACAGCGCTTCGGCCTGGAGGACGAAGGCCCGATTTACTCGCGCCTGACAAATCCGACGGTGGCCGCCGTCGAAAATAGGTTAGCTTCCCTTGAGGGTGGAACGCATGCGGTGCTCTTCGCGTCCGGCCAGGCGGCGGAGACGGCGGCGTTCCTGAATATCGCGAGGTCGGGGTCGCATATCGTGTCGTCACCGCGCTTGTATGGCGGCACGGAGACGCTGTTGGCACACACGTTCCGTCGGCTCGGGATTGAGGTCACGTTCGTGGAGGATCCGGACGATCCGCAGTCGTGGGACGCGGCCGCGAAGGACAACACGGTGGCGTTTTATGGCGAGACGTTCGCCAACCCGCAGGCCGATATCCTGGACATTCCGGCGATCGCGGAGGTTGCTCATGAGCATTCCGTACCCTTGATCGTCGACAATACTGTGGCGACGGCGGCTGCTGTGCGTCCTTTGGAGCTGGGTGCCGACGTTGTTGTGGCGTCGTTGACGAAGTTTTACACTGGCAACGGGTCCGGCCTTGGTGGTGTGTTGATCGATGGCGGGAAGTTCGATTGGACGGTGGAGCGCGACGGCAAGCCGCTGTTCCCCGATTTTGTCGAGCCAGATCCCGCGTACCACGGGTTGAAGTACGCGGACCTAGGGAATGTGGCGTTCGGGTTGAAGGCTCGCGCGGGGTTGCTCCGCGATACGGGTGCGACGCCATCGCCGTTTAACGCGTGGGTCACTGCCCAAGGTCTGGATACCTTATCTCTTCGCATCGCAAAACATAACGAAAATGCGCAGAAAGTCGCTGAATATCTGGAAAGCAATCCGAAGGTCACGAAGGTTAACTTCCCTGGGCTGAAGAGTTCGCCATGGTATTCGGTCAAAGAGAAGCTGGGGCTGAAGTACCCAGGCTCGGTGTTCTCATTCGACATCGATGGCGGGCGCGACACGGCGTGGAAGTTCATTGACGCCCTGAAGCTGCACTCAGATCTGGCCAATGTTGGCGACGTGCGGTCGCTGGTTGTTCACCCGGCCTCGACCACGCACTCCCAGTCCGATGAACCGGCGCTGCGTGCCGCGGGAATCAACGAGTCGACCATCCGACTCTCTGTCGGAATCGAGGACATCGACGACATCATCAACGACCTCAAACAGGCCTTTGAGCAAGTTTAATCTTCTAAGTTAATTTCCTTTGGGGTTAATTTTCTAAGGGTTAATCTTCTTGCCGACGAGGGGCTGGCCGCGCAACGATGGCCGGCCCTTTGGCCGTGTGTTGTGCGACGTGGGGTGTGCCAGGCCATAAGGAGGGGTCAGCAGTGACCAAACAGGTAACGCTTCCGCCCAACGGGCAGTATGTCGACGTGCCTTTCTCACCGGCCGACGACCCATGGGTGACGGAGGCGGGGGTGCCCCTACCTGGTGCGTCGCTTCGCATATACGCGTTTTACACCACGCCCGAGATAACATCGGGCGATGCCACGCCTGACACCACTGCTGCAGCCGAAAGCGCCGACCTAACGCCGGACGCCACCACCCCTCCCACGTCGTCGCACACTCCCCCCTCAAACCCCCTCGACCGGCCAATCATCCTCATCGAGCACGCTCTCACGGGCGATGGCAACGCCGCCGAGTGGTGGCAAGGACTCATTGGTAACGGTCTTGGCTTCGATACAGACCGTTACCTCATCCTGTGCGCGAATGTCCTTGGAGGTTGCGATGGAAGCACGGGCCCATCGTCGATCAGCCCTGATGGAACACCGTGGGGGTCCCGGTTCCCAGCCTTGTCGATGCGGGACATGGTCGACGCCGAACACTGCGCGTTAGAGCAATTCGGCATCGGCCGGCTACACGCCATCGTCGGCGCATCCATGGGCGGGGCGCGGACCCTAGAATGGTGCATCATGTTCCCGGACGTTGTCGCGTCGGCACTGGTTATCGCGGTTTCCGCCCGAGCAAGCGCGTGGCAAATTGGCATCCAGTCTGCGCAAATCCGGTTTATCGAGGCTGACCCCGATTGGCAGGGCGGTGATTATTACGGCACCGGGCGCGCGCCCACTAACGGGATCGGGCAAGCGCGCCGCATTGCACACCTAACTTATCGCGGCGAACTCGAGCTCGACGAGCGGTTCAGCGCCGACCCTCAGCACAACGAAGACCCATACGGCCCCTACCGATCCCGTGACCAGCGATTTTCCATTGAAAGTTACCTGGATTCGCAGGCCTCGAAGCTCGCTGCTCGGTTCGACGCCGGAAGCTACGTGATCCTCACCGACGCGCTCAACCGTCACGACATCGGACGCGGGCGCGGTGGCATGAACGCTGTCCTCGGCGAATGCACCGTCCCGATTATGGTTGCCGGCGTCGACTCCGACATCCTCTACCCGTTTCACCAGCAGGAACACCTGTCGCGCAACCTCGGCAACTTCATTGGGCTGTCAAAAATTACGACGCCAACCGGGCACGACGGCTTCCTCACCGAGACGCTGCAGACCCGGCGGATCGTCGAAAAGTTCCTAAACAAGATTGTCGACGACGGGGGCCGCGGTGAGATTCGCGATGACGAGGACCATGGGAAACCGCGATGTGAATCGCGATGACAACCGTGGGTAACGGTGATCGAGACAAGTTGGCGAGGAATGTCTAGAGGTTTCTGCGCCTGAGCTCGAAAACTGCGGGGGGATATGCGCCCCAAATAAAAGTGCGGGGGTATATGGGCGCAAAACCGCCAAAAATTGACCATATACCCTCGCAGTTTTCACAACCGACCCCGATACACCCCCGCAGTTTTTCCAGAGCGCGTGCACAAACCCCGCAAACTCCGCGCAGAAGCCACACACTCAAATCAGAAGCCCCCGCGCACGGGCCACATGGGAGCTGCACGGCAGCCACGCGCGCCCCCGAACCCCAGACACCATCGCAAAGCAGGATTAAAGCCCCTCGGACACAACAAAAGGGGCGCCTACCACCCTGGTAAGCACGCCGTTTGTCTAACTATGAAGGAGAACTAACCCTCCGAACACCGTGAACTTACGCCCCTTGAGACCTCATGAAATCACGGGCCCATAGCTCGCGGACTAATAACCCACTTGGACTACTTCTTGCCGTCCTTAGTCTCATCCTGGAACTCGACGCGTTCCTTCTTGAGGTCCTCGGACACCTTCTCCTTGTCGGTGACTGTCTCCTTGTTCAGGTTGACCTTCTCCACCGGCACGGTTTCCTTGTCAACGTTGACCTGCTCTTCGTGGAGCACAACGTCAGCGTTTTCTTCGCCAATGCGGGTGTTGCCCAGCTTCTTAGCTTCCTCAGGCGAGAGCTTCTCGCGCTCGACCTTAACCTCTTCGCGGCTTACCGGAACCTCAACGGTTTCGGTGTCCTCGACGACGTACTTGCGCAGCCGAGCACGACCGGAGGCAACCTTCTCCTTGTTAACGTTGAGCTGCTCTTCGGAACGGATCACGGAGCCGTCGTCGGAGGTAACAGGCTTCTTGCCAGTGTCAGCGGAAGTCTTCTTGGTCTCAGCGGAGGTCTTCGCAGTTTCCTCACGACGACCCGTCGTTCCAGCAGCGGTACCAGCGGCAGCGCCGGTGCCAGCCTGAGCAGCGTTTCCGCGGTCAGAGGTCTGAGTCTGAGCGGAGTCCTGCGTCGTCAAGCCGTAGTGCTTGTACAGGCGCTCTTCTTCCTCGGGCTCCAGACCTTCGTCGGTGTCCGAGATGTTCGGAGCGTCCGAGATCTCATCCTTGGTGTGAGCAACATGGAGTTCCTCGTTGTTCAGCTTGGCGCCAGCCAGCGGGACGAGGGAACTATTACGACCAAACAGTCCGGTGTTCACGGCTACGAACGTCGGCTCACCGCTATTGCTGTCGACGAAAAGCTGGCCAATTTTGCCAACCTTGTCGCCATTCTTGTCGAAAGCGGTGGACTCGAGCACGGCCTGAATGAACTTCTGATCAGCCACGTAAATCTCCTTTACTGATAGTTACGCAATATATCTAATAAAACTGTTAAAACAACGCAGTGGGCGTGCTACAAAAACCGAAACCGCAATGGGAGCACCCCCAGGGAGTAGCACGTCAATCTACGTTAGGTTGCCTGAACGCTTTCGCATCCCGAACACAATTCACACTAGCTGGCTTATCTCAGCTCCGCTACTATATCGCGACAAAGAGGGCTATTTTTGCTACCACTCTGCAGCCCCCAACCTAATGCTACAAAGCTTCAAACTGCGATTATAAGGACTACATAACGATCAAGTAACAATTAACTGATTTTCCTGTACCCCCGAAAGAATGCTTGCCGACGGGGGCTGCACCTCGTCACCTATTTGACCCTGATATCCCTTGCCGACGCTGCGCTAATGCTTGCTATACCAACCCCGTTCTCGGTACTCGATGGCGCAGGGGTGGTCACCGCGTGGTCTTTGACGTCGGGAGCGTCAGAAGCGCCCTCCCTTTTTGCCACCAGCTGAATGTTCATCATCCCGCCGTAAGGGCGTGGCAAAACAGCAACATTGACCCCCGGCACGATTCCCTTCGTTGCTAAATAACGCAAAAGACCCGAGTCACGGTCAGCAATGCGCACAATCCGCACCACGTCACCTTCCTGCGCGGTATCCAGCGGCAAGCCAGGATCGGTTTCGGCGACGTTCCCCTCCTTGTCCGGGATGGGATCGCCATGCGGATCGCGCGTGGGATTGCCCATAAGAGCAGCGATGCGCTCGACAAACGTGTCCGACACGGCATGCTCAAGGTGCTCGGCCTCGTCATGAACTTCATCCCAGCTATAGCCAACGCACTCGCACAGGTACATCTCCAACAAGCGGTGCCGACGAACCATTTGCAAAGCCAACGGTCGCCCGGTTGAGGAGAGCTCGATGGGCTTATACGCCTCATGAACAATGAGCCCCTGCTGCACCAGCCGCTTCAACGCCTCTGACACCGTCGACGCTTTCTGCCCTAGGACTTCGCCGATCCGCGTCGACGTGACCGGGCCCGCGTTCCACTCGCCCAGGTCATAAATCACCTTCAGGTAGTCCTGGGTGCGGTCCGGCAATTCAGAAACGTGCATGCCCCTCATCGTATTAGGTGACCAGCACATCAAGCTAGGGGTCGCCACACGGAGCTATCAAACTAGGGCCACCGAACCAAGGCCCTTGACAGCCTCGGCGGGTGGACATAAGGTTCCCCCAGTTTGAAAATACATTGCATTGAACTTTTATAATAAACACGATGAATTTTTTATTCAGGGGGTTGGTATTTCCGGGAGACATCTTCCGCTAAATCCCCGATAAACGGGCATATCCATCGCGTCTCCGGTCCCCAGGAACCGACAACCGAAAACTAAGAACTAACACCCGAACGTAAGGATTTACATGGCTCCCTCACTCTGCCCTTCCTCCCCGACGCATAATCCGCGCTCACGATCCACCGCATCCAAACACCCCCGTCGACACGCAAAAATCCTGCCCGCCATCGCGACCGCGCTCGTTGTCGGGCTCACCGCCAGCGGCTGCAGCGCCCTCTCCGACGATGACAACGGGAAGAAAGACGTCTTGGCAGCGTTCACGGTCCTCGCAGACATCGCCCGGAACGTCGCCGGCGAACACGTCAACGTCAACTCCCTCACCAAGCCCGGCACCGAAATCCATGGCTACGACCCCACCCCGTCGGACCTCAAATCGGCAGCAAAAGCGGACCTCATCATCTCGAATGGCCTCGGTCTCGAGCACTGGTTGGACAAGCTCACAAGCAATTCCGACGCCAAACGCGTCGTCGCCACTGATGGGATTGAGCCGCTCCCCATCACCGACGGTGAAGCCAGCGGCGAGGACAACCCGCACGCGTGGATGAGCCCTACCAACGTGAAGAAGTACGCGACCACCATTGCGAAGGCCCTCGGGGACATCGACCCTGACCACAAAGACGACTACAACGACAACGCGAAGAAGTACTCCGCCAAGCTGGACACCATCGGTAACGACCTCCGTGCCGACCTCGAGACCGTTCCCAAGGACAAGCGCGCGCTCGTGACCTGCGAAGGAGCGTTCTCCTACCTGGCCAAAGACGCGGAGCTCACCGAGCACTACATTTGGCCCGTCAACGCGGAAACCGAAGCCACACCTCAACGCATGAAGGAGACCGAGGAGTTCGTGCGCGAGCACCAGGTCCCCGCTGTGTTCTGCGAATCCACCGTGGACTCCGGCCCCCGCGAACAAATCGTCCGCGCCACCGGGGCAAAAGACGGCGGCATCCTCTACGTCGACTCGCTGTCCGACCACGACGGCCCCGTCCCCACCTACCTGGACCTCATCCGGTACGACGCCGACGCCATCAGCAAAGGACTCACCAGCTAATGCAGGCCGAAACACCGAGAAAACCCCTGGTCAGCGTCGATAATCTCGGAGTAACCTACACGCACAACTCCGGCGAACCTGTGACCGCATTGCGCGACGTGACCGCGTCGTTCTTCCCCGGAACCATGACCGCGATCATCGGGGCGAACGGCGCCGGCAAATCAACGCTATTCAACGCCATCACCGGCCAACTGCGCCCCACCACCGGCACCCTGACCGTGGACGGCCGCATCACCTACATGCCGCAAACCGAGGCCGTGAACTGGGACTTCCCCATGACCGTGCGCGACGTTGTCCTCACCGCATTCCGGCACCCCACTCGCGACGACAAAACTACTGCCGACGAGGCGCTGGCCAGCGTAGGAATGACCGCTTACGCCACCCGCTCGATCCGGCAGCTCTCCGGAGGGCAGAAGAAGCGCGTTTTCATCGCTCGCGCACTCGCCACGCAGGCGCCGATCCTCATCTTGGACGAGCCCTTCGCCGGCGTTGATCAGGACACCGAAGAAGTGCTGTTCCGCGTCCTCACCGCCCGGCGCGATCGCGGCGCCCTCATTCTGCTCTCGACGCACCACCTGGGCACGCTCCGCTCAATGGATCGGATCGTTGTCCTACAAAAAACAATTATTAGCGACGGGGCACCGGATGACACGCTGTTCGCCGCCTCACCCAGCGTTCTATTGGGAACCGCGCTGATGGAGGACATGAGGAAGGACGGCGACGCAGAATGAACCCCTTTGCGTTAACCGGCGCGTTCCCTGGCGCACCGATCCACGCATCACTTGCATCAGCGTTTATCGAACCCTTCACCTATAGCTTTATGCAGCGCGCTGTCATCGTCACCTCTGTGACGGCACTGTGCACCGGACTTCTCTCCGCCTGGGTAATCCTGCTCGGATGGTCGCTCCTCGGCGACGCGATCTCGCACGCCGTCCTCCCCGGCGTCGTTATCTCCTATATCCTGGGCATCCCGTTCTCCATCGGCGCGCTGATCGCCGCACTGCTCACCGTCGGCCTCATCGGGACCATCCGCGGAAAAACGAACCTCAAGGACGACACCGCCATCGGCATCGTCTTCACCACATTTTTCGCATTCGGCCTGGTACTCATCTCCATGACGCCGTCGACAACCGACCTACACTCCATTCTCTTCGGAAATCTCCTGGGTGTGCGGCAATCCGCCCTCATCCAAGTTGTCGTCATCGCGCTACTCGCGTCGGCACTTGTGCTGATCAAACGGCGGGACATTACTCTCTGGAGTTTCGACGCGATCAACGCCCGGTCGCTCGGCATCAATCCCACACTCATGCGCGGGTTCATGCTCACCATGCTCGCGCTCGTCATTGTGGCGTCGATGCAGGCAGTGGGCGTGATCCTTGTGGTCGCCATGCTGATCACACCCGGCGCGATCAGCCTTCTCATCTTCGCCCGGATGCGCAGCACGCTTATCTGGACGCCGGTCATCAGTTGGGTGACGGCCATGACCGGCCTGCTGATCAGCTACTGGACCGACGTGTCCAGCGGAGGCATGATCGTCGTCGTGCAGGGCTGCACATTCATGGTCGTATTTGCGACGAAACACTGGGTGTCGCGTGTGCGGCACCGGGCTCATCAGGGCACGCCACGGGAGGAGAAGAAGCCGCACGAGGAGGGCGCGCAACAACGAGCCGCACAGACCTAACGTCGGCTATTTCTTCTTCCCTTTCTTAGCGGCCTTCCCCTTCTTCCCCTTCTTACGCTTCTCCGGCTGGTGGGCCCTGAGCTCCGCGCGGTCCTGGACCACAATGACCTGCCCACCATCACCGGAGTCAGGCCTCGGAATAACATCGGCCGGGTCGATCAGATATACGCGCTTACCGTCCAGAGTTAACCGTCGCGCGACCTCCAGGATCATGCGCCGCGCGACCCCATCCAACGCGTGAACATCAGTCAGGTCCAGGGCCACCGCCGGCTCTTTAATCGTCGTGCTTGAGAACTCGCGGACGATCTTCTCCGCACCGGCGAAACGCAAACTCCCCTGGATCGAATAGACCTTGATCTTCTGCGGCTTCACTCCCTGCGCCTTTTCGTCGTCAGTCAGGTCCTGGACCAGCACCGTCGTGTTCCGGATCACCGTCTGCACCGACGGAGGAACCTCCATGAGGTGGATCCCCATGTCCCGGGACATCCGCTCAAAAAGACGCACACCGCGCACACTATTGCCATGTTCGTCCAGCCGAGGCGAGAACGTCGCCACCCCAATCTGACCAGGCAACGCGCCAATCAAACCACCCGCGACGCCCGACTTAGCCGGGATGCCAACCTGGGTCACCCAGTCGCCCGCAGCGTCATACATGCCGCACGTCGTCATGACGCTCAGAACCTGGCGGACCACGCGACCCGACACCACTTTCTCGCCGGTGATCGGGTTAATGCCCTTGTTCGCCAAGGTCGCGGCCATGATCGTCAGGTCCCGCGTCGATACCAGAAGAGAGCAGGACCGCGTGTAGCCCTCCACGATCACCCGCGGATCCTGGGGGAATATGTCGTAGCTGCGGAGCATGTGGGCGATGGACAAGTTCCGGTGAGCGTGTTCCAGCTCCGAACCACACACCCGCTCGTCAACCTGCAACCGACGGCCAGCGAAAGCCGACAAACCATCAATGATCCGCTGGAGGCGCTGACCCTGGGTCCAATCGTCGCCGCCCACCAAGGAATGCGTCGTCAGCGCGCCAGCATTAATCATGGGGTTGAGCGGGCGCCCCTCCTCGTCCAGGGACACCTCGTTGAAAGCCTCACCGGACGGTTCCACGCTGACACGCTTCAAGACATCGCGAAAACCACGGTCTTCCAGGGCAAGCGCATACACAAATGGCTTCGCGATCGACTGAATGGTGAACTCAGTCTCCGTATCGCCGGAGCCGTACACCTTGCCGTCGATCGTCGCCAAGCTGACACCGAATCTTTCGGGGTCAACATTGGCCAGTTCCGGAATGTAGCTCGCGGGAGCACCCCGATCACCTGGGCGAACGTCCTCGAGAACCTCGTCCAAATAATCAGTGACCATGGATTTCATAGAGTTTTGCTCCGATCATTCATAGGTGTGAACCATCACCGTGTATGTACTACCCTCAGACTCCCTCGTCGTCACGTAGCGGAAACCAAGTTTCTCATACAAGGCCTGGGCACGGTCATTGCCCTTCTCTACACACAAACTCACTCCCGGGCGCCCATCATCCCGCGCCTGATCCAGAGCCGCCGTCAATAAACGACGGCCGAGACCCCCACCCGTGTGACCTGGTGCCAGAGCGATCGCCACCTCCGGATACTTCTCCTCCACGAAACCGGTCCCCGGATCCTCCGCGGTAAACGTACGCAACCACGCCGCACCAATCGGCTCACCAGCCTGAACCGCAATCACTCCGCCCTGGTCAGGGGTCCACTTGCCGACGTAGTGACGGTCGGATTCGGAAAAGTCCTGCTCCTGGGCAGCGTCCTCATCGCCCCACGTCTCCGTCAAGTGATTCATGCGGATCAGGAAATCCCTATCCTCCTCCTGAGCTCGCCGGATCGTCACATCCTCGTCACAACGGGAAACCGCTGAACCACGTGAAGCACCTGAAACGTGTGAAACCCCTGCCATTCTTCCCTTAACCTCCTCATCGATGAAGCGACGTGCTCGCGGGCCGAACGCCTAAGCACAACGCCCCTACCCTAACGCCCGCTCGCGAGCCCTTCCACTACCCACATTCTGGTGCACCGAACCACATTCTGGTGCACCCAGTACGATAACAACTATGAAAACTCGTTCCCCGGGCGCACTCTCCCGCCCGAGCAGCTCCCCCGCGCCACACCGCGCATCGTTTGCAACACGTACCCGCGGGTTGGCGGCAACACATAGTCGCGCACTCTTCGCCATCGTCGCAGCCGCCGTGCTGGTGGCGTCGGCAATGACTCTGATACCACGCACAGCACTCGCCGGAAGCCAACAGGAACCGGCCTCCATCACCGCACGAGGGCACATCGGGCAAAGTGGAAAATGGTACACCGACGGCAGCGGCCGCGCGGTCCTCACCCAAGGCGTCAACATGGTGTACAAACACCCGCCGTACACTGCCGAAGCAGGTGGCTTCAACGAGGACGACGCCGACTGGCTTGCCAAGGAAGGTTTTGACTCCGTCCGCCTGGGCATCATTTGGAAAGCTGTCGAGCCCGAACCGGGACAGTACGACGACGCATACCTAGACTCCATCGCGAACACCGTCAAGATGCTAAGCAAACGCGGCATCATGACGCTGATCGACGCCCACCAGGACATGTACAACGAGAAGTTCGAAGGCGAATTCGCCCCTGACTGGGCGGTTATCGACGACGGCCTGCCGAGCCTTCTGAAAGTCGGCTTCCCGACTAACCAAGCGGTCAATATCGGCCTGATCCGCGCCTATGACAACTTTTTGACGAACAAGCCCGGCCCCGGGGGCGTTGGCCTGCAAGACCGCTACGCCGCCATGTGGAAGCACGTCGCTGAGAAAATGGGCTCACTACCAGGCATGATGGGGTACGACATCATGAATGAGCCGTGGCCCGGCAGCGCGTACCCCTTGTGCTACCTCGCCCTCGGTGATTGTGGGGCGGCCACCCAGCACCTCGACGCGCTTCACCAAAAAGCCGCAGATTCCATCACCGCCGCGGACCCCCAGGCGATCGTTCACTACGAGCCCTACTCCATGTGGAACATGGGCTTCAACACTCGCCCGACCGCGCCGCGTGTCCCGGCATCTGCGGGAACCGCGCTCAGCTGGCACGTGTACTGCCCGACCAATGCCATCGCCGGCACGTACACCGGATGCACCATCCCCGACGGCATCACCTTCAACAATGCCGACAAGGTGTCCGCTGCTAACAACTCGGCGACGCTGCTCTCCGAATTCGGCGCGACCGACGACGTCGACAAACTGGGATCCGAAGGCAAAAACCTACACGGCCAGCTGGACGACGGACCGCGTGGACGGCAAAGGAACGTTCGATAAGGACATCACCAGCGAGGTTGTCGTTCCTACCGTGAACTACCCCAATGGGTTCAGCATCAATGTTGAAGGTGGAACGGCGAAGGTCGCCAAGGACGGCACGACAGTGCATGTCACGGCGCACGACAAGAACGTGCGGATCACGATCACGCCGAAATAGGTGTTGAAAAGCCGAGGGGCTCGGCCGGTTTAGATGACGCGGCCGGGCTACCCTGCCATCGCGTCCATCGACACGGCTAAGTACAGCGCCACCAGGCCCACTCCGAAACAAAACGCAACATCAAAGCGACGAGAGCGGACGGAGAGAACGCCGAGCGTTTCCGAATCGCACGTCGCCCGGGCGATGGCCAGCCACACCATGCTGGCCCCCATCACGAACGACCCCCGACGCCAGTGCTCGAACGCGACAAAGAGCGCGGCAACAGACATCCCGACTACAAATAGGGCCACCGCGATACGCTGGTACATCAACGGGATGCGAGAGACGAAATCCCCGTCGTGTGGGTTCGACAGCATCGACTTCTGTGACGTGGCCCCCCGCAGATGGTCCCCCCACTTCACGTATGCGTCGGGAATGGGTGTCTTCCCTGCGCCGCTCATTTAGCTATCCCCGCCAAACGCTCACCGCGTTCCACCACGTTCGCCATCAGGAATGAACGCGTCATGGGCCCGACGCCCCCGGGGTTCGGGCTCACCCACGCTGCTTTGTCCCACACATCGGGCGCGACGTCGCCCATCAGCTTGCCGTCGACACGAGAAACACCCACATCCAAGACGGCCGCACCGGGCTTAATCATGTCAGCGGTGAGCATGTGTGGTTTACCGGCTGCGGCAATAACGACGTCGGCCGCGCGAGTCTCGGCCGCCACATCCTTTGTCCCCGTGTGGCACAGGGTCACCGTGCTGTTCTCACTTCGACGGGTCAACATCAACCCGAGCGGTCGGCCGACCGTAATCCCCCTGCCGATGATGACGACTTTCGCGCCATTGAGTTCCACACCGAAACGTCGTAACAAATGAATGCAGCCATTGGGTGTACAGGGCAGCGGGGCCGGCTCATTCAGCACCAGCTTCCCTAAGTTCACCGGATGCAGGCCATCGGCGTCTTTCTCCGGGTCAATCTGCTCCAACACGGCGTTCTCATCCAGATGCTTCGGCAACGGGAGCTGCACAATATAGCCGGTGCAAGCATCGTCGGCATTAAGCTCATCGATAACAGCCGATAGGTCCTCCTGGGAAATATCCGACTGGAGGTCCTTACGAATGGAACGGATGCCGATCTGCTCACAGTCCTTGTGCTTCATGCGGACGTACGCTTGGCTGCCGGGATCATCACCAACCAGCACTGTGCCTAAACCCGGCTGGTAACCCGCATCTTTTAACGCTGCGACACGACGGGTGAGATCCTCGATGATCTCCGAGCGGTACAAACGTCCATCAAGCGAAGAAGCCATGCCGACAGTATAACGAACCCGCTTATTCTCGTTTCCGGGTTCTTTATGGATTTTTCTGGCTTCTTTATGGGATTTTCCGGGTGAAAATTACGAGTACGACGCTGGCACTTTAGTTTTCTGCAGCGCTCACGCGTTGCCCGGAGCGCTACAGCACTTTTGCTACATACAGAGTCCGATGGTGATGAGAATGACGGCGAGCAGAGGGAGTGACCCCTGTTTAACGGCTGCACTGCGCTTGTCGGGCGACCACACCCACAATACAAGCGCCGCAGCAAGCATCGCCCCCACGTCGGCGAGAGCTAAAGCACCGCCGACGGCCGTCGCTCCAGCAACCAAGAAACCAAGAGCTACGAACACCTCGAGGGCGAGAAAGAGATTATAAAAACCCTGGTTAAACGCTAGTTCTTTTGTGGATACTGCTTCGTCTTCACTCATCCCGAATACTGATCGCGCGCGAGAACCAGTCCACGCCACCGACTCTAAATAAAAGATGAACACATGAAGGAGGGCCGCCAGAGCAGCAACAACTGCGCCTAAGAAGATCATGAGTGGATACTCTACTTAAAGTCCCTAGCTAACGTGTCCGCAGATGTGGCAGGACTGTCGTCATACACACCAACAACCCCACTAACACGAACAAGTCTCACGCTGAGCCGCTCACCATAAACACGGTGACCAACTAAGTATGAGGACGCCCTTCTCCGTGACCGTGACGAGGGCCGTTGAAGAAACTAGTCCGAGGGTTGTTACGCGGCTACTAGGTAATTCGCTGCGCGATCTGTCATAGCGCCGGTAGCCTTCATAAAATCGGCAACAGTCGCTGAATCTCTGAGTGGAAGGTTTGCAATTGGCGTCGCGCCCATCGGCTTATCTTCTGCTTCTGTTGTGAAGACCGTCTGCCATTGAATATTGTCTCCAACTGGCATACATAGATAGACACGGTCCGCGGTTCCAATCTGATTGAGAACATCGCTGAGCATATCGTCCGGGAGTGCGACAACAGCGATAATATCCCCTGTTGAGGCGTACCCATTATCGAAAGTATGAACATACTCGGGATGCGTGATTAGTTCATTTTTAACTGCATCGACGATATGGCGACGGGTTAGCATCTTGTTTCCATTGCGGTCTTGTCGCGTGCGTACCCATATGTCTGGATATGCGTCGTCAGCCGCACGCACACAGCGTTCGTGAAACTCTTCAAGCTCAATCGAATCTTGTGAGACGTCGCGCAGCAGCGCAAGAGCGGATTTCACATCATTACGCGCTTCGGCGGGAGTGTTACCCGAACCGTACGCGGACTGGCTAACTCCATAGGCTTCCCACTGCGGATCCTGGTTTTCGTAGCAACGGAAGACAACTGGTTGGATTGTGGTCATTTGTCCCGCACCCCCTTTTTTTAGCTAGTCCCCTCACTGGACTGTCCCGTGATTTTAAGACTAGCCGGCCAGTGGAACATACCTCGTACTGTTCCTGAGTGGGCGTCCCCCGCGCCCACTATCAAGAAGGCACCAGCGTGGTCTGGTCACGTCGTTGCCCACTACTCCGCTTACCTCACTACTTCAGTTCTTTAGAGCTCAGCCCCAGCTCACGGCGGGCAACAACCAACTGCTGGATTTGCTGTGTCCCCTCGAAAATATCCAAGATCTTGGAATCGCGCGACCACTTTTCCAGCAGCTCGCGTTCGGAGTAGCCCCACGGCCCAGCCAATTCCACAGCCTTGAGCGTGACATGAGTACCAACGCGCCCTGCCTTCGCCTTCGCAATCGACGCTTCCTTGGTGTTTGGCTTCTTATTATCCGCCATCCACGCCGCACGCAGCGTCAACAGGTACGCAGCTTCCCAGTCGCTCTCCAAATCGAGGTATTCCGCGACGGCAGCCGACTGAGCATACTTCGGCTTGTCATAATCAATGACCTCACCAGCGTCTTCCAGCACCTCACGGAGCTTTTCCAATGCACCACGGGCACATCCGAGAGCCATCGCCGCAACCAGCGGACGCGTGTTGTCGAACGTCGCCATCGCTCCGGCGAAGCCCTTCTTCGTGCTCACCTCTGGCGAACCCAAGAGGTTTTCCTTCGGAACGCGCACATTATCCAGGCGCAATACCGCCGTGTCCGACGCCTTGATCCCTAGCTTGTGCTCCAACCGTTCCACGGTGAAGCCGTCGGCTGACTTCGGCACGACGAACGACTTGATAGCCGCGCGACCTTTGGACTTATCCACACTCGCCCACACGACGACGTGGTCGGAGCGCTCGCCGGCCGTCACAAAGATCTTTTCACCGTTAATGACGTACTCGTCGCCGTCGAGAGTTGCTGTTGTTGACACGGCAGCGGAGTCCGAACCAAAACCAGGCTCGGTGATGGCCATCGACGCCCACACCTTGCCGATGCGCTCCAACTGCTCATCGGTCGCGACGGCCGCGATGGCGGAGTTTCCGAGGCCCTGGTACGGGATGGATAGCGTGAGGGCCACATCGCCCCAGCACAGCTCCAGCACGTTCAGTACCGCGGCCATATTTCCGCCATTGCGGATGCCATCGGACTTTTTCTTCTTATCGCCGCGACCGCCCGACGCGCCTGCCATTCCGCGGCCAGCGTCGGCCATACCTTCCACCATGCTGGCCATGGTGTCGAGTTCCACCGGGCGCTCGTGCTCGGCGAGGTCGTACTTACGGGAAATGGGTCGGAAGATTTCGGCGGCCGCCTGATGGCCAGGGTTCGCACCCTTCTTCAAGAAGCCAGGAAGTTCTAGGTTAATCATGATTGTGTCCCTCCGGGGTCACATAAAAGCGTTCAACGCTGCGGGTTTTATTCGGTTAACAACATCGTGTTCATGTGTGCGCACATCGCGGGCCAAGTGCCAGCTCACGCCGGATCTGGTTGGCCGTTTACAAAACAATCGTTCCTTCAGCGACGCCGATTGCACGCAGATCCCTGTACCACCGCTCCACGGGATGCTCCTTGGTATAACCATGACCCCCCAGCAACTGGACTCCGTCTGAACCGATCGCCATGCCCTTCTCGGCCGCCAAGTCACGGGCCAAGGCTGCCTCGCGGTGGAACGTGAGCCCCTGGTCCGCGCGGGAACAACCACGCAGCGCGACCAAACGCGTACCATCGAGTTCGATGCGGATATTCGCCACCGCGAAAGCCACCGCCTGGCGGTAAGAAATCGGCTCACCAAACGCCTGACGCTCGTTGACGTAGGGCTTCACATAGTCCAGCACCGCCGAACATGCCCCCACAGCCAACGCGGCCCAGCCCAACCGGGACCGTCGAATAATGTTCCGGTAGTCGTTTTCCCTATCCTCGGCAGAGCGATCCGCCCCACCAAGAATGTTCGACGCCGGGACGCGCACGTCGTTCAAAAGCAGCCGTCCCAGTCCTGCCGCGCGCAATCCCATGCTCGGATCGGGCTCAATCACGACGCCATCAGCATCGGATTCGACAATGACCAGCGTCGGAGCGTCTTCAAGCGTGGTGGCGACGACGAACAGTTCGCAATTGCCAGCGTCGGGAACTAAGGCCTTAACGCCCTCGATCACAACGTCATCGCCCTCGCGGCGGGCAGTCGTCGACAAGGAAAAAGGATCGAACAGCGGCTGAGGTTCGGCGACGGACACGGCGGAGATTGGAATGTCCTCGCCCGCGAACGCTGGCAAATACGTGCGCTGCTGCTCATCCGAGCCGTACGCGGTCAAGGTCGCGGCGACACCGGCCGGGGCCATCACGGAGAGGGCAATTCCCGGATCGGCGTGGGCCAGCGCCTCCGTGACGAGGAAATTCGTCGTGAGATTGGACCCGGTGGCGATCCCCTCGAACTCCTCCGGAACGTTCACCATCGAAATACCCAGGCCTAGCGCCTCTTTGCGGAGGTCCTCGGACACAGCCGCAGCTTCGTCGGCGTCGTGGGCCGCGGGGCTAATGCGCTTCTCGGCGAAATCCTTGATCGTCTCGACGATCATCTCCTGGTCCTCATCAGGCGTGAGGTCCCACACGATCTTCTTGGATTCCGCAGCCTTTTCCTCGGCCTCGGCGTCGGGTTTTTCGTCGCCAATCTTCTTATCGTCGCCCAGCCCGAGGAAGGGGAGGCGGATCGGAGACTGCCCGCTGGTGACCCGCTTAAATTCGCGGGTTGCCGTGCCGAGAGACTTCATGCCTGTCTTCGTCGACTCATAGGCAATGCGGTCAATGCGTTCATTGAGGCCATACTTCGCGGCGAAATCGGAGCCGGTCACTCGCGTCAACAGACGCATCGCCGTGCCCATCGCGTCCCGCTTAATGCTATTTTTCCCGACGGTTGAATCGTTGCCGTCAGAGTTCTTGCCGCGGGATTTCGCAGCGTTGTCGCGGGCGCCTGCCGCGGAGCCAGAGCCATTGTCGCGTTCATTCGTTGAGGACATTAAAGGCCTTTCGGTCGTTGGTGTCGGCCACGCACCGGTCGACGATGCATTGCCAGGAAGCTTACATAAGCATAACGCACAAGCGCGTGATCGGTATCACAATTACGAAAGAAAACCGACAAAGCCACGACCAGGGCCCCAATGAAAGCGAGCTCACGAGAAAAGCCCCAGGTGAGTACTCACCCAGGGCAACGGCACGCGGATTCCTGCGTACGGTTTACAACGCGAGGTTTGCGGCGTGATACTTACCGCTCCGCCTATTACCGCTCCGGCTTCACCAACGGGAACAACACGGTTTCCCGAATCCCCAACCCGGTTAATGCCATCAGCAAGCGGTCAATGCCCATTCCGGTTCCCGCCGTCGGAGGCATGCCCTGCTCCATCGCCTGGAGGAAGTCCTCATCCAGGACCATGGCTTCGTCATCGCCGCCAGCAGCTAAACGGGCCTGATCCTCAAAGCGCTGACGCTGGATAACGGGATCAATCAACTCGGAGTAGCCCGTCGCCAATTCGAAACCTCGGACATACAGATCCCACTTCTCGGTCACACCGGGCTTCGACCGGTGATCACGCGTCAACGGCGACGTCTCGACCGGGAAGTTACGGACGAACACCGGCCCATCCAGTTGGTCAGCGCACAGCTCTTCCCAGATTTCCTCGACGAATTTCCCGTGGCCCCATCCGGTGCCGGGTTCCACACCAATCGTGTCCGCGATCGCCTTTAATTCATCGATGCTCGAATAAATGGTTACCTCGGGCTGGCCGGGGAACTTGCGCTGCAAAGCCTCGTTCAAGCTGTCGTACATGTCCAGCTTCGGCCACTCGCCGCCAAAGTCGTAGGTGGTACCGTCGGCAAGAGTGACGACCAGCGAATCCGGGTCCTGCTCCGGGTCCCAGTTGTCGTGCACCAACTTGTTGACGGCGCGCGCACAGTGCTGGATCAGGCCCTGCGTCGAGGCGGCGTTATCGTCATACGTCGCGTAGGCCTGATAGGTTTCCAGCATGGCGAACTCCGGGCTGTGGGAGGAGTCGATGCCCTCGTTCCGGAAATTCCGATTGACCTCGAAGACCTTCTCAATACCGCCGACGACGCAGCGCTTCAGGTAGAGCTCCGGCGCAATGCGCAGGTAGAGGTCCATATCCAGAGCGTTGGAATGCGTCACAAACGGACGCGCAGCCGCACCGCCATGCAACGTCTGCAACATGGGAGTCTCGACCTCGAGGAAACCCAGGCCCTGGAGATACTCACGCACAGCACGCACAACGGTCACGCGGGTGATCATCATGCGGCGGGCATCGTCCCGCATAATTAAATCGGTGTAGCGGTAGCGGATGCGGGTGTCCTCATTCATATCGGCGAAGGACACGGGCAGGGGGCGCAGCGCCTTCGACGCCAATGTCCAGGTCGACGCGAACACCGACAGCTCGCCGCGGCGCGACGACACCACACGGCCACGAATGGACACGAAGTCGCCCATATCGACGTCGGACTTCCAGCGTTTGAGGGCGTCCTCCCCCACCTCTGCGAGCGATAGCATCGCCTGAAGCTGCGTCCCGTCCCCCTCTTGCAGCGTGGCGAAACACAGCTTGCCGGTATTGCGCATGAAAATCACGCGCCCGGCCACGGCCACCTCAGTGTCCGTTTCATCACCGATACCTAAATAACGACGAACGGTGCCGTCGGCACGTTGTTCGGTGGTCCCCGCTTTGTCTTCATCGACGACGAAAGCGTCGCGAATTTGTTTCAACGTGTGGGTGCGCTCAACGTCGACTGGGTACGGCGCAGTTCCCTCGGAGAGCAACCGCTCCCTTTTTGCCTTGCGAACTTTAACTTGCTCTGGGACATCCTGGTTTTTCGTCGCTTTACTCACGCGATAAAGAGTAGCTGACCTTGCCTCACAGGCAACCGGTGGGCCGTCCCTAGTCGGCTTTGTGGGCGATGGTGTCGGTGCTGTCGGATATGTCGGGACTGTCGGCGGGAAGCTCCCCCAACATGACGCCGGTGTTATCGATCAACCGCACGCCACCGACCTTCGCGGCAACGAGCAGTCGCCCCTCCCCGTTCTCGGGAGCCGGCCCCAAGTCTTTCCCGCGGACGACGGCGTAGAGCACATCGATGCCTTCGCCCTCCATAATCCGCCGCGCTTCCGCCTCGACAGCGCGAGCGCCATCTTTTGCTTTGTATAGCGCAGCGGTCATCGCGGCCGAGATCGCCGTCGCGGTGACGCGGGCCTCCGGATCCAGGCGAACATTGCGCGACGAGAGCGCCAGCCCATCATGTTCCCGCACGATCGGCACCCCATGCACCGTGACCTCCATGTTGAGGTCCGTGACCAGCTGCTGGATGATCACCAGCTGCTGATAATCCTTCTCCCCCATCACGATGTCCGTGGCGTGGGACAGATTGAGCAGCTTGGAGACCACCGTGGCCACACCAACAAAGTGACCAGCGCGGTCCCCCTCAAGCCCCTCGGCAACGAGACCAGGGTGAACCATCGTCCGAGTCCCATGAGGGTACATGTCCTCAGCCTTGGGCGTGAACGCGAGGGACACACCTTCCTCGCGGAGGATATCCAGGTCACGCTGGAGTGTCACGGGGTATTTTTCGAAGTCATCGGGGTTATCGAACTGCGCCGGATTCACAAAAATTGACGACGCCACCACGGCCCCGGGAAGCCTGTGCGCTGCTCGGAGGAGAGCGCGGTGCCCCGCGTGCAGGGCCCCCATGGTGGGGACAAGGACAATACGCTTCCCTGTTTTTCGCAACGCCCTCGTCGTTGCCGCGAATGTCTCAGCGGAATCGTGAACGCGCAGCTCGCCGGCCGCAAACCCGGGGTTCATCGGTGTAGACATGGTGGGTTATTACTTCTCGCTATTCTTCTTCAGCTGTTCAAGTAAGGATGCGACGGTGACGTTCTGGTTTGAGTCTCCGTTATCTGCCCGACGCCGACGGCCGCCCGACGATGAATCCTGCGGCCCTTCGTGACGGCCTCGCGGATCGGGGGTGTTCGACGAACTTGCCGACGAGCCATAATTCTGGCTCCCCGTGAACATGCCCTCGTGCGGAGAGCAGCCACTAGCTTGGCTACCGGATGCAGGTGCGGATCCTGAGCTGGGTGATTGCGCCCGGAAACCGCCCGTGGTTGGGGCGTGGGTTCGGTCATAGGACGGTACCGAGGAGCGGCCCGAACCGAACGCAGCGAAAGAACCTGTATCGGGATCTGTGTTCCGACGAGATCCACCCGTGGTGCTGCCGCTGCGTGTGACGCTTCGGTTCTGCGCAGAATTGGCGTTCGGGTTAGGTCCGCGATGAGAACCGACATAGGGCGTCGATTCCGTTCGAGACGACTGTGGCTGCGACGACCCGAATGCAGGCTGAGCCGAGGATGCTGACGAGGAACCCGCGCCGAATGCAAAGAATTGCGAGCTGTCACGGTCTGCGCCGCGGTACACCGCGCTCCCCTGCGGCGCGCTCGACCGCTGGTTGTTCTGGGCCGCACGGTCAAACTGCTGTTGGGTTGCCTGCCGCGTGGGCTGCTGTTGAGCCTGCTGTTGTTGCTGCGGCCGAGACTGCTGGGTCCGCTGCTGTGAAGGCTGAGATGCCCGCTGCTGCGATGCCCCGTACCCGGCCGACCGCTGAGCCTGTGGGTTCGATTTCTTCTCCACAGACGGCAATACGGTGGTCTGATCCGCGGAGTATCCCGAGCCTGAACGGCGCGATGGCTGAGCAGTCCACTTCACTGCATTGAATGAACCCGTGCGCAGGGAATTATCATCCTGCTGTGTGGAGGTCGAATCGGCAGCGCGTGATCGAGACGAGGATTGGTTCGTGCGTCCCGGCTGAGCGGCAGCCGTGTTCCCGGCGCCCGATGCTTTCCCGGCACCCTGCGTTTGCCCAGCTCCACCACGGTTCTGCCCACGCTTACCCGATGGCGCGTGCGACGCCGGCACAGATGATGTCCGTGACGTCGACCCACTCGTGCGCGCTTCCGTCGTCGATGATGAATCTTTGCTGTCGCGTTCCAATTCCAGAATGCGCTGTGCCTCGGCCTTGAGGGCGGTGCGCTCGGTGTCCAGATCGGTGCCCATCATGGCAGACAGGTTTTCCCGGAGCACGGTGAGTTCCGCGCGGATATCGGCGAGCGTGTTCTGCTCTTGTTCCTGCAGCGAGTCATAGTAGTTCTGCTCCAGGATGAGTTCTTGCTCGCGGTGGGTGGCCAGTTCCCGCTCGAGCTCCGCCTGGTGCAGGCGCTCAAGGTTGTCGGTGTCCCGCTGCTGGTTATCCACCTGTTTCCGCAGCCGTGCTACAGCAATACACCCGACGATGGCGGCCCAGAGGGCGCAGAGAACAGCGATTTTTGTCCATGTTTCACTGTCCGTAAAGAGCATGATGATCGTCGCAACAACGGCAAAGACCAGCATGACGACGATGGCCGCGAAGGAAAACTTGCCGCTACCACCTGTGTTGGTGGGCGGGTAATCGTCGCGATAGTCAGGCGACTGGTCGTCATAGTGCCCCTGGTTGTTGGAGCTGTCGTAACCATCGTGGGATTGCTGTGGGCCGGTCATGAACTCCACACTACATTGCTAGACTGCGTATCTTCATCGTTTGGTGGGGGTGCCCCGCAACAACGCTCCAGCCATAAACCCGATGCGGCGACGAGAATGGCGGCAATTAGTCCGACGACGACGGTGGGGGTGTCCTCCCGGGCGGCGATCAGACGGCTGTAATTGATCCAGAGGTAGACGGCGATACCCGCGTACGATCCTGCACAAATGGACCCGAACCAGGCTGTGGACGTTCCCATGACGAAGCATCGGGCGATGGTGAGCGGGTGTATTTGTGATCGATCTTGCCCGACTTCGTTATCGGCGATTCGTTTCCTAATGATGAACCCCGCGATAGTGCAGATGACTGCGAGCACGATCAGGATCACGGGGAGCGTCAGATTGAACCCCGGGATGGAGCCGTAAAAGCGCCAGATCAGCATGAACGCGCCGAGCCCGACGATGAGTGCGGTGGCCACAAGGTAGGTGGGTTTGGTGGAGGTCATTGCAGTTTCACCTCTTCTACCTCGCGGGAATCCAGGCTGTCCAACAGGGACGCAATACTCTGCCGCTCTAACCGAGCATGGGGTTCCACTTCCAACCACGGCTTGAGCACGAAGGCACGTTGGTGCGCCCACGGGTGCGGAAGCGTGAGGTCGTCGGAGTCGTAGTGTTCCTCGGACCCGTTGTTAATGCTGGTAATGAGGTCAATATCGAGGGTCCTGGGCCCCCAGTGGACCTCGCGCGTGCGGTGCGCGTCGCGTTCGAGTTCGTGCGCGTCGTCGAGAACATCGTGGGGTGTTTTCATGGTTTCGACGACGGCGACGGAGTTCATGAAGTCGTCCTGCTCGACGCCGCCCCAGGCTGGTGTCGCGTACAGCGAGGACGTGACGATGACGCGGTAGTCCGCGCTGCTCTCAAACCAGCGCATGGCGCGTTCGACCCGTTGGCCTGGGGTGATCCCGTCGGCGGTGATGTTGGAGCCGAAGGAAAGCACCACGTGGCGGAGGTCTTTTCGGCTTCGACGTGCGACGACGGCAACGTCGGCGAACGGGTGCGGGATGGGCGCGTCGGGTTTATGAATGGTGACTTCGACGGCGTGGACACGGTTGTTGAGGATGAGGGTGTCGGCGATCTCGCTGGCAACGGTTTCGATGAGGTCGCGACTGGGCCCGCCGACGGTGGCGTGGATGAGGTCGGCGATGTCGGCGTAGCTGATCGTGTGCGTGAGGTCATCGGTGGCGGCGGCCTGTCGGAAGTCAGTCCACACGGTGACGTCGGTGAGGAATCGCTGGCCATCGCGTTTTTCGTGCGGGAATACCCCGTGGTGTCCATATACCTCGACGCCTGTGAGTTCTATTCGGTCAGCCACGTCGTGCTCTCCATCCTTGGGGTACGTCGGGTCCGTGCGCGGTGCCCCAGGCGTGGGCGACTTTGACGGCGTCCACGTTGGGGCGCACGTTGTGTACGCGGACGGCCCATGCCCCGTGGCTGGCGGCCAGTGCGCTGACGGCTGCGGTGGCTGCGTCGGCGTCGGCGGGAGCGGTGGGGATGCCGTCGGATCCGGCGATGAGGCTGGTCAGGAAACGTTTTCGGGAAACTCCGATGAGGACAGGGTATCCGAGCTCGGTGAGTTGGTCGAGGCCGTGCAGCAGCGACCAGTTGCCGAGCGCTGATTTGGCGAACCCAATTCCGGGGTCGATGATGATTCTTCCCTTGTCGACGCCATGCTCGCTGGCATACGTGGCGCGTTGACGGAGAAAATCGACGACGCGGCGGACGAACTGCGGCCCATGGTCGAGGCCCTGGTCTGCTCCGGCTGCGCCGTGGGAGTCGGCGTCCCCGAAGCGGTCCGTTTCCCAGTGCATGAGGCACAGGTATGCGCCGGTGTCTGCAGCAACGCGGATCATGTCCGGGTCGGCCAGCCCTCCGGATACGTCGTTGATGAGCGTCGCCCCGGCTTGGACGGCTTGTCGAGCGACGGCGGCGCGCATGGTGTCGACGGAGAGCATAACGTCGTCGTTCGCGAGGGCTTCGACGACGGGGATCACGCGCTGGAGTTCGGTCTGTCCGGTGACGCGGACGGCACCGGGCCGGGTGGATTCGCCGCCGATGTCAATGATGGTGGCTCCGTCGCGGATCATGTCGCGTGCGTGGGTGACGGCGATGTCGGGGCGCGTGAGGTCGGTGGGAAGCCATTGGCCGCCGTCGGAGAAGGAGTCGTCGGTGATGTTAAGGACACCCATCACGTGTGTGCGCAGTGCATCCATGATGTTTGTTTGGCTCCTTCCGCCTGTTGTGGTGCGTGTGCTCCGACGCTGACGAGTTATCCGCGGATGAGACTGAGCACTTCGGCGCGGCTAGCGGGGTTCGTCTGGAACCCGCCGCGGACTGTGGACGTGGTGGTTGTCGCCCCCGGTTTGCGGATACCTCGCATCGCCATGCAGAGGTGCTCACATTCGATAACGACGATGACCGCCTGCGGTTGAAGGCGCTTCACCATGGCGTCCGCGACCTGTTTGGTCAGGCGTTCTTGCACTTGTGGTCGTTTGGCGTAGAGGTCAACCAGCCGGGCCAATTTGGAAAGCCCGGTGACTTTCCCCGATTTCCCCGGGATGTACCCGATGTGGGCTTTCCCGTAGAACGGGACCAGGTGGTGTTCACAGGTGGAGTACACGGGAATGTCTCGGACGAGCACGAGTTCGCGGTGATCTTCGTTGAAGGTCTTGGTGAGAACTTCCGACGGGTCTTGGTGGAGGCCGGCGAAGATTTCTTCATAGGCTCGCGCGACGCGCTCGGGGGTGTCAACGAGCCCTTCCCGATCGGGGTCTTCCCCCACGGCGATTAACAGGTCGCGGACGGCTGCCCGCGCCCGTTCATGGTCGACGGCCATTAGTGGTCACCGTCTTCACGGCGGTTGCCTTGCTCGGACGAACCGTTGTAATCGGACCATTTGTAGCCAGAGGCGTCGTGGTTGTGCCCGTTTTCGCTCGAGTTCTGTTCCCCGGTGCTGTGGCGTCCATCGTCCAACGGGTGGTCTGGGCGTTCATTCTCCGGGAATCGGAAACCGTGGAGCCCATTATCAGCGGGTTCACTTGGTTGGCCGACGCCGTAGTTCTGCATTCCTGGGTGCTGACCCGGTTGTCCTGCTGTGGTGCCTCGGTTCTCGGCAGAGTGTCGAGCACCTGCCTGATGAGCACCAGGGGTCTGGGACTCACCTGATTCCGAGTACCGGGGGGCGCGATCCGACGGCGGCCATCCTGGGGCGGTCCATCCGGCGGGCGGTGGGGTTCCACCGTAGACGGGCGTGCCGTCGTCATTGGTCGAACCCGGTGTCTGCTGGTTCGTTGGCGTTCCGGCTGGGTAGCTACCGTAATTCGACGATCCACTATTGCGAGGTATGACCGTCGTTTGGCCTTCATATCCAGCGTTGGAGTTACCGTTCGCACCAGTCGAGCCATCGTTCGCCGACCAACCACGAGTGTCGGAGCCCTGCGCGCCAGGTCCCTGCTGTACCGAGCCCTGCTGTACCGAGCCTTGTTGGCCAGCACCCACGATGTTATTAGTGCCGCCAGCATTTACCGACTGAACGTTCGCCTGGTTTGCAGCGGATTCGCGTTCACGCCGTGCCTGCCGAGAGGCCTCCAAGAAATCGTGCCGCTTAGGTGGCTCTTCGCCACGTTCACGAGCTAATTCCACCGGGGTCTTGACGGGATCCTTGTCATCCTTCGGGTGGAGGACGTCTTCATTCGTGAAGATTTCCAGCCGCTCACGCGGTTTCACATTCGTAAAGATGGCTTCGAGGTCAGGGCGTCGCAGAGTTTCTTTCTCCAGCAACTTCTGGGCCAAGAGGTCGAAGGTTTCACGGTTTTCTTTCAGAATCGCGTAGGCCTCGTCGTGGGCTTTTTCAATGAGGTAGCGCACCTGTTTGTCAATGGTAGCCGCGACATCGTCGGAGTACTCCAACTTTCCGCCACTTCCCCGCCCGGAGAAGGGGTCGCCTTGTTCCTCGCCGTATTTCACGGCTCCGAGGTCGGGGCTCATGCCGTATTCGGTCACCATGGCGCGGGCGATTTTCGTGGCCTGCTCGATATCCGCAGAGGCCCCCGTCGTCGGGTTACCGAAAATCAGCTCTTCACCGGACCTGCCGCCCATGGCGAAGACCAACCGGGCGAAAAGCTCTGCTCGGTTGTACATTTCCTTGTCATCTTCGCTGGCGGTCATGGCATGGCCACCTGTACGCCCGCGGGCCAGAATGGTCACCTTATACACGCGTTCGATATCCTTCATCGCCCATGCGGCAAGGGTGTGCCCACCTTCGTGATAGGCGGTAACTTTCTTCTCGTGCTCGGAGATGATCTTCGAGCTTCGACGTGGCCCACCGACAACGCGGTCGGTCGCTTCTTCGAGTGCGTCGGCGGTGATGATGTTGCCGTTCACACGCGCGGTAAGGAGCGCTGCTTCGTTGAGCACGTTGGCCAGGTCTGCACCGGACATGCCGGCGGTTCGCTTAGCCAACGAGTTGAGGTCCACGTCCGGACCCAGGGGCTTGTTATTGGCGTGAACGCGAAGAATCTGCTCACGGCCTGCAAGATCAGGGTTAGTCACCGGAATCTGCCGGTCAAAACGCCCTGGGCGCAGCAGCGCGGGGTCCAGAATGTCCGGCCGGTTCGTTGCAGCGATCAGGATGACACCTTGGCGGTCACCGAAGCCATCCATTTCGACCAGCAACTGGTTCAGCGTTTGCTCGCGCTCATCGTGGCCACCGCCCATTCCCGAGCCGCGCTGACGCCCGACGGCGTCGATCTCGTCGATAAAGATGATGCATGGCGAATTTTCTTTGGCCTGTGTGAACAGATCACGCACGCGGGATGCACCCACACCGACGAACATTTCAACGAAGTCCGAACCAGAGATGGAATAGAAAGGTACGCCGGCTTCACCTGCGACTGCGCGCGCCAGCAGGGTTTTACCAGTACCGGGAGGTCCATAGAGCAGAACGCCACGCGGGATTTTCGCGCCGAGGCGTTCGTATCGTTCCGGCCCTTGGAGGAAGTCACGAATTTCGGTGAGCTCCTCGACGGCTTCTTCTTCACCGGCGACGTCACCGAAGTTGGTTTTCGGCATGTCTTTGGTCAGTTCTTTGGCCTTGGATTTACCGAAGCCGAACATGCCGCCCATGCCGGATCCGCCCTGCATGCGGGAGAAGAAGAACATGATCAGCAGGAAGAAGAGGATCATCGGGCCGAGGACGGCGAACATCTGGCCCAGCCATGAATCCTGCGTGACCTTGGTTGTGTAGCTCTCAGGATTGGATTTTTGAACCGCGTCGAAAACCTGGTCCGACGTCCTGGCCGGGTATTTCGCTATGACTTTGTCGACGTCCTTGTGGTCGCCCTCGTCAATTTTCTTCTTCAGGTCTAGCTGGAGCTGTTGCTCCCTGTCGTTAATCTGGGCTTTTTTGACGTTGCCGTCTTTGAGCTGCTTCAGGGCGACGGAGGTATCGACATCTTGATACCCGCGCGTCGAGCTAGAGAACACCGAGAAAGCGAAAATTCCGAGCATGATGATAGCGATGACCGTCGCTATGCGCATGACTTTCTTGCGGTCCATGGAACCTCTCATTGGGAAAAATATGAGTACCTGTCGTCGCAGGTACGGTGTCGATTGCTACCAGGGTAGTCGAACCCTCGGACACGTCGGCCAGACAGGCGTTCGCTGTGCGCGAACAGTGCGGATTCGTCCGCCGCTTGCCCGTTCCGACCTCAACGTCCTTCCGGATTACGCGTCCTCCGGCGTCGACATCGTCGTGTTCAGTTGTCCGTGTGTGTTTGTCCTGGGCTATTTTTCGTAGACCTGGGATTTCAACGTCCCTACCCACGGGATGTCACGATAGCGCTCGGCATAATCCAACCCATATCCGACGACGAACTCGTTGGGGATATCAAAGCCGACGTCGAAGAGATCAATGTCCACCTTGATGGCCTCGGGCTTGCGGAGGAGCGTCACAATCCGCAGCGAGTTAGGCTTCCGACTCTTCAAGTTCTTGATGAGCCAGTGCAACGTCAATCCGGAGTCAATGACGTCCTCAATGATGACGACGTTCCGGCCATGGATATCACGGTCGAGATCTTTCAGAATGCGTACGACGCCTGATGAACTGGTGGCATTGCCGTAGGACGAGACGGCCATAAACTCGAGCTGCGTCGGGATGCTCATCTGCCGGGAAATGTCGGTGATGAAGTACACCGCGCCTTTGAGCACACACACCAGGATGAGGTCGTCGTCCTCATTGGCGTAGGTTTCGGAGAGGCGATCGGCCATCTCTGCGATGCGGTTATGGAGTTGTTCTTCGGTGATGAGGACGTGGTCAACATCGTCGCCATAGCCGTGTTCGGGGACGGGGACGGGTTGATGGGATTGCATCATTAGCTCTCGATCATGTGGCGTTGTTGTCTGTGTGGTCCGTAAATATATGGTCGCTTATAGGCGCCCGTCTGGCAATTTTCGCTGAACATTAACGGTCATGCGTACCCTCCGCGGTCAGCTGTAGTTCATCGTGACGACGAACGACGAGCAAGCGTCCAGGCGGGGCGGGCGTGCGCGCCCAAGGAATGGCGACTCCCCCCTGCCCATGCCATTGCGTGGCCAGCGCATCGATCGCGGTGACGTGTGCCCTGGTCAGTGGCCCGGCGCGATGATGAAGCCACTGCTTAATAATCCTTCCGCGCAACGCCAGAGGTTGACGTAGATATGCGGCGATGGCCAGGCCGGTACTGCCGCAACTGCCGAGGTTATCTATAGAGGAACCGTGGCACTCACATTCTTTGAGGACGTCGGCGGCCTGCTGCGCCAGGTAGTCGTCGTCAGTGCGGGTCATGGCCGCGGTGGCAATTGCATTATCGACGGCGGCCTCCCCCAGAACGGAGCGGATCTGCGGAATAAGCTGCGTGCGGACCCGCGATCGGAGGTTATCCCCGGACATATTGGTGGGATCGTGCCACGGTGTGATGCCTAGTTCGGCGCACGCTCCGATGGTGTTCTCCCGCCGAACAGAAAGCAATGGGCGTCCGAGTGCTGTGGCTCCGGCGTCGACGGCGGGATGATGGAAGAGAATTGGCGGCATTCCGGCGATGCTTCCTAGTCCGGCACCTCGCGCCAGCCCAATGAGTAGGGATTCTGCCTGGTCATCGCCAGTGTGCGCCACGAGGACGGGGAGGCCACCATGCTCTTGTGCTACCTGACCTAAGGCGCGGTAGCGCTCTTCTCTCGCAGCTGCTTCGGTGGCCTCACATGGGTACACCTTTATTACCTCAGCAGTCGCCCCTAAAGCCTGGCAAACGTGCGCGGCTCGCGTCGCGACGCCGGCTGAACCCGCTTGGAGTCCGTGATCGATAACTACGGCGTGGACTCTCCAGCCTTGTTTGAGTGCACAGCCCACTAAAGATAAGGAATCGGCCCCACCCGAACATCCGATGATGCACGAAAAGCCCAGTTCATCAGCCTCAGATTGCTCCGTCGTTGTCAGCCGGGAACTCCACGTCGCGTGCCACGCTTCGAGCGCATGGCGGATGAGCAACACATGGGGCCCGGGTTTGGTTGAGGGTGGCATATAGGACGGCGTGGGTTCGCAACTCTGATTCACGCTGTGGTTCGAGTTCATGGCGGTATTAGTCACGGCCGTTTCCTATGACGACATCCTCAAAGCGGACGCAAGGTCATCCAAGGCGGAACGGGCAGGCTCAATATCCGAGCCATTCGACATAAACGCGAACGCCAAGACGCGACCTTGCTGGTTCATCACCGTTCCGACCAGCGCAGATACGCCATCCAGGGTTCCTGTCTTCGCGCGAACCCATCCTGCTCCGGGCCCCGACGATGATCCGGGAGTGAATCGGCCGGCCAGTGTCCCGTTACCGCCGGCGACCGGCAGGCCGTCGAGAATGGGCCGGAGATCGTGGCTTTGGCTATCTGCCGAGGACGAATCGGAATCGCCCTCGTTGGTCACCGGAGATGAGGCTGTGACCATGATGCGGTCGAGAAGACGTGAGGTAATGCGGTTATCCGGGCTCATTCCCGAATTGTCTTTGAGGACCACGCTCTCGAGGGGGAAACCGTGCTGGGAAAGGACCTCTTTCGTCGCCGACGTCGCGCCCTCGAACGTCAAGGGCTTGCCTTCTTTCTTCGCGATTTCTCGACCGATCGCCTCCGCCTCCATATTGTCGGAATTCACGAGCATGTCGTGGATCCTGATGTCTAGCGGGGCCGATTCCACAGCGCCGAGTTCGCCATCCTCGGTATCCACGGATTTCTTAGACACGGACACCCCCTGGGAGTTGTTGTCTCCCCCGCCCGAGTTGCCGGACTCATCATCGACTTCACCGGAGTCGCCGGATTCGCCACCATTGTCGGCACCGTTACCGTCGCCGGAACTGCTGCTAGAGAGCCCCACGCCATTCGCCAGTGCTTGTCCGGCAACCAACGCAGGATTGTCCGTTCGCGGGGAATCGGCGTCGCTCGGATCCTGCCGACCCCCGTTGAGCATGACAGAGTCCACGGAGGTCACGTTGCCGCCAGAGATATCCCCGCGGCTCCACGTCGAATTAAAGGTATCGCCCTGGCCAGCGCGCGAATTATCGACGACCACGCTCGTCACTGACTGACCGCCCATGTTTTTCTTCACTTGGCTCGCCAAGTCCTGAATCGTGGGGGCGTTCGTGTAAAACGCGCTGTCTTTCGACGCGGCGAGCGTCACGTCACCGCCACCAACCAGCACGATCTGCCCGGGCTTCGTGCCGCGTTTCACCACCGTGCGAACTCGATCCTTCGGGCCAAGAGTTAACAGCGCAGCCGCCGTCGTCATCATTTTTGTTGACGACGCCGGAACCATCGCGGTGGACGAATTCTTCTCCCACAACGTCTTCCCGGTGGACGCGTCGGTAACCTGGCCAGCCAACTGGCCCAAAGCACCATTGGACGCCGGCCCCTGGAGGGCTTTCGTGATGTCGGGAATAGGGGCATCCGCGTTCGGCCCAGACACGGAGACTCCACTATCGGCTGGCCCCGCTGGGTTAGCCGATGTGTATGCGTTGCGCTGCTGGTACATAACCACAGCCCCAACGATCACCGCCGCCACCACGATGATGGTGAGCACGGTGAGGACAGAAGAGACAGCGGAACGTCGAAAAGAGCCAGTGCGAACGGCCGTCGACCCACCAGAGTTCTTCTTACCTTTTTTCACGGTGGTGAGTTTAGCGGAGACCCCGGACACGACGCGGAACACTTCACCTTCGAGCCTGATGCGCGGCGAAAGAAAAGTAGAAGGAAAGGCAGAAATAGCGCGGGTTCTCCAGCGTGGCACCCCCGGTTGCGCGGCGGTTCAGTACAGTAGGACTTATGAGTATTGAAGTTACGATCGAAATCCCGAAGGGTTCACGCAACAAGTACGAAGTCGATCACGAAACGGGCAAGGTCTACCTGGACCGGTACCTCTTCACCCCCATGGCTTACCCCGCCGACTACGGCTTTATTGACCACACGCTCGGTGAGGATGGCGATCCGCTCGATGCGCTGGTCATTCTTCCTGAGCCGGTATTCCCCGGCGTGATCGTCGAGGCCCGCCCGGTCGGTGTGTTCAAGATGACCGACGAAGCAGGTGGCGACGACAAGCTGCTCTGTGTCATCGACGATGTCCGCTACGAGCGGTACCAAGACATCAACGACGTCGAGGATCACATTAAGGACGAGGTGGAGCACTTCTTCGTCCACTACAAGGACCTGGAGCCGAACAAGGAAGTCAGCGGCTCTGGCTGGGGCGATAAGGAAGAAGCTGAGCGCATCCTGCAGGAAGCTAAGGATCGCTACGAGGACTAATAGCGTCCTTTCGCATCGGGGGGCTTCTTTGGGGGATTAGTAAACCGGGCTTCGTTGGGAGCTTATTAACCTTCAGAGCCAGCGGCGGGATTAATTCGACTGCCAGTTTCCGGGTCGAAGTAGTGGGTTCGTGTTGCGCGGACAGTGATCACGGACCCGACGGCTACATCGGTAGCCGTGACCTGACCGTTGTTATGAACGATGTCCGACGTGACGTGGCTCCGGCCACTCCCCGCGACACTATCTCGTGGGAGGAGCACGGCGAGGGCGTCCCGACCCGTCATGGGGTTGATCTGGACGCCACCTTCGGACCCTCGTGAGCCCGTCGGCGTGCCATAGGCAAATGATTGCGCACCGAGCTCCTCGATGTGCGTGACAGTGAGGTCGAGCACCGGCGCATCACTTCCCGCACCCGCATTCTGCGCGGCGGCCTCCCCCGTCGTCGGTTCTCTGTCGTCCCCGGATGTCACCGATAGAACCTCCCAGTCCTCCGGGCGCACACCCATAACCGGCCCACCATCAGTCGTGAAAAGGCCCATCGTTGGCGATCCAATAAACGACGCCACAAACGTGTTTGCCGGATTCTGATAAACATCGCGGGGCGAGTCAACCTGCTGCAGCACCCCGTCCTTCAGCACGGCCACGCGGTCGCCCATGGTCATCGCCTCAACCTGGTCGTGCGTCACATACACGGTGGTTGTCCGCAGCTTTTTCTGCAGAGAAAGGATCTGTGACCGCGTCGAGACCCGAAGCTTCGCATCAAGGTTGGATAGTGGTTCATCCATGCAGAACACCGCGGGGTCACGGACGATCGCCCTCCCCATCGCGACGCGTTGCCGCTGCCCACCCGACAACGCTGCAGGCTTGCGGTCCAGTAGATCAGTAAGCTCCAGCATCGCCGCAGCCTCGTGGACACGCCGCCGTGTCTCCTTCTTCCCCATCCCACGGTTGCGGAGAGCAAAGCTCATATTCCCCTCAACTGTCATGTTAGGGTACAGCGCGTAATTCTGAAACACCATAGCCACGTCGCGCTCGCGCGGGGGCACCCCCGTCGCGTCCCTGTCGCCAATAAAAATTGACCCCTCATCAGCAGGTTCCAGGCCCGCGAGCATCCGCAGACTCGTCGACTTGCCGCAGCCGGACGGCCCGACGACAACTAAGAATTCACCATCGGCGATATCTAAGTTCAGATTATCGACGGCTTTACGGTCACCATAGATCCGGGAGACATTATTAAAACGTATCGACGCCATTCTTGTGCTCTTTCTTTCTGCAGTTACGTTCTGTGAACAATTACGTGGTCAACAGCGTGATGACCGAAAACGATGCTATGAAAACCCATCACGACGGCATTTTCGGTTTAATTTGCGTCTCATAGGCCCGGCTGATTTCCTTATCAACCTTTTTCATCGTGGACCGTATATCAGCGTTATTCGTGAGGATCGATTCGAAAGCACCCCCAATAACCTGGTCTGCGCCAGGAACGAAGACGCGCGCCGGATCTTGAATACGCGTATGTGGGAGCTGATCAATCGCGGTCTGATAATTGGGGTGTTCATCCAAGAATGTCTTCATTTCCGGATCGGCCGACGCATCTTTTCGAACCGGCATATACCCCACTTCCCTCGACCAGAAGCATGTATTAGCCGTGTTCGTGATGTAGTTGATAAACGTTGCCGCGTTTTTCTTCCTCTTGTCGGAAATGATGGCCGGGATAGCTAGCCCTGCCCCGCCCGTTGGACATCCACCTGTTCCCCGAGGATTAGGCAATGCTGCCGTCCCTACCGGGAATGAAGCGTTAGATACAATCCCGTTCAAATCTCCTGTCGACGCAATCACCGAAGCATATAATCCGGCCGAGAAATCATTGGCCAGCGATTGAGAAATAGCAGCGTACCCATCACTCGACACGGTACGTTTGAGCCATTCCACCGCGGCGATTGTTTCGTCGGATGTGAAAGTAAAATCCCATTCTTTAGAGTACGCTCCGCCTTTTGTCCACAACGGGCCCTCAAACGTCCATGACAAATAATCGACGGCGTTGCCCCACCCGTGCCCTTTCTGCCGATCTGTCTGTAAGCGCGGCCCCCATTCATCCATTTCATCCCATGATTCGGGCCCACGGTCGGGAAGGCCCGCTCTTTTCCACGCGTCTTTGTTGTAAAAGAAGAGCGGCGTCGAACGAGCAAAGGGAAGCGCGAAATGCTTACCGTTGAATGCATAGTCCTCATAAAGAGACGTCACATATGTCGACGTATCCAGCCCCACTTCGGACGCCACATCTTCAATCGGCGTGATCTGCTCATTCAGTGCAAAGTTGAACCACCACACATCCGAGAGCATGACGATATCGGGAACGGTTCGACCCGTCAGCGCCGCGTTAAACTTCTGAGCGCATTCTTCATAATTCTTCCCCGCGTCAATGAGATTGACCGTGAGGTCCGGATGATCCTTTTCAAATCGGCGGATTAATTCTTGTTCCGCCGGCTTTGACTGTCCCGGGTGCGACGACCACCACGTGATCGTGTTGTCATCCTGGTGCGCCTGGCCTCCCGGGGAGAATCGTGTCCCCGCACATCCACTCAGCGCCGTTGCTGCCAACGCGGTGCCCGCGAGCCCCAAGAAAGAACGACGCGATATGCCCGCACGCTGTGAATCCGAGCGTTGTCCCCAATCCGAAATGTTCATTAGCCTTTCACTGCCCCCGTCGTTAAGCCTTTAATCATGTATTTCTGTAGGAAAATGAAGAGGAGCAATATCGGAACCATGGTGAGCAGAGTTGCAGCCATCACGGGACCCCAGTTCGTCACCCCATCTGAGTTTTGGAGTAATGCCAGGCCGACGGGCAGTGGCGCCACTTTGTCGGTATCTGCCATGACATAGGGCCACAAGTATTGATTCCATTCGTTGACCACGGTGATCATGGCGAAAGCCACCAATGTGGGGCCTGACACCGGGAGGAGCACTCGGAAGAGCAATTGCATCGGGCCGGCACCATCCATCCGTGCCGCCTCAATGAGCTCTTTTGGCAGGCTCATGAAGTGATTACGCATTAAGAACGTTCCAAAGGCGATTCCGGCGAGCGGGATAATGATGCCTTGGAAAGTGTTTCTCCATCCCAATCCAGCAACCAATGCATAGTTAGAAATCACGGTGATTTCACTGGGAACCATGAGCGCAGAAATGATGATGATAAAAATCAGGTTGCGTCCGGGGAACCGGAGAATAGCGAGTGCATACGCGCTCAGGACCCCCAGCGTAATTTTTACTGTGCACAGAATGACCGTGATGATGAGCGAGTTTCGCAGGTAATGCCAAAAGGGCACCCGCTGTGTTGCTTCATCATAATTTTGTGGGTGCATCTGGTGGGGATACCACGTCACCGGGTTGGTGTAGATCTCTGGATGCGTTTTCAATGACCCGCTGAGAGTCCAATATAAGGGCAGCCCGATAAGCAGAAGGATAAAAATCATTCCGGCATAGCCCACGGCTTTCTTTCCCATGTCACCTCTTCCTGTCTTGTTATGTCTCTTGTTATGGCCAGATGTATGGCTTTCCTTTACAGTCACCGTCTTTATCTCCCGTTATCCATCTGCCGGTCCATATAGCGAACCTGAACAAGAGTGAGGCACAACAGGATGAGGAAAAGGATGGTGGCGACGGTGGCTCCGTACCCCGCCCGGAAATTCGTGAATGTTTCCTGGTAGACCTGGTACACCAACGTGGTCGTGCCGGTTGTTTGCGGGCCACCCCGGGTCATTACTGAAATAATGTCGAAGACTTGGACAGAGTTGAGCGTCACGGTGATCGATAAGAAAAAGGTGCTCGGCCGCAACTGAGGAAGAATGACCTTCCATAATCTCGTCCAGGGGCCGGCACCGTCGATGGCCGCTGCTTCATCAAGTTCTTTATTCACGCCCTGCAATGCGGCGAGATAAATGACGAATGTGTATCCCAGGTTCTTCCAAATAAAGGTGAAGGTCACCATAAAAAGGGCCCATGCTGGCTCCGAGTAGAAGTTAGGCACGGGGATGTGAAAACGGCTGAGAATGTCCTGGATCAGCCCAAAGTGAGGGTCGAAAATGAACTGAAATGCGACCCCGATGGCAGCCCCTGATAATGCGAAGGGAGCAAAAGCAATAGATCGGACAGCATTACGACCAAACAACTTTTGATCCAATATCAAAGCAAGAATAAGGCCTAAGGCCATGGAGCCGATCACGGCAAAACCGGTAAACACAAGGGTGTTGAGAACAATGGTTCGGGTGTCATCCCGAGTGAGCCATTCCTTGTAGTTATCGAGCCCCACAAATGTCGCCGAAGGCGACGAAATATTCCACCGAAAGAATGACAAACGGATGTTGTCTATTAATGGCCGATACGTGAACACGGTCAGCAGCAGGAGATTAGGAAAAAGCAGCGCTGCAGCTAGCAGCGCTGCTTTCCGTTGAGCCCGCTTGGTGTCTGGTGCGTGAGTTGATTGACTATCGAGCACCCACGCAGGCTAGCTCTCCTAACAAATCTTCCCGTGACCTTAGGGTAAATCATCGAGAACATTTAGGTGAACAAACAGAAAACACCCACGCTCTTCCGCTTAGGGGAGGCTAGGTTTAAGATTTAAGTATGTTCTCTCGTTCACGCTCCCCACTAGTACTTATTGCCAGTTCTACCGCCCTCACCGCGGCTCTCGCAGTGGGTGTGCCAGCACTAACGGCACCGGCGCCCGCAACAGCGGCACCGAGCATCCCGGATAATCTCTCCGTCTTCCCTCTGGTTCAGGAGAATCCATCCATCACTGTCACTTTTGAAGATGGAACTCCCGCCGAAGGTGCAACCGTGCACCGTGGTGATGTCCTCCTGGTCCACGGTTCCGGGTTCTCCCCGCAGGCCAACAAGGGCGGCTTCCCACTTCCGGTACCCCCGGGCACGTCCAACGGCGTATTCGTTCTCTACAGCGGGTTCCCCGATCAGTGGAAGCCCAGTGAAAACGCCGATTCCTCCACCCGCAAGCACCCCCACGACCGGATGGCGTGGGACATGCCCAAGGGCACACTGGACGCAATTCCGCAGCAGCCGATTGACATGCACCGTTCCATCGCCCGCCAGGCTCAACCCATGAACGACGACGGCACCTTCACCGCTCGCCTCGTCGTCGATCCCCCTGAGCAAACACCCGGTACCAACTTCGGCGTGTACACCTACGCCGGTGGCGGATCCGTCAACCCAGCCGAGGAACTCTACGTTCCTATCAACTACTCGCCCGAGCCTGGCCCGAACCCTCCGCCAGCACCCACGGAGGACCTCGTCGTTAAGGCAAACGAGCTTTTCACGGCGACCAAACTGGCACAGGGTGGAGTCAACCCCAAGGATGGGGCGGCCAAGCAGGACGATGCCCAGACTGTGTCGTTTAGCCGCGACCGTGCCGCCGAAGAAGCTGCAAACGATGGCATCCGTCGTTACAAAGGTTCCGTTACGGGGTCCGCACGGTTCAATGTTGTCGAGCTGACCGTCGCTAATCCGTGGATCATTACGCTGCCCAATGGCACCGAAATCCTGACTGCGGAGACATCGGACGGTAACGTGGGCCCAGACTCGTTGACTCGACGGCCCATCGGTATCTTGTCGCCCGCCAATGAGAATGGTGCAAAGACCTATGGCATCGGGCCATTGCAGTACGGCGAATTGACCGAGCAGCAGTAAGACCGCGCCGGTGGTTGCATCGGCAGGTACACCGAGTACGCCGAGATCGAACGTCAAACAACCCACAAGGAGCAGATTTATGGAAAGTGTGACAGTCCACGACATTCCCGACGGTGCACAATTCGTCGACGTGCGCGAGGCAGATGAATATGCCGACGGCCATGCCGCGGGTGCTATCAACATTCCACTCAGCGAATTAATGGGTCGTTACCAAGAACTGGACTTCGATCAACCGGCGTACATTATCTGCCTCTCCGGAGGACGGTCTACCCGGGCCTGCCAGTTCCTGGAGCAAAACGGCCTCGACGTCATCAACGTGAAGGACGGCACCTTGGCCTGGCGCGAAGCTGATCTCCCCATGGAAACGGGATCCGGCGACTAAGCTCCGGCGACGGCTAAGTCCAGCGGCTAGGCCCGGGCAACTCGGCTCGGGCACCTCTCATAGACCCCGGTTGAGCACGACAAACTCAGTGGAGTTATGCTCAGCGCCGGGGTTTTCGTCGTCAATAATCGTCATTGAATAACTACGCTGCCGTAACCAATACACATAGTCAATACACAATGGTCGAAGACGATAACGACATCATTTTTGTGGGAAATATCAATTGTTTTTAATACCCCACTTTAGGCTAAGATCAGCAATATGGCGAAGTCGAGCAAGAAAAAGAAATCTGGTCATAAGCCAGATAAATCAAACAAGGATGAGAATAAGGCTGCCCAAGGTGCAACCGATGGCACCGAAACCGCGCCAGCTACCCTCACCTCGGAAGTCGAAGACTCGCTTTTTTACCAGGTGTACCAGCTGAACAAAATGTTCAGAGAAGTCGCCGATAACACCCTCAATGAATTCGAACTCTCGCAACGCGCGTACTGGCTTCTCGAATGCGTCCGACGCGACAAGGGCTATTCCCAAAGTGAGCTCGGAGAACTCCTCGGCGTTGACCGTTCCGACATGGTCCGCCTCATCGATTCATTAGAGGAAGACAACCTTCTCCAGCGGGTACGCTCGACAGAAGATCGTCGAAAACAACTTATTACGATTACGCCAGACGGTATTACTGTTCGGCACAAGATTCGTCACGCGCTAACCGACGCCGAAAATGATCTGCTCGACGAACTCAACGACAAGCAAAGTAACCGCCTACGGAAATACACCAGCAAGCTAACCACGGGAGTGTCATTGTGAATTCGCGGAGAGTGTTGGGGAACCATTCGCTCGCTTCACAACCCCACACTCTCACACGGATTTTTGCTGATCAGGCCGACACCACCCCCGATGCCCTCGCCATCGACACGAGCACCCAAACCATCACATACGCTCGCCTCTCGCAGCGGTATCACGAAATTGCCGACGAACTACGCACTGTCGCCGGACGTGGTGACCGCGTCGGCATCGCCATTGCCGACCCCATCGAGTATTACGCTGCGCTCCTTGCGACCATGTCTATCGGAGCAGCGTACGTCCCTGTGTCGGCGGCCTCGACACACGGTCGCGACGCAGCTCAAGGCCACGCTGAGCCATCTTCGGACCACCCTGGAAACAACGGAAGACACCAATCCCAGGCGCGCGGCGGAACGGTCCCCTACTCAGCGTTGACCTCGCGCCCGCGCGCCATCCCTCGGTCACCCGAACCAGCCTCCGGATATTCACTCGACGAGGTGAGCGCCGGACTCCGACTCACCGCCGCTGTGACAGACTCGGGCGTCCAATCCCTGCGGCCGGCCACGCGCCAGGCCCACAAGCCATCACCCTCCGACGCCGCCGCTGTGTTCTTCGGCAGCCGATCATTGGTTCTCCCCCATCGTTGCGCCACCGCCGGGATCAGCGCGGAAACACACCTTTTTATTCCCGACGACCCCATCGGCGCTGGCGACCGCGTCGGCGCGATAGCGTCCCACTCGGATCCACGCAGCGTCGAAGAAATGTGGCTGGCCTGGTCCACGGGCGCGTGCCTCGTGCCCTACACGAATGACGCTGCACACGAATCTACTGCCCCGACGACCATTGACCGCTGGATCGCAGACCGCAGCATCTCTGTCATCTCAACGACGCCGAGCGACGTGTTGTCCTGGCACACCGACCCCACCGCGTTACGCCTCCTCATCCTGGGCGGCGAGCCCTGCCCTGCCGACATCACGCGCGTCATGGCCGGACGCGAAGTGTGGAATACGTACCGCACTGAAGCGACCGGGGTCACGTCGGCAGCCAAAATAACCCCGGAGACTCCTCTGTCGTTGATGGGGCAACCGCTGGCCGGGTGGGAAGCAACCGTCATTGACGAAGTGGGGCACCCCGTCGAGCCAGGGCGGGCCGGCGAACTAGTCATCAGCGGTGTTGGGCTCGCCCACTACTTCGATCTCATCCACGACGCGGAGACCTTCGCGCCCGTCTCGCAATTCGGGTGGAACCGCGCGTACAGGACCGGCGACCTCGTCACTGTCGGCGAGGACGGTCTGCATTTCGTGCGGCATATCGACGAGCAGGCGCGCATCAGCGGGCACCGCGTGGATCTCATCCATGTCGACGCTGTTCTCCACGACCTGCCAGGTGCCGACGACACTACCGCGGCGCTCACGACGTCGACGCACGGGCCGAAACTGCTGGGTTACGTCCAGAGTAAGAGTCTGACCGAAAAATCGGCGCAAACGTATCTGGCCCGGCGCGTGCCGCGGGCGCTGATGCCATCTATTCACGTTGTGAATGCGCTGCCCCACCAGCCGGAGACCTCTCATCAGCCGACGTCATCTGAGCAAACGTCTTCTGTGCATGAGTCGCAGAGCTCCAGCCATAAGGCCGTCGATACGAAGACACATGATGCTGCGACGACAACTCCGTCGACACGCGATACGTCGACACCAGCTACAACGCCTCCGCGGGAAAGCTCCACTACTGCGATCGTGCCGGCTACACAGGGCTCGTCGTCGCAACGAAAAATGAGCTTCCGCGGTGGTTGGCGGAAGCTCATGGCAACGATCGGTCGCTGGTTCAGAGGGAACTAATCACCAGAAACTCATCACCGGGGACTAGTCACCGATTTGGTCGCGGCCGCGCTTGACAATCTTCGGATCGGGCTGGCCGACAATGTCGTAGTCCTTATCCGTGTACTCGAACTTTGAGAGCACATAGCGCATCGCGTTAATACGTGCGCGCTTCTTGTCATTGGATTTAATCGTAATCCACGGCGACTCGTTGGTGTCCGTGTAGCGGAACTGCTCTTCCTTGGCCCGCGTGTAATCGTCCCACTTATCCAGGGACGCCAAGTCCATCGGGGAGAGCTTCCACTGGCGCACGGGGTCAACCTGGCGGATGGCGAAGCGGGTGCGCTGCTCTTTCTGTGTCACCGAGAACCACAGTTTGGTCAAGCTAATTCCGGACCCCATAATCATGTTTTCCAGCATGGGGACCTCAC
Source organism: Corynebacterium sp. c7Ub_26 (assembly GCF_053760365.1). Lineage (NCBI taxonomy): Bacteria > Bacillati > Actinomycetota > Actinomycetes > Mycobacteriales > Corynebacteriaceae > Corynebacterium > Corynebacterium sp. c7Ub_26. Next base: position 33,863 of record NZ_JBSNBL010000001.1, on the reverse strand, counting down.
GCAAGAACTCGGCGTGCTGCGATTCTGTGCAGAACCCCATCACGCGCTCGACGCCGGACCTGTTGTACCAGGAGCGGTCGAAGAACACGATTTCGCCCGCCGCTGGATAGTGCTCGATGTAGCGCTGGAAGTACCAGGACGTGGATTCACGCGGCGATGGCTTTTCCAAAGCGACGGTCCGCGCACCACGGGGATTCAAGTGCTCATTGAAGCGCTTAATCGTGCCACCCTTACCCGCAGCATCGCGCCCTTCGAAGAGAATGATGTGCTTCTGGCCCGTATCCTTCGTCCAGTTCTGCCATTTGAGCAGCTCGATCTGAAGGGCACGCTTAATATGCTCGTATTCCTTACGAGTCATGCGCTCGTCGTAGGGGTAGTTTTCACGCCATGTATCTACACGATGCCCATCGGGGGTAATGAGTACTGGGTCATCTTCATCGGAGTCATCGACGATATAGCCTTCGGTATCAGCAAGGTCGACGACGTGGAACTCCTCATCGTTCGAGGTTTTTCCCTCCTTAGCACTGTCCTCGGCGCTAGTGGTGTCCTTTTTCCGATCGTCTTCATCAGCCATATTCAAAGTCTATGACGAACGGGCGTTGAACCGGGCATCAACTAGGCAGGTCGGGGGGTTAATGTGGGGGTTATCTCCCCCACACCGTCTTTGCCCGAAAAGAATCCCACGGTAAAGCGATAAAACAAAACAGACCGCTCCGAACTCGGAACAGTCTGTCAGTCCTTGTCAGGTTGGGCTGATCACGACCCAAGGATACGGATCATTAGATCACCGGGCCTGGGCAGTGATCAGCTAGCCATTGACGTGGCCGTAATGTGGTTCTAATTAGAAGCCACCCATGCCGGCCATCTCATCGGCACCCGGTGCAGCTGGAGCAGCAGGCTCAGGCTTGTCCGCAACGACGGCCTCCGTCGTCAAGAACAGGGATGCGATGGAGGATGCGTTCTGCAGTGCGGAACGCGTCACCTTCACCGGATCGTTAATACCAGCGTCCATCAGGTTGACGTACTCGCCGGTGGCTGCGTTCAAGCCGAAGCCTTCGTCGAGGTTAGCAACCTTGTCTGCAACGACGCCGGGCTCGAAGCCAGCGTTGACAGCGATCTGCTTCAACGGAGCTTCCAGCGCAGCACGGAGGATGCGGACACCGATGGCTTCGTCGCCAGCAAATCCGAGGTCATCATCCAAAACGGAGGCTGCCTGCAGCAGTGCGGATCCACCACCAGCAACGATGCCTTCCTCAGCGGCGGCCTTAGCGTTACGCACGGCATCCTCGATGCGGTGCTTACGCTCCTTCAGCTCAACCTCGGTGGCGGCGCCGACCTTCAGGACAGCGACGCCACCAGCCAGCTTGGCCAAACGCTCCTGAAGCTTCTCACGGTCGTAGTCCGAGTCGGAGTTCTCGATCTCTGCGCGGATCTGCTTGACGCGGCCTTCGATCTGCTCGGAGGAGCCAGCTCCCTCAACGATGGTGGTCTCGTCCTTCGTGACGACGACCTTGCGGGCACGGCCCAGCATCGGGAGGTCAGCGTTCTCCAAGGTGAGGCCAACCTCTTCGGAGATAACCTGGCCACCGGTCAGAATTGCCATATCCTGCAGCTGAGCCTTGCGGCGGTCACCGAAGCCCGGAGCCTTCACAGCAACGGACTTGAAGGTTCCACGAATCTTGTTCACAACGAGGGTGGACAGAGCCTCACCCTCGACGTCCTCAGCGACGATCAGCAACGGCTTGCCGGACTGCATGACCTTTTCAAGCAGCGGGAGGAGGTCTTTCACATTCCCGATCTTGGAGGACACGAGCAGGATGTAGGGGTCCTCAAGAACGGCTTCCTGGCGCTCCATGTCGGTAGCGAAGTAGCCGGAGATGTAGCCCTTGTCGAAGCGCATACCTTCGGTGACTTCGAGGTCAACGCCAAAGGTGTTGGACTCTTCAACGGTGATCACGCCGTCTTTGTTGAGCTTGCCGTCGCCCACCTTGTACATGGCCTTGGCGATCAGCTCACCAATGGTCTGGTCGGCGGCAGAAATACCAGCCGTTGCGGCGATTTCTTCCTCAGTTTCGATGTCCTTCGCGGAATCCAGCAGCTGCTTGGTCACAGCCTTGGTAGCAGCCTGAATACCGCGCTTAATGCCCATCGGGTTGGAGCCCGCAGCGACGTTGCGCAGGCCCTCACGGACGAGCGACTGCGCCAGAACGGTCGCTGTCGTGGTTCCGTCGCCAGCGACGTCGTCGGTCTTCTTCGCAACCTCTTTAACGAGCTCCGCACCGATCTTTTCGTACGGATCCTCAAGTTCGATTTCGCGGGCGATAGTCACACCATCGTTGGTGATCGTGGGAGCGCCCCACTTCTTTTCCAGGACGACGTTGCGACCCTTTGGCCCCAACGTCACCTTGACTGCATCAGCAAGGGAGTTGAGTCCCTTTTCCAATCCGCGGCGAGCTTCCTCGTCGAAAGCAATGATCTTGGCCATGAGGCTTTCCGATCCTCCGTTTATGTTGACGACACACGATCCGACAGTGGCGCCCGCGACGGCACGAGAAATATGTGTCTTCTATTTCTCTCACCACAGCCGGTGAACATTTGTTGTAAATCTCTGGCACTCACAGTCCCGGAGTGCTAACTCTTGTTTAGCAGTCTCGGGCTTAGAGTGCAAGGTTTCTTATTGAAACGGTTGAAATGGTGCTCCACGGTTCATACCGACGCTAACCGCGCGGTTACCACTTCGCGGTAACACTCCCACGCTACCCCTCCACTCGAGGGCGCTACTCTAGGGGACATGACTCACGACGCTGCAGACAGCAAAGACACACACTCGACGGACACGGCGAGCATCTATTCCCCAGAGGAAGCCACCCGCTACGTCACCTCACGAATGGATGACGTTCGCTCGTGGTTAACCGAGCTCGTGGGCTGCGCTTCTGTCCACGACTTCGCCGGACTCGAAGAGGAGACAACCCGCGCCGCTAACTGGGTGGTCGACGCGTTTACGGCCGCCGGCATCCCCGTCGAAAAGCACCAGACTGCCGACGGTTCCACTGCCGTGATTGGGTTGCGCCAGCCCAGCGACGGTATGCCGACCGTCATGCTGTACTCGCATTATGATGTCCAGCCGGCCACGGATACGGACGCGTGGGATTCCGACCCGTGGACGCTCACCGAGCGCAATGGGCGGTGGTACGGGCGCGGCACCGCGGATTGCAAGGGTAATGTTGTGATGCACCTCGCCGCCTTGCACGGACTCAAGGAGTGGGAGGAACTGCACCCGGAGGCGCCGAAGCTCGGCATCCGCGTTGTTGTCGAAGGCTCCGAAGAGCGCGGCGGTGCCGGATTAGACGCACTATTAGAGGAGCGCCCCGAGCTTTTTGCTGCCGACGACATCCTGATCGCTGATTCCGGTTCCGATCGTGTTGGCGAACCCGCGCTGTGCACGTCGTTACGCGGTAGCGCAGGGGTAAAAGTCACCTTGCAGACGCTGGAAGGGCCGGTTCACTCGGGACAATTCGGCGGGGCTGCTCCCGATGCCCTTCTGGCGATGATCCACCTCCTCGGCACGTTGCACGATGAGAATGGGTTGCTCACTGTCGACGGTTTGGATACCTCAGGTCATTGGGATGGTAACCAAGCCGATCCAGAGAATTTCCGTAAAGACGCGTCGGTGCTGGATGGCGTTGAGCTTTACGGAGCGGCCGGCACCACGCATGGCGACGGCCCCAGCGTGACTGACCTCACCGTCGCGAAGCCGGCCATTACGGTCACGGCTCTGGACGCTGTTCCCACCAAGGACGTCATCAATGCGGTGCCGGCAAGCTGTGCGGCCGTGTTGAACCTGCGTGTGCCCTCGACCATGGATCCCGTCGAGGCGCAAGACACACTCGTTAAGCACCTGGAGAACCACGTGCCGTGGGGCACTCACATCAGCATCGAGCGCGAGTCGATCGGCGAGCCTTTCCGTGCCGACACCTCCGAGCCACTTCACGCCGCTCTCGGCCAAGCCATGACCGACGCGTTCCAGACGGACGTCGTGTACAACGCGTCTGGCGGATCGATCCCCCTCTGCGCGGGCTTGCTCAAGGCCAATCCCAACGCTGAAATCGCACTCTTCGGCGTCGAGGAACCCGAAGCGCGGATCCACAGCGCTAATGAGTCGGTTGATCCGTCCGAGATCAAGCACTTCGCCATCGCGGAACTACTCTTCCTCGCACGGTTCGGAAGGAACTAGTCGCACCCCTTCCAGTGCCCCCGCTATAACCCCCTCAAGCAGATATTCCACATTGCGAGAATCTGCATGTTCAGGGGGTATTTTTATGCTCTATTTGTTCAGCCACAGCTTAAGCGTGCCGTCGTTTTACCCCCGATCTACAACCGTGTATCCGAACCATGTTGCGTGGGTCACACGACGTCGATACAGTTGCCACCATGCTTAAGGCGAACCTTAAGGGACTTCGCAACCTCAAGCACTCGGCTCCGGCCACCTCGAACACCCTCGAGGTCACCGCAGCGCAGGCCCTCATCGCGGCCCCCGCGCTACGAGTACTTAAGGCTAGCGACCTCGGCGGCGAGCAGGACTGACCTCGTCCGCCCAGGATTGAGCCCAGAACCCCAGGCTCCGTCAGTCCGCCCGCCCGTGATGGCCACCGCGCTATCACCCCGGCTACAACTGACGATGGCACCGTCCGATCACGACGGATCCGCTCGATCCTGATGGCCCAACCACACGGCCCCTGATCATACGGAGCGACCACCACGACGACTGGCCAACAATCTTCCAGCGTCATCACAACACCATCGCGGTCTCGTCGGCACAGGACAATGTCACAACAGGACAGTGCCAACACAGGACAACGCTGTAACCAGGGTGAAGCGCCAAAGAAATAAGGATTCCGCCCCCGTGTTTATCTATACCCCCAGCCGACGCCGCACACACTCATTCACCCGGGACACCACCAGAGCTTTCTCCACGCCTAACCAGGGCACGAACTTCGAGGCGCAGCCCACCCGTCGCACTTTTGCCGACGACCCCTTCCGCGCCCGATTCGGCCACCGACTGCCCCGCGGATTGCGGGAACAAGCCCACGGCATGGCCTGGCGGACGTTCACGGAGACATTTTGCGCTCCTGGCGGTGCGCTGAGCTTACAATCGCTGAACCACGAACAGCTGCGCGCCGGACGTCGTCGCTACACCATCACTCTTGCTGACAGCTCGCAGCCGTCCTCCCAGCGCATCTCCACCCACACCATCACATCGATGGGGGCTATCAGCGCCATGACCCACATCCTGGCTGATGGTGGGCGTCGCGTCGAGATCCTGGAATTCCACCAGTTCACGATCTTCGAAGCAACCGTCACCATGATCTATGCGGCCCATGATCGTCGGAAAGTCTGGACCGTCGGTTTCGGTTCCAATCCCGATATCTCCGCTGCGAATTCCCTGGTCAACGCGGCTAATCGCCTGTACCCGACCGTTAAATAAGCCGGGCACCACCGGCCGATCACCACCGGCCGGCAATTACCTCTCGTCGGGGAAATTCTCTTTCAGCTCTTTGATCGACGCGCGCACGGCAGCTTTCCACGCGTCCGGCGTCGCAAATCCATCTAGCGCCCCGGCTTCGCCAGCCAACCGAACGCCGGGTTCGCGGGCAGCACCTGCCGCACGAGCTATGCGCCGCTGACGCTCATAGGACGCCCCTTCTTTCACAATCGTCAGGACATCCTCCAACTCACGTCGGCACGATAAGTCGTCGGCAACCGGCCGGAGCCGCTCAACCCACTCGCGAATATCGTCGCGCACATCTTTTTCATTGGTGTCACGATCCACAATGACGATCGCATCCAGGCCATACCGCGCCGCACGCCACTTATTTTCGACGATGTGCCACTGCTGCAGGCTCGGCAAGTCCTCCCCGCGGTCGTAGGCGCGGTCGAAATACACCACCGCGCAATGAACAAAAGCAACGATCGCGCTGAGATCGCGCATGTTGGTGGTGGCGTCGGCAAAACGGACCTCAATCGTTCCCCATTTACCGGCCGGGTGAATATCCAAATGCATGGCGTCGGGCTTGTCGATCACCCCGCTGCGCAACTGGTCGCGGGTGAATTCCTCCCACTCGGCCCAGGTTTTCATGGGGTACGGGAGGCCAGCCGTCGGCAATTGTTGGTACAGGAGTGTCCTATTGCTGGCGTAACCGGTGTCCATTCCCTCCCACGCGGGCGAGGAGGCGGACATTGCCAAGATGTGCGGATATAGGGTCAGCATCGCGTTGATGATCGGCCATACCCGATCCTTCGAGCGGATCCCCACATGCACATGGATTCCCCAGATCAGCATCTGGCGGCCCCACCACTGGGTGCGCTCAATGATTTGCTGATAGTTCGTCTTATCCGAGAGTTCCTGATCACCCCAGTGAGCAAAAGGGTGGGTGCCGACGGAGAGCAGTTCGACGCCGATATCGTCCGCGGCCCGGAGCGCGAGGTCAAGGGATTCCCGCAGGTCGTCTTCAACATCGGCCACCGTTTTGCACACTGCCGTGACGAATTCAATCGTGTTCGAGAGGAATTCGCGGACGACGCGGTGGTTCGGATCCATCGTGGACATCACGTGCAGCAATTCACCTGCACGCGGAGTGAGGTCCAGGGTCGTGGGATCCACCAGGGCCAGTTCCCATTCCACGCCCAACGTCGGCGCGGGGGACGCGTTAAATGCGACAGTGGGAGGTTGTTCCGATGTCACTATGGTCTACCTTCCGGGCGTAAGACGACGACGCCGGGCCTTTCAGCCAAGCGTCGTAATGTTCATAAGTCGTGCGGTAGAACCGATCGGTCAGCCCGCTACTGGTTCATATCAGCCGTCGTCACAACAACAACAGAGCCCGGGTGCTGGCCGGAAATCATTTCCGCATTGGCCAATTGCTGGTTAGTTTGGTCAGTTTCCGGCTGTGCTTTGAGCCCCAACGTCGTGGCTACCTCAGTTGCAGCAGCTTTGCTTTCTGCGTTGTCGTCATACAGAACGACAGAACCGGGGAAAGCCGCAGCTCCGTCGGCAGGCAGGTTACCGAAAGAGGTGTTGGTCCAGCTATCGGCGTTCAGGTTTTTGGAAACCTTCTCTGCCAAACCTTGAACTCTCGAGTTGTTCAGAACGGTGACCTGAACTTTACTCTTATCCACCTTTTTATCGGTACTAGTGCCGTTGCTTCCGCTGTTTCCGTCCTGTGCAGCCGCGCCATTATCGGTGGTGTTCTGCGTGCCTTGGTTGCCGGCCGTGTTCTGCCCCTGGTCGGCGGTGCTGTCCGGATTATTGGCGTTATCGCCCGGCTGTTGCTGACCTGTGTCAGCCCCAGCCCCTGGCGCACCGGTATTCCCCGGGTTCACGGGGGCCGACGACGACGTCGAACTTGCTGCTGAGTTGTCACCGTCCTTATCACCGCTCACCAGGTGGTAGATGCCAAAAGCGATCAGCGCGACGGCCACGACTAACAAGATCACGCCGATCGTGCGCAGCGGAACTTTGGACTTCTGAGTCTTCTTAGGCTGATCCTCTGCCGACGCTGCACGTGCGGGCTCTGATGCGCCGAGGTCCGACGCTAGAGGCGCCGCTGCCTCGTCATAGTTAGTGGGTTCGTCGTATTCCGCGCGGTCGTCATAGTCGAACGGTTCGGCGGGCTCATTGGGTTCGACGGGTTCCGACGCGGCCGCGCGCGACGTTGATGCCCCTCTACTGACGGAGCCATCGTGTGGGGTGGCGTGGCCATCGCGGGCTGCTGCCACGGACGCAGCCTCGGGGCTGGCACTTTCGTGATGATGCGGGGTCTCGTCGTACGAACCGTAGCCGGCGAAACCGGTGTACCCACCTTGAACAGCACTTTCACCTGCGGCATAATCGCCCGATTCTGTCGGGGAATATCCGGATTCCTTCTGATCAGCGAAGGATCGGTCGTTAAAGGCGTCATCCTCGTAGACGCCATCGCGCGCGCCGTCGGTGTGCACGTCCTCGTCGAATAAATCATCGTTATCGCGATGATTATCGGCGCGACCATGAGAGCGGTCGCGATGGTTGCGGGGCGATTGTCCAGGTTCGTTATCGAAATTCACAAAACAATAATAACTTATTTCTCATTAGTCACTTTTATTTCATTCCCTGTGTCGGCAATACCACGCACATCCGCTGCATCGCATTGGTGATTACAGCCCCGCATCGCTTTTGACAGCCGGTCTATGGAGCCAATCAGCACGGACTCCCGTGACGGACGATCAGTACGGACGGTCGGAATTAGCGATACGCAACAACCGGGACACCGTCGTCGGGAATTCCTCAAGAGCTTCTCTGCGCTGAATTAACCGGAAAAGACGCTGGTAGTAGCGGATCGGGCTCAGATTGAAGCGACGGCGAATCAACTCGTCTTTCGCGGAATCTCTCCTCCACACACGCCGCTCAAATTCCAACATGCGTCGCTCGTCGTCAGTGAGTCCACGCCGTGTCTTGTCCTCATTGCGGGAATCATTATGGGCACCACTAGTGGCGTCGTCCACATCATGCGCGGTAGCGGAATCATGTGCGCTGCCGGAAGCTTCGCGATCGCCATGAGCAGATCCCGTGTCATTCGTCGTCACCCTATTGTTCACCCCACAATCACTAAATCAGTCCACTAAGTCCGTCGTACCCGCAGACGATACCCCGCGACCGATATCCGCAGATCACCGCCGCTGAGCTCGGCACAGAGGGCGCGCGCCTTCCCTATCTGACCGTCCGTATCTGACCGTGTCAGGAACTGCCACTACTCTATACCCCATGACTGTGCGCCCAATTGTTATCGCTGGTGATCCCGTCCTCCATAACCCCACCCAGCCTGTGACCGAGTCACCCGAGGAAATCGCGGAGCTCGTTGCGGATATGTACGAAACCCTCGAGTTCTCCCGCGGGGTCGGCCTTGCTGCCAACCAAATCGGAGTGGCCAAGCGCCTTTTCGTGTACGACTGCCCCGATATCGAAGGACCCGACGGGGACTCCAAGTCTGAGGAAGAACTCAAAGCTCAAGGCGGGCCGCGGCGGAAAGGCTGCGTCGTCAACCCGGTTTTGGAAACCTCCGAGATCCCCGAGACAATGCCAGCCACCGACGGATCCGACGCGGAAGGCTGCCTGTCCATCCCCGGCTTGGACTTCCCCACAGGACGCGCACACTGGGCTCGCGTCACCGGAACCGACGAGCACGGGGAGCCCGTGAGCATCGAGGGCTACGGATTCTTCGCGCGGTGCCTGCAGCATGAGGTCGGCCACCTGGACGGCTACCTCTACACCGACATGCTCATCGGCCGTTGGGCACGCATCGCGAAGAAGAAAATTAAGCGCAACGGATGGACCGTTCCCGGAAATACCTGGACACCGGGGGTTGATCCCGATCCCTTCGGCGAAGACGATGAGTAAAACGATCAAGACGATTAAAGAGTGACCGCCCATGGCTGACTCCACACCGGCACATCTCCCGATCTCCCGCTGGTCCGACCCTGCCTCACTCGTCGTCGGAGCGCGCGTTGTCATCCGACGACGACTGACCGACGCCAGCCCTCACGGGGACCACTTCACCGACGTCATCGGGACGCTCTTCTCACTCAACCCGCTGGTGGTTCGTCGGCACAACACCGGGATCCCCGGCGAAGAGATCACCATCGACCCACAACTTATCGACGTTATTAAACCCCTGCCCGCGAAACCTGTGCGCAACAGTGATATTCGGGCCGTGGAATACGCCTACGCGCTCGCGTTCCCCGGTGTGATTCACCACGAGTGGGTAAACGGGTGGCTGGTTCGCGTCGGCGATGGAGTGACCGAGAGGTCAAACAGCGCTGTCCCCTTGGAACCTCACACGGCGTTTGACGACGTTCCTGTTGACGCGATCCGCGACATATATAAGAAGTATGGGTTGCCGACGCTGATTGCCGCGCCGGATCGCATCGCGCGGCCCGCTTTCCGCATGCCCGGCGCGTGGACCCGTGGGCCCGAGATCATCACGATGACTAAGGATCTGGAGGCCGCGCCGCCGTCGGAGGACGCGGCTGCGGAGGACGACTCTGCGGAAGAGGGCTCTGCGATCAGGAATATCGCCGCGAGGACTGTGTCCGATGACCTTCTCTCGCGGAACATCACGTGGGAGGTTGGCGAGCAACCAAATGATGACTGGCTATCCCTCTACCACTTCCGCGGCCAACCTCTGCCGGAATCAGCTCTGCGGCAACTGTCGCACGAAATCGACGGACTCCTCGGCTTCGGACGCATCGTTATTGATGGAGAGACCGTCGCTATCACCAGGGGAACCATCACTCACTCACCCGACGGCCGCGCCTGGTTGGGATACTCCGCCGTGGAAGTAGCCGAGCACTATCGTCGGCAAGGGTTGGGCACGCTCATGGGTGCCATCATGATGGATTGGGGCCGTCGGCACGGCGCGGACACCGCATACCTGCACGTCATCGAATCGAACACTCCCGGACGCAATCTGTATCACAAGCTGGGCTTCGGCGAACATCATCGCCACCGCTACCTGGCGGATGCGTCCACCGCGCGCACGGAAGGTGTAGGCACGACCGCGCGCCACCACCCACCCGGATACGTCACACACGAAGTAGGCTCACCCGTATGCGATTGGCCACCTGGAACGTCAACTCCGTCCGCACCCGACTCCCACGGATCATCGATGTCCTCAACCGACATGACATCGACGTCCTCGCCATGCAAGAAACAAAATGCAGCGAGGACCAGTTCCCCCGCGACGCCTTCACCGACGCTGGATATGAGGTAGCCGTCAGCGGAACGAACCAGTGGAATGGGGTCGCGATCGCGTCACGTGTCGGACTTAGAGACGTCCACACGCTCCCCGATCAACCCGGGTTCTCCAAGGACCTCACCGCGGAGCAACCGGTCGAACCCCGATCGATCGCCGCGACCTGCGGGGACATCACCGTCATGAGCCTCTACGTCCCCAACGGTCGGGAAATCAGTGACATCCACTTCACCTACAAACTCCGGTTCCTCGACGCGGTCCGCAACTACGCTGCCACGGCCGTCGATAATGACCCCGAACTACGCCTGGCCCTCGTCGGAGATTGGAATATCGCTCCCCATGACACCGATGTATGGGATCCTCAATTCTTCATTGGGCACACCCACGTCACACAACGTGAGCGCAACGCACTCACCGCACTCGGGGATGAAGGCTTCACCGACGTCACCCACGATTCGGGCTACACCTACTGGGACTACACAGCTGGGCGTTTCGGTCGAAACCAAGGCATGCGCATCGACATGCAATGGGCTTCCCCCGCGCTGGCGGAACACGCTGGGGAAGTCAACGTCGATAAGGATGAACGTGCTGCGAAAGGCAGCAGCGACCATGCACCGCTCATTGTCGACTATGACGGTATTTAACCAGTCCCATTACTTTTCTAAGATGAAAATTGTGACTTCCGACAGCATAACCGCAGCCGCTCCGAGCGCATCACAATCCCATGCCGCCCACCACGACGGACACGACGAAGAAACGAGCCATAACCAGGGCACGAACACCGACGGCGAATACCCTCCACCGCTCAGTAGAGCAGAAACTCATGTGCTCTCCGCCGCGATGTACAACTTCCTTTCGGCCACTCGACGCCTAGTGGAACAACCCTTGCACACCATGGAAGTCAACCAGTCAGAAATCGAAGTCCTCTACTTCGTGCACAACCACCCCGGCGTCGGAGTATCCGACGTAGCACGCATGCGGTTTCTGCGAGTATCTAATTTCTCTACAACAGTTCGCGCGCTCATCGCCAATGGGCTTCTAAACCGAGCATCCAACCCCGACGATAAACGCGTTCAAATGCTCCAGGTGACCGACGAAGGGACCCGAATCCTGGACGATATCGCAGAACGATGGGCCACATTAATAAACAAAATCACCAACGAAATGAACCCTGACAGCGTCCGAATACTTCACGAAGCGTCTGAACGACTCAACGAAGCAGCTTTCGCTACCGAGCATGTCATTGACGACATGCAAACCCGGACAGGGAACTAAACGAAAAACACAACGGGGACGCCATATGGGTCCCCGTGCTGTCAGAAAGAGCGGTATGAAATTTTGTGTCGCTATGCGTCCCGTTTCACAAACACGGCCACCCCGATAGCGAAGAGCACAACTGCCCACAGGGCGAAGTAGATTATGCTCCCCGTCGATCCCCACGGCGCGCCATCGAGTTTCGCATCGCTCACCCATGCACTGAGGTTAGCGAAAGGCCGATAGCCTTTAATGTGATTCCCCACCTTCGGGATCAAGGTAATTAAGTCCTCAAGGACGAGCTTCCACAGCAGCATGATCGCGATTGCACCCGCAGTCTGTCGGACAAGGAACGCTACGCCAATTGCCATCACGACGACCAGCAGCGCTTCCACTGCCGTCGTCACATATACTCGGCCCGAGGAGCTAGAAAACACTTTCATCTCGGCGCCATAGTCGCCGGCCAACCACTTAAAGATCAGGACGCTAGTGATCGTCGAAAAGAAAGACAAAACTACAGCGACCAGGCCATAGACGATCGTTTTCGATATCGCAATGATCGGCCGCTTCGGAGTCATCATGATCGTCTCATTGATGGTCTTGAAGCGGTACTCCGTTGTCACCAGAAGGGTGGCCATGATGATAATCACCATGACACCGAATAGCTCAAACCCCTGAACAGCTGTGATCGCACCTATTGTCGGCACATCCGTCATGTCCTCCGGATCCATCGAATCCAAGGCAGTTTTCGAACCCCAGCCCATCAGAGCGGCGAACGCCCAGCTCAGGGCGACAATTAAGATCGATGTCCACGCAAACGATTTTGTCGACGCTAGCTTCGTCCACTCAGCACGAATTGAGTTAACCATCATCAGTTCTGTCCTCCCTGAGCTGCCGCGCCCTGATATTCGACGTCGTCACCTGTGAGTTGCAAAAATGCGTCTTCCAATGATCCGTGATGTTCTTCCAACTGGAAGACAGGAATCCCGTAAGAGTAGGCCACCTTGCCGACGTCATCAGTCGTTACTCCGGAGACGACGAAAACCTCACGGCCAACGTCATCGCGGTCCATTGTGAAGGTGATGTTTTCCTGCTTTAAAGCCTCCGCCATGTGCTCGTGGTCCCCCACGCGCAATCGTGTGGAACTACCTCCCCGCGACGACGTGAATTCCTTAACCGTCGTCTCGGCGACAAGTTTGCCCCGGCCGATGACGACCAAGTTATCCGCCGTCAACGCCATTTCCGACAGCATGTGGGAGCTAACAAACACTGTGCGTCCCTCGGCGGCAAGGTTCTTGAGAAAGGTACGCACCCAGCGGATACCTTCCGGGTCTAAGCCGTTGACCGGCTCATCCAGGATCAACGTTTCGGGATCGCCTAAAAGAGCTCCGGCCAGTCCCAGCCGCTGGCTCATGCCCAGAGAGAATCCCCCCGCTTTTTTAGAGGCCACATCAGTTAACCCCACCAAGCGCAGAACTTCGTCGACACGATTAGTAGAGATACCACTGGCCTGCGCCATCCACTTGAGATGAGTACGCGCCGACCGATTCGGATGAACCCATTTGGCCTCTAACAGCGCCCCCACTTCCTTGGCGGGCGCAGGAAACGACTGATAATTCTTTCCGTTCACCGTTGCGGTGCCCTTTGTCGGGCGATCCAGCCCAGTAATCATCCGCATCGTGGTCGATTTACCAGCCCCATTCGGACCAAGAAAACCAGTAACGACACCTGGCTTCACCGTGAAGTCGAGCGAATCTACCGCTACCTTGTCCCCATACCTCTTTGTGAGGCCATGTATTTCGATCATAGAAACCAGTTTGGCATATTTTCGGCAACGAAGACAGGCTTCAATCACACTGCCACCCATGTAACGCTTAGACTAGAGAGACAGATGTGACAATTGTGCGACAGGCGCAACACGTAGGGGGCCCGTATGGCACGAGAACGAGGAACAAGGCGCAACCGCGGTCCCTCACATTCCTCCGATGCCAGCCACATTCGGCTCAGCGCTATGGACGATTCACTCGAGCCAGAGGACGCCGATGCACGACCCGGTCGCTGGCAGTTCCTTCACGATGTCCTCGCCCCCGCATTGAAAGCTCCTGGTCGAATCTGGGCATATCTCCGAACATCGCCAGGTCGGCTGACAACAATGACAACCATCCTGGTCGTAGCCATTGTTGCCGCCGGTGGCGCACTGACCTACACCTCATCAACCCGACAAGACCAATTAGACAACTTGGTCAAGAACACCGAGCCGCTCTCCAACGCCGCGCAACGGCTTTATGGGTCACTATCCGTGGCAGACTCCACCGCCACCATCGGATTCCTTGAAGGCGGTGTGGGTTCTCAATCGGAAGACGAACGCTACACCACCGCTATCCAGACAGCCTCAACCGCGCTCGTCGAAGCAGGTGCCGGCGCAAACTCGGATGACCACGAGGTTCTCCAACTCCTTGCAGTGGTCAACCAGCGGCTTCCCATCTACACGGGGCTTATCGCTCAGGCACGCACAAACAACCGGGAAGGGAACCCGATTGGCGCCTCCTACCTCACCGAGGCCAGCGCCATCATGCAGAATTCCATCATTCCCGCAGCATCGCGTCTATACACCATTACCTCCGACCGCGTCCGTCACCAAGCCAGATCGCTCACGCGACCCATGTGGTTCCCCGCGTCAGGACTCCTTGCAGCCATCATTCTGTTAGTGATCGCGCAACTATGGCTCGCTGCACTCACCAACCGACGCCTCAACGGAGGTCTGCTCTTCGCCACCATCGCCATGACTATCGCACTGTTCTGGCTGGCAATTTCGTCGATCGTCATCGTTGCGGTGGGGAATGCGGACTTTAACCGGGCATCCGACCCCCTCCACGAGCTGACCGCCTCCCGCATCAGTGCACAAAAAGCACGAACCGATGAAGCACTCATGCTGGTGCGGCGAAGCGCAGATCAATCCTCAGCGGATTTCTCCACCACGGTGAGCGACGTCCAAAAAACACTGACACAACTGAAAGATAACGACACACTCGACAACGCGGATGACAACCAAAACGCTGATACGTCGTCGGCCACGAAACCAGCAGATACCCTTGACGACGCCATCGCCGCCGCAAACTCCTGGAAAGTGTCACATCAGGAACTCGCGAACCGCATTGGCCGCGGGGACTACACCGGAGCCGTCAATATCGCCGTCGGTCGCGATGAATCCACCTTAAACTCGGAGAAGCAATTCATTCAGCTCGACCACTCGCTGCGGACGCTGATCCAAGACACCCGCAGCAATTTACGAACCTATCTGGAAAATAGTCAAGACACGTCGCAAAACATCACCCGCGCGGTGCTCATCTTGTCCGTCCTGTCTGTGGTTGGTGTCCTCGTCGGTGTTCGCCCCCGTATGCAGGAGTACACATGATTCGTCTGCCTCATACCTCACTCCGATTTCGACAGCGAGCGCACACCTCAGCCCGCCCCCAACTCCAACCCCAACCCCACACGCGACGCAACTATCGCTCCTCGATCGCGACGGCTATCATTCCTCTCGCGATCTTCCCCCTTGCGGCATGTTCCGGAATCAGCAACCCACACCGCGAACACAACGGTATCGATATCTCCGTCGCTCCGTTCACCCCTACTCCCGACGGGGCAACCTACGCCAATCCGCCGGACGAAGCGTCGGCAAGCCAAGCCCCAAGACCAGACACCACGACCGATACCGACGCGTACGCCCCCCTCGCGCCCGACAACTCCACCCCCGAGGAGCGCATTCCGGATATCGTCCGACGCGGGCGCATCATCGTCGGGGTGTCGTCGTCACTGAATTTTCTCGGATTCCAGGACCCCAGTAGCGGCAATCTTGAAGGCTTCGACGTCTCCCTCGCCCGCGAAATTGCGCGCGACATTTTCGGCGATCCCGAGCGCATCGACTTCCGTTTCCTGTCTTCGGCCGAACGCGTTGATGCACTTCAGCACGGCAATGTCGACATTGTCGTCC
Organism: Corynebacterium sp. c7Ub_26; assembly: GCF_053760365.1. Lineage (NCBI taxonomy): Bacteria > Bacillati > Actinomycetota > Actinomycetes > Mycobacteriales > Corynebacteriaceae > Corynebacterium > Corynebacterium sp. c7Ub_26. The sequence goes on along the minus strand of NZ_JBSNBL010000001.1, from coordinate 17,831 downwards.
GCACCATGACCATCGACCGCGAACGCCGAGCCAAAGTGGCCTTCTCCGCGCCATATCTGCACGCCCAAGCGCGGATTTTGGCGTCGACAAGCTCCTCTATTCAATCCGCCGACGATCTGCGGGACGCCACGGTCTGCGTGACCAAGGACTCGACCTTCCAGCACAATGCGCAGGTTATCGCGCCGCACTCGCGGTTCCTCATTACCAACGACTGGTCCGACTGCTTGGTGGCTATGCAGCAACACCAGGTTCAAGCCATTATTTCCGACGATTCCATCCTCTCTGGGTTGGCGGCGCAGGACTCCAACACACACTTGGTTGGCCAACCGTACGGGTCCAGCGATTACGCCGTTGGCATCGCGAAATCCACGCCGGGGAAGAACACCGACGGGCTCGTCCGGCAGGCCAATTCCACCCTGATGCGCATCCGATCCGACGGGACATGGCAACGTCTCTATGACAAGTGGCTAGGCAAATATCTCGGGGATTCCGGTGTTCCACCCGAACCCACCTACGTCCAGGAGGAACCACAATGAGCGATTCCGAACCGCATGCCCGCGACGAGAAGGTGGATGCCGACAATGGACGCCCCGATGGCAACGGCCACCCCACCGAAGACCACCCCACCGAAGCTGCCACGGTCATGGGAACACGGGCTGTCCCCTTTGACCCGTTCGCCGATGATGACGATGACGACGAGATCGATATCGACATCAACGACATTGGTTCACTCCTGCAGTCCGACAATCCTGGGAATACCCCGTCGAGTAATGGCGTAACGGGCCCGGGCCCTGGGAGCGCCAAAACCGTGGCCCGCCCACGTGGAGCCGACGGTGCCAGCCATGACCCCAGCCAGACCTCCCGGGAGCGTGCGCTCTCCACGTTCCGCGAGCGCAGGGCAGCTTCCCGGCGCGGAAAAGTGGTTGCCGATGGCATGGTGTCGTTGCCGTTCATCGTGCCCACGGATCCGCGGGAATCCGTCATGGATTCCGACACGATCAAGGAAACGGATGCCAAGGCGCCGTCGCTCCATAAGGGGGACATGGTGGCGGGCCAGTATGAGGTGGTCGGGGCGCTGGCCAACGGTGGCGTCGGGTGGATTTACCTGGCCATTGACCACAATGTTTCCGACCGGTGGGTTGTCCTCAAGGGGATGAAGGCGACGGCCAATGAGCAGGATCGGGCGGTGGCCGGGGCCGAGCGCGCGTTCCTGGCGGATATTACACACACGGGCATCGTCAAGATTTACAACTTCGTCGATGATGACCGCTCCCCCGGTGGGTTCATTGTGATGGAGTACGTTGGTGGGCCGTCGCTGCGTTCGCAGCGGAAGAAACAGCGGAACAGTCTTTTCGCGGTCGACGTCGCCATTGGCTACATGCTTGAGGTTCTAGAGGCGCTGGATTATCTGCACTCGCGCAGCGTCGTTTATAACGATCTCAAGCCGGACAACATCATCATCACGGAGGAGCAGGTCAAGCTCATCGACCTGGGGGCGGTCACGGGGATCGGCGCGTTCGGACACATTTACGGGACGCCGGGTTTCCAAGCCCCCGAGATCACGGAGACCGGCCCGACAGTGCGCAGTGACATTTATACGGTTGGCCGCACGTTAGCGTCCCTTATTGTTCATTTGCCGACGGTTGACGGGCGGTATAAGGACGGTTTGCCTACTCCGACTAACGAGCCGGTGTTTCGCCGCTACTTGTCGCTGTATCGTCTGCTGCTGCGGGCGACTGATCCGGATCCGGAGAAGCGGTTTGCGTCGGCGTCGTCGATGGCGAATCAGTTAACGGGTGTGTTGCGTGAAATTCGTGCGGTGCGTGACCAAGTGCATTTCCCGCATTTGCATTCACAGTTTGCCCCCCAAAGGACAACGTATGGAACGAAGCACTTGGTTTTCCGTACCGATCAATTAGTCGATGGTATCGAAAGGTCCATCGAGATTACGGCCCCGGAGGTGGTGGCAGCGCTGCCGGTTCCCATGGTGGACGCCACGGATCCGGGTGCGTATATCCTCTCAACGATCAGCTATGCCGAGCCCTCTGAGGCTATTGATTCGCTGTACGCGAAGATGAAAATGCCTGAGTATGCGGAGAGTGTGGAAATTCCGCTGTCTATTGTGAGGGCAATGCTTGATCTCGGGCTTGTTGACGAAGCTCATAATTATCTATCGACATTCGAATCGTCTTTTACTCGAGATTGGCGATACGAATGGTATTCCGGAATCACTGCTTTGCTGCTCAACGATTACGAACAGGCGCAGCGACATTTTGAGAAGGTCATCTTCATTCTTCCCGGGGAGCCCGCGGCCAAGCTTGCCATCGCCGCGACGTCGGAATTGTGGCTTCAGGCCAAAGGTTTGTCAATGACCTCAGTGCTGGACAGGCAGACCGCCGTGGCGGCGGCTACCTTAGGGCACGCGTCCGCATTGCCCTCGGATAGCGCTCTAGAAGCCATGGGCGATCGGTGGGACCCTGTTGGCGACGACCCCGTTGCCCTGCGTTTTCACGCCACGCGGTTGTACGGCCTGGTGTGGGCGACCAACCCGACCACGGTGTCGTCGGCCTTCGGTTTGTCCCGACAGTTCATCGCAGAGGGTGATGTCTCGCGGGCTGTTGAGGCATTGGACCAGGTTCCGCAGGCGTCCCGTCACCACCGTTTGGCCCGCTTGACGACGGTCCTTCACCTCATTTCTGGCCCGCCGAAGGATTTGACTGAAGAGCGCATTATCGACGCCGCGCAGCGCCTGGATGAGATCCCGACGAATGAGCCGCGGATGGCGCAAGTGCGCGTGGCCGTCATGTCCGCTGGGCTCAACTGGCTGCGTGAGACGAATCGGACCCACGCTACCGTGCCAACATTGTTCGGCCAGCCCTTTGAGGTGCGCGGTTTGCGGCTCGGGGTGGAGGCGGATCTGCGCCGGATGGCGCGGAGTGTTCAGTACCCTAGCCACAGGTATCACCTGGTGGATATGGCGAATGCGATTCGGCCGCGTACGTGGTGGTAGGGCATAGGTTCTGCGTCACATTTTGTGTTTTCCGGGAACCGATCGCCGTCGACAACGGGTGGTTTTTCAGGTGTAATTTTGGTAGAGAGTATGCTAGAAAATGCGTTTCAAGTAGGAAAACCCTGTCAAACAGTTTAAAGTAAGGCACTATGTCTAAAGCTCATCGCCGAATTTCCACCCGTATCGGCGTCTCCGCAGCCGCGTCGCTCACCGCCATCGCAGCTCTCGCGGGCGGCGCCACAGTTGCTAACCCTGCTCCCGCTCGTGCGGACGACTTGCCGGCTATCTCGTCGACGAACCCGCAGGATTTCCTCAACCAGGCGCGGGATCAGTTCAATGAGTTCGCCCGCACTGCGTCGGACCGCGGCAGGACCATCGCCCTGGATTGGCGCAACAGCGTCTACCAGAACACTGAGCAGCTAGACCCGAACGCTGCTAACTGGATCCGCACGACCGTCGACGGCTGGATCAACGCCATCTGGCCGAACGCAATTGCTGACCAGGAAGCTCAGCAGGCTGCTGCACGCGACGCCGCTGCCCGTGCTGCCGAGGAGCAGGCACGCCAGGCTGCTGAAGCAGAGGCCGCTCAGCGCGCTGCTGAACAGAACGCAGTGACTGCACCCTGTGAGGATGGCGCAGAAGCGTGCGTGAACCTCGGTGCTCGTCGCTCTTGGTTGACAGATGGTCACATGGCCGTCACGTATGGCCCGGTTCCCATCACGGCTGGTGCCCCGGGACAGGAAACTACTCCGGGCTGGCACAAGGTTCTCCGTAAGGTGAAGGACGAGGTGAGCCACGAGTTCAACAACGCCCCGATGCCTTACTCGGTGTACTTCACGAACTCCGGCATGGCCTTCCACGAGGGTTCCCTGAACCGTGAGTCTGCAGGCTGCATCCACCTCTCCCACCAGGATGCTGAGCACTACTTCAACACCCTGCAGGTTGGCGACGACGTCTTCATCTTCTAAACAGCGTCGTTGCTAATGCCTTGGTGTCGGCTTGTGCATCGACGATGAGCGCAGCCGAGCCTGCCACCTCTAATGTGTTTCCATTGGACACCCAGGTGGTTGGTGTAGCACCATATAGTCCCCGTTACGACGGGGACTTTTTGATAACCCCAGACGACGAGAACTGGACGGTGGAATGTGACGATGCGGTATAACGACAAAGTCTTCGCAGCCGTGATGTTCTTCGCTGGTGCCCTGTTACTGATCGTTCGCGCACAGGGTTACATCGACGAGTCGTGGACTAACCGACTTTTCGCGGCGCTCATCATCGCAGCGTCCGTCTTCCAATTCATCCGCTGGTCACTTAACCGACGGGCTGCTCGGCCGGACACGGCGGACACGCCGCCACAGGCGTAGCGCCACCACCACACGCCAAGGCAGAGCGCAGCAGCCCATCGTCGCTAGTGGTGGGCGAAGCCCGCGGCATACCGCGCGATGGCTAATTCCTCATTCGTCGGGATAACAAATACTTTCACGCGGCATTCGTCGGAAGAAATGAGCCGCGCTTCGCGGGATGGCGAGTTGTTTCGCTCGTCGTCGATGAGGATACCGAAATTCTCCAGGCCAGACATGGTGTCACGACGAATTCCGGCGTGGTTCTCGCCCACCCCCGCCGTGAAGGTGATGGCATCGAGGCGACCGAGGATAAGCATGTACGCGCCCACGAAACGCCGGATAGAGTGCACATACATGTTGTAGGCGCTCCAAGCGTCCTGGTCCTCGCGGTCAATCTTTTCCTGAAGGGCGCGGAAGTCATTCACGCCACTCATGCCTTTGAGGCCAGACCGTCGGTTGAGTAGATCGTCGATCTCGTCGATGGTCATGCCGTTGCGGGCGAGGTGGAAGACAATGCCCGGGTCGATGTCGCCGGAACGGGTGCCCATCATGATGCCCGCCAATGGGGTCATTCCCATCGAGGTGTCGACGGCGTGGCCACCACGGATGGCGGCGACCGAAGCACCGTTCCCCAGGTGCAGCGTAATTTGGTTCACCTCATGAGGTGCTTTGCCCAGGAGATCAGGCACGTGCTGGGACACGTACTCGTGGCTCGTGCCGTGGAACCCATACCGCCGGATGGCGTAGTTCATCGCCGTTTCGGCGTCGATGGGGTACAGAGCGGCCGCGGGCGGGAGCGAGTGGAAAAAGGCGGTGTCGAAGATCGCGACATGGGGGATGTCAGGCAGGATTTTCCGCGCAACCGTGATGCCGTCCAGGTTGGCCGGGTTGTGCAGCGGGGCCAGCGGAATAAGGTCCCTAATCAGGCCGACAACCTCGTCGTCGATAAGGACGGGGCTGCTAAACAAGCGCCCGCCGTGGACCACGCGGTGCCCGCACGCCACCAGGTTCAGCGTGGACAGCCCGACGCCGAGCGAGTCCAGAAAGTTCAGCGCTTCATCGAGCCCCTCTGTGTGGTTGAGAATGGGCAGCTCGCGGGTGCGCTTCTCCCCCGCGTACTTAATGGTGACGTGCCCAGTTTCCTCACCGATCTGCTCCACGAGCCCAGAGACAAAGGGGGCATCCGTGGCGTGGTTAGCTGGGTTGACCAGCTGGAATTTGATCGACGACGAGCCCGAGTTGAGTACCAGGACGAGTTCGTCGTTCTCGTGTCCTGATGTTTCGGGGGCGGTCGGTGCGGCGGCCGCGGAGGTATCTGCCGGAGTCGGTGTGTCGCTTGTCTTCATCATGTCACTTCTCTCTGTGGCAGGTCAGGACTATGCGGAATCGCGGGTGCTAGTCTGTGCGGCCACTTGCACTGCTGTGACGGCCACTGTGTTGATGATGTCCGGCACAGTGGCTCCGCGGGAGAGATCATTGACTGGCTTGTTCAGGCCCTGGAGTACCGGCCCCACAGCCAACGCGTTCGCGGTGCGCTGGACCGCCTTGTACCCGATATTTCCTGCGTCGAGAGTCGGGAAGACGAAGACCGTGGCCTGCCCAGCAACGTCGGAGTCGGGCATTTTCTTCTTGCTGACGGAGGGCTCGACGGCTGCGTCGAACTGGATTGGCCCGTCGATAGCGATGGGGCTGCCGTTCCGTGGCGCGTCGGCGGCCTTGCGCTGAGCCAGCTCGACCGCGCGGGCGACTCTATTGACGTCATCGCCCGCTCCGGAGGATCCCGTCGAGTAGGACAAGAGGGCAACGCGGGGATCAATCCCAAAGCTGGCGGCGGTGTCCGCGGAAGTAACGGCTATTTCTGCCAGCTGCTCGGAGGTGGGGTTGGGATTCACGGCGCAATCCCCGAACGCCCAGAGTTTACCGCGCATGACCATGAGGAAGATGGAGGAGACGACGGAGGATCCCGGCGCGGTTTTGATAATTTGTAGCGCTGGCCTGATGGTGTGCGCGGTGGTGTGCGCGGCGCCGGATACCATACCGTCAGCTTGGCCGTCGTAGATCATCATGGTGGCGTAGTAGGAGATATCCTTCACTGTCTCCCGGGCGTCGTCGAGGGTGATACCTTTCTTTTTCCGCAGCTCAGCGAAGGTGGCGGCAAATTTTTCGGCCTGCTCGACGGAGTCGTCGTCGGTGCCTTGGGGGTCAGCGATGGTGGCGTCGCTAAGGTTGAGGCCGAGTTCTTTGGACCGCGCGGAGATGTCGTCGGGGTTGCCGAGGATGGTGAGATCGCAGACATGGTGTTCGAGGAGCCAGTCAGCGGCGCGGAGGATGCGGTCGTCGTCGCCTTCGGGGAGGACAATGCGCGCTCCGGAGGCGCATGCTTGGTCAATGAGGTTGTGTTGGAACACTTCTGGGCCGACGACCGGTTCGAGGCGCCCGCTCTCCCCTACTGCCGACGACACCGCGGAGTCGAGCGCGGCCTCGTCGGATGCTGCGATGACGGAGATGCTGGTCGGGATACCGTCGATGGAGTGCCCATCGCGGGTGACGATGGCCGCGATCTTCGCCCCTTCGCCCTCGGCTGTGGAGATGCTCAGTGAAACGCGAGGTGCGTCGGGGGCGGCGTCGGCAAGGAAAAGGAGGACAACCGGGACGCCGATGCTGGCTGCAATGCGCGAATCGACGGTGATGTCTCCGGTGGCAACGAGTGCGCCCTGCAATTCGTCGGATGGGGAGGCCTTCTCTACTGCCTCGGCAACAAGCGCTGAGGGGTCAGCGGGTGATCCTGGCTCCCCGGAAATCATTCGGGTGACATTTCCCTGAAGGGGCGCTGGTAGGGCGTCGCCTGCCGACGGTCCGAAAGCTCCTCCGACGTCGATGTATAGGGCACACGGCATGTGATTAAACCTCCACAATTACTCAGCGTTACGTGATGATGACGCAGTCTGGTTACTCGGCTTACTCGCTGTTCCGGCGCACGTGTGCTGAACCACCGATGATTCACCTTTGTGGGGTTTGGCACATATGCGGATATGCCCTTCATTATTCCGTTTGTGTGTGTCTTTCGCGACTATTTGCCACTTTCGCGGGGATTGACGCGGCATTAATTTGCAGTAACGTACCAACGGGCAGCAGGTGGGGCACCCGACCCCACGACAAAAGTAGACAGAGTGGTATAGTTTCGGATTCGTGGAGTTCAGTCGTCGTCAAGCGGCGGTTCACGATTCCGCGAATTACATAAACGCAACGTCGATGCTCCCCGGCTCGTCGTCGGAAAGAATCCGGATACAAGCGCATCGCAATAAAAAGAGAAATTACATCGCAATAAAAGGAGAACCTCAGTCCATGGATCGACCTCTACGTGTGGCCGTCATTGGCTCCGGACCAGCTGGTATTTACGCCTCAGATGCCCTCATGAAGAAATATAACGGTGACGTCGCCATTGATCTTTTTGAAAAAATGCCAGCCCCCTTTGGCCTTATCCGGTATGGCGTTGCGCCCGACCACCCGCGTATCAAGGGAATTATTAAGTCACTCCACAAGGTGATGAACAAACCTGAGCTCCGTTTGATCGGGAATGTGGAATACGGCAAAGACATCACTCTTTCCGAACTTCAATCGCTTTACGACGCGGTCATCTTCGCGACGGGGGCCACCGGTGATCGTGCGCTCAACGTTCCTGGTGAGGGTGCCGACGGTTCCTGGGGCGCGGGAGAATTCGTCGGTTTTTATGATGGCAACCCCCTTTTCCAGCGCGATTGGGATTTGCACGCGGAGAAAGTCGGAGTGGTTGGTGTCGGTAACGTCGCCGTCGATATCGCGCGTGTGTTGGCAAAAACTGCCGACGAACTGCACGTCACTGAGATTCCCGACAATGTGTACGAGGCGCTGAAGAAGAATAAAGCGACGGAAGTCCACATGTTTGGGCGTCGTGGGCCTGCGCAAGCGAAGTTCACGCCGATGGAGCTCAAGGAGCTGGACAAGTCCCCCACTATCCAGGTCATCGTGGATCCCGAGGATATTCAATACGACGAGGCCTCTGAGGCGACTCGTCGGAGTTCCAAGATCCAGGACATGGTGTGCAGCATCCTGGAGCAGTACGCGATCCGCGAGATCGAAGACCGCCCCCACAAGCTGTATATCCATTTCTTCGAGTCGCCGGTTGAGATTTTGACCGACAACGGCAAGGTCACCGGGCTGCGCACCGAGCGCACCGAGCTTGATGGCAACGGTGGGATCCGCGGTACCGGGAAATACAAGGATTGGGAGCTGGGGGCTGTTTATCACGCCGTCGGGTACCGATCTGACCCCGCCGAGGAGATCCCCTTCGACGACAAACACCACGTGATTCCCAACATCGCTGGTCGCATTGTGCGCGGGGCCGGGTCGGAGGAAACCCTCGACGGGCTGTACACCACGGGCTGGGTTAAGCGCGGACCTGTCGGCTTGATCGGAAACACGAAGGGCGACGCGAACGAAACCGTCGACTGCCTGCTGGAAGACCTTGACAATGGCGTGCTGACCGAACCAGAGACGACGGATCCCGACGCGGTGCTGGGGTTGCTTCGCGATAAGGGCGTCGAGGTGACCTCATGGGAGGGTTACCACGCGCTCGAGGCGTACGAACATGAGCTCGGTGAAAAGGAAGATCGCGAGCGGAAGAAGGTTGTCGAGTGGGACGACATGGTGGTTCACTCACGGGTGAGTGAGAAGTGATGGTGAGCTCCCGGGCTTCGTAGATGACGAAGTACCGGGGGCAAGTTGCGTTTCGGGGGCCAGTTCAGGGTTGGGGGGTTTCGGGGAATTATTACGCTGAGCACGCCCGATCTGCGATCATGGGCGCTAAATCGACTCCAAGTGGGGATCCGCATCGGAACCTGACATCGGGAACGTCGGGTGTCTCATATGAATACCCAAGCGTCTGAGGAATATCACCTCGTCTGGAGGTGAGGCGCTCGCGCAAGGGTTGTGCTTCGACCGACTGGGATTGACTCTGTCTGTGGCCTAGTTCCTTGGTTGCCATAGCCCACAATTTTCCAGGCGCTACAAACAAGGGCTGGACAACGACCAAAGGGGCAACGGACGGCTCGCCTGATTCCGTGGCGACCTGATATTTCTTTCGTTTTCCCTGGTCTAGGCCACCGTGGCTGGCGTTCCTGTGGTGGGCAACGATGTGGTCAATGGCGGCGACACCTTTCGGATGCTCACCCGTTGCGGCAACGGACGTTGCGCCAATACTCGCAGCTAGACGGCTGACGGCATCGTTGGCCGCGGGATCGGAACTGCCCACAGAGTAAAGGACGCGGATCACCGGGGCAGGTGTATTACCTGGACCGAGCGTGGTCTCGGGCGTCCGCGCTGAGGTGCCATCGACCAGTGCAGAAGCCTCACCGTTAGTCTCACTACCAGCATTGTTTCCACTCCCCGAGCTCGACGTCTCAGGGACCAATCGGCTGAAACGCTGTTCCAACACTGCAGCAAGATCGTCGCCGGTCCCCAACCCACGCGCAATCGACATCGCCAGTCCGGAGGCATCCTGCGCTTCCTTCACCTGCGCCGGAACGTCGACACGCGAGTGGAAAGCGTCGGTAAACAGAAGTGGCACGACAACAGCGTGATCGTAATCACGCTCGGCCAATCGGGCGCTCACCTGCACGAGGTCGGGCTCGGTGTGATCCAAAAACGCCATGTGAACCCCGAAGCGCCCGGCGATGCGGGATTCGCGGGCCACGGCGTCGGTAATGTCGCGAAGCGCGTGCGTCACATGGTTATGCCGACTGCCGTGGGCGAACAAAATCAATGCGGAGCGCATGGAACCCGGGCACGCCGATCCCGAGCGCTTCGATGCAGAGTGGTTCACTGTGCCCCCTTTTCCTAACGATCGCGGCCGATCAGCGCCTCTACCAGCACGTTCATAACTCTCACGCTGTCGCGCTATCCGTCTGCTGACCTTCCCGCGGAAGGACCAAGCCGGCGGCCACGGTATCGCCCGTCTGATCGTCGATAAGCAGGAAAGACCCGATCTTGCCGCCCGGTTGATAGGGCTCAAATGGGATGGCGTCCCGCGTTTTGATCGTGACGCGCGCGAGTTCGTTGGATTCCAGCGTCGTCACGGGTTCGTCGTTGAATTCGCTAGGGTGCGTAGGGAGCAGTTTGCCGGAATCGACGTCGATAATGCCTTGAATATCTGACAATTGGGCTTTGGTGGTGTGTGCACCGTAGCGGAGTAATAACCGACGACGGACGACGAGCGGGCGCTGGCTGGTGTGGACGATGGTGGCCTCGACGGTGTTGGTGGTGTCGGGGTGCGATGTTCCCGCGATCAGCGCGCCGCGCGACAAGTCGATGTCCGTATCCAGCTCGACGCTCACGGAGCTGCCGGCGACCGCACGGACCGGCGTCTCGACCGGATCACCAGCAATGCTGAGCGTTGTGATTCGGGCGGTGCGGCCGCCGGTGACCGTCACTTCGTCACCGACGCCGACGGAACCTGCCGCGATCCGGCCGGCGAAGCCTCGGTATTCGGAGTCGTGGTCGCGGATCACATAGTCCACCGGCAGACGAAGAGCCTGGTCAGCGGCATCCTCGACGCTAGTGACGTCGTCAATGCTTTCTAATATTTCGACGATGCTGGGGCCGGTGTACCACGGCGTTCGGGCGGACGTTTCGACGACGTTGTCGCCCTTGAGCGAGGAGATCGGGACGACGCGAACGTCGTTGAGGTGCGCGCGGTCGGCCAACGCTGCGACCTGGTCCTCGATGGTGCGAAAGGTGGCTTCGTCGTAACCCACCAGGTCGATTTTGTTGACGGCGACGACGACATGCGGGACGCCGAGGAGGCCCGCGACGGTCGCGTGTCGGTTAGTTTGGCGGACCACCCCGTTGCGCACGTCGATAAGCAAAATAACGACATCCGCGGTGGACATCCCAGTGACGGTGTTGCGCGTGTACTGCTCGTGGCCGGGGCAGTCCGCCAGGATGAATTTGCGCTGGTCAGTGGCGAAATAGCGGTATGCGACGTCGATGGTGATGCCTTGCTCGCGCTCGGCGCGAAGGCCGTCGACCAGGAGCGACAGGTCCGCCTCCGCCAGGCCCCGGGCTTCCGACGAGCGCTGAACCGCTTCGTATTGGTCACTGAGGATCGATTTCGTGTCGTGAAGCAGGCGGCCGACGAACGTGGACTTGTCATCGTCGACGGAACCTGCGGTGCAGAGCCGGACGGTAGGGAGTTCGTTATTGGCTGGGGTGGGGGTGGAGCGGGTGTCGGCGGACGTGGTGGTCGTCGCGCGGGTGTCGTCGGCAACGGTGTCGAGCGTAACGGTTGTGCTGTGAGACATCAGAAGTACCCATCTTTCTTCCTATCCTCCATGGAGGATTCGGACAATTTGTCATCTGCGCGGGTGGCGCCGCGTTCGGTCGTGGTTGAGCGGCGGATTTCGTCGATAATGTCGGCGTTGGTGCGGGCTTCCGACTCGACCGCTCCCGTACATGACATGTCACCGACGGTGCGGTAGCGGACGGTCTTCGTGACGATTTCTTCGCCGTCGCGCGGGCCACCCCACTCGCCCGGTGAGAGCCACATCCCGTTGCGGTTGAACACTTTGCGCTGGTGGGCGTAATAAATGGGAGCGAGTTCGAGGTGGCGCGCGTCGATGTAGTCCCAGACGTCGGCCTCGGTCCAGTTGGAGATGGGGAAAACGCGGACATTCTCGCCGGGCTGCACTTTTGCGTTGTATATGCCCCACAGTTCGGGGCGCTGCCGGCGTGGATCCCATCCGCCGAACGAATCGCGGACGGAAAACACGCGTTCTTTCGCGCGGGCTTTTTCCTCGTCGCGACGTGCTCCACCAAGGACGACGTCGTAACCCTGGTTTTCAATCGTCTCGACGAGGGGGACGGTCTGCAACGGGTTGCGTGTGCCGTCGGGACGCTCGTGGAGTTCGCCGCTGTCGATCCAATCTTGAACCTTAGCGACTCGAAGAGTGACGCCGGGGCGGGCGGCGATCGCGTCACGGAACGCGAGGACCTCGGGAAAGTTGTGGCCGGTGTCGACGTGGAGAAGTTCGAAGAGGATCGACGCGGGAGCGAATGCGCGGCGGGCGAGTTCGAGGACGACGACGGAGTCTTTGCCGCCGGAGAACAAAATGGCGCCGCGGTCGGCCTGGCCGGCGGCTTGCCGGATGATGTCGATGCCTTCCGCTTCAAGTAGAGCTAAATGTGCAGGTAAAGAGGACGCGATGCGCGTCGGGGCGGCTGTTGTCATGAGGTTTTCCTAACTGTGGTGTGGGGTGTGGGGGTGAAGGGTGGTGAGTTAGCAGGCGTGGAGTGGCGTCGGTCGGATGGTGACGCGAGAGTTTCACACGACCATCGGGAGTGACATGTCAGAGCGGGCTAAACATGCAGGCCGCACTCGGTTTTTTCCTTGCCTTGCCAGCGCCCGGACCGCGGATCCTCCCCCGCTTGCACCCGCGCCGTGCACGTTTCGCACCCGATGGACGGGTACCCCTGCGTCGTTAAGGGGTGCCGGATCAAATCGTGCTCAACGATGTAGTTCTCGACGTCGTCGTCGGTCCAGGTGATGATGGGGTTGATTTTCAGCCGCCCGGCCTTGTCGATTTCGAGGACGGGAGTATGCGCGCGGGACGGCGCGTCGACACGCTTGAGTCCCGTCACCCACGCGGGGTAGCCGGCCAGCGTTTCCTGGAGCGGCACGACTTTCCGCATGTGGCAGCAGAGGGTGGGATCCGTCGCGTAGAGATCCTTGCCGTAGCGTTGGTCCTGCTCACGGCGAGTGAGATGAGGAACAACCCGAAGCAGCCGGTTCGAATACCGCCTCTCCACGGCATCCGCGACATCCAGCGTTTCGGCAAAGTGGTAGCCGGTGTCTAAAAAAACGAGGTCGGCGGCGGGCGCGTACTTCTCCGCGAGATCAGCCAAAACGGTGTCTTGCATGGATAGCGTGACTGCCAGCTTCGGGACATGATCATGCGCCCATTCCATGATCTCCTCCGCGCTGGCGTTTTCCAGTTCCGCGGAGTAATCGAGAGCCAAATTCAGCATCTCAGCCCGATAATCATTGTCGACGTCAGGTGCGTTTCTCTCTGACGTATTTCCGTCCCGCGCCTCGACGACGGGGTCTTCGATACCACGGGTGTGCCGGACGATCGACGTCTGCGCGGCCTTCTCTGGCCTCCGGGCGTGGGGCGCATTCTCCGCTGCACTGCTGGACTCAGGCGCATCCGTCGTCGATAAATGTTCGGCGTGATCCGTTGTCGGGGTGGGCATGGAGAGTCACTCCTTAGTATTCACCGGTATTCACCGCGACGGGGCTCATCTCAATTGGTGTCCTGATGAACACCGCCGGGCGCGTGGCGGTTACTGCTAGTTTTGTTTGTTTACGTTTCTGGGTAGATATCCATGGAATTTCACGCTGAAAACATGGCAACATTCCCGACATTCCCAGGCGTATTCGGTTTGCGTATCAGGGAAGAGCAATTCCGAACCACAGTAGGGACAGTTATTGACAACGGCCCGGTTCGGATTCGAATGACCTTTCTTTCCGGGAACATCGCGATGAAGTTTCGGCGCCTTATCTTCCTCTGGAATATCCGTATTGGCCGTATAAGAATTCCTTTGCGAGCCCGTATCGGAATGGTGGCGGACGTCGTTATTGATTGCTGCTGTGCTCATTGCAAATCCTCGTCTGGCGCACGAAGGACCCATTCGCGAAACTGTTCACCTTTGTTTCGATCGGCTTTATATTTAGTGACAAGTCTTTCGACGTAATCGGCGAGCCCCGCACTCGTGACTTTGTGGCCACGAAGTTTTCGTCCGAAATCGGGGTGGAATCCGAGGGCGCCGCCTAAGTGCACTTGAAATCCTTCAACGCGGTTGCCGTCTTGGTCGGTCACGATTTGTCCTTTGAGCCCGATGTCCGCCAATTGCGTCCGAGCGCACGAATTGGGGCAGCCGTTCAGACTGATCTTTAAGGGAACGTCGAGATCCCCTAAGCGTTCTTCGAGTTCGTCGGCTAACCGAATTGCGCGCTGTTTTGTCACAACGAGGGCAAGTTTGCAGAATTCCAAACCCGTGCATGAAATGATGTCGCGCCGAAAACTCGATGGCTTTGCAGAAAGCCCCTCATTATCGAGGGCATGAAGCAGATGAGGTACACGTCCTGGTTTTACGTCGAGAAATAAAAGTTCTTTATTCGGAGTGGTTCGAATTCGACCTGATCCGAATTTATCGGCGAGCTCAGCCAAGCGAATCAGCTGACGCCCCTCAGTGTGCCCCACCGTCGGTTTGACGCCCACATACTTCAGCCCGTCCTGCTGGTCGTGAACACCGATATGATCCCGATAACCTGGCGCAACCGGAGGCTCGACACCGTCACGGAGCGGATGACCCAGATAGTCGTTTTCCAGAACCGAACGCAGCTTTTCGACGCCCCAATCAGCGACCAAGAACTTCAGCCGCGCACGGTTACGTAAACGCCGATAACCGTAATCACGGAAAATCGAGACGATTCCCTCCCACACGTCAGGAATTTCGTCGAGGGAGACGAAGACGCCGAGACGCTGCGCGAGCATGGGGTTCGTCGATAAGCCACCGCCTACCCATACATCGAAACCGGGCCCATGCTCAGGATGCCTAACACCGATAAACGAGAGGTCTTGAATTTCATGAGTGACATCTTGACGGGAGTTTCCCGAAATTGCAGTCTTAAATTTCCTTGGGAGATTTGAATACTCCGGCTTAGGAAGACGATTGGTTTTAATCTCTTCAATCGCCGGTGTTGCATCAATAATTTCATCTGCAGCGACACCGGCCACTGGTGATCCCAGAATGACGCGCGGAACATCACCGCAACCAAAATTCGTGGACAACCCCACGCTGTTCAGGCGATCCCAAATCTCCGGAACATCCTCGATCCGAATCCAGTGCAGCTGCACATTCTGACGATCCGTAAAATCGGCAGTTCCGCGAGCGAAATCGCGAGAAATTTCACCGATCACCGCTAACTGCTCCGAATTAACGACGCCGCCGTCTAAACGGACCCTCATCATGAAGTAATGGTCCTGGAGTTCAGCATTGCTTTTGATGCTTGTTTGTTCTCCATCCATATCCTGGCGGCGCTGAGTGTAAAGACCGATCCATTTAAAACGTGGAGCGAGGTCATTCGCCGAAATGGAATCAAAACCCTGGAGAGCGTAAATATCTCGGACGCGCTGAGCGACAGCAACGCCAGCGTCTTCGGCCTTGATCTTTTCGTCGTCGTTGAGGGCTTCGCGACCATCTACAGCCCACTGTCCTTGGGGTTTCGGTTTGCGACGAGGCCGAGAGCGCCCACCGGCAGCGCGCCCACCCCCTGTGCGGCTACCTGTGCGTCCGCCAGCCCTCTGGGTGCGGGAAGCGCGACCCTCCGCAGCGCCTTGACTGGTTCTCTGAGAGCCAGGCGAATCAGTGGTTCGTGCTGCAGACGTATTTTCCGACCGAGCGTGAGTAGCGTCTCTCGTGCGATACTGGGCGGAATCATCAACGCCGGTAGCAGAGGAATCGGTCTGAGTTGTTTCGTTACGGGTAGGGGTTGTCATCGTTTTATCCTTCGTTGGGTTGTGGCGAGAAGCCGGATTAATTGGGTTGCGTTGAGGACTCGGGGTTTCACATCACGGGGCTAACAAATCGCATGCCGTTAGCTGGTCGTCTGGCTGGACGGCAATTGGTGGGGCCACCGTCGGCGAGGAAGGCAGGTGAGCATCGGTTCGTCGTCACTTCCTCGTCGATCGGAATGGCGCATTGTGTACTCCACCGTCCGCGGCAGGGGGATTGTTTCAGTTTCCCCATGAAAGGACGATCACAACTCTTCGCTTACGAAGCAGTTATTATGTGCCTTACGAGAGCCTGTTTCACCTGATGAATGAGGTTTTAGCCAATCAGCACACTGCCTAACTTCGGAGTCCCAAACGATTCCCTAGCGATAGACCAAGCTGTTTTGATTATGTTCAAATTATAGACCGCCCTGTCTGTTTCCTCAACTTTTAGAGACATCGTGCCCCTGACACTGAACTAGATGCCTGCTCAGCTGCGACCTCAGGACCGCCCGTCTTGATCACTTCTGCACCGCGCACATCTGCACGCTTGCCTGGCTGGAGATAACGCGAGGACGAGTCCCTGCGCAGACCACCGTCGTCATACGTCGAAAGCAGGTCTGAACTGCGCTTTTCCTCTCGGGACTGGGCGTATTGCCGAGCCCAATTGCCTGCAATCATCCCAAAACCAGCAGCCAGGACGACCGCTCCCCACTGAGATGCGTGACTGACGCCGAGTGCGTCGAATAAAACCTTGACATTCAGCCCAACGAGCAGTACGCCGACCGCGCCACCGAGAACCGACGCATTGACTTTTCCGGCGAGCCACGCGGCGAACGGAGCGGTAATAATTCCGCCGATGAACAGGCCTAATGCCGGCGCAGCATGATGTTCAACTTCCCTACTCAGCACGGGAATGAAGCCCAGCGTTGCCGCAGTTGCGACGAGGAATTGCGCGGCCAGGACCGTGCCAACTATCCGCCTCGGCTCCCGTTTCCCGGCCGCCATCAGCGTCGATGTGGTCATTGTTCCCCAGCCACCGCCGCCCGTGGCGTCGAGACCTCCGACTACCAAACCAAGGATACCGAGGCGCTTTGGCCCCCACACTGTCTTCGCTTGAATCGTGACGAGCCCGATAAATCGCAAAACGATGAAAGTCCCCAAAGCGACGAGAATCGCGGCGGTCAGGGGACGTGCTGCTGACGCGCTGGCCTGGCCCAGAACACGTGCGCCGATAAACGCCCCGAACGCGCCCGGAGCACTCAGCGATAAAGCCAATTTCCAGTCGACATTTCCCATTTTCCCGTGGCTAAGCCCCAGCGCAAGGGTAGTGCCCACCTCGACGAGGTGAACGATTGCCGACGCCGTCGCGGCCTGCACGCCAGTAAACACCAGCAGTGTTGTTGAGGTAACCACGTAGGCCATCCCCATGCTCCCCTTGACCAGCTGCGCACCGACGCCGATCAGGAGAAAAATAATTATCGCTTCCATGGGTTCGCCTTCGCACTAGATTGTCTAAGGACTGATCGTCTAAAATAGACCGAGCGGTCTAGGTATTGAAAGCGAAACTACCCCTCCCCGTGCACGACGTCAACATTTCTGCGACACAGTGTCCCCCCCCGGTCGATTTTGCCTGGATGTACCGACCTGCGCGCGAAACCGAGAAGTCTAAGCGCGACTTGGGCGCCAACGCCTGCCCTGGATGCCTTCTATATCCCCAATGCCCCAAATCCGCACCGCAGTTTCTACGCCTTGCAGTTGATACCGCGAAGTTAATCCTGCAATAGCGATAGTGATGCCGGGATACCCATCCCCGTCGATTCCCATTCACACGAATAGACTGCCGAAATCCTAAAAGTGCTGGGGTATATACGGTGCTCATCAGAAAAA